>CAZRXG010000022.1:0-49920 GCA_964603985.1 uncultured Anaerolineae bacterium | reverse complement strand
GTCTTCAGGCTTCCCGCCGGGTGTGTCTTCGGGTTTGCCAGTGGACTTGTCCTCAGTCTCGTCCCCAGGCTCGTCTTCGGGCTTTCCGCCGGGCGTGTCTTCCGGCTTACCACCGCACTGGACAGCCTCCATCGCGCGCTCCACCCCGTTTTGAGAGGCCTCAATGGCCTTCGTGATGCCGTCCTGGGCCTGTTCAGGGACTTTTTCCAGCAGGGTGGTCAATTGGATCTGATGGGTTGAAAGTGTGTCATCCACCAGTGCCGCCAGGGCTGCGTCGTCTGCGATCTCGCCTGAGTCAACCATCCGCGCTACTTCCGAGACGAGTTGATCATAGTTATCCAGAGCTTCTTCAAGATGAGTGGTATCGCCCCTGGCTGCCAGCTCTTCGGCCTCCAGCAGGCGCTCACCGGCGAACTCCAGGCGGAGGGTGACGGCCTTCTCCGGGGAGGCCATGTCAAGGCGAACCTGCTCTACGGCCCGGTCTACGCCGTAGAGGGGATCCCCCGGCAGCGAGTCGTCGGCAGCGTAGGCCACCCCCGTCGCGCCCAGAGCCAGGGTCACGAGCACAGCCACCACAACCGCCCGGGGCGCGAACCGCCAGCGTCTGTAGGGAAACGCGGGCCACCGCGAGGAAGACACCCTCACCGCCGACCGGGAAGGTGGGCGGCGACTGTGCTGCAAACGGGCCCGCAGGCGCGCGGAAGCCTGCTGCCGGAACGCTGCAGACGGCCGTACAGCGCGAGCACGGCGCAGGCGCTCAGCCGTCCACAGGAGAGGCTCCAGATGTTCGCGGTACGATGGGTACTGCGCCAGGCAATCCTCAACCGACAGGCCCCGTGTCTCGATGGCGTCAAGACACCGGTCGAGGATAGTATCCAAATCGCTCAAATGTTCAGACATGAGTCCGGTTCAAAGCCTCAGGTATTCACCGAGCCTGGCCAAAGCCCGGTGTTGTATCGTGCGGGAGGCCCCTTCGCTCTTGCCGATGATCTCCGCCACTTCCCGGTGTGACAGGCCCTCAACAAAGCGCAGAATGATGACCTCTTGCTCCACACCGTTCAATCTCTGCACAGCGGTAGCCAGCGCTGCTACGTCCTGCTCATGCTCGACCCTCTTCTCGGTTCCAGGAGAGGTGGCCTTGCCACTGTACAGGTCGGGGTCGGGAAGGGGGAGTGGTTTTCGCTTACGGTGGTAGTCGGCCACCAGATTGTGCGCAATGCGGTACAACCAACTCTTGAAGGGGTACTGCATCAGCCGGTACCTCGGCATTGCCTCCCACGCTCTGGTAAACACTTCTTCCGTCAGATCCTCAGCCTCCGACACACTGCCGACGCGGAAGTAAACGTATCGGTAGATGGCATCCAGATGTCTTGTATACAGGACCCCGAACGCGTCGGCATCACCTTCGATAGCGCAACGAACAAGCATCTCCTCTTCGTTGCTGTCGTGTTCAGGTTTTGATCTCTGGAGCATCTGCTTATGGAACGGAATAAGTGGCCCGGCGTTACAACGACGAGGCACTGCTAACACATACTCAGGATTACCCGGCTCAGACCGAACAGGTAGAAAACTGCCTACACACGCATTATACCGGAGATAAACGCTGCCGGGTATGGGGTCTCACCCCCACATGGTCCCCCACACTCCCGGATCTACAGGTCCAGTGTCCACACTGCGACGCTGTGATCGACCAGCTTGAATCCCAGGCGCGCATACAGATGGCGGGAGTATGCGTTATCCGCCTGGGTATTCACCGTGATGGTGTTGACACCGCGCGCCTCAAAGAAGCGCACCATCCCGCCGATGAGCAGACCGCCCAACCCGCGTCCCTGTGCCTCAGGGACGACCGCCAGACGCGCCAGGTGCCCATTACCGGCGTAGCGGGTGCTAAGCTGGTAACCCAGGGTGCGCTCGTCGTCTTCCAGCACGGTGACGGTCGCCGCGTGGGAAAAGGCCACGGACAGCGTCCCGCGACTGTACCGCCACAATGGGGCAAACGCCTGTGCGTCGATGTGGGCAATAACGTCCAGATCGGCGTTGGAGGCATCGCGAATGAGCAGCGGCGCGGACGGCGGCGGTGGGATCATCCCGCCGGTGCGGCGCATGGAAATGACGGCATTGGTGCGCTCAAAGCCCCACCTCCCCACCGCCGGTTCGATCCAGGGGGACAGGGCCAGCAATGCGACCCGCTCGACGGCGGCGGACCGCAGGTCGTGGTACAGCGCCTCCCATAACGCATTGAGGGCCGGTCGGGCGTTAAACGGCGCAGGCAGCGCCATGCGCAGCCAGGCGACGGCCGAAGGGGGATCTCCCTGAGCGGCGTGGATCGTCGCGCCGAGCAGCGACTTGACAACGCCGTCCTGCTGCACCACCCAGCAACGCAGGTCGGGATGCGGGAGCCACTGGTGCAAACTGCGCCAGTCCAGATGAAGGTGCTGGCGTGACGTCCGCTGGAACAACTCCACCACCTGCCGGTGATCGGCGGGCGTCAGGCGTTGGGGTGAAGGGAGTGGTGCCATGGTAGTCAGTCTGCTGTGTACTGTCAGCGTTATAAACCCGATTTCCTGCCAAAGTGTAGCCGTTCCAGCGGGAAACGCAAAGAAAAACGCCTGTGATGCTCGCTCACAGGCGTCTGAGGGCAGCAAACGGGACACGGGGGACGATTACGTGCGCTCCCCAAGCGGAACCCAGGGTTGATCCTGCGGGCCAACGTATTCGGCCCGGGGACGGATCAGGCGGTTGTCGGCCCACTGCTCGCCGATGTGGGCACACCACCCGGCAATGCGGCTCATCGCAAACAGGGAGGTGAACTGGTCAACCGGGATGCCAACCTGGTACAGCACCACCGCCGAATAGTAATCAACGTTGGCGTACAGGTCGCGCTGGATGAAATAGTCGTTACTGCGCGCCTGCTGCTCGAGCTGCCAGGCGATATCGAACCAGAGCCTATCGCCGCTGCTCTCGGCCAGTTCGCGCGCACGGTCGCGCAGGATGGTAGCGCGCGGGTCTTCCACCTTGTAGACGCGATGGCCGATGCCCATAATGCGGGTGCCCTTCTGCACCATGTCCTCAAACCAGGGGACGACGTTGTCCGGGCTGCCGATGTCCATGAACTGCTCCATCGCCTTCTGGGCGGCGCCGCCGTGCGCAGGCCCTTTGAGCGTGCCGATGGCCGTAGTGATCGCCGAGTAGATGTCGGACAGGGTGCTGGTGGTGACGCGCGCGGAGAAGGTCGAGGCGTTCATACCGTGATCGGCCAGCATGACCAGATAGGTGTTGATAGCGTCGACTTCAGTCCCGGTAGGCTCTTCATCTCTGAGCATGTAGAGGAAGTTGGCCGCCAGGCTCAGGTCGTCGCGCGGCGCAACCGGCTCCAGGCCGCTGCGGATGCGCTCCCAGGCGGCGACGATGGTGCCCATGATGGACGTCAGACGGCGAAACTTGCCCAGAATTCCGCCGGAACCGGTTTCCTCCGCCCCTGGATCAAGAATGCCCAGGGTAGAGATCGCCGTCCGTAACACGCCCATCGGATGAGCATCCCTGGGGTAATACTTCATCACATTCAGCAATTCAGGCGGCAGGACACGGTCGGCTGCCAGGTCGGCCATGAAGCCGTCCAGTTCAGCCTGCGTAGGCAGCTTGTGGTTCCATAGCAGGTAGACGACTTCTTCAAACAGCGCATTTTCCGCCAGGTCTTTGATGTTGTAGCCGTAGTATTGCAGCTTACCAATGGTGCCGTTCACGCTACTCAGTTGGGTTTGTGCAATCACAACACCCTCGAGGCCTTTGGCAGTAGACGGAGCTTCAGGTGCCATCCTCACATCCCCCTATCAACCAACGATGCGGACATAGAATAAAACAAGTTGCCTTCTCAACTCAACCGGGACCTGGCAACGGCCACCCTGATTTGAGCCAGCAACACAGGTTCTGGAACCGCGCCCTCGACGTATTCCCGCTCGTTGATGACGGTGCGCGGCACGCCCATCACGTGGTACCTGTTTGCCAGGTCAGGGAACTCCATCGCTTCGACCATGTCAGCCCGGACTTTGTCGCTGGCGACGGCCATTGCGTGGGCGAGCACGACCGCGCGCGGGCAATAAGAGCAGGTCGGCGTGATGAAGACCTGCAAATGGGTCGGTGTTTCCAGGCCGTCCAGGTAGGTAATCGTCTCTTCGCTCAGGCCAGTTCCCCCTGGCCCGGCGGAGACGACCCGAAGGCCGTGCAGCAGCGAGGTGAACTCGTAGCCGGACGGGATGCCGTAGTAGCGGACGCCGTAGTCGCGATCACCAGCGCCCAGGATGACGATGGCCGGGAACTTATCAACACCGTAGGCCTCGACCTGGTCGGCATCCTGGGCGGCGTCGAAGACATCGAGCGTGATCAGGTCGGACAGGTCGGAGACCTCTTCGACGAGCTGGCGGGTTTCGTCGCAGAACTGACAATCGGACGTCTGCGTAAACACCAGTACCCGGACCGGGTCAGCCAGATCGGAAAGCAGTGTTACAACGCCCTCGCGGGTTTTATCATCTAACAGGGTCATGTCTGCACTCCATCAATCATTGATTCCCTCAATGGGTTAGATGCAGGACGTGCCCTACGGTCGCATTTAAGCTGTCGTATGACCATCGACATTATGAATGCGGACGCAAAACACTACGCTTCGCCCAGCAACATGGCGGCGAGCAGCGCATAAACCTGAGCGGCCCGCGCCACGTCATCAAGGCGGACGTGCTCCTGACAGGTGTGGACGTACCTGGGATCGCCCGGCCCAAAGCCGACGGTTGGGATGGTAGCTTCGGCCATGCTGTAAACGCCGTCGGTCGAGAAGCTCCAGTGGCCCAGGCGAGGGGCACGCCCCAGCACAGCCTGGGCAGCCGCACCGGTCGCCTGCACCAGCGGGTGGCCTTCCTCCAGCGCCCAGGCGTTGAACGCCTCGCGCGCCCGGATCTGGTAGCCGGTGTACGATGTTGCCTGATACTCAATGACCTCAACCTGTGCTTCAGGCCCCTCGCGTTCAATGACGGCCTCGATCTGTGCCTGGGCGCGGGTGGGCGTCTCGCCCAGCGTCAGGCGTCGATCCACGTAAAAAACGCAAGCGTCGGGGATGGCGTTGGTGCTGGCGGCCCTGCTCTCGATATGGGTAACGGCAATCGTGCCCGGCCCCAGGAAAGGATCAGTCCCCAGGTCGGCGGCGAGCAGGTCGATGCCGAAGATCAGGCGCGCTGCTGCCGTGATGGCGTTCTCCCCCAGTTCAGGGCTGGACGAGTGGCTGCTCTTGCCACGCGTAGTTACCTTGAAGAGCACACGCCCGCGATGGCCGCACATCACATCCAGGTCGCTCGGCTCGCCGAGGAGCACCCAATCGGGCCGGATGCCGCTTTCTTCGGCCAGCGCTTTGAGCGCACAGCCCTCGCACGGCTCTTCCTGCACAACGAAGGCCAGAACCAGGTTGCCGTGCAGGGGAATCTGGGCCTCGACCAGCCGCCCGGCAGCGTAGACCATCGCTGCGAGGGAGCCTTTCATGTCACAGGCCCCCAGACCGTACAGAACGCCGTCCACGATCTGAGCGGCATACGGGTCATAGGGCCATTCAGCGTCGGTGGCAACGACGGTGTCCATGTGAGCGTCGTACAGGAGCGTCGGGCCGTCGCCGTCCCCCAGGCGCGCGATGACGTTGCCAACCGGGTCGGTGGACACGTCCTCGACGCCTACAGCATGCAGCTCCGCCTGAACCAGTTGCGCCACATCACCCTCCTGAGTTGAGGGACTTGGCGTACGCACCAATGCCTGTAGAAAGCGGGTCAGCGCGGCTTGCTCGTCCTCGCGAAACACAAGGTCTAGCGATGAAGCAGACGAGGCGGACGGCGAAGGCGAAAATAATGGAAAGGGGCGCATATTAATAAGCTCCACTGGCAAACAGGACACGCGGGATCGTGCGTAACAGAATCCGAATATCCAGGTCCAACGACCAGTTCTCGATGTAAAAGATGTCAAGCAGGCACATTTCGTCAAAGGGAATTTCGCTGCGCCCGCTGACCTGCCACAGGCCGGTCATGCCAGGCTTGACGCTGAGGCGTTTGCGCTGCCAGGATTTGTACTGGACAACCTCCTCCGGTGTACCGGGGCGCGGCCCGATCCAGCTCATCTCACCGCGCAGGACGTTGATCAGTTGCGGCAGCTCGTCGATGCTGTTGCGGCGAATAAAACGCCCGACACGGGTCACGCGCGGGTCGCCCTCGCCGCTCTTGATCTTGAAGAGGGGGCCGTCGGCTTCGTTGAGGTCGGTCAACTCAGCCTGCATCTCCTCAGCGCCCTCGACCATGGAGCGGAACTTGTATACGTCAAATTCCCGGCCATTCCGGCCAACGCGCTGCTGGGTGAAGATCACAGGCCCCGGCGAGTCGAGTTTGATGGCGATGGCCAGGCCCACATACACGACGGCCAGCAAGGGCAGAGCCAGGATGGTGAGGGAGAGATCCATCATGCGCTTGATCAGCATAGCGCCCGAACTCATCCTGGTCGGGCCCAGCCCGATAAGGGGGATGCCGTTCAGGCTCTCCAGGTCGAGGCGGTGCATGCGCTGCTGGAACACGTCGGGCACGACGCGTACACGCACGTTCTCGCGCTCGCACTCCTCGACGATCTGCATGATCTTGCGATGGTACATCCAGGGTAGGGTGACGATCACCTCGGCGATGTTCTGGGCGGGGATGATCTGCCTGATGCGCTCCACGTCGCCCAGACCCTTGATTCGGCCCAGCTCACTCTGGCCCTTCGAGGGGTCGTCGTCGACGTAGCCGACGATCTGGTAGCCCAGCGATGGGTCGGCCAGGATGCTGCGCATGACGGCGCGCCCGACTTCGCCGGCCCCCACGATCAGGACGCGCTCGACGCCGATCCCACGCCGCCTCAACCCGGCCTCAATCAGGTACCGGGCGATGCGGGCCGTCCCCAGGAGGGCAACGACAATGACACCCGCAAGCAGCAGCATACCACGTGAGTAGTACAACGGCTGCACGAAGAAAGTGATAGCCATGATGATGACGATGCTGGTCATCGTGTCGTTGGACAGGCGGTAAATGTCGTCGAACAGACGCCAGCCCCGGCGACGCTCGTACAGCCCGTCAATGCGGTAAGCGATCAGACACAGGAGCGTCAGAAGAGCAGCGAAGGGGATAAAAGTCGAAAAAGGTGCGTAGAAACGTTGATCAACCCGATAGGGGAATCCAAGCTGATAGCGTATGACGTACGCAAACCAAAAAGCCAGATTGATGAGGACAATGTCCAGAGCAAGGACTGCGACGCTCGCAGCCTGTTTGCGTGACATGAATTCCCTCATGTTCCAAAACCGGGCAGAGCCTTGCGGTAGGCGGCCGCTGTCTGCCGGGCAGTATTCTCCCAGGTGAATCCCGCTGTCCACTTCAGGCCACGTTCCGCCTGCGCGGCGCGGGCTGTGGGGTCGTCAAGCAGATTCGACAAGGCCCCGGCCCAGGCATCCACGTCCGTCGGTGGAAGCAGTAGCCCACCGGGGCCGACGGCCTCCGGTAGGGAAGTGGTGTCTGACGCGATCACGGGGACACCGCAGGCCATCGCTTCCAGCAAAGGCAGCCCAAAGCCTTCGTAGACAGATGGGTAAACAAACACTTCCGCAGGATTGTACCACATCGGAAGGTTCTCGCCCGTAACGTAACCCGGTGTGATAACGTCCTGAGCCAGGCCCAGTTCCTCGATCAGAGCGAAGATGGTCCCGGCCTGCCAGCCCCTGCTGCCGACGAGCACCAGCTTCACCGCGCCGCGCCTGGGCAGGCGGGCGTAGGCGCGCAGCAGCGTCGCGAGGTTTTTGCGCGGCTCCAGCGTGCCAACGTAGAGGATGTAGCGCTCCGGCAGTTGGAGCCGCCGCCGGGTGTCGGAGACCCGGTCGGGGGGCAGAGGGCGAAAATCGGGGCGCACACCGGGCACGGCCACGTCGATCTGCGAATCGGGCACGCCCAGCAGAGCGCCGATCTCGGCTTTGCCGCTCTCGGAGATGGCGATCACGCGGCGGGCGCGGCGGGTCGAGAGGCGGGTGATCAGCCGCAGATAGAGGCGGCGGCCAGCGCCAAGATACTCCGGGAAGCGCAGAAAGCTCAGGTCGAAGATGGTGACGACGGAGGGGCCGGGCCACAGCAGAGGAACGGCGAAGCCCATGCCGTGCAGCAGGTCGGGGCGCACCCCGGCAAGCTCAAGCGGCGCGCACGCCTGCTCCCACAGGATGCGCAGCACCGGGCTGCGCGTCGGGAGGCGGGAGCGGCGCACGGCCCACTCTGCACGCTCAGGAAGCTGGCCCGCACCGACAAAGACGGTGTAGGCAATGCCGGGGTCAACGTCGGGGAGGTGGGCCAGTGTGTTGAACAGGTACCCGTGAATCCCGGCGCTACGGTAGGACGCCTCGCCTGAGAGCAGGTGGGCGTTCAATGCAACATGCAGAGGGGCGGTCATGGGGGGCAATTATAGCGATTTGGTGCGAAGCTGTCCTTGCAAACATCCGTTCTGGCTGGCATACTCCCCGGTATGGACATGACAACCCTGCTCGACCGGCTACGCATGGACCGGCGCTTTGTGGAGAACGTCGCGGCGTGGGAGCGGCTGCCCGCACGCGCTGCCCGCTATGCCGAGTTCCCCGCCGCGCTCGACCGGCGCCTGATCGACGTGGTGCGCCGCCTGGGGCTATCGCCGCTTTACACGCACCAGGCGCAGGCCGTCGAGGCGGCGCTGAGCGGGCAGAACGTCGCGCTGGTGACGGGTACAGCGTCGGGCAAGTCGCTGGCCTATCACCTGCCGACGCTGCACCTGATGCTGCAAGATCCACGCGCGACGGCCCTGTACCTGTTCCCGACAAAGGCGCTGGCGCAGGATCAGGCCGCGGCGCTGGGCGAGATCCTGGCCGCGCTGGAGCCGGAGCCGCCGGTGGCGGCTCCGGTGGCGGTCAACGTATACGACGGTGACACGCCGTCCGGCCAGCGGGCGCGCATCCGGCGGGCGGGGGGCGCCGTCATCTCGAACCCGGATATGCTGCATGTCGGCATCCTGCCCTACCACCCGCGTTGGGTGGACTTTTTCGAGAATCTACAGTTGGTGGTGCTGGACGAACTGCACACCTACCGGGGCATCTTCGGCAGCCACATGGCAAACGTGATCCGGCGGCTGCGGCGCGTGTGCCGCTTTTATGGCAGCCAGCCGACCTTCGTCTGCGCCAGCGCTACCATTGCCAACCCGGCTGAACTGGCAGAGCGGCTGATCGAAGCGCCGGTGACGCTGATCGATGAGGACGGCGCGCCGCAGGGTGAGAAGCACATCATCCTGTATAACCCACCAACGATTGACGAGCACCTGGGGCTGAGGCGCAGCTACACGCTGGAGGCACGGGCGCTCGCGGGGCGCTTCCTGGCAGCGGAGGTGCAGACAATCGTTTTCGCCCGCGCCCGGCTGACGACCGAGGTGCTGCTGGGGTACATCCGCGACGAGGTCGAGGGGGCGGGAGGCGACCCGGCCAGCGTGCGCGGCTACCGGGGCGGCTACCTGCCGCTGGAACGGCGGGAGATCGAGCGGGGGCTGCGGAGCGGGGCGGTGCAGGGCGTCGTGGCGACGAATGCGCTTGAGTTGGGGGTGGACATCGGGGCGCTGGGCGCGGCGGTGCTGGCCGGGTATCCGGGCACGATTGCCAGCACGTGGCAGCAGTTCGGGCGGGCCGGGCGGCGGGCAGACGTGTCGGTGGGGGTGCTGGTCGCCTCCGGCGCGCCGCTCGACCAGTACATCGTGGCCCACCCGCGCTACCTGTTCGAACGCCCGCCGGAGCACGCGCTGATCAACCCGGACAACCTGGCTATGCTGGTCGATCACCTGCGGTGCGCGGTGTACGAGCTGCCGTTTGAGGCGGGAGAATCGTTCGGGGCGTTTGAGGATGCCGAAGCCGTGCTGGCGCTGCTGGCCGAGGGGGGCGGCGAGATTCACGCCAGCCGAGGGAGCTTTCACTGGGTATCCGACGTGTACCCCGCCGGGGATGTGAACCTGCGCACCGGCACGAGTGACACGGTGGTGGTACAGGATCGCTCCGGGGAGAAGCCGGTCGTGATCGGTGAGGTAGACCGGCCCAGCGCGCCGATCCTGGTCTACGAGGGGGCGGTTTACCTGCACGAGGGGGAGCAGTTCGTGATCGAGGCGCTGGACTGGGCGGACGGGGTTGCGCACGCCCGGCGCACCGAGGTTGATTATTACACCCGTGCAAGCTCAATAACGAGCGTGCAGGTCGAGGAGGAGCACGAGTCGGCGCTGACAGGGGACTGCGTCAAGGCTTACGGGCGGGTGTTGGTGACGCACCAGGCGGCAGGCTACCGCATCATCCGGCGCTACACGCACGAGACGCTGGGGTTCGGGGAGATTGACCTGCCGCCGCAGCAGTTCGAGACGACGGCGTACTGGGTCGCGTTGACGCCCGACCTGACCGCGCAGCTTGAGGCGGAGAACGTGCTGCTCCGCCCCAACGATTACGGCCCCAACTGGGCCGAGCAGCGCGACCGGGCACGCGCCCGCGATGGCTACTGCTGTACACGCTGCGGCGCGCCGGAGCGGTCGGACCGGCAGCACGACGTGCACCACGTGCAACCTTTCCGCGATTTTGGCTACATTCCGGGCGAGAACGACGCTTACGTGGAGGCCAACCGGCTGGAGAACCTGGTCACGCTGTGTCGGGCCTGCCACCGGGCGGTCGAGAGCGCGCGCAGCACGCGCAGCGCGTTGGGCGGGCTGGCGAACGCCCTGCACAACCTGGCCACGCTCTTCCTGATGTGCTCGCCGAACGACATTGGCGTGGTGGCGGAGCAGCGTTCGGCGTACAGCAAAGCGCCGACCATCACGGTTTACGACCACGCGCCGGGGGGATTGGGCTTATCGGACCGGCTGTACGACCTGCACGACGAGTTGTTGTCGAGCGCGCTTGAGATGGTGCGCGACTGCCGCTGCGCGGAAGGCTGCCCGGCCTGCGTCGGGCCGGTGGGCGAGGTGGGGGCAGATACGAAGAAGCTGACGATCAGGCTGCTTGAGGCGATGACCGGTGAGGAGCCTGAGGACGCCCCCGTCTTCTGAAAGTCGATCAGGGCCGCCAGCGGGGCTGCCAGTCGGCGCTCAGGTTGAAGGTAAGCTGCCGCACCTCGGAGCCGTCCACCCGGACGATGAAAATCTCGTTGTCGCCGCCAAGTGAAGAGGCGTAGGCGATCCATTGGCCGTCAGGGGAGAAAGACGGCCCCTTGTTGTTGCCGCCGTCGGTGAGCTGGCGCAGCCGGTCGGGGCCGCAGCCGCCCTCGATGGCGGCACAGGCGAACTCGACCAGGTAGATGTTCTTATCACCGGGCGGCCCGGCGTAAAAGGTCAGGAAGCGGCCATCGGGCGACCAGTCGTTGCGCCCGCCGATGTTCACGCCGGACGTGACCTGGCGGACGTTGGTGCCGTCGGCGTTCATCACGAACAACTCGGTAGTGCCGTCCCGGTTGGAGGCAAAGGAGATCTGCCGCCCGTCGGGCGACCACATGGGATCGATGTCGTCGGCAGGGTGGAAGGTGAGCTGGGTCAGGTAGGAGCCGTCTGCCGCCATCAGCCAGATGTTCTGGTCACCCTCCTCGCCGTACTCGGAGGTGAAGACGAGCCAGTTTCCGTCGGGGGAGAAGGAGGGGGCGTAGTTATCGCCGTGATCGCTGGTCAGGCGGCGGACGTTGCTGCCGTCGACGTTCATGAGGTAGATGTCGAACCGGCCACCACCATGCTGCGACGAAAAGACGATGGTTGCCATGTCGGGCGAGAAGGAGGGATACCAGTCGGTGCCCGGCTGGTAGGTCAGCCGCCGGAGGTCGGAGCCGTCGGCGTTCATCGAGCAGATCTCATCAGAGTCGTCCTGGTAGCAGACGAAGACGATGCGGCTGGTCGCCAGGCTGAAGGCAGGCGTCGCGGAGGCAAAGGCAGGTGCTTCGCCGCCCAGGACGTGAGTGGGGGTGTAGGGGGGCGTGGCCGACAGCGCCAGGATGTACTCAAGCGGCAGGACGGGAGTCGGCTCCCAGGTGGCCGTCACCACCTCGATCTGGGCGAGGGGGATCTCGCGGTGGGGAGGCTCCTCTTCGCGCTGCCTCCCGAGCAGCATGAGCAGCCCGATCAGCAGGAGAACGATCAGAACGGCGGCGAAAACCCAGGCAGGCAGCGAATGGCGCCGCCTGGAGGGGGCCGGTATGCGCGTGACGGGGTGGTCGGTGGTTCTGGGTGACCTGTTTGAAGTGGAACCGGACAACTCCTCAAAATCCCTTTCTTACTCCTCTGCCAGCCCCAGCGCTGCCAGCGAGGGCACACCGTCCGCCACGCGGCCCTCGATCCACAGTTCGTGCCACAGCGCGAAGTTGAGCAGGTACCAGGTCAGGTAGTCGTTGCGCTCGATCATGGCGCTGACGGCAGCCGGGTTGAAATAGTCGGTGCGGGCCGCGAAGTCGGCCAGCTTGCGACGCATGACGCCGCCCAGGCGGGTTCGCAGCCACTCGTCAACCGGCACGGCGAAGCCCTGCTTGGGACGGTCGATGATCTCGTCGGGGAGAATACCGCGCATGGCCCGCTTGAAGAGGGACTTGGTCGTGCGCCCGTCGAGCTTGGCGCACTCCGGGATGCACATTGCCAGACCGACGAAGACGTGATCGAGGAAGGGAACGCGCGACTCGATGCTGGTGGCCATCGACATCTTATCGACGCGCATCAGCAGCAGTTCCGGCAGGCGCAGGCGCAGGTCGAGATAGGCCATCCAGTTGACGTAGTCGCCCACGCCGTCGGCGGTCGTGTCCCGGCTGCGCTCCTCGAAGCGTTGGCGGTAGGGCCGGATCACCTCCCACGAGGAGAGACCGTCGAGGCGCGCGCGCAGCCCGGCACTGATCAGGCGGTTTTTGCGCGCCTCGCCGAAGGCCTCCGCGCCGCCCCAGAATAACTCCTCGCCGAACGTCGCGCGGCGGATGAACTCGTAGCGGATCGAGTCGCGGCTCAGCGGCGCGGCGGACAGCGCCAGCCGTCGGAAAGAGGTGGGCATCCGTGTAAAGGCCCGCCATGCGCCGTGATAGAGGCGCAGGATGTCCAGCCAGTGGGTGTACCCGGCGAATAACTCGTCGGCCCCCTCGCCGACCTGGATGACAATGGTGCCCGACTCGCGGGCCAGCTTTGAGACGTAGTAGATGGGGACGCACACCGGGTCGGCGATTGGCTCGTCCTGGTGGTAGACCAGCCCCGGCAGGAAATTAACCAGGTCGTCCTCGTCGATCACGACCTCGTGGTGATCGGCCCCAAAATGCCCGGCGGCGAACCGGGCGTGCCGGAACTCGTTGTAGCGCTCCTGCCCGGCGTAGCCGATGCTGAAGGTCTGCACGGGGCGATCCATCTGTTCGGCCATCAAGGCGACGTTGGCGCTGGAATCGATGCCGCCGCTGAGAAACACGCCGAAGGGCACGTCGCTGACCATACGCAGCCGGATCGACTCACGCAGCTCGGCGACCAGCGCCTCGCCGTACTGTTGGGGCGTCCAGCCGGGGTGCGGTTGGGCGTCGTCGAAGATGTCCCAGTACTCAACGATGCGCAGGTCGCCGTCGGCGTTCAGCGTGGCGTGGTGTCCCGGCGGAAGCTTGTAGATGCCCTTGAAGAGGGTCGTGGGGGCGGGCGTGGTCAGGAAGGAGAGGAAGTGGTAGAGCGCTTTCTCGTCCACCGCGCGTGGGACGGCGGGGTGCTGGAGGATGGCCTTGATCTCCGAGGCGAAAATGAACTGCCCGGCGGCGAAGGTGTAGTACAGCGGCTTGATGCCGATCCGGTCGCGGGCCAGGAAAAGCTCGTTTTTGCGCGCATCCCAGATGGCGAAGGCAAACATGCCGCGCAGCTTATCGAGCGTGGATGGGCCGTGCTCCTGGTAGAGACGCAGGATGACCTCGGTGTCGCTGCTGGAGTGGAAGACGTGTCCCCCGGCTTCGAGGGCAGGGCGGTGATCGGCGAAGTTATAGACCTCGCCGTTGTGGACGATCCACAGCGTGCCGTCGGCGACGGACATGGGCTGGTGCCCGGCAGGTGAGAGGTCGATGATGGCCAGCCGCCGGTTGGCAAGGGCAGCCCGTCCGTCGGGTGAGACGTAGATGCCCGCGTCGTCCGGCCCGCGATGGGCGATCACGTCGGCCATGCGCCGCACCAGCCGCTCATCGACCGGGGGCGCGTCGCCCATACTAACGATACCTGCGATACCACACATAGACCGGGATTACCTCCACCTCACCGTGACCGGCGCGACAGGCGGCGGCTTACCGCCTGCCTCACACGCGCGGTGAGGCGCGACAGGGGATGAACCACATTCGATCATTGCAATCTGCCGATTATCGTTTTTGGGCAACGGTCAGACCCATCGAGTTATCCCTATCTATTGCCCCTTGTCGAATCGTGAAGTGCTGCTGAATAAAGTCCAGCACGTCAGAGCGTTCGGATACCCCTTGTACACTGTCCAGGCCACGCCCATGACTACAGATATAATCAAAGATCAGAAGTCCGCCGGGGTTAAGTAACTCGTGGAAAATCTGCGTTGTCTTGAGTGGATGGTTAAGGTGCTCATAAACCTCGATGCAGAAGATTACATCAACTCTGGCATCCAGCCCCAGCAGCAGGTCGTCTTCCACCTTCAGCGGGATAGGGATGACATTCGGATACGTCCTTAATCGAAAGGCCCCGTAATGGAACGGCAGCGTCTCAATATCGGCAATGTAGGCCGTCGTCCGCCGCAGGGGATCAACGAAGGTGAAATAAAGCCAGGTTAAAGGAGCCAGCGAACACCCAAACTCAAGAAAGGCTTTTGGTCTACGACCTAACCACCTGGTTGCATTCAACACCGGTAATTGAGTGTGCAACGTCTGCTTCCTGACGTAATGAAGCAGCAGATATAGCGTTCCAGGCTGCTGCCATGCGGCAAGATGCGTCTGAGCCGAATCGGTATCCGGGCCCTGTAAGTTCTGGAAACGTATTCGATAATGGCTGCACAAGAAGTGTAGATCGTCAACAACCCACAGCGGGCGACCCCCTAACACCTGAGACCAATACTTCCGGAAGTCCATGAACCAGGCAATATCTAAATCAGTGCGATGAAATAGACGATACAGCGACTCGCGCAGCGATAGGGGCAGCAGCTTATTGCCATAAACCAGGCGGCGATAGATCGTTGAGACTGATGCACCGGGCGTCTTTTCCGTGACCGGATAATCCTCATAAAGTCGATTAACGTCAACGACCAATTTGTCGTAATAATTGACATCATCTTCGTGATGATGACCACCTGGCACCATATTCAAATGCTCCTTACTAGACCACGTCTGGCGCACCGATCAGACACTCAAGATCCGCCGATCATCTCCACCCCCATGTCTTCAAAGCACGCGAGAGTGAAAAGTTCAGATTCTCGGCGCGATAAGCGCGCTTGAGCTGTAGGGCCGCCCGCAGGTAACTCATCCAGGAGGCCCGGGCGGGATCATAATTGAAGCGGCGCATATAGGGGTGAAGATAGCTGCTTATGTAGTCAATCTCAGCCTGCGTGAGAGCCGACTTCCAGCGGTCGACCGAGGTGGAAAACAAACCAGCCTGGGGGGAGCCCTGTTCGTAGCCGGTGTTCGGTGAGGCGGGTAGACCGGCAACGGTAGGCCTGAGCATGGCCTCGTCGAACCGGACACCCAGGAATCCGGCCACACGCTCCATCACCTCGGTGGTGTCCTGTGCAGCGTCCTCGTACCGGACGGTGAGGCAGACATCCGGGCCGTGCTGCTTCGCCGCCCTGCTCATCAGATCCCACACCCTGCAGATCTCTTCAACCGTTCCCTGGAAGTCAAAACTGCCGTACTTCTTCAGATAACGAAACTTGGTCGAAGCCGTGATGCCACGCGGATCACGAATGCAAAAGATGAACTTGGCCTTTGGGAATGTGGCGAGTATCTGTTCAACGTAGTAAACATTGGCGGGCGTCTTCTCGACCCAGCGCACCACCGGTTGAGTTTTCCCGGTGGGTACGTGCCTGGTCACAGAGTAGGCATGGATCATTGCCCTGACCAGGCTGGCATCGGCGCGCGGTAGTTGCTCGAGGCGCTGCCGGTAAGCGGCCACCAGGTTCAGGTAGGGCCGGACATCGCTGTGACCGGCGCTCAACAACCAGTTGGGGCCACCACCGAGGTTATACGCAACCAGTCGCTCCAGGCTCTTGTTCAGTACACCATCGCGCCGCTCTTCATAGGACAGCTCCGACCACCTCTGCAAGAGCACGAACAGTGTTCCTTCCGGAGGGAACACCATCAATTGCGGATGCCCATCGAGCAAGTGGCGAAGCAGGGTCGTACCGGATTTACCGGTCCCCCCAATGAAAACCGGATAGTCCTGAATGGCAAGCGCCTGCTCTACCCGATCAGGGTCAGAAGTGGATGGCACATTCGCCTGGACCGTCCGGAGCGCCCGAACGAACTGCGCCAGGCTGTGCTGAAGGTGCCGGTAAGAGGGATGGCGAACCCTCGGATAGAACTCAGTATATGCAGCTATTGCCGCGTTGAGGTTATCCCTGGCTTCTAGGAGTTGATTCATGCCGGTACCTGCCGTTAGACTGGACAACGGCTGCGTCATGCTGGCATAGCCTCTTCTACGAAGGCATTCCACATCTTCAGGGCAATCTCTCTCAACCTTCTGGTAGCCAGACGATCTCTTCGCATGAGCGGGTCAACAGTCGGCCCTTCATCGCGATTCCGCCACGCAGGCACGATACAGATCGATCCAGCGACCGGTCAGCGTGTCCCAGTTGAAACGCTCGACCACGTAGTCCCGACCGCGTCCGGCCTGCGCCCCGGCTGCCTGGGGGTGATCGAGCAGGTCGACGATGGCGGCAGCCAACTCAGCCTGCTTACCAAACGATACCACACGCGCCACGTTTGCGTCCCCCATGATCCCGGCCATGCCACAGCGGTCGGTCAGGATGCCGGGCGTCCGGTTCAGGAGCGCTTCGAGCATAGTGGTGGGTTGGTTCTCGTAGCGTGAAGGTAACACATATACGCCAAAAGCGCGATAAGCGGCGGCCTTAGTCTCCACGTCGCCGATATAGCCGGTGAAGCGCACCGCGCCCGCGATGCCGAGCCGGTCGACCTGGGCCTGGAGAGCAGCCCGTGCGCCGTCGTCCGGCCCGGCCAGCACCAGGATCGCATCCGGTTTCTGCCGCAGCACATCGGCGAAGGCGTCAACCAGGAAGTCCAGCCCCTTGATGTGGCTGAGACGGCCCAGGTAGCCGACGATGGGCCGCCCTTCGGGGATGTGGTGGCGGCGCTTGAAGCCGGGCATGTCGGCCTTGACCTCGAAGGCGGACACGTCGACCCCGTTGGGAATGACGGCGATTCGCTCGCCGGGCAGCCCCAGTGCGAGGTACTGGTCGCGCTCCATCCCGGTCAGAGCGTGCAGACGGGCTGCGCCCTCAAGCAGACGGTGGCCGTAGAGGGCGTCGTAGATGCGCTTGATACCGGTTCGCCGCAGTTCGGCGGGGAGACCCCCGTGTGGCATGACGACGTAGGGCAGCCTACAGCGCCGTAGGGCAGGCAGGGCGAAGGCGTTTTGCAGGCTGCGATATTCGTGCAGGTGAGCCACGTCGAAGCGGCGCATCCGGCGAGCCAGCCCCCAGCCGAAAGTCAGGGGCATGAACAGGCGATCCCAGGCGAGGGCGTTGCTCAGATTGGGGAAACGATACACCCGGACGCCGTCGACCAGATGCTCGCCGGGCGGGAGGCGGCGGCGGGCGTCGAGCGCGTCGGTGGTGTAGACGGTCACCTCGTGACCGCGAGAGGCGAGGTGCGCAGCCAGCTCGGAAGCGACGCGCACCGATCCCCCGTAGGCCCAGGCCGGGTTGAAGTAGGGGATAATGTGCAGGATGCGCAGGCGGTCGGGGATGGATGAACTCATTGCGGCCTCATCCCATCAGTCAGACGGCAGCACGCGGTAAACACGCGCGCCGTCCTGCTCGAAGACCAGCTCCAACCAGTCGATATCGCCGGGCGATGCAGCGAGAGGGTGCAGCGTCTCTCCAGGCCAGCGCCAGCGCATCATGGCGTGCACATCGCCAAAGGTATCCGGCTGGGTGACGATCTGGGGGATGACGACGTACGTCACGCCGTAGGAGCGCAGCGCCTCACGCGCGCCCGGTTGGGCGAGATCGAAGTAGACACCGGACAGCGCCCCGGCGCGCTCGTAATACGGCTCCGCGCCGGAGAAAAAGGGCTGCTCGCGGAAGTACACGCTCTCCCGCTCGGCGATCACGGGCAGCCAATGAGCCTCGTGAGGGCCGGGATAGTTGAGCACCAGCGCGTCGGGGGGCGCTTCCGTGCGCAGGTAGGCCATCGCCGCCAGGTCGGCGCGGGACGAGAAAGCCCCAGAGAGGTTGGCGACCGGGTAGCTGGCAGAGAGAATGGGACCCTGCAGAAGCACAGCCAGCAGCATCAGCAGCAGGGCAGCGCCAAGTGTGCCGTTCAGCAGAGGGGGCGAGAGCTTGAGAGGTTTCCACTCCAGCAGGTGATCGACGGCCAGGGCGGCCAGGTAGGCGTAGACGAGGATTGGGCCGTGCCAGGCGATGCTGAAAGGATAGGCATAGCGCATCACGTTGAGGCCAATCGGGCTGAGGGCCTTATCGAGCAGGCCGAACAGCGAAAAATCGATGATGAAGACCAGCCAGGTGAGCATCAACACGTCGGCCAGCCAGCGGCGGCGGGCGGCGATCACGGCCCCGGCCAGCGCCAGCAGGGGCACGAGCACACCCTGGAAGAGCACCAGTTGCCGGACGTGGCGCAAACTGAGCACGAAGGGCGAGACGACGTGCTCCTCGAAAAAGAGCGGCCAGACGCGCGCCAGCCAGGGCACGGTCAGCGCGACGCCGACGGCCGGGATCAGCACGAACAGGCGCAGCCAGGTTGAGCGGGCGCGGTGCTGGCTGCGGCTCAGCCAGAAGGTAGCGTAGAAAGGCACGTAGCCCAGCAGCAGGATGATGATGGTGTCGGGGTGCGTCAGGGCAACGGCGGCCAGCGCCACTGAGGCCAGCAAAGCAACCGGCAGGCTGTTCTCGCGGAGGGCGTGGAAGGCCAGCGCCAGGAACAGCGTCACAAACAGGAAGCCCATCACAGAGGTGTAGGCCGAGTCCATCAGGGTGAGGAACAATCCCAACCCGGCCACGATCATCAAAGGCAGCAGCCAGCGCATGCGCGGCCTGCCCGGTGCGAGCGCCTGGCCCAGGTCGATGCTGAGCAGGGCGAGCAGCCCGGCCACCAGGTGCGCGGAGGGCAGCATTACCTGGTGGAGCGGCAGGGTGAGCAGGTCGGAGAGGAAGGCCCACCAGACAAACACAGCCGGGGAGTAGAGGTAGTGCACGTCCGGCTGCCAGGGCGCAAGCGTGTCGATGGTGCCGCCTTCGCGGACCATCAGCGCCAGATAGCCGAAACCCTGGGCGTCGGTGTCGAAGGGGAGGTACAGCACAAAGGCCGGGGCCAGGTAGAAGCCCAGCAGAAAGAGGTGAAACAGGACGCCCGTCCAATCCACACGCTGCTTTGGCGGGAGCCTCCCCTCAGCGTGCGCGCGGCGGTGTAGATAGGCCGCCAGCCACCAGAGGAACGTCCCGACCACCACCAGGGCAACGATCCCCAGTGCCAGGGCGAGACTGTAGCCGAAGAGAGCGGACAGATCGCCGAACAGGATGCTCAGCAGTGCCAGAACGAGGCCCATGCCGATGCGCCACGACAATCCCAGGCGGCGCAGCCAGACGCGGTAAAGAAGCCAGCCCGGCCAGCAGACCAGCGCGCCGAACACAAGCAGGAGCAGCAACGTCGCAAGGCTCATGCCGATCGTCATGCGCAGCCCTCCACGTGGCACAGAAGCAGCGCCTCGAAGTCGTCGGTGGCGGTCTTCCAGTCGCAGTGTGCCTCGACGAAGGCCCGCGCCCGCCGCCCCAGCTCGGCGGCCCGGTCACGGATGTCGAGCGCCGTCGCGACCTGCTCTTCCGCCGGGGCATAGACAACGCCGTTGTCGTCGCCCACGTCGCGGCGCACGCCCGGCAGGGGCGCGGCGATAACGGGCTTGCCGCCTGCCATGTACTCGTACAGCTTGATGGGAACGATGTGCTCGGTCGCCGGGACGGTGCGGAAGGGCAGCAGGCAGATGTCGGCGGCGGCCAGCAGGGCCGGAATACGTTGGTAGGGCACACGCCCGGTGAGCACCAGCCGGTCGCCCAGGGCGGAGTCGCGCATCCGGCACAGGGCGGGGTAGTCGTCGCCGTCGCCGACGACGAGCAGGCGCACGCCAGGGGGCGCGCCGGAGAGGCTCTCGGCGACCTGACGCACGCCGGAGAAGTCGTAGATCCAGCCCATAAAGAACAGAACGGTGTCGCCGGGCCTGAGTCCCAGGTCGGCGCGGGTCGTCGAGGCGTCCTGAGCGGGCGTAAAACGCTCCAGGTCAACGCCGGTTCGAAGGACGCGGGCGCGCTCCGGCGCAGCGCCCATGCTGATAGCGTAGTCGCGCAGGTGCTCGTTGATCAGCACCACCTCGTCGGCGGCGCGGAACAGACGCCGCTCGACGGCGTGGGCGACGGGCCACAGGGCCTTGACGGGTACAATCGCGTGCAGGGCGTCGATGACGTGGAAGACGTATGGGATACCGTGCCGACGCGCCAGACGCAGCGCGGGCAGGCCGGTGCTGAGTGCGTAGGAGACGATCACGTCGGGGCGCGACCGGGCAATCAGACGGAACAGTGCCAGCCGGTGGGACAGCATCGAGCTAGGGCGGGCGAGTGGGCGCAGGCCGAGCGTCGCGGGGGTGATCAGGCGGATGTGCGCGCCCTGGTAGATGCGGGCCACGTTAGCCTGCTCGCGGCGGGGCACGTAGAACGGCTCGCGCGGCCAGTGGGGGCGCAGGATGGGATAATCGAGCACGGTGATCTCGTGGCCGCGCTGCGAGAGCCGCTCAAAGAGATGATGCTGCTGGTGCGGGCCGCGCCGCACCCAGTCGGTTTCCTGCACGACGGCGATACGCATGGCGGTCAGCGCTTCTCCTTTTGCTGTCTTCGCCGCTGGCGGTACACCTCGTATTCTTCACGCGTTGGAATGTCGGTACGCAGGATGCGCATGACGTGCACCCCCTCGCTGACGTACACCGGTTCGAAGATCAGGGGGTCCTGAGAATAGCGGTAAAACTCACTGTCTGCCCATCCCAGGCGCTTATTGTAAACCGAGTAAATCGATGAGGAGTGCACCAGATAATCGTAGCCCTCCAACTCGGCCAGCGTGAGGGGGTAAAATGAGCTGATGTTGTAGTCGCTCAGATAGTAGACCATGCGCCCGTCCATCAGGAGCAGGCGATCCTGCTGCGGATCGAAGTTTTCCCGGATGTACAGCACCAGATCGTACAGGCTGCCCTTGGCGTGGAGCAGCCGCTCCGCATCCGAAGCGAAGGGCCGGGTCACAGCGTTGTAGACACCGCCGAGGCGGTCGCGCGCGCCCCAGATCACAAGGCCGGCCAGCAGAAGGCCCCCACCAACCTGCCACAGCAGGCGTGGGAAGTTCGTGTGCTCGCCGATCCAGCCGATGACCCACCGGAGCAGGCGGGCCGTCCAGAGCGCGATCAGGGGCAGAATCAACACAAGAAAGCGCCCGTCATACGAGAATTTCACCCACCAGGCCAGCCAGTAGGGAACGGCCAGCGCTGAAAAGATCAGATCGGCGGGTGGCCCCGTCGACTCGCCGCGGAGGGCCTGCCAGCCCTGCCGGGCGGCGCTCGCCAGACCGGCAACCCATCCCAGCGCGTAGAGCCACCTCAGCGCGGGGCCGAAGTCGCCCGGCCTGGACAGCGGTGGCAAGATGCCCAACCACCCGGCCCCATCGGCCCGGATGTGATACAGCCCGGCAACCGGGAGCACGTTCTCCCAGCCATCCAGCACGACGTTGCGGACGTACCAGGGGCCGGTGATCAACACCGCAGGCACGAGAAACCCCGCCAGCCCAACCCCGGCCCGATGCCAGCGATTGGGGAGCACCTCGCGGCGGGAGGCAAGCAACCACAGGGGTGGAATAACGGCCAGGCTGGGCAGCCACGTCAGCGCCGACTGCTTGGTGAACAGCCCGATGGCGACCAGAGCGCCCGCCAACACTGCGTCCCGCGCCCGCCCCGACTCCCACCAGCGCAGCACGTACAACGTCGCCAGAGTCAGGGGAAAGGTGGTGGGGATGTCGGTATAGGCCAGCGTGCCGTAGCGGATAAAGGTAGGCGTGAGCGCGACGAGCACCGCTGCCAGCAGCCCGCCTTGCCGATCCAGCACACGCCGCCCGACCAGATAGGTCGCGCCCAGCATCCCGCAGGCCATGGCTATGGGAAAGAGCCGCGCCAGATGCTCGTTGGGCTGCCCGGCTGCGAACCAGGTTGCCACAAAGCTGAGCGGCGCGAGCGGCGGGTAGCCGGAAACCGACTCCGGGATGCGGCGTGCCCAGTAGATCTGCTGGGCCTGAAGCCCGTAGCGTGAGAGCACGTCGTCGCCGATGAAGGGGTAATAGAGCGCGTGGATCAACATGATGAAGCCCACGGCGACCAGCGCCCAGGTCAGCAGACCGTCCATCTCAAGGCGGGCCAGCCGCCGCCACTGGGCGGCCCAGTAGGCGCGCCAGCGCGCCGGTGAGATCCAGGCCCGGTTGAGCACCAATCCTACCGCCAGCCCCACCAGAACAATCAACAGCGCCAGAAGAGGCATCAGCCACTGCCCCGGCAGCAGGCCGGCCCAGAACAGCAGCCAGGTCAATCCCCCGACGCTGAGGGCCAGCGCGGTCAGGGCGACCTCCAGCGGGCCGGGAGGCTCTTCCCGGCTGCGCAGGAGACGATCAGCCAGCGGCCACAGGAAGAGATAGCCGGTTGGTATCAGGATAAGTGCCAGCGGAGAGAACGTCATAGGGTCAGAAAATCAGGTTCCCCTGCCTCACGGCGCTAACGCATAAAAGGTCGCCTTGCCGTACTCGTGGCCCACTTCCATCTCGCCGATGGGCACGTAGTGGGCCTCCAGATATTCGAGCAGCCCGTCCGGCACCTGATCGTGCCACCGCTCGATGAGTATAGCATAGCGCGGACGGTCGGCATCCAGGGCGTCGATCACCCGTCCGGTCAGGCCCGGCACGGAGTGGTACCACTTGTACGTCTGTACCCAGTAGGTCGGCGGCGGGTAGCCGTTGATGGCGTAGAAGTTGTCCGTTGGGTCGATGCCGGGCAGGAGCCAGACGCGCGTCCCCGGCTGCGCGTCGGTGTTTTCGGCCAGCCATTCTCCGATGGGGATCAGTGCCTCGTACTCGCCGACGCGCGGCCCCAGCTTAAGGCGATAGTAAGTCGGCAGCGCGAAGGCCACGAGCAGCAGCGCAGCCGCTCCGGCAATGTAGGCGCGCAAGAGCCACCGCTTCAGTGCTCCGCCCCGGCGCGCGGCCTCCAGTGCATAGGCCAGCGCCCCGGTCCCGATCAAAGCCACGACCGGCACCGCCCCCGAGAGGTGAAAACGCGCGTAGCGCGGATAGGCAGGTGTGCACAGCGCGGGGAGCAGGCCGAGCAGCAGAATCCCCTCGCGCCGCCACTGCTCGCGGCGGGGGATCACAAACAGCGCGAACAGGGGGACAAGCGCCAACCAGCCCGCCAGCAGCACGGCCTCGCGGGCGGCCATCGCCTGGCGGGTGCTGTCGGCGTACCCGGGACGTGTGTTGAACGTCCAGATCCAGAACAGGGCGTCATCCAGGCGACCCTGGATGGCAAAAACCAGCGCCACAAGGCCGACCACCACACCCGCAGCCAGGACGAAGCGACCCACATCGGGCAGGGCGGTGCGGAAATCCAGGCTCAGCAGACGCCAGATGACGAACACGGCCAGCACGGCCAGTCCCTGCTGCTTGACGAGCACGCCCAACCCGATCAGCAGCCCGGCCAGGACAGGCCGCCACCAGGGAGCTTCCGACCTGTGCCAGACCGCGACGGCGGCCAGCACCAGCAACGCCAGCACCACCTCGTAGTACATGGGGCGATCCATGATCACCGGCCCCCAGGCAGCGAACAGGGCCGCCCCTGCCAATCCGGCGTGCAGACCCCACCAGCGCCGGGCCAGCCAGAAGATCAGAACGATGCACAGCGCCATGAGGACAATCATCGAGAGGCGGGCGCGCAGCAGGTGGCCGGGCAGCAGGGCGCACAGGAGGGCGTTCAGCCAGATGCTGCCGGGGGCGTGCTGGTCGGCGACGTTCTCGTAGAGGCGGTAGCCCGGCTGGCGCAGCAGCCAGGGGATGCCCACCACCGAGTAGTGGATGTATATCCGTGCCACCCAGCCGTACATCGCCGCGATGTAGGCCACCAGCGCAGCCAGAAAAACCCAGACCCGACCCGGGATAACGTTATGCTCTGCCGGGGATTCGATGTGCAAGCCATCCCTCCTCGTCCGGTGACCTAAAGGTAGACCATCAGCGTCACCTGAAACACCACCAACTGGATGACCGTCAGCGCGGCCAGCGCCAGAAACGCGGAGCAGCCCATCCCCGTTTGATCGCTCTCTGCCGCGGCAAAAAGGACGACGACGGGCATAAAGTACAGGAAGACGCGCGCGTTCTCGGCCTTCTGCACGCCGGACAGGATCATCAGCCCCATTGCAGCCAGCGAGCCGAGCAACATCCGGTCGATGTCCTGAACCCGCTCGCGCCGGGAAACGCCGCGCGCCAGGCGGATGATGCGCTCAATCAGCAGAGCCGCCGCAGGAATTCCGGCAAAGAGTAACATGTCGTAGGGGGTGTAGACGAGCGAGAACCAGTAGCTGCGAACCGCGTTGTAGCGTGCCGTCCGCTCGCGCATAACGAAGAATGCCCGCAGCGGGTCAAACCCTGCCAGCAGCCAGGCAGCAACCTGGACACTCACGCCACCCAGCGCCAGCACGAGCAGATCCAGGATAAGGCGATGCAGACCGGCTCCGGGGGATTGGCGGTGGGCGGACAGCCCCATCGCGAACACGAACAGGCCGACCGCCAGGCTCAAGGGGAGCAGGCTGTAGCTCATGAACATTCCCGCCGAGCAGAGCAGCCCGCTCAGGTAGAGAAGCCACCACCTGTGGCCGCGCACGCCCAGGTAGGCAAGCAGAAAAGCGAGGCTGCTCAGGAGTGTGTAAACCACGTCGATCTTAGGCTCGAACAGGGTCAGGGAGGGGGCGAGCAAATAGAGCAGGGCTGCCCGACGGGCGGTTTCCTCGTTGAACGCTGCCCGTGCCAGCAGGAAAAGGGGGATCGCGGCCAGCGTGCCGATAACCGGGATGAGCAGACCGGCAGCCATCCCGCCGACAATGCCGGTCATGTCGTAGTCGCCGATCCAGCCGGGCAGTGCAGCCAGGCGCGGCTCGACGAGCGGGGCTGCCGCTTCCACCAGGGCGGGTGTGGACTTCACCGCGCGCAGCACCAGCCAGTGAAACACCACGTTGCCGGGCGGGTGGGTCTGCATGCGGGGATGGTCAAAGTCGGCCTGTGCGTCGGCGTAAGTGTCTATAAACTCACTTAGATCGTCAATCTGCGTGGCCGGGGGATAGTAGCCATAATAGGCCGGGTTCAACACGCGGGCGACCAGTTGCAGGCCGTAAGCGTCCGTTGCCAGGACGCTGATCTGAAGGGCCAGCCCAATAGGCACAAGCGTAGCCAGCAGCCAGCCGGACACGCGCTCACGCCGCCGCGCAAGCCAATACCAGCCGCCGAGAGCGCCCAGCGCCACCGCGACGAACACCAGCCGCACAGAGATAAGGTCGGGTTGGTACCGCCAGCGCCACTCGTGGGGGCCGCTGGGGCCGCGCAGCCAGGGGGTCAGGTCGACGGCTATCGCCAGAGATAGAACAAGCGTCACCAGGCCGATCAGCCATAACCTGTGCCCGCCGGGCAGCGTCTTCCGGTTCATGGCAGCCACTCAGCCCGCTCTTTGCCGTGCCCTACTGGTAGCGCCGGATGAGAGGGGTGCGCATCGCTTTTTCGATCTCGGCCCGGTCGCGCTCAAGCCCGGCCACGATCTCGTCGTGCGGCACGAGGATAGCCAGCATGTCCGCGCCGTGACAGATCGCAACCAGCGAATCGTAGCCCATGCCCTCAACCAGCGGGTCGTAGCAGGTCACGTCGTAGCCATCCTGTTCAAGCAGCCTGACGATCTCCAGGGCGGGACTTTCACGCGTGTCCTCGGTATTGGGCTTGTAGGCCGCGCCAAGGGCCACAATCCTGGGCGACGGGATCTCGCGCACCGCCCGGCGGATCTTGCCCGCTATCTTGTGCGGCATCTCGTCGTTGATCAGGCGCGAGGTGAAGATCAGGCGCGAGTTGGCCGGGTCGACCTCCTTGATGAACCAGGGGTCGATGGGAATGCAGTGGCCGCCGACGCCGATGCCGGGCATCAGGACACTGACGCGGGGATGCTTATTCGCCAGGCGGATCGCCGCACGCCCGTCGATGCCGAGCGTCTCCGCCACCGAGTTGAACTCGTTTGCCAGGGCGACGTTGACATCGCGGTAGGCGTTCTCCATCAGCTTGACAAGCTCGGCGGTAACGTCGTCGGTCTTGTAAAGGTCTCCCTTGACGAAGCTGGCGTAGACAGCCGCCGCCTTATCGCGGGTGATCGCATCGATCCCGCCGATGATGCGGTCGTTGTGCACGATCTCGTGGAAGATGTCGCCGGGAAGAATACGCTCCGGGCAGTGGGCCAGATAGACGGTCTCGCTGACCTTCAGGTCCGTTTTCCCTTCGATCATAGGGGTAAGGCGCTCACGGCAGGTCAGCGGGGGGATGGTCGACTCGATGATGACCAGATTGCCGGGGCGCAGGTAGGGGATGATGCTGTCCAGCGCGTCATCCACATAGGAAAGGTCGGCGATTTTCTTGCGGTCGTCGAGGGGAGTGGGCACGGCAATGATGAAAACATCGCCTTCACAGGGCGTGGACTGCGCCCGCAGGTTGGCCTTCACCTCCGGGTCACCCATCAGGTTTTGCAGCTCGTCCTCGCGGATGTGCATGACCCCTTCGTTGATGGCACGTACGATGTTCTCGTTGATGTCCACGCCAACGACATCGTAGCCCGCCCTGGCGAGCATCAAGGCAGCGGGCAGGCCCACGTAGCCCGTCCCGACTACGACAATGGTTTCCCGGCGTTCAGCCACAGTGATATACCTCTTTCTGCCATTCGATTGTTTTCGGGATTCCCTCGGCCAGCGTGACCGTGCACCTGTGATCCAGGTCGCGCCCGGCCTTGCTGTTGTCGGCGAGCTTGTTGCGCGTGTTGTGCGCCTCAAAATCGACATACTCGACCCGGCTGTCGTCCTTGCCGAGGTAACCGAGGATCATGTTGGAGAGCGTCTTGATGTCGTGGTACTCGTCGCCGGAAATGTTGTAGACCTCGCCCGGCTTGAAGCGCATGCTGATGTTGGCCAGCGTGCGGGCGGTATCGTCGATGTAGGTCGAGGAGCGGTGGTGGCCAAGGTAGACGGTGTAGGGGAGGTCGTGCAAAGCGTGGTAAATGAATTTGCAAATCACGCTGCGATACTCGGAGTAATGCTCGCCGGGGCCATAGGTGTTGAACAGACGCACCCGCACGGTTTCCGTCCCGAAGCGGTCGGTGGAGTTCATGATCTGCTGCTCGTTAACCCACTTGGAGATGGCATAGTCGTTCAACTGGCGGATGGGGTGCTTATCGAGGACATCCTCGGTCATCACGTCGCCCCAGTCGCCGTAGACCTCGGAGCTGCTGGTGAAGACCAAGCGGAACCCGTGCTTCTCCTGGCAGCGGAGGACGTTCTTGGTGCCGACGACGTTGCTGTGCCACAGCGTCTCGTAGAAGTGCTCGCCGTTCAGACGCCCGAACTCCGCCGCCAGGTGATAGACGAGATCAAACGAGTGCCCCTCAAAGAGCCGCTCGACCTGGCGGTAAACGCCCACGTCGCAGCGCAGGTAGTTGGGGCCGGGCGCGTGCACCCGATCCGCCACCCAGACCTCATGCCCGCGCTGCCGCAACTCACCAACCAGCGGCGCTCCGACAGCACCCAGGCCCCCTGTCACCAGAATTTGCATCGGTTGCACTCACTCTCTTTCATCCCAATGGGCCGCAGGAACCCGGTCTCACCCTGATTGGTCTTCGCCCCCAGGAGAAGACGGGGAATCCGACCGGGCCTCCCGTCTTGAAGATCTCAGTCGGTTCCAGGCCAGCCAGGCAGCATACACGCATATGGTGACGACGAAGGGAAAGGTCGGCGAGGAGAGACGCAGGACAGCATCCCGAAAGGGCCAGGCAAGGGTCAGCGGCAGCAGGTAAACCAGCGGCACCCCCACCAAAAGGGCCACCGCCTCCCAGCCACGCCGCCGCCAAAGCGCCACCACAACGTACACACCGACCGCCGCCAGCAGCGCGAGAGGCAGAGCCAGCCAGGGCCGCCGCCCGACGTAGTATTGCCCCAACTCGACGAGGTTGCGCGGGTTGAAGGGCAGGCTCCTGATGATATCGGATAGCGGGCGGGCGAGCGTACCACCCCAGTGCAGCGTATCCTGATCGGAGATGTAGCCTGAGGTAACCGGCAGCCCGAAGACCACCTGGTTGTACCAGCCCTGTGGAATGTACGTCACGAGGCCCGCGCCGCAGGCAACGAGCAGTTCCCGCCAGCCGTGCCTCAGCAGCACGTACAACAACACGAACGCCACCGCCGGTGCAAAGTGGAAGCGGAACATCACCGCAGCGCTAAGTGCCGCGCCGACGCCTGCCAGCCGCCAGAAGGAGGGCGACTCCTCCTGGTCCATGCTCCCGGCCAGCAGCAAGACGGCAATCATGAGGAAAAACGAGGCCGGGCCATCGGACAACCCGTTGAGCCAGCCAACCAGCGGCACCGTCGAGCTACGCACGTTCACCGGGTCGAAGTGCCAGAAGAAGCTATAATACGCCAGCAGCGGGAGAAACGCCCAGAGAGCTGCCGACCACAGGGCAACGCGGTCGTTACCCGTCGTGCGCCGGGCGATGCCGCCAACCACCAGCACGGACACTCCGGCGAGGATGAAGCCGTTGATGACGACCAGCGGCGCGACGAGTTCAAAATAGTTATATGGCTTGAGCAGCGCGATCCAGGGCAGCATCACCAGCGCCTGCCCGATTCCCACGCGCACCGATTCGGGCCGACCGCCGAGGATCGATTCGGCCAGGTTCATAAAGTGCTCCTGGTCGCCCCCGTGATGCAGATACCACTTGTAGCGCAATTCCAGCGGAATGACGTTGAGCATAAAAAGCAGGGCCAGGATCAAACGGGCCCCCACCAGCAGGATCAGCCCACGTTGTACGTGATCCAAGGATGCCCACCTGTCACGCAGCGCTATCAATGGAGTAAAACGGTTGGATGTGGTCGTCATGGTATCAAAGGTTGCATGCGTGCCTCCCGTCTGAGACCGGGCCTGTTGAATGTCTCCGGCCACGACACGCGCCGACAACAAATACACCACCGGGGCCGATCAGCCGCCCGGCAAGGCGGATATATTGCCGTATTCCCTGCGATTCTGCAACAGACGCCTTGCCCACCCTTTGCGGGCGGGCACTCAGGAAGGATTTGGGTGCGCGGGGAAATCTGACTTACTGCGGACCCTGGCGGCGCTGCGCCCGGGCCGCCCGCTCGATGGGATCTACGTAGCCGCGAGTTGCACTTTGCTTACGCGCCTGACGGGCAGTGATGTAACTGTCGATCTGCTGGTTGAGAACCATCGGCTCCTCGATGACGAAGACCAGCCCCACCCCTTCATCACTGGCGAACAAAAACTTATTCCAGAGACGCCGGAGTGCCTTCTCGCCGGGCCAGGGCCAGGAAGTCAGATCGACGGCAGTGCAAGACATCCCCGCAAGAGGCTCAAGCAGCGCCCAGTCGCGGCCCTTCAGTTCATCGGGTGGGTACTCATTCGTCACGCTTGTCAGGCGGATTTGTTTGATGCGCTGGTAAGAAATATCAAGGGACATCAGCCCCGCCCGGACCCGCAAGGCTTTGGGGCGAGGATGGACATAGCCGGTGCGGCTCATGGCAACGGCAAAGACGTACATGATCAGGCTGGCGGCGATCAGCAAGAAGGTGAACGCCCGCCCGGACCACAGCCTGTCCAACAAAACCGCGCTGCCGCCCTGGATAATGCCCTTATCCCCCATCCAGCCAATCGCCAGGAGCACCAGACCCAGGAAGGCAATCAGGAGCGGCGGAGTTCGCCAGCGCTGCCCCAACTGGTAATAGACTAACAAGCGATGTTTTCCCTTTGTCTTGCGCCGTTTCTTTGCCATGCCTCATCCCTCTTTGGGCGTCGCCGGGATCGTAAAGGTAAAGGTTGTCCCCTCCCCCTTCTTGCTCCTGACCGTCATCTCGCCGCCCTGCAACTCAACCAGATTCTTGGCGATCACAAGCCCCAGGCCCGTCCCCGTTTGCTCACGCACATGGGCGTCCTCCGCGCGCCAGAACTTTGTAAAGAGGTTCTCCAATTCCTCCGGTGTCATCCCGACGCCGGTATCGGCGACTTCACAATATACGAATCCGTCTTCCTCCCGCGCCCGCACAGTGAGCGTTCCCCCATTGGGCGTGTATTTGTAAGCGTTGCTGATCAGGTTGGTCAAGATCTGGCCCAGCCGGTGAGGGTCAACCTGCACCGTCGGCAGGTCGTCCGGGAAGTCAACAACGAACTTGTGCTTGCGCCCCTCGATCTCGGTTTGCAAAGAGGGCAGGATGTCGTCAAGCACTCGACGGACAATCACTTTATCTTCGACTTCAAGCTTCAGGCGACCGGTCTCGATACGAGAAACGTCGCTCAGGTCGCTGACCAGGATACTCATCCGTTCGATGTTGCCGCTGATGATGTCCAGAAAGCCTCTCTGCTGGTCGGGGAGGCCGGTCGCGGTCATGGCGATCATTTCGGTGTAGCCCTTGATGGCGGTCATTGGGACGCGAAGCTCGTGCGTGATGACAGAGACAAACTCGCTCTTGGCGTCGTTGGCACGCTTGACCGCCTCGTAGAGCTGGGTGTTTTCGATGGAGATGGCAGCGTGATCGGCGAGACGCAGCACAAAAGCGTGTGCCTCCGGGCTGAAGGGGCGTTTATCGCTGCGGTCCAGCGCGATGACGCCGATCGCGCGCCCCTCGCGCTGGATGGGAACGGTCAGGCTGCCGTTCCGCTCGGACATCTGGCCGTCTGATAGAATAGAAGTCACCCCCGCCGGGGTCTCGCCATGCCGGGCGACGACGCGAACCTCGCCCTCTTCGAGGTCGATGAAGCCAATAGCGCCGTTGTCGGCCTCGGCGACGCGGACAGCCCAATCCAGGGTGAGGCCCATCACCTTACCGAAGTCCAGGGTCTCGTTCAGTTGCCGGTCGATCTCCTGCATCATGGAGAGTTCTTCGACACGGGCGGCGAGGGCTTCGTCGGTCATGGTAAACAGGCGCGCGTTCTCAATGGCAATGGCCGCTTGTGCAGCAAACGTGGACAGCATTTCGAGGTCGGCCTCGTCAAACACGCCGGTACGGATGCGGTTGTCGACGTAAATGACGCCTATGATCTTGCCCCGCGCACGAAGAGGAACACACTGAATCGAGCGGAGGTGGTGGGCGACCACACTCGACTGGGTGGCAAAGCGCGGGTCTTCGGCGGCGTTGGTGGTGACAACCTGTTCGCCGGTTTCGGCCACCGTGCGGATGACGCTCCGGCTGATGGCAAATTCTTCCTCTTCGAGCGTCTCCCGGGCCATGTTGCGGGCCGCCTTGACCTCAAGCTCGCCCTGGTCATCAAACAGCATCAGGAAGCCACGCTCCGCACCCGTCAGCCGGATGATGGCATCCATTACCTGGTTGAGCACCTGGCCGAGGTCGAGGGAGGAGCCGAGCACCTTGCTGACCTCGTACAAGGCTGCCAGCCGCCGCTGCTGGTCGCTGGCGCTGCGTTCTTCGACGATGGTCGCCAGGAGCTGGCCGAGGTCGCTCAGCCGCGCCATCCAGTAGTCCTGTTCGACGACATTGGCACGAAGCTGGCTCTTGAGGAGTTCGAGAGTCTGGCGGGCGTTCGCCAGCTCAGCCGTGATCTTTTGCTCGCCCGATAATGATGTGTCCGCCATTCGAAAAGTGTCCCTTCACTGGTCGCAGCAATCCCCCCTAATTGTAAGCTAATTTCCCATTTTGGCTACCGAAGCCCACGCCACTGCTGCGCTCAGTGCATCAACGGCCCCGTAGGGCAAGATCGATCAGGGTAATTCGACGCCAAACGCTTCACGCAGCATGTCGTCAAGCACGTTGAAGTAGAACCACAGGGCCGCAGTGAAGCCGACCAGGGCGAAGATCAAGGCCCACAGGACGTAGACGTTAGGCTCGAAGAAGGAATCGAGGAAGCCGCTCTGAGGATTGAGCAAAGTGTGGTTGAACAGGAAGGCAATGGGCACGAAGATCACTCCCCAGATAACCTTGTTCCACCGGAAGATGGTGCGCCCGGTCCCATAGGCCAGCGGCAGCGACTCGAAGAAGAGCGTCTCCAGGGCAACCATGAACAGGATCAGACCGGTGTTCTGGACGGGGGTGAGGATGCCCGCAACCGTGTCGACCAGACGCTCCGCGATGGGAGCATCGAGCATGGTGAGCACCCACCCGCTGACGAACCAGCCGATTCCGCCTACCGTAGCTAACACAACCAGCGTGGCAAACGAGAGGATCACCTCGCGCCGCTCCCGTTTTGCGGCGGGTATGTCGACATCCGCGCCGCCGGGCGTGCCGAAAACGACGCCGGGGGAGAGATTCAGCAAGCGTGAGAACACGACCGTCAGCACAGCGACGAACAGGTTGGCGGGGTAAAGGTTAAAGCGTGATTTCTCCCGCCACAGCCGCGCCAGGACGCGGCGGGCGATGTCGCCGCTGAAGCTGACCAGACCAACGCTGAAGGCCATGGCCACGGCCAGGAAGATGCCCTCGCGGCTGAGGATGGACGTGCCCCTTTCCAGTGTGGCAAAGATGATGCCATAGAGCGCGATAATGAGAGCAACCAGCGGCAGTGAGAGACACCCCTGTTTGACCCGACCGCCAAGCGTCCAACTGAAGGCTTTGCCCACCCAGGCCACGAGCTTCTGGATGCCCACCGCCTTCAGCCAGGCCTGGATGCGAGGCTCCTCGTCACGCAGCATGTTGCCCAGCACAGTCGAGGTTACGCCGAAGATCAGAGCCATCAGGATGGCGAGGAAGATGTTCGTCCCGAGCACCGGGGGGGCGGTGACAAGCTGCTGTGGGGCGGGGATGCTGGCCACCAGCGGGCGGCGTGTGACCTTCCCACGCAGAGGGACCGCCTCGCCGGGCTGGAGTTCCTCAGGCAGCTCGACGCCGGGAAGCTCAGGGGTCGACACGCCAACGGGAGGCAGTCCCCTGGTGTCGATCTCCGGCGGCTCCGGCAGGTTGGGAAAGATCTTGTGCAGGTCGACCGCGCCGGTGCTGATCCCCAACACGAGCAGACCAATGAAGAGACAGGCAAACAGAAAAACGACAAAGCCGATCAAGCGACCAATAAGCTTCCGCATCTGACCACTCCGATTCGAGATTATATGTCGTGATACGGCCCCATTCTGAAGTAGATCGCCCGGGCTGTCAACTGGCCCGCACACGCCGAGGGGATGACACGTGGCGAGACCCGGCTCTCAGTTGACGGTGATGGAGACGGGATCGGCCAGGTACATCCACTCGCCGGAGCCCGCGTTGCACTGGTCGATGTGGGAGACACAGGCGCTCAGACGAAGCTGGTAGGTGCCGGGCGTGCCGATGGCGACACCGTCGTTCCAGTTGACCGTTTTGCCCGGCTCCAGAATCCACTGCGTCCAACTAGTGTGAAAGTGGACGTTGTTGCCGGCGGCGTCCAGCACCACCACCCCCAGAAGACCGAACGTGATGTCTTCAAAGCCCCCGTTGGTAACCGAGAAGTTGAACGAGATGCGCTCATTCGCGCCGACGACGGGATTATCGACCCAAAATTTGACGTTGGTCAGGCCGGAAACCGGCGAGGATGAGGACGATTCCGTCGGCGTGGCCGTCGGGGGCGGCGTGTCGGTCGGGTTGGGTGGGTTGGTGGCAGGTTGATCGGTCGGGGCCGGTGTGTCGGTCGCCTCTGGCTCAGCCCCGGTGGTGGGCGTCGACTGCTCGGCAGGGAGAGCGGTTGGCTCCTGCTGCGTCTCCGCCGTCGGAGATGGCTCGTCGGCGGGGGCCACGGTGGCCGTAGGGAAGACAAGCGTCCGGTTGACGGGGGGCAGCGTCGGGGAGGCGGGTTCGCGACCAGCAGGCCCAGGGGCCAGCAGGAGATAAAGGGTCACGCCTACCAGCAAACACCCCAGGGCGAAGCCTCCCCCACTGAGGGCCAGAGGAAGCGGGATAGATAGACGGCCGTCACGGTCTTCAGACATAAACACGCTTCCGCACTTAGTACCAACCAGATGACTGCGGAAGCGGATTATAGCGACCGGCAAGAGGAATCACAAAGTGGACGCGAACCGGAATACCCTCCACTCAGGCTTCAATGATCTTGTCGTCGATCAACTGCTGCTGGACCAACTGCCCATGCGGGTCGAAGCAGAAGTAAGGCGCGTGCAGGTGAAACTCAACGTCGATGAAGGCCCGCCCGGCGCGGTTCTTCTCGATGGTGAAGACCACCCACTCGCGGAACTGGCGAGCCTGGTAGGGGTTGAAGGCGACGTGATCCTTGGACAGGATCTTGTACTTGTTGTTCATGATGACGGCGATGTCGCACTCGTAGTCCAGGGCAGAGCTGCCCCGCAGGTGGAAGAGGTGCAGCCGCTTCGCCTTCAGACCCTCGCGGTCGGAGGCCACAATCGCGAACACCGGCACGTTCAGCGAGAGAGCGATGTCCTTCAGCCCTTCGACGACGATGGTTACCTTGTCGTTTTCGTCCATAGCCTTCTCAGGGTAGATGGCAACCTTTTGCAGGTAATCGACGAAAACGACGACATTGCCGTTGGTGGCCTGGACGAGTCTGGCGGTCATGTCGCGAATGGAGGACAGGGTGGTAACGGCGGGGCTGGCTTTGAGCAGGATCATCCGGTCGGAGTATGCCGCCATGCGGGCCAGCGCGGGCGAGGTCTTCTCGTTCTCGCGCAGGATGCCGCGCAGCGAGCCGCTGCCATCCCCGCCCAGGTACTTGCGCGCCCGCTTGGAGACGATAATGTCCTGCAGGTCTTTCATGCGCAGGCCCTGGGTGGTCGTCATCTCCGGCGGGTTGACGCTTTCCAGGCAAATCAGGCGGTTCATCAGGTGAGCTTCGGTGTGCTCGTAGGAGAGGAAAAAGGAATACATGTTGCCCGTTTTGGCAACGTTGCGGGCCATCTGGAGGGCTGTGATGGTCTTGCCGATCCCCTGCGCCCCTCCCAACAAGACAAGCTCACCACGCTGCAAGCCCCCACCGATGGCAGCGTCGAGAGGATCGAAGCTGGTGGGGATAGGGATAAAGCTTGACAGATCGCCCCGCACAATGGCCTCGTTAGCCTCGTTCAGCACCTGCGTCAGGGTATGAGGTACGTGGGCACCGCGCAAGCGAGAGTCTGTTGTATCCTCCTGTTGTTCAGTTTTGTTCAACTCAGCCATATCACTGTTCCTCTCGGCAGTTACGCCGTCGAGACTCTACATGTCCCATATCTCCAGTATACGGGACCCAGGGACTGCGATATATAGGGTCTTATACCCATGAAATACAGACTGAATGTTTGCCCCGGTCCGTTCCGGTGGTTGCAGCCACCACGTATTTCACACTCGACCGTGTGGGTGCTCCCGTGTCCAATTCTAGCAGCGGACAAAAATTGGAGCAACGCGGGTCAGGTTGCCCGGCGGAGGCATCACTCGGCACAGATCTGCCGGGCTTCGTCGGGCGACAGTATCCGCCACTCGTGCATGTTGCGAAAGCGGTCGCCCGGATCGGCCAGGATCACAAGCTGAATACCCTGCACCTGACAACTGGTCGCATAGTGATAGACCGGATTGTACAGCAAAATGGCGACCGCCCGCTCGGCAAACCAGGTCTGGAAGCTGCGGTAAAGTTCGGCGCGGCGGACACCGTTGGGGTCCTTACGGGCGATCTCCAGCGCCCGGCTGATGTCGTGGTCGGCGACTCCACCGAAGTTCTGCCCATCCTCGAACTGCGACTCGTGCCAGAAGGGATAGGGATCGGGGTCGGCCAGACGGCCCTGGCTGAACTCGACCAGCACCGCGTCAAAATCGCGGCCTGCTTCGGCAACCGGCGGGCCTTGCAGGCGGTCGAGCAGATCGGCGGAACTGAGCGTCTGGAGCGTGACGTCCACGCCCAGGGCACGCCACCCATCGACGACTGCCTGCCCGATCTGCTTATCGGCCGGGCGGTCGCTGACCAGCAGGGTGAAGGCAAGCGGCACACCCTCACGGGATCGCACATCGCCCTGGAGCACCCAACCGACCTGGGTCAAAAGCTGGTCGGCCTGGCCGGGGTCGTAGGGAAGCGGCTCAAGGGCCGGGTCGTAGGCCCAGGTGCCGGGCAGCATGGGAGAGTCGGCGGGCAGCGCCTGGCGGGGCAAAACCTGCTCGACGATGCCGTGCCGGTCGAGGCCGAGGGCCAGGGCGCGGCGCACCTCCTCCTCCTGGAAAAAGGGCAGGCGGGCCGTGGCCTGCTGGTTGAAGATAACGGCGGCGTAAACCGGGAGCCGGGCGGTGTAAATGTTAAGCTCAGGGCTGGAGAGCGCGGCGTTGAGCTGCGCGGCGGTCAGGCCGCCGAAGGCCTGAACATCGGAGCCGAGGGCGCGGAACGCTTTGTCGGCGTCCGCATAGTAGTGCAGGTCGATCTCGTCGAGGCTGACACGGCGCTCAGGGTCATAGAAGTTTGCGTAGGGAGCCAGACGGACGATGGTGACGCTTTTCTGCTCCTCTAACCCGACCCACTGAAGGCGTCCGGTGCCAATCGGGGCCAGGTTGAAGGGATCGGCGGGCAGGTCGGCGGGGTTGATCCCGGACAGCACATGAGCGGGCAGGATGCCGATACCGGCGTATTCGGGGAAGGCGGCCAGCGGCTGGGTCAGCACGAAGCGAACGGTTGACGCATCGACCTCGTAAGTTTCGACCGTGCGCCAGAAAGCGCCCAGGTCGGCGGGGCCGGGATAATCCGGGTCGCGCAGCAGGCTCATGGTGAAAGCCACGTCAGCGGCGGTGAAGGGCGTCCCGTCGTGCCAGGTCACCCCGGAGCGCAGGTGAAAGGTGTAGGTCAGCCCGTCGGAGCTGACATCCCAGCTTTCGGCCAGGTCGGGGGCCGGCTCCCCGAAGCGGTTCACGCGCGCCAGGCCGGAAAAGACGAGCGCCGACAGCTCGCGATCCACTTGAGAGGAGGCCAGAAGGGGGTTGACCAACGCAGGCTCGCCGACGACGGCTTCGCTGTAGGTCTGCGTCTCGATGGGCTTGATGGGCGGCGCGTCAAGCTGTCCCTCGCCCCCAGACAGCATGAACAGCACCGCGCCGACGATCATCACAAGCCCGATCACCAGGACGATTACCTGCCAGCGCAAACGCCCCGCGCGGCGGGGAGATGCGCTAAAATTGTTGCCGGGTATCGAAGGTAATTCGCTCATGATTCTGACCGGCCAGCGTCAACAGCGAACAGATAATGGGGTGTTCTGCGCATCGCAAAACACCCCAGTTGACTCGACGACGGCTTCGGGCAGCGATACGGTGGCCCTCGCGGGCGGGCTTAGCTGAAGAAAACGTCGGCGATCACAAGCACAAAGAAGGCCACCGACAGGCCAATTGTGATCTGGAACAGGGTTTTTTCCAGCCCGCGACGCGTCTTGTACTGTCCTCCGAGGGTGTCACCCCCGAAGACGCTGCCCAGGCCGCCGCTCCGGCTCTGGAGCATGATGGCGGCGACCAGAGCCGCAGAGAGAATGATTAATGCGATATTGAGATAGATTTGCACTTCAGTCCGTCCCCATTTTTTAGTTTCGTCCGGGGCGATTATAGCTCAGGGCAAGAGCGGCATCAAACGCAGGGTGGGGAGACTTCGCGCCCTGCGTTGACAGGACGGCATAAGGTGCTACATTTAGATCAGGAGAGGATAAGCAAAACGAGGCGGGATTGATATGGAACATTACCGTAAAGCAAACACTTGGCTGCTGGTGGTGCTGCTGGCGCTGATCGCGCTGCTGGCGGCGCTCCCGGTCACGGCACAGGCGCAGGCCGAAACGCCGGAGATTTACGTTCTGGAGGCCACCGGGGCGGTCGGGCCGGCCTTTGCGAGCTACATCGCGCGCGGCATTGAAAAAGCGGACGAGCACAACGTCGAGGCGGTGCTGCTGGTGCTGGACACGCCAGGGGGGAACCTCGACGCCACGCAGAAAATTACGGAAACGATCCGCACCAGTGACGTGCCGGTGATCATCTTCGTCGGGCAGGGCGACCGGGCCGCCTCGGCGGGGCTGCTCATCACGCTGGCGGGCCACGCGGCTGCGATGGCACCCGGCACGGCCATCGGCGCGACCAGCCCGGTCGGGCCGCAGGGTGAAGACCTCCCTACCACAATGCAGCGGAAAGCTGAGGAGTACGTGAGGGCACAGGTGCGCAGCCTGGCCGAGCCGCGCGGCGAGAGAGCCGTCGAGATGGCCAATGACGCCGTCACGGAAGCGCGCGCCTACACCGCCTCCGAAGCGCTTGAGGGAAATCTGGTCGACTTCGTGGCGAATGATGTCGACGATCTGCTGGCCCAACTGGACGGCTTCGAGGTCGAGGTGAGCGGGCGGACGCGCACGCTGCACACCCGCGGCGCCACGCTGATCGACATCCCGATGAACTCGCTGGAACGCATCCTGACCATCATCACCGACCCGAACATCATCTTCATCCTGATGACCATCGGCACGTTAGCCATCATCGTGGAGATTCGGTCCCCGGGTGGCTGGGTCGCGGGGGCAGTGGGCGTCATCTGCGTCGGGCTGGCTCTTTACAGCCTGGGGTTTCTGCCGGTCAACTGGCTGGGGATCATTTTCGTCGTGCTGGCTTTCGTGCTGTTTGTGCTGGAGATCAAAGCGCCGACGCACGGCGTGCTCACGGCGACAGGCGTGGCCAGCATGGCCGTGGGCGCGATCATCCTCTTCAGCCAGCCGGGGATCGAGCCGTTTGGTGAGCTGTCGATCCCGCTGGTGGTCGGACAGTCGATCCTGGTAGGGGGGCTGTTCTTCTTCCTGATGGTCATGGCCCTGCGCGCCCAGACCCGCCAGCCGACCACCGGCCCCGAGGGCTTGATCGGGCGGACGGCGCTGGTGACGCAGGAGCTTGATCCGCAGGGGATGGTGCTGGTGCTGGGCGAGCGTTGGAAAGCCGAGGCGATCAGCGGCGCGCCCATCCCGGCGGACGGCGAAGTCGAGATCGTCGAGGTGCGGGGATTCCGCCTGCGGGTGCGTCCCAGGCAGACTGATGAGAGGAAGGAAAAGCCAGCCGCCGGGTAGGCACGATGGCGTTTGACACAAGAGCTAAAAATACCTATCATAACGGCATGGCTTTATGTAGCATTATTTGAACCCATGAGGAGACGTATGCCATGCAATCGGGCGCTGACTTCCGGCTGACCGTCCGCCGTGGGCCGCAACCCAACCAACAATACCCACTGACTCGCGACACAATCACGATAGGCCGGGATATTACCAATGATGTTGTTGTGAATGACCCGGAGGTCTCGCGTCACCATGCGCGTCTGATCCGCACGGCCAGCGGGTATACTCTCGAAGACCTGCGCAGCACGAACGGGACCTTCGTCAACCGGCAGCGGCTGGCAAGCCCCTACCAGCTCTCAGATGGCGACCTGGTTGGCCTGGGCGAGACAGTCACGCTGGTCTACGAGGTCATCGCGGGGGCGCAGGCGGCAACGGTCATCGGCGCAGGCCGTGAAGCACCGCGGGCCCCGGCAGCCGCCCCGCCGCCCCCCGGACGGCCCGCTTACCAGGCCCCTCCACCGCCGCCCATCTCCGAGCCGATTGCCGACGAGGAGGAGTTCGAGCCGGACCGCAACCGCTGGATCGTGATCGGCTGCGGGGTGCTGACCCTGTTATTCTGCTGCGCGCTGGTAGCCGGGCTAATCGCGATTGACTCCTACGAGAACGGCATCCTGTGGTGCGAGATCCCGATACTCAACGAGCAGCTTTTTAGCTGCCCGCCGTAAACCGGTCTCAATAACAAAACGACAGAAAGCTGCCCCTACCCAGGAGGCAGCTTTTGTTCTGTGGGCCGGTCGTGGGGGCGGAGGAACAAAGCGGGGATCACGGCCACCAGCGCCACGACTGCCGCGACGACCAGCATCTCGTTGATCACGCGCGTGGCGACATCCATACTGGCCTGAACGAGCGCCTCATAGTCCGGCGCGTCGCCCAGTGCGGCGAGGTGCTGTGTGGTCAGGGTCGTCGAGCGGCGCAGGCCGTAGCGTGTCATGACCGAGGTGCTGACGGTCATCCCGATCAGGCGCATGACGAGCACCAGCGCCGAGGCAATGCCGCGCTCGTCGGCCCGGACGGCGTTAATGACGGCCGTGCCGACCGGGGCGATAGTCAGGCCCAGTCCGACCCCGGCCAGCGCCATGTGCCAGCCCATCGTAATGCGGGCCACGTCGGGCGTCCAGGTGCGCCCCAGGGAGAACCCAATCGCCGCCAGCGCAAGGCCAAACGCCGTTGGCACGCGGTAACCGGCCCGCTGGGTCAGGAGGCCGCCGGGGACGCTGGAGAGTGCCATCGGGATCGTCAGCGCGCCAAGCAGGATCCCTCCGACCAGCGCCCCCTCGTCGGGCGTGGTGGCGATCACGGTGTTGACGAAGAGCGGCACGGACACCAGCCCGACCATCAGGCAGAATCCAACCAGCAGGTTGATACCTGTTGACAGAGAGACATTCCGGTCCCGGAAATGCTCCAAAGCAAACAGGGGATGCCTGCTGCGCCGTTCAAGCAGAACAAAGGCGATAAACGCGGCGGCAGCGCCCGCCAACACGGGGTAAGCGTAGGGCGGCAGGGGCGGCGTATCCGCGAGGCTTTGACCGGTGCCCGACTCGCTGCTCCCGCCCAGCCCGACGTTCAGGCCGATCAGAGCCAGCGCGATCAGGGCCGTTGCAGGCCAGTTGGGACGGCTGGCTCCCTCGACGCGGCGGGCGGAGGCCAGGGTCAGCGCAAGAGAGGCCAACATCAGGAGGACGACCAGGAGCGCCAGCCAGTTTTGATCGAGTAGCCGCTCAACCGGCGCGTCGAGCACGGCAGGGGCAGCGGCGCGGGCCAGCGCGACCAGCGCCAGCGCGTTGACGGTGACCATGGCGGCAACAAGGGCCATCAGAGCGGGGCGTTCCAGACCGCCCTCACCGCGCGAACGGGCGACCGGGGCAAGCTGCCACCAGGTCAGCAGGGCGACGACGGCGGTGATGGGGATGTTGATCCAGAACAGGACCGGCCAGTCGACGACCTGAACCATCAGCCCGCCGTAAAGGTGTCCCAGCACCCAACCCGCCGTATCAACCGCGCCGACCACGCCCAACGCCGTTGGACGCCGGGCGGGGGGATACAGGTCCCCGACCAGTGCCATGCTGACCGGCACCATCGCGCCCGCGCCGAGCGCCTGCACCACCCGCCCGGCGATCAGGGCGTAGAGCTTCATGTAGGCGGTATCGGGGCGTCCCCCCTGGAGCATGCGAAAGACTCGCCGCGTCCAGTCGGCGGGGGCAAAGACGGCGCTGGCGACCCACCACGAGCCGAGGATGAAGATCAGCAGCGAGATAAAGTACGTCCGGCGGCGGCCAATGATGTCCGAGACACGCCCCATAACCGCCACGCTGACGGTGTAGGCCAGCAGGTAGCCGCTGACCACCCAGGCGGCCTCGTCGGCCCCGCCCGGAAAGGGGATCTGCAAATCAAGGATCACGTTGGGGAGGACGGCTGAAACAATGGTCAGATCAAGCGCGCCGATGAAGACCGGCAGGCAGACCAGGGCCAGGGTCACACCCGGACGCCAGGGCTGCGGGGGGGACATGTTCGGATCCATTGCGATGCTCTTTCCTGGTGGGCAACACGCCCGGGGGCATCAGGCCCCCAGGCGTGCGAGTTCTTCCTCCAAAACCTTCTTCTCGTCGAGCTTCTTGAACAGCGGCTCCGGCGTGCCCAGCTTCTGGTCGGGCGGCAGTGTGCGCGGTTCCCAGCGCCCGATGGCCTGCGAACCGTCGTAGACCAGCCCTTCGTGCGGACGGGTTTCCTCATCGTAGGCCTCGATCCGCTGCTCGCCGAACAACCGGCCTTCGTAGCCCAGCATCTGGTGGATCTTCTGGGAGGTGAAGGGCAGGAAAGGGGCAACCATCGTCTTGAGATGATCGATGGCCTGGAGCGCGGTGTAGACGGTCGTGGCCGCGGCCTCCTTATCCTCCTTGACGACGCCAAACCAGGGTGCCTGATCGAGGTAGGTGTTGACATCGCGGGCCAGGCTCATCGCCTCGTCCAGCGCGCGGCGCAGTTTGACCGCGCCCAGCGAACTGCCTACCACTTCAAAGCCGCCCTCGACTTTCTCCAGCAAGGCCCTGTCTTCGGGGCGCAACTCGCCCGGATCGGGCACTTTGCCGTCCCAGTGCTTGACGGCAAACTTGAGCACGCGGTTGACCAGGTTGCCCCACCATCCGACCAGCTCGTTGTTGTTGCGGGCGACGAAATCGTCCCAGCCGAAGTCGGTATCGCGCGTCTCCGGCATGACGGCGCTGACATAGTAGCGGATGGCGTCCGGGTGATAGCGCGTCAGAATGTCGAGCAGCCAGATGGCGCGGTTGCGGCTCTTTGAGAATTGCTCGCCCTTCATGTTCATGTACTCGTTGGCCGGAACGTCGTAGGGCAGCGTCAGCGGCTGGCTCTCATCGTCGGAATAGAGGCCGGAGACGCCCAGCAGCTCGGCCTGCCAGATCACGGTGTGGAAGGGGATGTTGTCCTTACCGATGAAGTTGTAGATCTTGGCGTCGGGGTTGTACCACCAGTCCTCCCACGCCTCCGGCTGGCCGGTGTTGTGCGCCCACTCGACCGAAGCGGTGAAGTAGCCCATCACCGCCTCGAACCAGACGTAGAGGCGCTTGTCATCCCAGCCTTCCAGCGGCACGTGGATTCCCCACTCGATGTCGCGGGTGATGGGACGGCCCCGCAGATCGTCGACCATGTTGCGGGCAAAGTTGATGACGCTGGGCCGCCAGTGCTCCTTGTCCTGGTTGAGGTACTCACGAAGCTGATCTTTGAACCTGGCCAGGTCGAAGAAGTAGTGATCGGTCCGGCGGACGACGGGCGTGTTGCCGGTCAGCTTGCTGCGCGGGTCGATCAGTTGCACGGCGTCCAGCAGGTGGCCGCAGTTATCGCACTGATCGCCGCGCGCTTCCTCGTAGCCGCAAATGTAGCACGTCCCCTCGACGAAGCGGTCGGGTAAGAACTGCTCGATCTCCTCGTCGAAGAGCAGCTCCTGCGTTTCCAGGTAAAGTGCGTCCCGTTCCAGCAGCTTCAGGAAGAAGTCCTGTGCGATACGGTGGTGGTTTTCGGTGTCGGTGTGGGTGAACAGGTCGTAGCTGATGCCGATCTGCTGCTGCGCCTCCAGGAAGCGGCGATGGTACTTCTCAAAAACCTCGCGCGGGGAGGTGCCCTCCTTGTCGGCGGTGACGAGGATGGGTGTCCCGTGCGAGTCTGAGCCGGACACCATCAAAACGTTGTTGCCCTTCAGGCGGTGGTAGCGGGCGAAAATGTCGGCGGGCAGGTAGGCACCTGCCAGGTGCCCGATGTGCATATCACCGTTGGCGTAGGGCCAGGCAACGGATACGTGGATGAATTCGCTCATGGTGTTCTCTCCTCCTCAAATTGTCAGGTCTGCCACAAACAAAAAGCCGCCAGTGCGGAACTGGCGGCCCGATTTCGATGGCCCGTCTGCCGTGAGTCGCGCTAGCGATCCGATGCCACGCGACCGCTGCTGTAGGGTGTCCCGCCATCCCACAGCCACGGCACGCCAGGCATGGACATATTGTCAACTAACCTCCAGGCCAGGAGCACGTTCCCCTGGTGGGGGAAATGCCGACTCACAATAATCATCCTTCCTAACACAGGCTAAAATTATCCGTGCGTCCCCGCCTCCAGACGCGGGGAACGCCCGTTATAATAATACGCTTCGGCGTGGATTGCAAAAGCAAACGTGCCGGGGATCGCGATCAGGTTGGACAGTCTGGAAGCAGCCCGCTATAATGACGCCCAACGCGACATCCAACGCACCGTAGAGCGATCACCTTGAGGAGCAACCGTGGACGGCATCAAGCAATTCTTCTCGACAGTCTGGGAATACTGGAAAAAGATCGGCAGGTTTATCGGCGACATCCTTGGCCGCGCCGTGCTGATGCTGTTTTACATCACCATTGTGCTGCCCTTTGGGGTCGGCGCGAGCCTGTTCGGCGACGCGCTCGATACGCGCAAGAAGGATGGGCTGCCTACCTGGAAAGAGCGCACCTCGCCAGAGGCCACAATCGAGGCCAGCTACAACCAGTTCTAATGCTTGTAAAAAGTCCACAGCGGGGTGTTCAAGCCACTGTGGACAGAATAGTACCTATCCAAATCTATTCCGGTGGGAACTGGTTTATTGGTTCTGTGTTCTGATCCAGCAGTGCTGGTTGAGTATTCCCAACATCACGCCAACCAATGACTTTCCAGGTTGTCTCTATTCTTGCAACTCTAACCACAAATGACGTGTAGTTATTAGACCACTGAACATAATAGATCAGTGTTTCACTACCATCGGCGTTGACATTTCCTATGATGAACTCTATTTTTTCGATGCTTCCCCAATTTGATAAGCCTGTATCATCAAAGCACGAAACGACAAAACCTCCATCACAGTAGCGTTGTACTTGCTGGTAAGTGTTAGAACTTAGCAATGATGCTGCTTTGCTCTCATCATTCGTACCAACGGCCCTGATGAAAGCCTTAGCGACGCCTGAGGGAGTGTTATTGCTGCTCAGCACGTATATGCTTAGAACACAAATACCTAATAGCAGGCCTACGCCTATCAGAATAAGCCAGCGCACCCGCTTGTTCTGTGCAATCTTTAGTAGCATTCGATTAACTGACCAGACTCATCAAAGTACGGTCTACAAGGCGCAAGCAAATCTCCACCATAAGGATCTTCGACTATCGTGAAATCATCTTTTGAGCGTAAACGCTTGTAGACGTTCATAACACGCTCTAGCCAGAGGCGATCAAAAAAGAGCGACAGGGCCGCGTCTGCGTAACGCGGCCCTGTTTACGCCTTCACCCCTCGTGGGCTTCGTCGTCAAGCTCTGTCACCGCCACGCCAAGCTGCTTCTCAAGACTTTGTATGGCAGTCCGGAGGCGCTGCTGGCGCAGGCTGTTGGTCAGGTCGCCGCGCGTGCGCTCCAACACGCCGCGCAGGCTGTCGACCCGGCGGCGCAGCCCCCCGGTGACGGCGTCGGGGAAGTCGAAAGCCATCAGGGCATTGTAGATCGCATCCATGTGCTCAAGCAGCTGCTCGGCTTCGTGGTTGTGGTCCTGGCGGATGATGTCGAGGATGGTGCGGCGGAGTTCACTGGCGGCTTCCGCCAGACCGTTCAGGTAAGCTGCAGCCGGTATTTGCAGCTCCTCAGGGGTGGGCAGCGGCCCGCCGCGCACCAGCGCGTAGGTGACAAACACCTCGGCCAGCTCTTTCAAGGCGTCCTGTGTATAGCCGGAGTAGAACAGATCAGGGTGATCCTCAACCCCAGCCATCAACTCCTGCCCGGCAGCCTGCACGGTTTCCAGACCGGCTTTCGCCCTCTCCCACTCGCGACGGTGTATGGCGCGGATCGTGTTGGCGCAGTAGCGGATCAACGTGCGCGAGCGCGCCAGCGCATCATCGCGGGCGGCGTTTTTCGCCTCAAATTCGGTTCGTATGGCCTCTGCAATGGATTCCAGGTTGTTCATAAGAAGGTCCAGTTAGAAGGGGATGTCCTCTTCCTGCTGAGGAAAACCACCCGCTTCGTAGTCTGCGCCGCTGTCCACATCCTGGCGTCCACCCAGGAACTTCACCACGCGGGCCGTCAGATCCAACGAGGCGCGGGGCTTGCCCTCCTGGTCAACCCAGGCAGAGGCATCGATCTCGCCGATCACCATCACCAGACGGCCTTTCTTGAGGTACTGGTTGGTTGTCTCGGCCAGGCGGCGCCAGCAGGTGACTTTGAACCACCACGTTTTTTCGCCAGTCTCCCACCTCCTGTTGACGGCGACGGTAAAATCGGTCACGGGCGTGCCGTCGGGGGTATAACGCATCTCCGGGTCACGCCCCAGATTGCCAATAATCATGCATTGCTGAAACACCGGTCCACTCCTTTTTCGCTGATCGGGCCAGATAAGTGCCCGTGAAAAATCTGTTGATAGAACAAGTGTACCACATAATGGCTTTTCTGGTAAGTCCCGTATGGTGGTACCACAAGCCCGGATCAAGCGTACAGCAAAGCGCAAGGGGATGCAACAAAGGTATACCAGGATTTGCTCGGAAGGGTCTCACCATGCTATAGTGTGAGCAATACGTAATGGTAAGTATCAGGAAACAAGAGACCCATGAGCGACTTTGATTACGATCCCGGTGACACGCCTGTGGTTGGCACTTCCTCGCGCGGACGGCGACGCACCAAGCAGGACGGCCTGCCGCCGGGCACCGGACGCCTGAACCCTGCCGCCCTGGCGACGCACGCCCGTATCTCGGCCCAGGACCGGCAGCGACTGCTGCGCGACCTGAGCGGCACAGGTTCCCTGCGGCGCAGCATCAAGATCGACCAGGCCCCGGTAACGATCAAGCAGTTCCTGCGCGGTGAGATCGACCTGGACACTGAACTGGCCCGTCGATTCGCCAATGCGCCGTTGCTGACGTCCATCGCCCGCTCGCCACAAGACGGGCGTCCTGCCGGTCGTGCCACTGCCATGCTGACCAGCCAGGACGCGGGGGCCATGCTGACCCTTGACATTTACAGCGACCAGGACGTAACTGAGGCAACCTTCACGCTGAATCACATGCTGGCGCTGCGCTTCCACCTGCCCGACCTGAGCAACTACGACAAGCGCCGCTGGCTTGACCTGATGCGCCGGGAAGCGGGTGTCGCCTTTCTGTGGACCAGTCGACGTTGGGAGGACGATTACTTCATCTACGTTCTGCGCCCGCACTATGTACGCATGTATGCTTTCTCGCCGCAGCGTTTCGAGGCATCGGTGCGCCTGACCCACCCGGTCGCCCGGCAGTTGATCGGCTGGCTGGAGCTTCGGTGGTCTCCGACTGGCTGACGGGCCTGCCTCCGACACGCGACCCTGCCAGGCTTAACGTCTGACCGGGCCTATCTTTTCAACCGAAGGACGAAACGAACACCCGTAGTCGGCGTCTCTACCCACGTCGACTACCGTTTTGTGAATAACTGCCGGTTCTGGCATAGAGGGGTAGGAAGAGAATTTTGCTTGTTTGAGATCGTTTTTCTTGGAACTTCTGCCAGTGCGCCGTCTATCCAGCGCGGCCTGAGTGCTCAGGTTGTCATCCATAAAGAATATCGCTTTCTGGTGGACTGCGGCGAAGGCACACAACGCCAAATACTTCGCAGCGGCCTGGGCTTCCGGCGTCTGGATACGATTCTGCTGACACACGGACACCTGGATCACATCCTGGGCCTGGCCGGTCTGATCTCCACCTTTGTGCGCTGGGACGCCACCGACCGGATCGAGATCTGGGGCGGCAGGTGGACGCTCGACCGCGTGGCGGACCTGATCTTCGGCGTCGTGCTGCGCGGCGCACGGCCACCGGTGGACGTTGAGCTTTACGAGATCAAGCCCGGTGTTCTGATGGAAGATGAAACCTTTGAGCTGCGCGCTTTCCCTGTGGAGCATCGGGGCTCCGATTGCTTTGGCTTCTGCTTTGAACAGAAGGCACGCCGCCCCTTCCTGAACGACCGGGCGGAGGCGCTCGGTGTGCCACGCGGCCCGGAGCGGCGTGAGTTGGTGGCGGGGCGGGGCATCACGCTTGGGGATGGGCGGATCATCAAGCCTGACGACGTGTTGGGTGAAGCCCTTCCGGGTGCTAAACTGTGCATCACGGGCGACGTAGGACGCTCTGACCCCGTTTTGAAGGATGCAATCCGGGACGCCGACGCACTGGTCTGCGAGGCGACTTACCTGGAACACGAGAGCGACCTGGCAAGGCAGCACGGGCATATCACGGCACGGCAGGCCGCTCAACTGGCCCTCGAGACAGGGGCGCGGAGTTTACTGCTGACTCACGTGTCACGTCGCTACAGGGAACGCGACATCCTTGCCGAGGCACAGGCGCACTTCCCTGAGACCATCGTCGTGCGTGACTTTGATCACTTTCGCGTCCGGCGCGACGGCCCCCTGGAGCAGGTCGAGGAGTGAGAGAGCGCTGGCGCTGGGCGCAATTGACGATGCTGCTTGATACCGGGTGAGAGAGGGCTATGGCTGTAACGCACTGCCACATCTGCGACAAGAAACCTGCCGAAGCACGACGCCTGGGTACCTCCGGGTTCGCAGAGGGCCAGCTCTGCCCGATCTGTCTTCGTCCGACCTGCCGCCATCACCTGACGACGGTGCGTTGGCGCTGGCGCAACCCGACCCGTGATCTCGACTCGGCGCTGGTTTGCCAGGAGTGCAAAAAAGCCTACCGGCACAGGAATTGGGACCCCGTACACCGGGAGTGGATCAGCTAGGGGGTTCTGAGGGGGGGCTGGACATTCCTATGGATGAGAACAATATACTGCTCAAGCTTGATGCCAAACGAACCTGGGATCAAGCGCACCGGGCAGCCGGAATTCAGCGCGTGCTGAATCTCTTTCGCCCGCGCTCTGACGATCTGCTCTCCTTCGAAGAAGTCAAAAAGCGCCTGCGGCTCAGTAGGAAAAGCCACCGGGGCCTGCAGGAGATTCCGGTGGAGCAGATACGGGGCAGCGTGGGGCGGTATCGTGACTTTACGGCAACATTCTTGCCCAAGAAAGCCTCTCTCCGCGAACGCTGGGAGAGGATCGCCGCCGTCTCCCAGGCTACCGGCCTGCCGCCGATTGAAGTTTACCAGGTGGGCGAAGCCTACTTCGTGCTGGACGGCAACCACCGGGTGTCGGTCGCCAGGCAGCACGGATACCGGACCATTCAGGCATACGTGTGGGAGTTCCCAACGCCGGTAGGCTTAAGCTCAACGGCGGATCTGGACGAAGTCCTGATCAGGGCCGAGTATGCTGAATTTCTCGAACACACCCAACTCGACAAGCTGCGCCCCGGGGTGGAAATCGAGTTCACCACGCCCGGTCGTTACCGGGAGCTGGAATACCAGATCGCGCTGTACCAACGGGCGCTGGAGCAGATCGACGGCGAACCGCTCTCCTACGAGGATGCCGTCACGGCGTGGTATGATATGATTTACACCCCCGCGATTCAGATCATCCGCAAGCAGGGCGCGCTGGAGCGGTTTCCGAGCCGGACCGAGGCCGACCTGTTTGTCTGGATATGGCGGTATCGTCAGGCTTTGCAGCAAAGCAGCGAAGAAGCGAGCCTGAGCAGGGCAGCAGACGATCTGCCCCGGGAAGGGCTGCGAGGATGGGTAAAGCGTGCCTGGCGGACGGCGGTCAATTGGATGAGGGGGCGCTGAGCGGGCCGTACGGCGCGGACAAATTTGCAAAGCGCGTCTGAGTGCGACATAATAAGGCCCACGCAAATGGGCCCATAGCTCAGTCGGGAGAGCGCCACAATGGCATTGTGGAGGTCAAGGGTTCGAGCCCCTTTGGGTCC
>CAZRXG010000021.1:29797-68730 GCA_964603985.1 uncultured Anaerolineae bacterium | reverse complement strand
CCGCGCGTGACGGCATACGTGCCGCCCCACACGCCGACCTCCTCGCCCATGATGAAGATGCGCTCGTCGCGCTCCATCTCCTCCCACAGCGCAGCGGAGATGGCCTCACGGAATGTCTTGGTCTCGGTTTTGTCACTCATACGCATCTGCCTTCACAGTGTTAATCGACGTAGACATCGGTGTATAGATCTTCCGGCGCGGGGTCGGGGCTGCTGCGGGCGAACTCGACCGCGTCGTTGACCTCCTCCTCGGCCTCCGCAGCCAGATCCAGGATGTCCTTCTCGGTCGCCAGCCCCTCTTCGAGCAGGTGAGCCTCCCAGTGCACCAGCGGGTCGTCGGTCTCTTTCTTGACCTCTACCTCGTGGACGGGACGGTAGCGCTCCGGGTCGCCCATCGAGTGGCCGCGAAAGCGGTAGGTGAGGGCTTCGACGAAGAAAGATCCCTCGCCGCTGCGGGCGTGCTCGATGCCCTCGGTGAAGAAGTCGATCAGGTCGAGCAGATCCATGCCATCAACCTGCATGCAGCACGGCATGCCGTAAGCTTCGGCCTTCTTGGCGATGTCCGAGACGGCCGAGGCGCGGGTGACGGCGGTGCCCATCCCATACTGGTTGTTCTCGACGACCCACACGACCGGCAGCTTCCAGACGGCGGCCAGGTTGAGCGCTTCGTGGAAGTAGCCGATGTTGGTCGAGCCATCGCCCATGAAGGCCATCGTGACGCGGTCGCTGCCGTTGTACTGGTCGGCGAGCGCGATCCCGGCAGCCAGCGGCAGGTGCCCGCCGACAATCGCCCAGCCGCCCCAGAAGCGCTTCTCGCGGTCGGCCAGGTGCATCGAGCCACCCTTGCCCTTGCTGGTGCCGGTCGCCTTGCCGAACATCTCGGCCATGACCTCGTTGGTGGGCAGGCCCCGCGCCAGCGCGATCCCGTGATCGCGGTAGGCGGTGATGATGTTGTCGTCCTCACGCAGCGCATAGCGGGCGGCAACGGCAAGCGCTTCCTGCCCGATGTACAGGTGCAGGAAGCCGCCGATGTCACCGGCTGCGTACAGCTCGGCGCATTTCTCCTCGAAGCGCCGGATGAGGATCATCAACCGGTAGGCCTCAAGACTCTGTTCTTTCGTCAGTGACATAATCAGCAAACTCCGTTTGCCAGGGTACACACGGGTAAAACTGGACTAATTGTACCGAATTCCGTTGGCTAATACACGTCCCAGGTGGATGAATTGCCGCCAAAAGGTGTCATATGGTGGGTTAAACGCAAAAGGGCGGCTCGCATGAACCGCCCTACCATGTTGGGTTTGCCATCAGGTGCAGACTAAGCAGCCACCTTCAAGGCTTCGAACTGCTCCAGCGCCTCGAGGGCCTCACAGCCGTACATCACCGCGGGGCCGCCGCCCATCAGGACGGCCACACCGATGGTCTCGGTGATCTCGTCGCGGCTGGCACCGGCTTCAAGCGCGTCGTGAACGTGGAAGGCGATGCAGCCATCGCAGCGCACGGTGATGGCGATGCCCAGCGAGATCAGCTCTTTCTCCCTGGCGCTCAGCACGCCGTCGCTGACTGACGCATGGTGCAGTTTGGAGAAAGCCCCCATCGTCTGGGGAATATCGCGCCCCAACCGGCCCATCAGCTCACGTAGATGTTCATAGTGCTTTGGATAGTTCTTTGACATTTGTGTGTTTCCTTTGCCGGGCACGCTTTTACGCTGCACCCGGCCCTTGATCCGCCCGGCGTCAGTTTTCCAACGCTCTGAGCGAGAATTTGCCATGTAAAGAGGGTTGACCCTCAGGTATGATTATACCAATAAAAAAGATGTTGATTGTAAAAATTGTGCAAAAAATCACACACGAAAAAGTCGAGGAGAGATTCTGCGTATCGATCCTGTTTGTGGCCACCAGGCGTCGAAAAATGCCCTCACCCTACGCGCACCACCAGCGCGCAGGGTGAGGGTAAAACCCGCGACTATACTTCGCAGCTACCTACAGTCAAAAACGCATACACCCGGCGTGATCCCGCTTCCCGCCGTCGACGGGCTATCGCCCCTCATCAACGCGCGGGTCACGCCGGGTGTGGGGTCAGCCGGAACCGGTCGACTCTTGCAACTGCTTCCTGACGTCAAGCCATGCCAGGCCCGACGTGTACATGGCAAGGACCTCGTCAACCGGTCGTTCGAATTGTTCGCTGTAGTGGACGGCCTTCTCGAAATCCCTGTACAACTCCTCCTGACGCTTCGCGATTCTCCGCATGGTCACGATGACGACGGCCATCCAGGCCGCGGACGCAACCAGCACGACCGCAGCGCCGAGTATCAGCCTGCCTACGGCCATGGCTGCCTCGGTTGCGTCCTCCGGGGAAGGTGGGTTAACGAAGAAATAGTTCATCACCCAGACGTAAGCAACTATGGCAACCAGGTTAAACACCAACCACAAGATCACCAGGGCGGGCGCGGGCACTTTGCGCCAGTCCTCGTTTTTGCCGGTGTAGCGCCCGCTTGCCTTCCAGACCTCTATCATGATCAGGTACGGCAAGACGAAGTTAGCCAGGGGGATAATGAAGCTCAACGCCGCCAGGGCCGGGGAATACTTCAACCCCTGGATCTCGAACACCTGCAGGTTCTTGTAGCAGCGCGAATGCCACACCATGATCAAGATCAGCGTCGCCAATCCCCACAGGCTTGAGTACAGGCCCAGGCACATGCCGGAGAGCTGGACGAAGCTCTGCCGGTTTCGGAGGCCCCGCATGGCGCTACCATACTCCAATGGTGAAAGTGTCCTGCCAGCATACTGTTTGTTGTAGTGTATCAGCGACTGGTATGACAGTCCCCAGATGACGGCGATCACGATCAGGATGACAAGCAACCGCGTTACCCACTTGACAAGTCCGACCGAGGGCTTGTACGACTTGAGATCCTCTGGGCTCATCTGACCATCTCCTTCTGCTGGATTCGTGGTTCTCCGCGGGGGGGGCGGAGATACCCCAGGGTAAGGTTACACCGGTCCGGTTTGGCGCGATGTGAGCCGGCGGAGAGAGTGCGTCAGGTGATGTGTTTTATGGCGCGAACCTGGTGAAGCGTGGGAGACTGCGATGCGGACCAGGTGTTATTCTAATCATATCATACACCGGTTTCGCCTAAAAAACGCAATCGTCAGGGCATGTTCGGGTTTGGGGGAGGGGCGAATACGCGAGGCAAACACGCGGGGCGAACAACGCAGGTTCGCCCCTACAAAAAATGGTTATTGACCGGGACAGGCCCATATGCAGGGCCAGATTCAGACACTCACCCCCACATCGGAACGCCCCCAACCGTCAGGGCTGCTCCGGCGTCAGGTCGGGCATGGGAACTGGCGTCGGCTCGTAGTCAAGCAGTTGGCTGCACTGCATCCAGCCCTCCAGCCGCTCGTCGAAGGCAGTGCCCTCGACGCGGCACCACTCGTCCTGCACCTCCTTCAGCGTGACCGGCGTGGCGTTCGGCAGCACACCCACGAGGGCGGTCGGGTCGGGGGGGTTGATCTCCCCCGGCTCGCTGAGGAGCGTGGCATACGGCATACTGAGGTTTTCCATGAACGGCAGCGGCGGCTGCAAGGCCCCCACCCAGTAGCGCTCGCCTTCCACGAGCTCCACCGTACTGGAGCGACCCGTCAGCGAGGTGAGCAGCCGGTTAAGCCCCACGCGCGAGGCAACGACACAGGCGATCACCCCGATCAGCAGGACCGCCGCGACCACCGCACACGGGACGACCCACCGGGGGCCTTCCTGCGTTTCCCGCCGTTGCTTCCCCGCCTCGATCCGCTCGACATCCTCCGGGGTGATCCCGGCGCGCTCCGGCCTCTGTGCTGCGGGCGACACGGCGGTGGGGGGTTGGACAGCTCTCGGTGCCGGTTCCGGCATTGGTTTCGGCACCGGTTCCGGCGCCCGCACCGGCTTCGGCACCGGCGCCGGGGCAGGCTCCAGCTTCGCCAGCCGGTCCGCCGCCCACCGGCGCGTCTGTTCGTCGTCCGCCAGCTTGATGACGCGCTTCAGGCACTCGGCAACCTGCTTCCGGTCATCCACCAGGTGTGACATCGCCGCCCACGCCTGGGCGCTGCCCGGTTCCTCCCGGAGCACATCGGCGACGATCTCGTAGGCCTCGTCTCGCTTCCCGGCCCTGGCGAGTCTGGCCGCCTGCTGAAGCCGCTCGTGTGACATGCTCTTATCCTCCTGCGCTACGTAGCTCTACAGTACAGTATAGTCAAAAAGCGGCCATCCTGCTGGCGCGACCGGTGCGGGCATCTTTTCACGGGATCATGTGGGGGACGGGTGGTCTGCGGCGAGTGGTTCGCGGGCTGCCTTAATCGGCCTTCTCCGCGATCACCATCGCCTCCAATCCGAGCGGCTGCCGGAAGTCGGTCAGCCGCTTCAGGGGAACCAGGAAGGCGGGCGTCACCGCCGGGATCAGCACACCATATGCCAGCGCGGAGAGCACCCGCAGCCCGTTGCGCGCCGCCCTGCTGCTGAAGGTCGCCAGCGAGAACTCAAGGATCTGCCGCTCGTCTTTGACCGCCAGCGCGATCAGGAAGTTGAGCGGGTTGCTCTTGTTCGGCTCGACCATGACGACGTGCTTTCTCGTAACGCGCCGCATCTCCCCGATGACCCGGTCGATGTCGTCGGCGTGGTGGAGCATGTTGCGGCAGAACACCACGTCGAACGAGTTGTCGTCGAATTCCAGGTTGGCGGCATCCATCACCGAGGTCTTTTTAACCGGGTTGGCTTCCAGCATCCGGGGCGAGGCGTCGATGCCGTACACGTCGCACACCCGGTTGAAGTGGTAGGTGAAGCAGCCCCAGCCGCATGCGATCTCCAGCAGGTGGGTCTCAGGCCCGATGGGGATAAACCGGCGCATCAGCTCGATCTGGTAGCAGGCGTTTTCCGCCACGCCGGGGTGCCGGGGCGAGGGCAGCCGCCCGACGTCGGCTACGGCGTCCCAGCAGGAGGTCTCTCCGGCCAATTCGCAGGGTCCTTTCGTGTGAGATGTTGGCTCCAGATGGATCATAGCGAACTTTGACCGGTTTGTGAAGGCCGGGCGTGCGTGTGACGCCAGGTGTCACACCTGGCTGCTATACTGGGTATGATGTTTATCGTGGCGTGTAAAGGAAGCGCATCATGCCCGACCGGGGCCTGACGAGAGGAGGGGGTATTGGCGGTGAGAATATCGATCTGGCAGAGTTCAGCGGTAATCACGGCGTGAGCTTCGTGATCGTCGGGGTGTTCAAATCTGCCGAAGCAGCCGGGAAGGCCGCCGCCGAACTACGCTCAATTCTGCGCACCATCGCCGAGTGGCGGGAAGACCCCAATAACCCGAAAAAAGACGACCCTGAGGAGTATGAAGGCATTCCCCCGACCCCGCCTGAGATCCGGCTTGCCGAGCAGTATCAGGTTGAGTGGGGCGATTACGCCATCGACTGGATACACAGCAGCGAGGAAGCTGACGGTCACGTCGTCGTGCTCGACAACCTCGTCTTTGTCACACCGCGAACGAATGAGACCTGGCTGGGCGCGAAACCGTTTGATGCACTGGTCAGGCGTCTGGGCGGGCGGGTCAGTGTGGGCGGCGGAGCGTCCGAAGCCTACGCAACCCACCTGATCACCGTGACCGGTCGTGCGCCCGATGAGGCTACCGCCGAAGCAATTCGTGACGAGATCGCCACCTATTTCGCCGATCCGCTCTACCGCCGCATCCCCTGGAAGGCCTACCCACCGGAGCGCAGATTGGAGATCCGGGTGGGAGACAAATCCGAGAGTGTCGAGTTCACACTGGAGGAATGGATTGCAGCCGAGGACTGGTATCGCGCGCTTGAAAAGGCCCAGCAGAAAGCGAGGATGCACTTCTATCAGCAGAGTGCCGAAGGTCAGGAGTTGATGCGGAAGACACAGAGGGCATTCAGCAGGGGTGACAGGATGGCCACGCAGGCGCTTCAGGCCGAGCGCATGCGGAAGGAGGCTGAGATTCCGGAGGTGGCGGAGATCAGGCGCATACACACGTCCACCGACCCGGAGGTAGCCAAGCGGTATTCACTGGCGCTCCAGGCGTCTATCATTGGCGATAACTACTTTGCATACGGAGGCCACGTCGAGCGGGACGGCCTGGAGATCACGATCCGCGATATTGAGTTCTACTATCTCGCCCTCGCACACGGCCTGCCCGCCCTGCTGGATTATTTACGGGATAAAGGTTGTACGGACATCACATACCGGTTGAAAGAGGTCGGAAGGAGATGGTGAGCTTATGAGCTTCTCAGATCAGGGGCAGTTCGGTGGCGACGAGTCCCACCTGGAGTTCACGGTGGTCGGCGTGTTCGAGACGCCGTCCGGGGCAGAGTCGGCGGCGGAGGCGCTTCGTGACCGGCTGGGGGACAAGATCCTCTCGTCGGCCCAGCTCACGATCCTCGACCGGCTGGTGTTCGTCAGCGGCCCGGATATAGAACGTGGGGGGATGCACCCCGCGCTCAGGCAGATCAGGAAGCTCGGCGGACGGACGCTGCTTGAGTACGACGACGAGCAGAAGACCGTCGCCCTGTTCATGACGTGCCAGGCTCCCGACGAGGCGACGGCGAGCCGGGTCGAGGCCGAGGTGGGCAAGTACTTCGAGGCGTCGATCTACCTCAACCCGCGCGCGCCCTGGGAGCCGGACGAGCCGCCCGAAGAGCTGCCGGAGGACGAGGCGCGGCTTAGGGCGACGTTGGGCCTGATCCACGAGTCGTGGGGGCTGGCGATGCACGATGAGCGCCTGCGTGAGCTGGGGCGCGAGGTGCTCAACCCGCTGTATCTGCTGTCGCGGGGGCGGCAAGAGAAGCTCAAGCAGGAGGCCCGGCGGTTGCTCCAGGAGGCGCTGGCCGATAACGTGCGTCGATTGGCCGGAGAGCGCGGGCTGGTGGTGGACGAGGATCTGCTCCGCGATCACAACGCGCTGCAATCGGCGATGAGCGGGCTGTCCTGGGCGTACCGGCCGGGCCGCCTGACGGCCATCACGGGCTACGTTGAGCGGGATGGGACGGGGCTGACGTTTGACTTCGTGATATTCCACCGCATCGCGTCCGGGCTGCCGGCCATGCTTGCATACCTGCGCGAGCAGGGCTGCACGGGGTTTGAGTACCGGCTGGAGGACTTCGACGACGTGCGCGAAGATTGACCGGCGGGTGAGGGGTTTCAGTCCGCCGATTACGCGGATTACACAGATTTTTCCCCCGCTGCGGTGTGGCCGGAAGCGCCCCACTGCGTAGCTCCTGTTTGTATTTCTCCCCACCCCCTTGACGCCCCCAAATCAGATATATATACTCTAAATACCCTTATCGTGAAAACAGGACGGGGTATCGGAGGGACAGACACATGACAGACAAACAGATCACCCTACCCATCACCGGCATGACGTGCGCCAACTGCGTGGCCGTGGTGGAGAAGGGATTGGGCAAACTGGAGGGCGTCGCGGGCGTCGACGTGAACCTGGCGCTGGAGCGCGCCACGGTCACCTACGACGACGCGCGGCTCGATCAGCGTGACCTGATCGAGCGTGTGGAACAGGTCGGCTACGGCGTGCCGACCGCCACCGTTGACCTGGCTATCACCGGCATGACGTGCGCCAACTGCGTGACCACCGTCGAGAAGGGGCTGAAGAAGCTCGACGGCGTGCTCGACGCGTCGGTCAATCTGGCGACCGAAAAGGCGACCGTCACCTACGTGCCGGGGCAGGTCACCCGCCGCGACCTGGTCGAGCGCGTTGAGATGATCGGCTACGGCGTCGTCGAGGCCGAGGGCGACGAGGCGCTTGAGGACGCCGAGCGCGCCGCCCGTGAGGCCGAGATCCGCCGCCAGACGCGCCGCCTGATCGTCGGCGTGATCTTCACGCTGCCGCTCTTCCTGATGAGCATGGCGCGCGACTTTGGCCTGCTCGGCGCGTGGGCGCATGCGGCCTGGGTCAACGTCCTGTTCTGGGCGTTGGCGACCCCGGTGCAGTTCGTCGTCGGCTGGCAGTACTACGAGGGCGGCTTCAAGGCGCTGCGCAACGGTTCGGCCAACATGGACGTGCTGGTCGCGCTTGGCTCCAGCGTCGCCTACGTCTACTCGATCTTCGTGACGCTCGGCCTGGCCCCCGGCCACGTCTACTTCGAGACTTCGGCGGCCATCATCACGCTGATCGTGATCGGCAAGCTGCTCGAAGCGCGCGCCAAGGGCCGCACCAGCGAGGCGATCAAGAAGCTGATGGGCCTGCGCGCCAAGACCGCGCGCGTCGTGCGCGACGGCCAGGAGGTCGACGTGCCGGTTGAGCGGGTCGAGGTGGGTGACACGGTCGTGGTGCGCCCCGGCGAGAAGATCCCGGTCGACGGCGTGATTGTGGAGGGGCACAGCGCGATCGACGAAAGCATGATCACCGGCGAATCGCTGCCGGTCGACAAAGGCCCCGGCGACACCGTCATCGGCGCGACGCTCAACAAACAGGGCCTGCTCAAGTTCGAGGCGACCGCCGTCGGGCGGCAGACCGCGCTGGCGCAGATCATCCGGCTGGTCGAGGACGCTCAGGCCAGCAAAGCGCCCATCCAGCGGCTGGCCGACCGGGTGGCGGCGGTGTTCGTCCCGGCGGTGATAGCCGCCGCGCTGCTCACCTTCGGCGTCTGGATGTTCCTGGTGCCGACTGCCGACTTCGTCGACGCGCTGATCCGGCTGGTGGCGGTGCTGGTCATCGCCTGCCCGTGCGCGATGGGCCTGGCCACCCCGACCGCCGTCATGGTCGGCACGGGCAAGGGCGCGGAGGTGGGGATTCTTTTCAAGAACAGCGCGGCGCTGGAGCGCGCCCACAAGTTGACCGCCGTTGTGCTCGACAAAACCGGCACCATCACGCGCGGCGAGCCGACCGTCACCGACGTGGTCGCCAGCCAGACGTTCACCCCGGCCACGCCGGAGCAGGCGATCTTGCACCTGGCTGCGTCCGCCGAGCGCGGCTCCGAGCACCCACTGGGCGAGGCCATCGTCCGCGCAGCCCAGGCGCAGCATATCGCCCTGGCCGAGCCGCAGAACTTCGCGGCCATCGCCGGGCGTGGCGTTCAGGCTGAGATCGAGGGGCAGGCGGTGCTGCTGGGCAACCGCCGTCTGATGGAGGAGCGAGGCGTTTACCTGAACGGCCTGCAATCCGAGGCCGAGCGCCTGCAAGGCGAGGCCAAAACCGCGATGTGGCTGGCCGTCGGTGACCAGGCGGTGGGCCTGATCGCCGTCGCGGACACGATCAAGGAGGGCAGCCGCGAGGCCATCGAGGAGCTGCACCGGCTGGGCCTGCACGTCGCCATGATCACCGGCGACAACCGCGCCACCGCCGAAGTCATCGCGCGCCAGGCGGGCGTCGACACCGTCTTCGCCGAGGTGCTGCCCGCCGACAAGGCCGCCTACGTGCAGCGGCTCCAGGCGGAGGGCTACGTGGTCGGCATGGTGGGCGACGGCATCAACGACGCGCCCGCGCTGGCCCAGGCCGACGTGGGGATCGCCATCGGCACCGGCACCGACGTGGCGATGGAGACCGCCGACGTGACACTGATGCGCGGTGACCTGCGCAGCGTGCCGCAGGCGCTTCGCCTGAGCCGGGCCACGATCCGCACCATCAAACAGAACCTGCTCTGGGCGTTTGGCTACAACACGGTGCTGATCCCGGTCGCGGCGGGCGCGCTGTATCCCTTCGCCTGGGCACCCGACATTCTGCGCCAGTTGCATCCCATCCTGGCCGCCTTCGCGATGGCCTTCAGCTCGGTCAGCGTGGTGACCAACTCGCTGCGGCTGCGCCGGGCCAGGATCGACTGAGGTAAGTATTTCCCGCGTTTCGCCGTCAGATGAGTATGGGTAATTGGTAGGCATCGCAAGGAGGAAGGTATGGTAAAAGCTAAGATTCTGCTGCCGGTTCTGGGGCTGGCCCTGCTGGTGGGTGTGGGCTGCGCTGCGGCGACGCCCGAAGCCGCACCCACAGCGGAAGAGGTGGTCGCCAGCCCCGATGCCCCGACACCCGAACCGGCCCCCGCCGAACAGGAGGAGCCGGTTGTTGAGGGGCCTGCTGTCGAGGAGCCTGCTCCCACCGAAGAGGAACCGGCCTCCGAGGGGGCTGCACCGGCGGACGCCGCGCCCCGGCACCCGGACGCCCCCGGCGAACCGGCCCCGGTCGACGGCGACTTTCGCCACGACCCGCCCACGCTGGTCGCGGCGACCGGACGCCCGCAGGTGCTTGAGTTCTTCACCACGTGGTGACCGACCTGCCAGGCGATTAAGCCCATCGTGCATGGGCTAGAGGCTGAGTACTGGGGCCGGATTGATTTCGTCTACCTCGACCGCGAGGCTCCGGCCAACGCGTCGCTGGTGCGGCAGTACGGGATTCGCTACCAGCCGGTCATCATCCTGATCGGGCCGGACGGCACGGAGGTGCAGCGCTGGCCCTACCTGGACGAGGACGAGCTTCGGGCCACGCTGGACGAGTATCTGGCATCAACCGGCGGGTGAGGGTTGGAAGTGCAGGGCGGGGCACAGCCTCGCCCGATTGTTCAAGACATTTTTGGGAAGGAGACGTAACGATGGCTGTTGTTTATGATGTGGTGTGCGGCATGTCCGCCGAGATGGGCAAGTGGACATCCAAGGCGGAGTACAAGGGCAAGACCTACTACTTCTGCTGTGATGGCTGCAAAGGCGCGTTTGAGAAGTCGCCGGACTACCATCTGCAGAACTTCGCCGAGGAGCATCCCGGCGTCGACCCGACGCCCGATAAGTAGCGCGTTGTAGGAGCGACCGCCGGTCGCCCGGCAAAGTACCGCACCGGCCCCCTTGCCAGATGGTGAGGGGGCTGTTTGCCATCTGCCAGGACAAATGCCGCTTAACAATCTTGACTCCGCTCCCACCCCTCGCCTAAAATACCAATACGTCACCTATCCCTAGCGAACAGGAGAAGCTCGTGGCCGACCGAGGTTACTCCCCTGAATACCGCCAATCCTGGGCGTTGATCATTGGCATCGACCAGTACGCCGACCAACGGCTTCCCCCGCTGGAAACCGCCGTCAAAGGCGCGCGGGCCGTCAGGGACTTGCTCCGCGATGAGCTGGGATTCGATGCGACGCGTCTGGTATACCTGGAGAACGAAGCCGCTACCCAGCGCGCGATACGGCGGGCGTTTGCCGATCCGCTGGGCAATGGTGACAGGGTCGGGCGCGACGACCGCGTGATCGTATACTTCGGCGGGCACGGTCTGACCTTCGACACCGCAGAAGGGTCGATTGGCTGCATTGCGCCCTACGACATCGAAGCGGGCTACTGGGATACTGCCATGTCGATGGACGAGCTGACGCGGCTCGCCAACCGCAGCCACGCCAAGCACGTGCTGTTTCTGCTGGACGCGTGCTTCAGCGGGTATGCGACGGTGCGCGAGGCCGACATGGGCGCGCAGCGGCAGGCTGCCGACTACCTGACCCGCCCCGTGCGGCAGGTGATCGCCGCCGGGACGCGGGATCAGGCCGTCTCGGATCTGTGGGGGCCGGGGCAGCACGCGCTGTTCACGGGGTTCCTGTTGGAAGGACTGCGTGGGGCGATGCCCGCGCCGGGCGGCATCCTGCGTGCCTTCCACTTGGCCGGGTATTTACAGGATCAGGTTGCCCAGCACTCGCACTCGCGGCAGACACCACAGTACGCCGCCTTGATGGGCAGCCAGGGCGGGGATTTCATCTTCAGCGTGCGGGATGTGGTCGAGCTACCGGCGTGGTTGGCCGCTACGGCGAAAAGCTCCGACCCGACACAACGCATGGTGGCCGTCAGCCACCTGTTGAACACCGCTTTGGGTGACAATCCACAACTCGCAGACGTCGCACTTACCTGGCTGGAGAGCCTTGCCGAGGACGAGAACCCGCTCGTTTACTCGTCGGCTCGTGCGGCGTTGCAGCAGGTCCTGCCCCCTCCGGCGGTTGAACCGGCTGAGGAAGCGCCACCCGACGCACAGGCAGAAGAACCCGAACCTTTACCGGCGGAGGAAATCGGCGAATCCGTCACACTCTCACCACCTGAAGGCTCTCTCGCGGAGCCAGAAGTCCCTGCCGAGGAGGCCGGTTTTGCAGCAGAGGCAGGCGCGCCACCGGAAGCCGCCGCTGACGCTCAAGCTGGAGATGAGCCGGTGATCCTGGTTGACGCTGTCCCGGCAGAATCCGCCATGGAAGAAACCATGCAGGCTGCGCCGGAAGAAGAATTAGTTGTCATTGAAGACTTCGCCGAAGAAGAGGCCGTGTCAGAAGAGGAGTTGATCGTTCTCACCGACGATGATGCGGACGAGAATTCGGATCTCATCATCATAGACGACGAAGGAGTATAACGTGGGCGACTTACGCATCCGACTCTACAACGCCGTTACCGACGAGGAAAAGACCGTTCAGCTACCCGACACCATGCCGGTGGAACGCATCATCCGGGCGCTGGTGAAGCAATTCCAACTCCCTGAGCATGACTACCAACTGCGGCTTGCAGACGAAGCCACGCCCCTGGCGCATGATGTCACGCTGGGAGAGCTTGGCGTGACGGCCGGCACAGGCTTCGTGCTTGAGATGCTCGAACCTGCTGCGCCTCCGTCTGCTGCGCCCCCGCCTGCTGTGGAAGTGCCGTCAGAAGAAGCGCGTCCGCTGGCGATAAAGAGCCGCTTCCTGCGCGCACTCGCCGGGGCCGGGATCTGGCTGGCATGTTTTGCCCTGGTCATGGTCTTGAGTACTTTCGTTTATTCTGCACGATGCCGGAGCCTCGGACGTGATCCAGTAGCCAGACTGTACGCGTTGTTTGACATGGACGGTTGGGGAACTTGGGCAATCCTGGGTGCGATAGTGCTTATATTTGTCTACCTTGTTTTTTCACAAGATGGGGGATTCAGGGTGGGAAAACGCGACGTAACACGGATTTTGCTGGGCGTCGTCGTTTTCGCATTTGCCAGAATGATTGCACAAAATGCATCTATCCTCTCGTCCCCCTGGACAGGAGAGTTTTATTCCCCTGAGTCAGAACTGCTTGCCTCCATGCTTACCGGGATAGTTTTCCTCGTTCCGGTGTCGTCCGGTTTCTTCTTTGGCCCCGTCGTCGGCTTATACGTGGGCGGGTTTGGCTCGATGCTCGGCGACAGTTTATCCTGCTACAACGCGCCGTGGTGGCACATTGGATTTGGCGTGACCGGAGTTACGGCAGGATTAGCCAGAATGTATTTCCAACGGCATAGAGAAAGCGGGCCGCGCGTTCTGCAATGGGTAACTCTGGCGCTCGTAGCCGGAGTGGTAGTCATAGCCTGGGTGTGGGGACGGAGGGAGGGGTTTTGGTTGAGGCATGCAGCTACACCCGCCGTCCTGATCGCCGCTTTGCTCATGGTTTTCCTTCCACGAGCCTGGTCAATAGGATATGCAGTGCTTGCGTTAGCACTGACAGCAGTCGGAATCTTGAGGCTGCTTGCAGGGGAGCTGACAACTGCCGGTTTACTGATCTGGCTCGTGGCGCTGGCGTTAATCGTCGCGGGAATACACCTACGCTCAAAGACCGGGTCCTTTACCAACTGGCTGGATCCTCAGAGTGCGAAAGTAATAGCGGTTTGGTCCGCGCTGGCCGTGTTGGTTGGGTCGGTTTTGCCGGTCGCTTTCCTTTTTGTCCGCGGCGGCGGTGGGGTAGTCTACGAACTCGCTCTGAGAACTGCAACAAATCCCGCCGTCCTGTTTGCTTTTCTTGTCATGCCGATGATCTACGTGCTGTGGGAAGTGTCTCGTCAAGAGGCGTAAACTGGCCGGTGATGCCCGAAGCGCAGCGCGTCGCAGGAGCGACCTCCGGTCGCCTGGCGCAGCACCGCAATGGCCCCCTTGCCAGATGGTGAGGGGGCCGTTTTGCGTCTGGCCTTGACTTTCCCTCCAAGAAGGAGTTTACTAAGCCTGCACATCCAACCCCCTGGTGACGTGGAGAAAGTGTCCCATGCAGATCACAATCTTTGACGGAGACGGATCGCGCCAGGCCCAACCCGCCGACCTGCCCGCGCTGCTCGACCGGGGCGAAGACACCTTCTGGGTGGACATGACCGGCCCCACCGACGAGGACCTGCGCGTCATGCACGAGGTCTTCCACTTCCACCCGCTCGCGATTGAGGACACCCACAACGAGAAGCAGCGCCCCAAGGTCGAGGAGTACGCCGGGCACCTGTTCCTGATCCTGAACGCCGGGAGCAGCGGCGAGGACAATCTTGAGTTCCGCGAGCTTGACGCCTTCGTCGGCCCGCGCTACCTGGTCACCGTTCACCTCGCGACCGAGCCGACCATCGACCGGGTGCGCGAGCGTCTGGAGCACCGCAGCGCCACGCTGCCTATGTCGGCCAGCTACCTGCTGTACGTGCTGGTGGACACCGTCGTGGATGACTACTTCCCCATCCTGGACGCCATCGACGGGCAGCTCGAAGCGCTGGAGGACGCCATCCTGACCGAGCCCCACCCGGAGACGCTGCGCCGGCTGTCTAAGCTGAAGCGCATGCTGGCCGATATGTGGCGCGTGATCTGGTCACAGCGTGATGCACTCGCCACCCTCACCCGGCACGACCTGCCGCTGATCGACCAGGACATGATGCTCCAGTACCACCTGCGCGACGTGGCCGATCACCTCTTCTGGCTCGCCGACATGGTGAACACCTTCCGCGATACGATGACCGGCCTGATGGATCTCCACATGTCGGCCATCTCCAACCGGCTCAATCAGGTGGTCAACCGCCTGACCGCCTTCGCCGTCGTCGCCGGCCTGCTGACCGTGCTCAGCGCCTTCTACGGCATGAACTTCGCGCAGACCTGGCCGCCGTTTTCCAGCCCCTGGGGGGTGCCTTTCATCATCGGGGTGATGGTGCTCATTACCGGGGCCGTGCTGTTCGGGCTGCACAAGCTGGGCTGGTATTGAGCCGGGAGGCCCCGCGTTGGGTGGCGCGGGGCGGCGAAGCGCCCGGACGCGAACCCCCGTCAGGCAGCACAGCCCCTCCGACCCGGTCTGGCCGGGCGGCCTGGGGGCTTTTTGTATGAGGTTGCGTGCAGTCTGGGCGGGCTACTCTTCCGGATAGTAGGGGTACACCCAGTCGCCCTTGCGGACCTTGTCGTTGACCAGCATGGCGACTTCATCTCCCGGCCCGGCTGCTTCGATGGGCTGGTGGTTGACCTGCATACTCTCAACCTGCTGGACGAAGTCGGTGCTGTTGCCGTAGAACTGCACCCAGTCGCCGAGGGCAACACTGCCCTCCAGGCTGACGACCGCCACGCCGATCTTGCCAAAGTAGTGCGTCACTGCCCCGATAGGCTGGATCTCCTCAGACATAGCGACGTATCCTCCCCACTTGCCTGTTCGATGCCGCTGTGAAACCCCCGGCGGCATTACAGCCATTATACTACAAGTGTCACGCGGGGCGACGACCCAAAAATGCACAGCCGAGGGGGCGTACATCGCCAGCCTGTTTGCGCGCCCAACCAAAAGGAGCCTTTGACATCGCGCCCGGTTGTGGTATCCTTAGTGCGCGCAGTTAAAGGAGGTGCAGTTTGTTTACCGGAGCACTCTACGTCAACACCCAGAAACGCACACCCCCCAATGGTGGGTTGGGTTGTGCATGGGTGGAGTGCGCCTGTTGACCGTCTCTGACTGAGCGAGGAATCTCGCAGCCACGGGTGTGCTTCACAAGGCCCGTGGCTGTTTTTGTTTGTTTGCACCGGCTGCGGGTAAACCCCGTGGCCGTTTTGTTTGACTGGAGATAACCATGACGTTGGAAACGTCGGAGAACTATAGGATGCGAACGCCCCTTCCGATGGGCTACACTGCCCGCCCGGCGGCGATAGATGACGTTGAGGCTGCCGCCACCCTGCTCAACGCCTGCTCGCAGGCACTGACCGGTCGGGATGAAACCTCGACCGAAGTTCTGCGCCTGGAGTGGGAGGTGCCCGGCTTCGACCCGGCCACCGGCGTCCGGCTGGTGTTCGCGCCGGGTGGTCGGCTGGTCGGCTATGCGGATTTCTTCGACATCGACGAGCCGTGCGTTCGCATGAAAAGCTGGTGCAGCGTACATCCCGACCACCGCGAGCGGGGCATCCTGGCCCACCTGCTCGAATGGGCCGGGAGTCGGGCGCACCAATCCCTCTCGAAAGCCCCCGCCGGGGCGCGCGTTGTGCTGGCGACCTACGCCATCCACGAGGATCGGGCGGCTATCGACGTGATCCGCCGACACAGGTTCGAACCGGTGCGGTGTACCTACACCATGGTCATCGACCTCGACGAGGCACCGCCCGCGCCGCAGTGGCCCGACGGGATCATGGTGCGCGCGATGGTGCGCGGACAGGACGAGCGCGCGCTGATCGAGGCCGAGAACGAGGCGTTCAGGGATCACTGGGGGTACGTCGAGCAGCCGTTTGACAAGGTGTACGAAGAGTGGATGCACTGGATCGAGAACAACCCCAACTTCGACCCGTCGCTGTGGTTCATCGCGATGGACGGCGGCGAGATCGCGGGCGTGGTGCTGTGCTCACCTGAAGCCGAGGAGGACCCCGATATGGGCTGGGTACAAAGCCTGGGCGTGCGGCGTCCCTGGCGGCGTAAGGGACTGGGGCTGGCACTGCTGCGGCACGCCTTTGGCGAGCTTCACCGGCGCGGCAAACCCCACGTCGGGTTGGGCGTCGACGCCCGCAGTCTGACCGGCGCAATCCGCCTCTACGAGAAGGCCGGGATGCGCGTCGCCAAGCGGTACGATGTCTTTGAGAGGGAGCTGCGTCCCGGCGCCGACCTGAGCACGCGGTCCCTTGAATAGCGGAGCGAGATAGGAACGCAGGTGAGGCTATCATGGAGCAGGTGATCTGTGTGTACTGTTCGTCCAGCGGTGCCGTCGACTCGGTTTACGCCGACGCGGCCAGGACGTTGGGTGCTCAAATAGCCCGCCGGGGCTGGAAGCTGATCTACGGCGGGGCGAACATTGGCCTGATGGGGATCGCCGCCCGCACGGCGCACGAGAACGGCGGTCAGGTGATCGGCGTGATCCCCGAAGTGCTGCATGCTGCCGGGCTGGCGTATGACGGCGCCGACGAGCTGATCGTCACCGGGGATCTGCGCGAGCGTAAGGCCATCATGGAGGCGCAGGCCGACGCCTTCGTCACGCTGCCGGGCGGCTTCGGCACGCTTGAGGAGGCGTTGGAGATCCTGACGCTGAAGCAGTTGGGCTTCCACACCAGGCCGGTGGTCTTTCTCAACGTGAACGGCTTCTTCGATCCGCTTCTGGCGCTGTTCGAGCGCCTGTTTGCCGAGCGGTTCTCCAAGCCCGCCTTCCGGCAGCTCTATCACGTCGCGCCCGACGTGGAGGACGCGCTGGCCTACATCGAGACCTACCGCCCGCCCCGGTTGGAGCGCAAGTGGTTCTAATGCTCTATGAAGCCGGTTTTTGACGAGTTGCTGCTCAAGCCCTCACCCACCTCCCTCCGAGATGGGTGAGGGCAGCCCCACAATCTGCAATATTCAGGTCAACGGAGCACCGGCGTCTATAGGCCGTCACTCCTGTTCGAAGTGTCGGGCCAGCGCCAGATACTGCTTGCGGTACGCGTTGAAGGCGCGCCGCCCCTCCGCCGTCAGGGAGCAGGACGTGTTGGGGTATTTGCCCTTGAAGCCCTTGGTGATGGCGATGTAACCGCCGTCTTCAAGCCTGCTCAGGTTGGCCGAGAGGTTGCCTTTAGTCAGGCCGGTGGCGTTCAGCAGATAGGTGAAATCCGCGCTTTCACAGGCGGAGAGCACCGCCATGATCGCCAGGCGCGCAGGCGCGTGGATCAGCCGGTCGAAGTCGGCGATGTCCTTGATTTCATCCGTCACCGCCCACCTCCCGCATGGTGGTCAGCCTGTGCCGCAGCGTGACCAGACCGCTGGCCGCCAGCACCAGCCCCCACCATATCCCAAAAGCCAGCCACGTCTGCCCAAATGTGAGGGGAAGGAACGGCATCGGCGTTGAAACCAGCCCGCCGATCACGCCGAGCCAGACGTAGCGCGGCAGATCGAGGTGCCGACCGAGCGCGATCATGGTATATCCCGTCATCCAGCTCGCAGCCAGCACCAGCATCTGCAAGGCGAACAGCTCACCGGCCACCCCCAGGCGGTACAGCACATAGCCAAGGAGAATAATCCCCAGCCCGATGGCCGTCGAGATCACCGCCGCCTGACGCGGCACCATCTGGCGCAGGGGCCTGACCCAGCCGCTTTCACGCCACAGCCACCGCCGCCGGGCGTAGGCTACCAGGGCGAGCGCGCCAAACGCCAGAATGGCGGGCACAAAGACCAGCAGCATGCTCATCCACCTGGCCCACCTGCCGACGGCGTCCGCCAGGCGAAGGACGAAGGGAAACCATACCTCCGCGCGCTCAAGCACAAACCACGTGGTTACACCCATAGCAGCCCACACGACGGCCATTTGCAGGTCGCGCAGGCCATCGGCGAACTCATATCGCTTCGTCTCACGAATCAGCTTCTCGACGTTGGGACCGGCATCCATCTATCCATCCTCCATGCAAACTGAGCGGATCACGTTTCTGCGGACAGTATAGCATATTTGGTTTAATTTGTAAACTAGTTTATACTTCCAACATTCCATCCGCGCACCCGGCCCCGCTTGACTTCACCCCGCCACCGGTGTTTAATTCACCCACAGATCGCCGACCGAAGCAGGAGGGGTTGCATGGCCAGACAGTCAAACGGAGCCTGGCGGGTGTTGGTGTTGGCACTGCTCGGCCTTATAGGGGCGTGCGTCGCGCTGAGCGGGGTGCTCTTCGGGGGTGAGCCTACGCCGGAGACAGTCACGAGGCCCGCCCTGCACGTGACCCTCACCCCGACGCCGACCGCGCTCCTCCCGGCCGAGGAGGCGCCCGCAGAGGAGGCTGAGCCGCCCCTGCCCTCCGGCTCTGGGGTGCCTGTATTACCCCCCACGCCCACTGCCAGAATAACTGAAGTCACGCCCCTCGGTGGGGAGATGACCCCCTCACCCGCCCCAGAGCCTGCCCCGGCGTCCCCCCCCCCAGCGCCCACCAAAGAGCCCTCCCCTCAGCCAACCGAGAACCCGCTCATCCGTACGGCCACACAGGTCGCTTCCATCTACGACGACCGGGCCACCGCCGACTCGTCCACCGCGACCGCCGGGCCGCCGCCCCCACCGCCCGACGCCGCGCCACAGGAGATGCCGCCCTCGGTTGCGATGCTCGCGCGCGACTTCGTCATCTACGACGAGTCCGGGGAGAGATTGGGCGCGGGGCGGGTGCGCGTCTACGCGCCGGAACAGATCGCGCTCGGCGAGACGGGCGAGATCCGGCTTGAAATCCAGGTTGACGCGGTCACGAGCCAGGACACACCCCACCCCCTGCCGTCGCCCACACCCCTGTTTAGCACTCCTCGCCCGACGCCCTCGCCGCTCCCGCTGATCGAGAGCCAGTTTGTGGTGGTGCGCGAGTACATGGGGGCCGGGCTGCGCGGCGTGGATTTGAGCCGCTTCCGCGCCGACGCGGTGCCGCCCGGCGGCCTGCGCCGTCTCTATCCGAACGCCGTCAACTGGTGGAAGTGGAACATCACCCCCGTTGGCGAGGAGGCGCTGGGGATCAACCGGCTGGAGATCTACATTTACCTGCCGTATATCCGCAGCGACGGCACGCCTTTCAACCAGGAGACCAACACTGTCCCTCTTCAGATCGAAGTGGTGCGCGCCAGACGCGGCCTGTTTAGCGGCGGCCCCGCCCCACTGGGCGTGATCGTCGCTGCGCTGGCTGCCGTCGGTGGGGCAGGCGGGGCGCTGACAGGGGCTTTGCGCTTCGTGCAGGCACGCCGCGAGGAGCGCCCGACGGCCCCCACGCCGCACGAGGCCCCCGGCGGCGACGACGAGATCAGCGTGAGCGTCGGCGGCGACGTGGGGGGGCAGGTGACCATCGCCGGGGACGACGTGATCACCTACCAGACGGTCGTCCAGCAGGCCCCGGTCGCACTGGTGATCGGCGTGATCGCGGGGCTGGTCGCGCTGGTGATCGGCCTGGTGGTGATCGTGCTGATTGTCAGCGGCACACTGGCCGTCGCGCCCGTGATACTTGCTTTTTGACGTTTGCGCTGCGGGGTGAGCAGGAAGAGATGAGACATGCGAAGAATAAGCACCCATCGCCGCGCGGTGTGGCCGCTGCTGGCTCTGGTGCTGGCCGCCATCGCGTGCAACGCGGGCGCGCAGGCCACCGATATTCCCACGCTGCCGCCCACCCCGACCACCGGGCCGACCATCACCCCCGAACCCACCGAGGAGCCTACGCCTGCATGCGTGCCCGACTCGGAGTTCGTCGCCGATGTCACCATCCCCGACGGCACACTCATCGAGGTCGGCGAGGTGTTCGTCAAAACCTGGCGGCTGCGCAACAACGGCACCTGTCCCTGGGATGCCCGCTACGCGCTCGTCCAGACCGGGGGAGATAAGCTGTTCGCCGCCGGGCCTGTCCCGCTGCCGAGCGTGCAGCCCGGCGAGGAGATCGAGATCAGCGTGTCGCTGCAACTGTCGGTCGACGCGCCGGTCGGCAGCGAGCAGGTCGCCGCCTTCCAGATGCGCGACCCGGATGGGACTCTCTTCGGCGGGACGCCCTACGTGATCATCACCGCAGCCGCCGCCAGGGAGGACGAGTCTCCCCCGACGCCCACGCCCATCGCGGGCAGCACGTCACTGGGGGCAATCAGCGGGATCGTGTGGGACGATCACTGCTCGGTGCCCGACGGCCAGACGCCTTCCGAGGGCTGCGTCGAGGACGAGGAGATGGGCTACCGCGCCAACGGTCTCTTTGACAGCGGCGAGGAGCGCCTCCAGAGCGTCGTGGTCGATCTCCGGCGCGCCGCGTGCCCGGCCAGCGGCGAGAGCGCGGTGACGTTCGTCACCAACGCCGACGGCATGTATGCCTTCGTCGGCCTGGCGGCGGGCACGTACTGCGTCAGCATCAACGCGCTCAGCCCGGCCAACTCGACGGTGCTGATCCCCGGCGGCTGGACCTATCCGCCCGACGCCGATCAGGGCGTGGCGGCGGTCACGGTCACGCTGGGCGAGGGTGAGTCACGCACCGGCGTCGACTTCGGCTGGGACTTCCAACTGGATTAGGGGCGTCCGGCTGCACGGTTCCCGGCGCGGTGGCTACCCTTCCACCACCGCTTTCAGCCTTTCGAGGCTTTCAGCCAGGTTCTCGGCATTCATCTTCTCGACCACCATCCGGTCGGCGATCTGGCCCAGCACGCCGCCCGGCATCTCGTACTCGAAGGTGGCCGTGACCCAGAACCCATCGCCCTCCGGCTCGTACGTCCAGCGGTTGGTTCCGTTGATCATGCCTTCCATCCGGTAGGCGGCCCCCTCGCCGCGTGTCAACTCAATCGCCGTCATGGTGATGTCGAACGTCGCCCCCGCCACCTTGTAGACCAGTTGCGCCACACCGCCCGGCTCCGGGTAGAGGTCGTCCGGCACGGCCTCCTCGATGCCGACGTACCACTCCGGCAGCCGCCAGGCATCCAGCGTGACGGCGTCGATCTCTTCGCTCGACGCATTGATAAAAACACTGTGCTCGACCGTCGTCATGGTCACTTCCTCCTGTGGCTATAAATGTTTCACATAGTATGGGCCAGAGCCATCAGCGGTGTCAATCCCCGGCGGGGATGATGTCCTGTGTGCCCCGCGCGTTTTGTATCCCGGTTCGTAGTGATCGCCGCCCGGCCTGTGATACAATAGGCACGCAGAGTGGGCTCCAGAGTGAGCAAAGGAACGACCGTCCGGGCGGCGAGCGCGTCGCCGGGCCGATTGACCTGTGGTACACTCAGCCTAAACCACATTCGAGTGGAGGAACGCCATGACTTCACAGCAAGCACCGCCGCGCAGACGCAGGCGGGGCCCCAACTGGGGGTTGATCGTCGTCATTCTGGGGGTCAGCATTGGCCTGCTGATCCTGGGTGCGCTTCGACTGGCCGGGCCGACGGTGAAGTCAACCGTCCACGAGACCCAGGTCGAGACGCTGGCCTCCGACGGCATCGACGCGATGAAGGAGTGGAGCACCTACCTGGGCACCGAAATCAAGGGCGAGCCTACCCTGACCGAACTCGAAGACGGCACGATCCGGCTGACCGCCGTTTACTCCGGCCCGGTGGAGATCGTCTCCGAAGACCTGGCGATACACTGCCAGTTGTTGGTCGAGTCGGTGCCCATCCCCTGGGAGATGACCGACTGCCGCCAGGTGCCGGGCCGCTCGAACGCCTACACGGTCACCATCGAGCGCAAGTAGACAGGCGTCCCCTGCCGCGTCAGCCGCCCCGCGTGAAATACTTGCCGGGTTGCGTTTTCGCAACTATAATCAGAGTGAACCATCCAACTCAGGCGGCAAGCCATGCAAGAGGATGCCACACCGAGAATCGTTTTCTACACCGACGAGGACGTGAACGGCCCGGCGATCAGAATCGCACGTGATCTTGGTGTCGGGATCGTGACGGCCAATGAAGCCGGGATGCGCAGTGCCGACGATCCTGACCACTTCGCTTATGCGGTTGAGCGCGGATACGTGCTGGTCACCGGCAACATCACGGATTTCGCCCCGATGTTTCGAGATTGGCTGGCAGGTGGGCAGGATCATCCCGGTATTGTGTATATCTACCCCCACCACCGCAAGAATAGCAGGTTGATTGCCGGAGAATTGCGAACCCTGTACGAAGCTGGAATGCCGGACGACATGAAGAATCAGACATGGTGGATATAGCTGGGATGCAATCTGAGAAGTTGATCTTTGGAGGATTCAATGGCGCAGACTACCATACTGGCAATTGAGCACATTGTAAAAACCCCCGGCGTGGTCGGTGGCAAGCCGCGCATCGCCGGACGGCGCCTGCCGGTACATCACATCGTATATGCCTATGACCGCCAGGGCGCAACCGTCGAGGAGCTGGTTGAAGCCTTTGACCTGACACCCGCCCAGATATACGCCGCGATGGCCTACTACCACGACAACCGGGAGGAGATCGACAAGCTCATCGCGGACGACGACGCAGCCGTGGCGGCCATCCCACCCGAAAACGCTGCCATGCGTGAAGAACTCCGCCGCCGTTTGTGGGAGCGATATGGCAAAGACCCGTTTGAGGAATTGACCGTCACCGAGGTCGCCGAAGAGTACGGCATCAGCCCGCAGGCCGTCAGGAAGGCCTGTGCCAACACGGTGATCCCGGCCCGCAAATCGGGGGCAATCTGGCTGATTCGCCGTCACATCGCCGAGGCTCGCTGGGGCAAGAAGCGAGACGGCAAATAATCGTCCCTATGCACCCAGCAGCCGCCGGTAGATCCCCCACGTCGACTCCGCCGCCCGCGCCCAGGTGAACGCCGCCGCGCGGGCGACGCCTTTCTCGCGCAGGTCGGCCCGCAGCCCCTCGTCGCCGAGCAGCCGCTCCAGCGCCGCCGCCATGCCCGCCACGTCCAGAGGATCGACCAGCAGCCCCGCCTCGCCGACCACCTCCGGCAGCGACGACGCATTCGAGGCCATCACCGGCACGCCCGACGCCATCGCCTCCAGCGCGGGCAGCCCGAAGCCCTCGTACAGCGCAGGGTAGGCGAAGACCGTCGCCGCCCGGTACAGCGCGGGCAGGTCGGCGTCATCCACGAACCCGGTAAACGCCACCCGCTCCGCAAGCCCCGCCTGCCGCGCCGCCTCGTACACCGACTCGTAGGCCCATCCCTCCCCGCCCGCGATGACCAGCGTCGCCCGCCCGCGCACCTGCGCGAACGCCTGGACCAGCCGCCGGTGGTTTTTGCGCGGCTGAAGCGTGCCGACCGTCAGCACGAGCGGCCCGGCGGGCAGCCCATACTTACGCCGGACGGCGGCCTCCTCGTCCGGGGTGCGTCGAGGGTTGAAGCGGGCATCGACGCCGGGCGGCACCACCTCGACCTTCGCCGCCGGTGTGCCATACAGGTCAATCAGGTCGGCGCGTGTCGCCTCCGAGATCGCGATCACGCGGTCGGCGCGCCTCACCGAGCGCGGCACCACCTTCGCCAGGTAGCTGCGCATGCCGGGCATCGTTTCGTCGGGATAACGCTCGAAGGCCAGGTCGAACACCGTGAGGACGGTCCGGGTGCGGGGCAGGGTGGGCGGCAGCGCGAAGTCCGTCGCGTGGAACAGGTCGAGCCGCCCTATCCACGCCTCGACCGGCACAGGCAGCCGCAGCCGGTGCCACAATCGGGCGTGGGTTCGCTCGGAGAGGGGCGAGGTGCGGATCGTCGCGCCGCCGGGCGTCGGGGGCAGCGACGTGCCTCGCGTCCCCGCGACGAACAGCCGCAGGTCGTCCGGGCGCGGGATGGGGTGGGGCAGGTCGACCAGCGCCGCCGTCAGCTCGCGCACGTAGCGCCCGATGCCCGCCGCCTGGTGAACGGCAGCCGTGTAGTCAATGCCGATGATGCAGCCGTCAGTCATCATATTAGCTATCAGCTATCAGCTATCGGCCCCCAGCCATCGACCATCCGCTATTCACCATTCGCTATAAGCCATAAGCTATAGGCCATCCGCCATCAGCCCGGCGACTACCCATATGGGCACAAGTCCCCATATACAATCATCTCGGAGTCCCTTATAATAAAAAATGACGGGGCGTTCTTTAATCCTATCCTCCTGTGGAACTCCCGTACAATTACGCAGCCCCCGGTCGGCGAAACCGGGGGCTGACCCCTTTCTCCTCCGTGGAAAGACGATCGTCCTTTCCACCTCATTATCATAATCGCATACTACCGGTTGAGTCAAGGCCCAGTTCAGAGCCTCAGTTCCCCGCAGTTTTTCCGCCCAGGCGCGCAAACCGGCGGGGCAAGGCATCCCTCGCCCCGCCAGCGTATAGCAATCACCCTCACTCGCCGGACAGCGCCGCCAGCTCCTTCTGAATGAGCCGCACCACCAGCGCGTCGAGGTCTTCCACCGTGTAGCTCTCTTCCTGCACGTGATGCTCGGTGCCCGGTTCGCCGGAGGTCTGCGGCGTCTCCTCGTAGGTCAGGAAGATGAAGTGCCCACCGGTGAACTGCCCGATCTGCCGGAAGATGTACTCGCCCTGATCGTCCAGTCCGCTGGAGGCGATGGGGTGGATCTTGATGCCCAGGCCAGCCGCGTTCATCATCTCCTCGGCGTAGTCGTAGTCCTGCCCGTAATCCAGGTGCGGGGGCGCGTCGGCCACCAGGAAGATCAGGCTGACCGTGTCCTCGATCCGCCAGTCCACGCCCCAGATGGCGGCGTGCAGCGCCTCGTTGAGCGATTCGGGGTTATCGCCGCCGCCTGCCGCCTGGACCTCTTGCAAGGCCGTCTGGAAATCGCGCACGTCTGCAGTGAAGTCGGTGGTGCGCGTCACGTAGACATCCCCCCGGTCGCGGTAGGTAACCATCCCGAAGCGCACGTCGGGGCTGCTGGGCAGCGCTGCGACCTGGGCCGAGATGCTCAGAATGTTATCCTTCAACTGGGCAATCTCGTCGCCCATGCTGCCGGTCGAGTCGAGCAGGAACAGCACGTCAAGCTGCACCTGCTGCCGCGACGACCGGGTGTCGAGCGACATGTCCCACACCGCGTCGGTTTGCCCCCGCGTCAGGCTGAACTCCTTGCTCTTACTCCCCTTCTGCACCGTCATGGTGTAGGCGTTGGCGTTGGCATGGGCTGGGTAAGCGAACGGGAAGAAATACACGATCCCGGTGGCGGGCGTGCGCAGCGCAGTCACCAGATTCTGCCCGTCGTAAACCAGCACCTCCGCACCCAGCAGCGGCAGCCCGTTAGAGCCGGTGACGCGGATGGTGTGCCGCTCGCTGATGTCCACGTCGTGCACCGGCACGCTGCCGCCCAGGAAGCGCTGGAAGTCCAGCCGGTACTGCAAATAGGCGCTGAAGTCCGCATTGTCGTCGATCTCCCCGGCCGTCAACGAGACCTGGAACTGCTCGTCAGGCACGGTGACAACATCACCGCCCCCGCCACCCCCGCCGAGACCGCCCGCCTCCTCCATTTTGGCTGCGTCGGCAGCCTCCGCCGTCGGCATAGGCGCAGCCGGGGGCATCTCCTCAGCTTCTTCGTACTCGACCTCGCCGCTGCCCACGCCGGCCTCTTCAGCAGGCTCCTCGGCGGCAACGTCCGACCTGGCCTCGCTCTCTTTCTCCGCCGCAGCCTCCTCAAGATGCGGCGCGGCGGCAGGCTCCGGGGTGGCTGCTGCTGCGGCGCAGGCTACCATAACCAGCACCAGCGCAGCCATCGCAAGCATCGCTGCCAATTTAAGATTCCGTTTCCTGTTCATCATCCACTCCTTCTTTTCGATTCTTCTCCTCTTACCGGTTGCTCCTTGTTGACGTTAAGACGTTCCCCGCCGCAAAAAGGTTCCCGCTGCCCCTCGCAGGCAGCCGCTCGATACGCTCGCGCGTCCCGGCGTAGGTTACCGGTTATTAAAGGCGATCCGGGGGATTTGCACAACTCGCGGCAAGGGGAAGTGTATCTCGGATCGGTGATAGTTTTACGGGGAAACCGGCCCGGTTCACCGCCGCCGCCTGCGGCGCGACGCGCGCACCGTCTCCGGCGTGGAGAGCCACAGCAGCACCCCGAACAGGAACCCCAGGTCGTACACCGGCCCGACGTTGTCGGCCTCGTAGATGCGGACGTTGTCGTTGAAGAAGCTGATCAGCAGCGCGATGGGCGAGATAAACCCATGCCATACGCCTGTGAAGAAGTTCGCCTCGCGCTCCTCGCCAAACGACGACCCCGGCCCGCCCAGGCAGCCGCTCAGGGCGAACAGCACCACGCTCAGCAGCAGCGCTAACACCAGGATTCTTTTCATTTTCCCCCTCCACCCGAAACAAAAAGGCCCCCTGTCGAGGGGGGCAGGCAGGCGCGCCAGACAGGATTCGAACCTGCAACCTTTGGTTTCGTAGACCAACGCTCTCTCCATTGAGCTACTGGCGCTGTACGGGTAGTGTACCATGCGGGTAGTGTTCGGGCAACCCTTTTTGCCGCCCGCCGCACAGGGGAGTATGATTGGTTCCCTCTGAGTGGGCTATTAGGGAAGGAGACCGCCATCGTGTCCCTCTCACCTGACTCTGCCGCACCCGGCACGCGTGCCAACCTGCGCACGCTGCCGCGCAACGTATGGGCTGTTACCATCACCAGCTTCCTGAACGACATCTCCAGCGAGATGCTCCTCAGCCTGCTGCCGCTCTTCCTGGTGAACGTGCTCGGCGCACGCACGACCGTCGTCGGGCTGATCGAGGGCATCGCCGAGAGCACGGCCAGCCTGCTGAAGATCGTCTTCGGCTGGATCTCCGACCGCCTGCGCAGGCGCAAAGCGCCCACCCTGGTAGGCTACGCCATCTCGGCGGTCGCCAAGCCTTTTTTGTACTTCGCAGCCTCGTGGTGGGGCGTGCTGGCGGTGCGCTTCGCCGACCGGGTGGGCAAGGGTGTGCGCACCGCCCCGCGCGACGCGCTGGTAGCCGACAGCATCGACGAAAAGCATCGCGGGCTGGCCTTCGGGCTGCACCGCGCGGGCGATACCGCCGGGGCGATGATCGGCCTGCTGATCGCGCTGGGTGTGGTGTGGGCCACCCAGGCCGGGGCACTGACGCTGGTGCGGGACACGTTCCAACGGCTGGTGCTGATCAGCGTGATCCCCGCCGCGCTGGCCGTGCTGACGCTGGCGCTCGGAGCGCGGGATGTCCCCGTGACGGGCGAAGAAACCGCGCTCCGCCTCTCGCTGCGCGGCTTCGACGCCCGCTTCCGGCGCTTCCTGGTCGTGGTGGTGGTGTTCGCGCTGGGCAACTCGGCGGACGCCTTCCTGATCCTGCGGGCGCAGGAGCGCGGCCTGAGCGTCCTGGGTGTGCTGGGCATGCTGATCACCTTCAACCTGGTGTACGCGCTCGTTTCCGGCCCGGCGGGCGCGCTCTCCGACCGGGTCGGGCGGCGGCGGCTGATCGTCGGCGGCTGGCTGGTGTATGGCCTGCTTTACCTGGGCTTCGCGCTGGCGAGCGTGCCCTGGCAGATCTGGGCGCTCTACGCGCTGTACGGGGTCTACTACGGCGCGGTCGAGGGAACGGCCAGGGCCTACGTCGCCGACGTGGTCCCACGCAGGCAACGCGGCATGGCCTACGGCGTCTACAACGCGGCGGTCGGGGTGGCGGCCTTCCCGGCCAGTCTGATCGCCGGGCTGCTGTGGCAGCAGATCACGGCCAGCGCGCCGTTCGTCTTCGGGGCCGCGCTCGCCCTGCTGGCAGCCGCGTTGTTCGTGACGTGGGTGCCGGAGTCCGGCACGGAGCGCTAGGTGACCTCCCTCGCCGCACAAGAGTCGCGATTGCCTCCCGGCGTGCCTGTGCTGTATACTGGCGTTGCGCCTTACCACTACCGGGAGGGTTCGCATATGGGTATCGAGGTCAGGTGGGACGACGAAGAGAAGACCATCATCCGCCACACCTACAGCGGCGAGTTCACCTGGGACGAACTTGAGGCCGTCAACCACGAATTGAAAGCAATGCTGGACAGCGTCGATCACAAGGTGGATTTCATCGGCGACATCGAAGATGTCAAGATCCCCCGCGACGCCCTGGCTAACTACCCCAAAATGGCATCCTCACCCGTCTTCACCCATCCCAACGCAGGCCTGGCTGTGATGCTCGGTACCAGCCGCTTCGCCGAGACGATGCTTGGCCTGTTCGGCAAAGTCTTCTACCAAACGTCCCGCATCGTGACCGCCTCTACGCCGGAGGAAGCATACGAGATCATCGCCGCGCACCGCCAGACGCGAGACCGACCGGCGTAGACGACCAGACCGAACAGTCCCCCGGACGCGCTGGGGCCGGCTGGTTTTGGACCGCCCGCTGCTAGCGATGCTGGCAACTTCGCCTTTGACGGGGTCGGCGTTCCATCGTCGGAGTGAACCCGTCATGGCGCTTTGGCAGGCCCGCAGCGGCGCGTGGCCCGTTCACCGAGGAGGCAGACAATGAGTATCGACGTCAGGTGGGATAATGAGGAAAAGACCATCATCCGCCACACCTACAGCGGCCTGTACACCTGGGACGAGTTTGAGGCGATGAGTCGCGAGACCGAGGCGCTGCTGGAGAGCGTTGACCACGAGGTGGATATCCTGGCCAGCCTCGAAGACCTTGTAATACCCAAAGACGCCCTGGCCAACTTCCCCAAGATCGCCAAGGCACCTTATTTCACCCATTCGCGCGTGGGGCTGACAGTGTTCTTCGGGGCCAGCCACTTTGCGCGAACGCTGCTCGACCTGTTTAGCAAGGTGTACAACGCCGCTACCAGTATGGTGACCGTTCCCACGCTGGAAGAAGCATACGAGGTCATCGCCGAGCACCGCCAGGCACGAGACCGGTCGGCGTAGACGACCAGACCGAACTGTTCCCCGGGCGCGCCGGGGTTGGCTTGTTTTGGCCCGCCCGCCGCTAGCGACGCTGGCAACTTCGCCCTTGACAGGGTCGGCGTTCCATCGTCGGAGTGAGCCCGTCATGGCGCTTTGGCAGGCCCGCAGCGGCGCGTAGCCCGTTCACCGAGGAGGCAGACAATGGGTATCGACATTAAGTGGGACAATGAGGAAAAGACCATTATTCTCACCACCTACAGCGGCGAGTTCACCTGGGATGAACTTGAGGCGATGAATCGCGAGTCGGAAGCGATGCTGGAGAGCGTTGACCACGAGGTGGACATTCTGGTTAACCTCAAAGACCTTGTACTACCTAAGAGTACTCTGGCCAACTTTCCCAAGATCGCCCAGGCACCCTCTCTCACCCATTCACGCGTGGGGCTGCTGGTGCTCTTCGGGGCCAGCCACTTTGCACAAACGCTGCTCGACCTGCTTGGCAAGGTGTACAGCACGGCTGCCAGTATAGTGATCGTCCCCACGCTGGAAGAAGCATACGAGGTCATCGCCGAGCACCGCCGGGCACGAGACCAGTCAGCGTAAACTCTCATCCCCCTAAGGGCTTACTCCGCTTGACGCCGCCCGCTGCGTACGCTAAACTCGAATTATGCGGACAAAATAGGTTAAAATTGGCGCCTTAATGCGGGAAGCTGACCGCGTTCCTGGCAGGCTTTCCCGGCGCATTGCGGTGGCAACGTGACATTTATCACGCTACAATCATGACATGCGTATTTGTTTATATGCGATATTGCGCGTAATAATATATTCGCATATGCGTATATAACTATGAGAGATGGGAACACAAAATGAGCCACGAGCCGCACCGCGAACTGCGCGAAGAGATATCAACCCTGCACGCCCGGATATGCAGCGCCCTGGCCGACGCAAACCGTATCCTCATCCTCTACACGCTGGCCGACCAGCCGCGCCGTGTCAGCGACCTGGCCGACCTGCTTGAACTTTCGCAGCCCACCGTGTCGCGTCACCTCAAGGTGCTGCGCGAGCGCAGTCTGGTCAACGCCCAGCGCGAAGGGCAGTCCATGATTTACTCGCTCGCCGACCAGCGCATTATCCAGGCCCTCGACCTGCTGCGGGCTATCCTGGCCGACCGGCTGAGGGATCAGGGCGCGTTGGGGCAGAGCGTCAGCGAAGAATTCGACCTTTAAAGGAGCACCCATGAAAACATTCCTGATTCTTGGAGCAGGCACCGGCGGCACGATGGTCGCCAACAAGATGGCCGAGATGCTCAACCCTGAGGAGTGGCGCATCATCATCGTCGATAAGGACGAGACGCACTACTACCAGCCCGGCTTCCTGTTCATCCCCTTCGGCATGTACAGCCCGTCAGACGTGATCAGGCCGAAGCGTGACTTCATCCCCCCCAACGTGGAGATGATCCTCTCCGACATCGAGGTGATCGAACCCGACCAGAACCGCGTGCGGCTGACCAGGGACAAGCGCGTCATCAACTACGATTATCTGGTCGTCGCCACCGGCAGCCACATCCACCCTGAGGAAACCGAGGGGATGGTCAACGGCGGCTGGCGCAAGAACGTCTTCGACTTCTACACCGTCGAAGGCGCGACCGCCCTGGGCGAGTTCCTGCGCTTCTGGAAGGGCGGGCGGATGGTGCTTAACGTCGCCGAGATGCCGATCAAGTGTCCGGTCGCACCGCTGGAGTTCATCTTCCTGGCCGACTGGTTCTTCCACGAGCGGGGCATCCGCGACAAGGTCGAGCTGATCTACTCCACCCCGCTGCCCGGCGCGTTCACCAAGCCGCGCGCGTCGTCCATCCTGGGCGGCATGCTCGAAGAGAAGGGCATCCACCTGCAACCCGACTTCAACATCGGCGAGGTTGACAGCACCAACCAGAAGATCATCGCCTACGACGGGCGCGAGATCGAGTACGACCTGCTGGTCAGCGTGCCCACCAACATGGGCGCGGAGGTGATCGAGCGCTCCGGCATGGGCGACGAGCTGAACTTCATCCCCACCCACAAGCACACCCTGCAATCCGAGAAGTGGGAAAACGTGTGGGTCATCGGCGACGCGGCCAAGCTGCCCACCTCGAAGGCCGGTTCGGTGGCGCACTTCCAGCTTGACGTGCTGGCCGAGAACATATGCCGCCATGTCCAGGGATTGGAGCCGCTGCCCAAATTCGACGGTCACTCCAACTGCTTCATCGAATCGGGCTTTGAGAAGGGCATCCTGATCGACTTCAACTACGACGTGGAACCGCTGCCCGGCAAGTTCCCCCTGCCCGGACTTGGCCCCTTCTCACTGCTGCAAGAGTCGCCGGTCAACCACTGGGGCAAGATGATGTTCCGCTGGATCTACTGGAACGTCCTGCTCAAGGGCCAGGAGCTGCCGTTTGAGTCGCAGATGAGCATGGCCGGGAAGTGGGCCTGAGGGAGGCGAGCATGAGCGACAACGAGCTGGCCCTGCTGCACCAGAAAGTCGATCACCTGACCGGGCTGCTTGAGGAACAGCACAAGCGCCAGCAGGCTTTCGACGAGCTTCAGCGCGACTTAATTCCCATCGCCAACCACGCCATCAAGCTGACGATTGACGAGCTGGCCGAGATCGGGATGGACTTCCGGCTTGAGGACCTGCTGTTTCTGCTCAAGCGGCTGCTGCGCAACACCCACCTGCTGCTGACGATGATGGATCAGCTAGAGTCCGTCTCGGCGCTGGTCGGCGAAGCGCAGCTGCTGGGGCCGCAGATGTTCAACGCCACCGTCGAGACGCTCGACCGCCTGGAGCGGGAGGGCTACTTCGGGCTGGCGCGCGGCGGGTGGTACGTGCTGGAGCAGATCGCCGCCGAGTTTGACGAGCAAGACATGCGCGCGCTGGGCGACAACGTCGTCACCATCCTGAAGACCGTGCGCAGCATGACCCAGCCCGAGGTGATGAACCTGGCCGACAGCGTGGCGCAGGCCCTCCAATCCGTGCCGCCCACCGACGGCCGGGTCTCGCTGCTGGCGCTGGCCCGCGAACTGAACGATCCACAGGTACGTCGCGGCCTGGCCCGGCTGCTGAACGTGGTCAAGGTAATGGCCGACGAGCCTGCGGCATCGAAGAACTAGGCGGGAGAGGGCGTAACCCGCTCCCGCGCGGATCAATCTGGTGATTATGCGTTTAACGCAATCAATCATAAAAACATTTGCTAAAGGAGAACAGAGTAATGGACAACATTCTAACCACCGTACAGTTTGACGAGGAAGGTTTCCTGGTCGACCCGAACGCCTGGACCGAGGGGCTTGCAGAAGCCGTCGCCGGTTCGCTGGGCATCACGCTGACCGACCGCCACTGGGTCGTGATCAACTTCGCCCGCTCGGAGTTCGAGAAGAACGGCGAAGCGCCCACGCTGCGGCGCATCACCAAGCAGACCGACGTCGACACCAAGGAACTGTACGCGCTGTTTCCCGGCGGCCCGGCCAAGGTCGCGGCCAAGATCTCCGGCCTCGGCAAGCCGACCGGCTGCATCTAGCCGGCAGCACAGTGCCGACTGCCGCTTTCAAAGGAGCCTACAATGGAGAACAACGGCAAACCGCGCAAGCTGGCGATTATCGCCTCAAAGGGATCGCTCGACATGGCCTACCCGCCCCTGATCCTGGCCAACGCAGCCCGCATGAGCGGGATCGAGGTTGACATCTTCTTCACCTTCTGGGGGCTGGACATCATCACCAAGAAGAAGTACGAGAACCTCAAGGTGGCGACCGTCGGCAACCCGAACATGCATCCCTGGTTCCACATCCCCAGCCTGGTCGGCGTGCTGCCCGGCATGTCGGCTGCGGCCTCGTGGATGATGCGGCGCGAGATCGACAAGCTCGATTTCCCGCCTGTCCCTGAGTTCATCGAGATGGTGGCCGATGCGGGCGCAAACCTCTACGGCTGCAAGATGTCGATGGACATGATGAAGCTGACCGACGAGGATCTGGTCGACCAGGCCAAGGTGCTCGGCGCGATGGAGTTCATGGACATGACCGAGGACGCGCAGGTATTGTTCGTCTAGACGGACGGCTTACCGGAATCTTCAACCGCCCCACCGCAGTGACGCGACGGGGCGGTTGTGCTTTGCGGGGCGGTTTACTGCGTGTGCGCGGACGCACGTGTCACCGCCAGATAGGCCCGCTTACCTTCATTCCACCGGCGGGCGGATCACGTCCACGCCGCCCATGTACGGGCGCAGCACCTCCGGGATCACCACCGAGCCGTCGGCCTGCTGGTAGTTCTCCAGGATGGCGATCATCACGCGCGGCAGCGCCAGCCCCGACCCGTTCAGCGTGTGCGGGAAGCGCGTCTTCTCGCCCTTGGCCGGGCGGTAACGCATGTTCATGCGCCGCGCCTGGAAGTCGTGGAAGTTCGACACGGATGAAATCTCCAGCCACTCCCCCGACCCGGCTGCCCACGCCTCGATGTCATACTTCCTGGCGGCCACGAAGCTCAGATCGCCGGTGCACATCTGCACGATGCGGTAAGGCAGCCCCAGCCGCCGCGTGATGTCCTCGGCGTTGTCCAGCAGTGAGGCGTGCTCGCGCTCCGAGATCGCCACGTCGCCCTCGACGATCTTGACCATCTCCACCTTGTCGAACTGGTGGCCGCGCTTGATGCCGCGCACGTCGCGCCCGGCGCTCATCTTCTCGCGGCGGAAGCAGGGCGTGTAGGCCACGTAGTAGAGCGGCAGCGTATCGGGCGGGATGATCTCCTCGCGGTGCAGGTTGGTGACCGGCACCTCGGCGGTCGGGACCCACCAGAAGTCTTCCTCGTGATCCCGGTACAGGTTCTCGCCGAACTTGGGCAGGTTGCCCGTCCCGACCATGCAGTCGCCGCGCACCATGAAGGGCGGATAAATCTCGGTGTAGCCGTGCTCGCTGACGTGCACGTCGATCATCCACGTGATCAGCGCCCGCTGCAGGCGCGCGCCCAACCCCTTGAGCACGTAGAAGCGCGAGCCGGACAGCTTCACGCCCCGCTCGAAGTCGATGATGTCCAGCATCGGGCCGAGGTCCCAGTGCGGCAGCGGCTCAAAGTCAAATTCGGGCCACTCGCCCCACTCGCGCTCCACGACGTTGTGTTCCTCGTCTGGCCCGACCGGCACGCCCTCTGCGGGCAGATTGGGGATCCACAGCATCTCCTCATCGAGTTGGGCCTCCACCTCGCGCAGGTCGGCTTCCTGCCGGTCGAGCCTGGCGTTGAGGCTCTTCATCCGGCCGATCATGGCCTCGCGCTCCTGTGGGTTGCGCGTCTTGCCGATCACCTTGCTGGCCTGGTTCTTCTCGGAGCGCATCGCCTCGACCTCTTGCAGCAGCGCGCGGCGGCGCTCGTCCAGCTCCAGGATCAGGTCGATGCGCGGGATGCTCTCCTCGTCGTTGAGGTCGCGCATCGCCTGTCTGACGTGCTCCGGGTCGTCCCGGATGATGTTGATGTCTAGCATGTACTCCTCCTACAAATAAGCTGTTAGCCGTTAGCAATTAGCTGTTAGCTTTTGGCTTTTAGCTTCTGGATGAAAGCGTTCAGCATACGTTTAACTTCGACGAGATCCTGCTCCAGTTGCGCGTATTCGGGCTGTGAGATCATCCCCAGGTCGTGGGCAAGCAGGAGGTGATACTCCAACTCGCTGGCCGAACCCATTGCGATGTACGAGAAACGGGCCAGTTCGGCGTCCCCGCTCCGCCCGCAGCCCTCCGCAATGTTGGCAGGGATCGAGGCACAGGCGCGGCGGATCTGGCTGACAAGACCATAGCGTTCTTCCTCCGGGAAACTCGCCGTCGCTTTATAGATCGCCAGCACCAGCCTGTGCGCCCTCTGCCAGACTTTGAGCGTCTTGAAATCACGCATCCCCCTGTCCCCCATAGCTAATAAGCTAATCGCTAACCGCTAATCGCTACAAACAAAAAAACCCCGTCCCAGTCTCAGGACGAGGCGTCATGTCCCCGTGGTGCCACCTTCATTCGAGCAATGTCCCGAAGGAACACTGCCCCTCATTGCTCGCGCTAACGGGCGAACCCGGCCCCGCATTGCCTCAGGGCGACGTGCTCAGGAGTGGATTTGCGGTGCCCGGCCTTGATGCTTCTCACCGGCCAGCATCTCTCTGCGAGGTTGCGGGGCACCTGCTTGGCTCCGTCCGAGTCGTTGCTTGATTTTTCTGGCACGGCGCAGTTTAACACGCCGCAGCAGGCGCGTCAAATGCAGCCGGGCGGCGCGATCCACGAGAAGGTTGAGGAAAACCGCGAGATAGCTGCGAAGTATAGTCGCGGGCTTTCCCCTCACCCCTGTCTCGCTGCGGCCTCCGGTCGCCCCGCGCACGCGCGGAGTGCGCGCAGGGGTGAGGGCAGGCAGTGAAGGCATTTTCGACCCCCGGAGGCCGCAAAACAGGGCCGACGCACAGAATCTCCCCTTCCACCTTTTTGTGCTGGGGCTGTGCATCTTGTGCTTGCACCTTGCGCCCGGACACATATAATGGGGCCAGAAGTTGAATTTTATTGGAGACGGGTGTCCCGTTCCTGTAGGAATATTGTGGCCGATCCTTTCTGCCCACTACCCTGTGCCTGCGATTTTTGTGCGTGCCCAAGGAGCACCCATGCGTAAATACCACCAACCCGGCGGATGGCGATCCTGGTGGATCGTCTGTACGTTTTTGATCGCCGCGCTGGCCTGCCGCACCTCCGCCGAAGCCACCACGCAGCCCCCGGAGGTCAGCGTGCCCACCCCGGAGGTGCAGGTCACCGCCGTCACGCCGCCGACGGTCGCCCCCACACCCCAGCCCTCCGACACCGCCCCACCGCACCCCGACCCCAGCGGCAAGCAGGCCCAGGTGCCGGGCGGTGCACAGCCTGACCCGCCGGAGGTCGGCAGTGTGCTGTACGAAACCGACTTCAGCATCGGCTGGCCCATCCTTGAGATCGATAATGGGTCCACGCAGCCCCGCTCCGATGGCTACCTGATGGATGTCGCCGAGTACGGGCTGTGGGCCTACACCACCCAGGCCGGTTACAGCGCGTTCTACGTCGAGGTTGAGGCCGTGCCCCAGCAGTGCCCATCGGGTCAGGGGTCCTACGGAGTCATGTTCCACTACGTGAGCGACACCAGCTTCCGCGTTCTCATCGTCACCTGCAGCGGGCGCTACGTGCTCTTTGAGCGCACGTCGGACGTCCGGGCTAAGGTGATGGCCGAGGACGTGCTCCCCGACCCGGTCCGGCCCGGCAGCGGCACGCACCGCGTCGGCGTGCTGTCCTCTGACGGCAAGCTGACCCTCTACGTGGACGACTACCTGGTCAGCTCTGTCACCGTCGTCACCATGCCCGCCGGTGATGTCGGCCCGTACGTCGAAACAACCGGCGCACCCATCTCGGTGCTGTTTACCCGGCTGGCCGTTTACGCGCCGAAGTGAAGCCGGGATCTGTCGAGGAGAGAATTGATGCGTGAGCTATCTGGCTTGACCCACCAACCGTTGAAGTGGCTGGCGACCGGCCTGCTGGTGCTGGTGGCTCTATCGGCGTGCAGCCTTTTCGGCGGGGGCGACGAGGACGAGGCCGCTCCCCCGACAGAGGCCGCCGGTGCGCCGACTCCCGTTCCGACGGCCCAGCCGCCCACCCAGCCCCCCCCGACACTGCCACCGTCCACCGTCACGCCGCTGCCGCCGCCCACCGCCGACGGGGAGGAGGGAGGAGAAGGGGAAGGAGAAGGGGAAAAGGAAGAAGAGGGGAAGGAAGAAGAGCAGCAGCCTGATGCGTCCGGCGCGGGCGGGCCCACCTATGGCGAGCTGATCTACGAGACCGATTTCAGCCGCGACTGGCCGAACGAGGAATACGAGGGCTTCGGCAGCATGGCCGCCTCGTCGGGTGGCTACGAGATATACGTCATCTACCAGGCGCTGTGGCCGATCTCCCTGGAGATCGAGGAGAAAAAATTCTACGCCGAGTTGGTGGCCAAGCCCACCCAGTGCCCCAAGGGCCAGGCATTTTACGGGCTGCTCTTCCACTACAGGGATAACACCCGCTTCCGGGTCTTTGTGGTGACGTGCAGCGGGAAGTACGCCGTTTTCGAGCGCGTGGAGCAGAACCGCTCGGTCACGATAGCCGATGGCAAGCTGCCCGGCGACATCGATGCATCGGGCGGCAAGCACAGGCTCGGCGTTTACGTGGGTGACAACGTCCTGAATCTGTACGTGGACAACTACCCAATCGCCAACGTTGGGGTGAGCGATATGTTCAAGGGTGACATGGGGCCGTACGTTGAGACGACGGGTGCGCCAATCACGGTGCTGTTCAAGCGGCTGTCGGTCTACAAACCCAAGTAGGCCGGGGCCGCCGACCTGCTTCATCCCCCTGACCGGGCTTTCGGGAAAAGGGAGGGACCATGGCGCGGCTAGAAGACCTTGATCGGGCCGTTCAGCGCGACCCGCAGAATCCCCTGGCCTACTACAACCGGGGCGTCGCCCACGCCGACCTGGGCAACCTGGAGGCGGCGCTGGCCGACTTCGATCGGGCCATCGAGCTCGACCCGCAGTACGCTCCGGCCTGCTACAACCGGGCCATCACCCACGCCAAGCTGGGCGATCTGGAGGCGGCGCTGGCCGACTTCTCCCGGACGATTGAGCTTGACCCGCAGTATGCTCCGGCCTACACCAACCGGGGATCGGCCTACACCGACCTGGGCGACCTGGAGGCGGCGCTGGCCGACTTCGACCGCGCCATCGAGCTTAACCCCGACGACGCCCTGGCTTACAACAACCGCGGCAACGCCTACGCTGCCCTGGGCGACCTGGAGGCGGCGCTGGCCGATTACACCCGCGCCATCGAGCTTGACCCCCAGTACGCCAACGCCTGCTACAACCGGGGGTCTACCTACCTCGACCTGGGCGACCCGGAGGCGGCGCTGGCCGACTTCACCCGCGCCGTCGAGCTTGACCCGCAGGACGCCGATGCCTGCATCAGCCGGGGCGGCGTTTACTACGACCTGGGCGATCTGGAGGCGGCGCTGGCCGACTTCACCCGCGCCGTCGAGCTCGACCCGCAGAACGCCGAGGCGTACTTCAACCGGGGGGTGGCCCACGATGAGCTGGGAAACGCAGCGGAAGCCATCGCCGACTACACCCAATTCCTGACGCTTTATCCCCTGGAGAACGAGGCCAGCGCCCTCGCCCGTGAGCGCATTAAGGCGCTGGGAGGCCAGGCGCCGTAGACGCGTATAACCCTCACAGGGCAGGGAAAATCGCGCGCGGTATGTCCGCATGGCAACGTGTGTGCCGCGCCCGCACTGTCCTCCCCTGTTGCTATGGGGGAGGGCGAATCTGCGCCTTGCGCAGATGGGAGGGGGTGGGGTGTGCCGCGCCTGGCTGCCTTGCCCTCCCATGCCTGGGGAAGCAACAGAGCCGCGCTCGGATTTGTCCCCCCGTGCATGGGGGGACGGATGAGCCGTCAGGCTCACGGGGGGGTGAAGCAGCACTGTCCTCCCCTGTTGCTATGGGGGAGGGCGAATCTGCGCCTTGCGCAGATG
>CAZRXG010000021.1:0-29697 GCA_964603985.1 uncultured Anaerolineae bacterium | reverse complement strand
CTGTTGCTATGGGGGAGGGCGAATCTGCGCCTTGCGCAGATGGGAGGGGGTGGGGCAGGCGGAGCAGAGAAGGGCCCTACGAACGACGAGCAGGAGGCGTACACGTTTTGGGGCTGGGTTATTCACCGATCGGCCCCTTTGAGCCATTCGAGGAGGTGACGATGAAACGCACACACACATCCTCTGAACTGCCCACGTCGAATGCCGCGCTTGTGGCGAAGCTGGAAAAGCTCAATCAGGACATCAGGCGTGACCCCCAGAACGCCATTGCCTACAACGACCGGGGCCTCACCCACGCCAAACTGGGCGACCTGGAAGCAGCGCTGGCCGACCTCAACCGCGCCATCGAGCTTGACTCGCAGGACGCCGAGGCCCGCTACAACCGGGGCATCATCCACGATGAGCTGGGGAACACAGCCGAGGCCATCGCCGACTACACGCAGTTCCTGGCGCTTCATCCTGCGGAGGACGAGGGCAGCGCCCGCGCCCGCGAGCGCATTACGGCGCTGGGGGGCCAGGTGCCGTAGTGCGTACACCGGCCCGGTTGTTCATGGCTCGGCCCCTTTGAGCCGTTCGAGGAGGTGACGATGAAACGCGCACACACATCCTCTGAACCGCCCACGCCGAAGGCCACGCTTGTGGCGCAACTGGAAGAGCTCAATCAGGCCATCGAGCGCAACCCCCAGGATGCCTTGGCCTACTACAACCGGGGCAACGTCCACGATGGGCTGGGTGACCCGGAGGCGGCGCTGGCCGACTACACCCGCGCCATTGAGCTTGACCCGAAGTTAGCCCTGGCCTACAACAACCGGGGCACAGTCCACCGCGACCTGGGCAATCTGAAGGCAGCGCTGGCCGACCACAACCGCGCCATCGAGTTCGCTCCGCAGCGTGCTGCGGCCCACTACAACCGGGGCATCACCCACGCCAACCTGGGCAACCTGGAAGCGGCACTGGTCGACTACAGCCGGGCCATTGTGCTTGACCCACAGGATGCTAAGGCTTACACCAACCGGGGTGTCACCTACTACGACCTGGGCGACCCGGAGTTGGCGCTGGCCGACTACAACCGCGCCATCGAGCTTGATCCGCAGCTTGCCGGGGCTTACTACAACCGGGGCGTCTTCCACCACGACCTGGGCGACCTGGAGGCGGCACTGGCCGACTTCGACCGCGCCGTCGAGATCGATCCGCAGAACGCCGAGGCGTACTTCAGCCGGGGGGTTACCCACGACGAGCTGGGAAACGCAGAAGAGGCCATCGCCGACTACACGCAGTTCCTGGCGCTTCATCCTGCGGAGGACGGGGGCAGCGCCAACGCCCGCGAGCGCATTAAGGCGCTGGGAGGCCAGGTGCCGTAGACGCACATACGGGCTGGGTTATCCCCTGATCGGACTATTGAGCCGTTCGAGGAGGTAGCGATGAAACGCGCGCACACATCCTCTGAACCACCCATGCCGAATGCCGCGCTTGTGGCGCAACTGGAAGAGCTTAATCAGGCTATCAAGCGCAACCCGCAGGATGCCGTTGCCTACAACGAACGGGGCATCACTCATGCTGAATTGGGCGACCTGAAGGCAGCACTGGCCGACTTCATCCGGGCCATCGAGCTTGCCCCGCAGTACGCCAAGGCCTACAGCAACCGGGGCATTGTCCACCACGACCTGGGCGACCTGGAGGCGGCGCTGGCCGACTTCAGCCGCGCCATCGAGCTCGACCCCCAACTTGCTGAGGCCTACAACAACCGGGGCAACGTCCACGCTGAGCTGGGTGACCCGGAGGCGGCGCTGGCCGACTTCAGCCGGGCTATCGAGCTTGCCCCACAGTATGCCGAGGCCTACAACAACCGGGGCCTCACCCACCACGACCTGGGCGACCTGGAGGTGGCGCTGATCGACTACAACCGGGCCATCGCGCTCAACCCGCAGTACGCCCTGGCCTGCTACAACCGGGGCCTTACCCACTACACCCTGGGCAACCTGGAAGCGGCACTGGCCGACTTCAGCCGCGCCATCGAGCTTGCCCCGCAGAACGCCGAGGCCCGCTACAACCGGGGCATCATCCACAATGAGTTGGGGAACGCAGCCGAGGCCATCGCCGACTACACGCAGTTCCTGGCGCTTCATCCTGCGGAGGACGAGGGCAGCGCCCACGCCCGCGAGCGCATTACGGCGCTGGGGGGCGAGGTGCCGTAGTGCGTACACCGGCCCGATTGTTCATGGCTCGGCCCCTTTGAGCCGTTCGAGGAGATGACGATGAAACGCGCACACACATCCTCTGAACCGCCCACGCCGAAGGCCGCGCTTGTGGCGCAGCTGGAAGAGCTCAATCAGGCCATCGAGCGCAACCCCCAGGATGCCTTGGCCTACGACAAACGGGGCGTCGTCCACCGTGCCCTGGGCAACCTTGAGGCGGCGCTGGCCGACCACAACCGGGCCATCGAGCTTGATCCGCGGCTTGCCGAGGCCTACAACAACCGGGGCACAGTCCACCGCGACCTGGGCAATCTGAAGGCAGCACTGGCCGACTTCACCCGCGCCATCGAGTTAGCTCCGCAGCGTGCTGCGACTCACTACAACCGGGGCATCACCCACGCCAACCTGGGCAACCTGGAAGCGGCGCTGGTCGACTACAGCCGGGCCATTGTGCTTGACCCACAGGATGCCCAGGCTTACACCAACCGGGGTGTCATCTACTACGCCCTGGGCGACCTGGAGTTGACGCTGGCCGACCACAACCGGGCCATCGAGCTTGACCCGCAGCTTGCCGGGGCTTACTACAACCGGGGCGTCTTCCACCACGACCTGGGCGACCTGGAGGCGGCGCTGGCCGACTTCGACCGCGCCGTCGAGATCGATCCGCAGAACGCCGAGGCATACTTCAGCCGGGGGGTTACCCACGATGAACTGGGAAACGCAGCCGAAGCCATCGCCGACTACACGCAGTTCCTGGCGTTTCATCCTGCGGAGGGCGGGGGCAGCGCCAACGCGCGCGAGCGTATTAAGGCGCTGGGAGGCCAGGTGCCATAACCGCACATAATGACGGCGCGTGTGTCGCGCCCGCACTGCCCTCCCCTGTTGCTACGGGGGAGGGCGAATCTGCACCTTGTGCAGATGGGAGGGGGTGGGGCAGGTAGAGCAGAGAAAGGTTCTACGAACGACGAGACGGAAAGGGTTGTGTGATCAATGACCGGAGAGCAAGCGGGGGGGCTTCGTGAGCGCATTGTTCGCCGATTGATGAAAGAGGCAGTTGAGTCCATTCGCACTGGCGAACATGTCCCGCCGAAGTGGCCGCTTACTCAATCCGAAGCGGACAGACTTATCGTAGCTATCGACGATGAACTCAAGCGCTCGAACCTGGTGCTTGCCCGCAGTGAAAGACGCCGATTATATGAAGAGATCCTGGCGGAGCACAGCCCACTACAGGAGCCTGCTTGGCTGGTCGCCTTACTTGTTGATGAGACCGTCAGGGAGATTATTATTATCGGGCCATGCAAGGTTATCGTCAGAAGGAATAATGACTTGACGCTTACGTCTTCACAGTTTCACGACGAACTTCACTTGTTGTATGTCCTTAATCTACTCCTGGGTCGATCAGGCAATTACCTTACTGAGCACACGCCCGCAGTGTGTGCTATTCTTCCGGATCAATCAGAAATAGTTGCCCTGATCCCGCCCATTACTGAGGGAAACATATTCGCATCCATTCGCATTGTTTGATTGGAGGCTCACCACTTTGGGCGGGAAAAATCGCGCTCGGTTGCCCCGCACGACAGCGTGTGCGCCGCGCTCCGCACTGCCCTCCCCTGTTGCTACGGGGGAGGGCGAATCTGCGCCCGCGCAGATGGGAGGGGGTGGGGATAGCTGCCCGCCGATCACAAACCCAACCCCAACCCGATTAGAACAAATGTCCAATTGACCCCCGCCCATTCCGTGCTATAATGGATAGAACGTTAGTTCTAGCTAGCGCCTGCGATGTACGGCGCGTGGGCCTACTGCCGCAGCCGGACACCGCATCGCGCGGAAAGGATCGACAGCGTAGTCGGGCATCCCGCCGGAGACCCTCGCCCCGGCGAGATCTGGCGCGGTGCCGCGCCCCCTGTTGGGGCGTGTGGCGTATGGGGAGGGCCGACTGCCGCCCCATCGCGGCCTCAAATGAGGTACGTCACACCGTCCCGCCAGACAGGGCGTTGCAAGGAGGGCCTACTGCCGCCTTGCGCAGGCACCGCCCGGCGGAAGCGATGGTTGAGTCACGTCGAACCTGCGGACGCCTCTGCCCGATGCTCGGTTTGCACCCCACCGGCGAATGCGCCGCCAATAGGCAGGGCTGCCAACTGAATACACACTGCGCCCACCCCCTACCGGAAGTCCGGCCCGCCCATCCACGTGACGCACGACGCATCCGGCGTGCGCTCCGGGTCGTCGAGGAAATCCAGCGCCACCTCCCACCCGCATGGCCCCGACCGCAGCACCCAGTGTCCCACGCCCGGAAACCGGACCACCGTGCTGTTGCTCAGCGTCGCCGCTGCCAGTTCGCCCCACTCCGGCGGCGTGATCGGGTCGAACTCTCCGGCCAGCACCAGCGCCGGGATGTCACTCACCACCGCCTGGTTCTCGACCGGATCGGCCTGTCCCGCCCCCCACATCTCGCACACGCCGTAAAATCCCTCCAGCCGCCCGGCGAAGAAGTCCGCCACCTGCGGCTGCACACCTGCCGACTCCGCCAGCACGTCCTCGAAGCTGCTGAAGGGCACCTCCTCGCGGCACTGCACCGAGTTGCGCATCCCCGTGCTGGCCGTAAAGGTGAGATACACCGGTAGGTGCCCGGCAAGCTGCTCGGTGGAGCCTTCGTTCACCTCGTAGATCAGGTGGGGTAGGGCGGGGATCACGTCGGCCCGGTACATCCCCATGAACACCACGTCCATCAGCCGGTCGCCATCGACCACCACCGGCACGCCCCCGTCCCCGGTGGACACCACGACCGTGATCGGGTCGGCGTTCAGGTGATCAACCAGCGCGTAGAACACCGTTCGCAGGTCCGGGTAAAAGGCGCTGCAATCCGCGTCGGCGGCGCAGGCGTCGAACAGCATGTCGAAGGCCCGCCCGGCGTTCGATGCCCAGGTGGTGTACAGATTGACCTGCGGCGGGTAGGCCGAGTCGAGGATCACGCTGCGGATTCCTTCCGGATGATCGCGCATCACCGTCAGTGCCAGCCGCGTCCCATACGAGACGCCGAGCAGGTTCACCTCATCGTAGCCCAGCGCGATCCGCAGGTCGCTCACGTCGGCGGCGCTGGCCGCGCTGTGATAGGCCGCCAGGTCGATGCCCTCGCCCAGCAGCCGGTCACGGCAGGCTGTGTAAGCCTCCATCTCCAGCGCGCGCCCCACCTCCGCGCTTACGTCCTGCCCCAACAGGTAAAGCGCCAGATCGTTGGCCTCCGGGCAGTCGAGTGCGGGCTGCGAGAACCCCACGCCGCGCTGGTCGAACACGACGTAATCCCGCGTCGCCAGAAACGCGTCATGCCCGGTGCTGAAGTAGTACCACACCAGCGTCAGCCCATAGCTGCCTGGGCCGCCCGTCAGGTGGATCACCGGGTCGGGCGCGGGCGCGGGGCTGCTGCTGCGGAAGATCGCGACGTGCAGGCGGATGAGCGGCGAGTCGGCCCGCGCGCGATCCTCCGGCACGACCAGGTAACCGCACTCCGGGGCGTGGCCCTCCGGCACGTAGAACTGGCAGGGCGCAGGCTCGAAGACGGGCGTATAGGCAGCAGTCGGCGGTGAGGTGGTCGGCGTGGGGGTGGCGATGGGTGGGAGGTAGGTGGGAATGGGCGGCGTCGGAACGGCGCTCTTGAGTGGCAGGTTGCACGCCGCCAACCCCGCGCTCAGCATCAGCAGTGACAGTATCAGCAGCCGGGCTGTATGTGGGCTTCGTTTCATGATGACTATGCTATCCATTCTCTTTGTGTGGGCTGCGCCACTTCGACGTGAATTTCGTCTGCGAAATCCGCGCCATCTGCGGATTGAACTCGGAAATGGCCGCCAACCATTATACCCGTCTTATGCTAAAATGGAGCATAACTTGACAGTCTTTTTGGGGGTATGGGGAAAGAATGAAGACTCGTATCGGGTTGGTACTGCTGATTTCCTTGGCCCTGGCCGCATGCGGCACGCCTACGCCAGTAGTTATCAAGAGGACGACGGTTGTCACGGCCACGCCCTCGCCAGCCACGCCCTCGCCGCCCACGCCTGTCACCCCTTACACCTGCGTGCCCGATTGCACTTATGAAGACATGACCGTTGCTTTCATCCAGACCGGCTCAAGGGGTGGCTGGGCTGCGGCCAACACCGCTTCCTTCAGAGAGACGGCGGAGGAGCTGGGTATCACGCTGAAGTTCTACAACGCCCAAAAAGTGGTAGAGAACCAGCTCTCAGCTTTTCGTGGCTTCATCGCCGATGAGGAAGTGGATGTCATCGTTCTCGCCCCACTTGAGCCGACTGGCTACGATGAGGTGCTTCAAGAAGCCAGGGATGCCGGGAAAATCGTCATTGTGGAGGATCGCCACGTTGACGCATCGGAAGACCTGTATGCAACTCATGTTGGCTCTGACTTTGTCGAGGAGGGGCGCAAAGCTGGCAGAGAGATGATCAAACTGCTTGCGGACGGCCAGAGCAAGAACGTCGTCGAACTGGTTGGCATCGGCGATTCCCCGGTGGCTGTGGCGCGTGGTCAGGGCTTCCGTGAGGCCATCGAGGGCAGCGAGATCGAAATCGTCCGGTCACAGGTTGCTGGCTGGAGCGAGGTCAAAGCCAGGCAGGTCATGGCAGCCTGGTTGAGCGAGAACGTGGACATCCAGGCTGTATTTGCACAAAGCGATGAAATGGCACTTGGCGTCATCGAAGCGATTTACGAGGCTGGCCTCCAACCCGGCGAGGACATCAAGATCATCACCATCGGGGCCACCTACATTACCGTCGGGCCAATGATTGATGGTGACCTGAACGTGGCCGTGGAGTGCAGCCCCGACCTGGCCCCGCAGGTGTACGAAGCGGCGCTCAAGGCACTCAACGGCGAAGAGCTTCCCAAGTGGATCCCTGGACAGGAGGGCATTTTCTATCCCGAAGATGTCCAGGACTTCTGGGCACATTACAATTATTAAAGCAGGCTGGAGGAGTCTGTCGAGAACCGTAAGCCCTGTCAGTGCCTCACGTGTCTATTTATACCGGAGGAAACCCATGAAGGATCGAGTCTGGCCGATGCTGTTGGCTGCCTTGACCCTGGTCGGCTGCGGCGCACCCGCGCCTGAAATCATTGAGGAAATTATCATTATCACGGCCACGTTCCCGCCTACACCCCTGCCACCCACGCCCACTGATACTGCTTGTGTACCCAACTGCACCTATGAGGACATGAAAGTCGGCTTTCTTCAGACCGGCTCGGAGGGTAGCTGGCGTGTGTCCAACACCGTATCTTTCAAGGAGACATCGGAGCAGTTGGGTATCAACATGAGGTTCCACGATGCGCAGCAAGATTTTGAGAAACAGATCGCGGCTTTTCGTGAGTTCATCGCCGATGACGAGATGGATGTCATCGTTCTCGCCCCGCTCGAGCCGACCGGCTATGATGAGGTGCTTCAGGAAGCCAGGGATGCCGGAAAGATCGTCATTGTGGAGGGTCAGCCTATTGATGCGCCTGAGGATCTGTATGTCACCTACGTCGGTTCTGACTTCATCGAGGAAGGCCGCAAGGCCGGTGAAGTAATGATCGATCTGCTCGCGGATAGCCAGAGCAAGAACGTCGTCGAGCTGGCTGGCCCCATCGACTCTCCTGTAGCTGTAGATCGCGGAGTGGGTTTCCGTGAGGCCATCGAAGGCAGCGGTATCGTGATCACCCAGTCGCAGAACGCTAACTGGAGCACCACCCAGGGTAAGCAGGTAATGGAAGACTTCCTGGCACAGAGCAGGGACATCCAGGGCGTGCTCGCGCAGAATGACGAGATGGCTCTGGGTGCCATTGAAGCCATCAGGGAGGCGGGGCTCGAACCCGGCGTGGATATCAAGATTATCTCTATCAATGCTACCGCTATGGCATTCAAAGCAATGCTCGATGGTGAGCTAAACGTGACGGTGGAATGCAACCCCCTGCTCGCCCCGCAGGTATACGAAGCAGCGCTCAAGGCGCTCAACGGCGAAGAGCTTCCCAAATGGATACCCACCTGGGAGGGTATTTTTTATCCTGAAGATGTCCAGGATTTCTGGACACATCACAACTACTAGAGTGGGCTGAGGGAAGCCAGAGGGGAATCATGAAGGCTCGAATGTGGCTGATGCTGTTGGCCGTCTTGGCGCTGGCCGGCTGCGGCGGGTCTACCCCCACCCCCATAGTCATCCAGAGGTATGTCATTGTCACCGCCACGCCCACGCCACTTCCCAGCGCGACGCCCACGCCTGTGATCCCGCCCACGCCGCCGGTTTGGACGTACCAGGACATGACCGTCGCCTTCCTTCAGACCGGCCCGGAGAGCGGCTGGCGTGCGGCCAACACTGCTTCTTTCAAAGAGACGGCGGAGAAGCTGGGCATCAATCTTGTGTTCTATGATTCGCAGAACGATTTTGAGCAGCAAAGCCATGCTGGCGGGTGAGTTGAACGTGAGTGTGGAGTGCGGCTCGGACGTTGCTCCGCAGGTGTATGCAGCGGCACTGAAGGCTCTCAACGGCGAAGCACTGCCCAAGTGGATACCGGCACAAGAGGGTGTGTTCTACGCCGATATGCCAGACCTGGGGGAGATCGCCGAGGAGCGCAAATACTGACGGCGTTTCACGCGTTTGTTCTTGTTGGAGGAGCACTATGCACATTCGTAAATGCAGTCTCGTATGCTGATCGTTGTCACCCTGGCTGGCTGTGACACGCCTACGCCAATCGTTATCGGGAGGACTATGTAGGGAGGAAACACATGAAAAAGGGGCTTGGACTGATCATCATTATCGGCCTGTTGGCGGCAGGGTTGTCGGCCTGCGGAGGCAGTGGAAGTGGTGGGGGCGGCGGGGGCGGCGGCTCCTACGAGGACTACAGGGTGGTCTGCGACGGGCAGGGCGTCGAGGGCACCGATTACTACGGGGAAACGGACGACTACTTCCCGCTGCTGGTCTTCATTCGCTCCGGTGAGGGCGAGAGGTACATCCGCCGCCCCACCAGCCGCATCGAGGGTTTCCCCGACGAGTGGGGGCCTGAAAGTCCCCGGCGCACCCAACTGGTCGCCTGCCTGACCATCCTGGATCGCGACCCGGTGATGGAGTGCCTGTACGGCGAGGAGGGCAGCGACGAGGCGCAGGTCACCATCACGTACTACGACGCCCGGTACAGAGCGGTGCTTTACGACGCCGGGACGGGCGAGGAGTACGACTCGACCGAGTTCGAGGTCAAGATGGGCGAAGAGTGCCCGGATTTCGTGTACGACTCGGAGAGCATGGAGGATCTGCGCGAAGTTAACGCCGACCCCGGCCCCGGCCTGATCCCCTTCCTTGAGCCGTGGGCACAGGAGTAGGAACACTCGGCAGGGGTGAGGGTGAGGGCGGACTGCGGCAGGGGCGAACCCGTACGGGTTCGCCCCTGTTGGTTTTCTGGCCGGTTTAGCGGTCGCCTCGCTCGATGCGCCACGACAGCGTTTCCTCCGTCTCGTCGTACACCTGCATACCGGTCTTCTCCAGCACGCGGTTGGAGGCGACATTCTCCTTGAGCGTGTCGGGCGCGATGATCGCCCGGCACGACGGTTCACGGAAGGCCCAGTCGATCAGCGCCCCCACCGCCTCGGTCGTGTAGCCCTGGCTGCGGTAAGCCGGGTCGATGCCGTAGCCGATCTCGACCACGCCCTCACCGTCCGGCGTCCCCTTGAAGCCCACCGATCCGGCCCCCACCCCGTCCCGGTCGACGACCATAAGCCAGTAGGTGTACCAGGGGTGGTCTTTTTCGTCGGCCCGGCCCATCCTCTCGACCTTGATCTCGATGGCGCGTCGCGTGGGGCCGCCGGTGACCGAGCGCGAGACGGCCAGGCCCAACGCATCCTCCAGCCGCTCGTGGCCGTCCAGGGCCAGCTTCAGGTGGTCGAGCGTCAGTGCGAGCAGTCTCAGCCGCCCGGTCCTGAGTTCGAGCATTGCGACCTCAGCGCGCCGCTACGACCCCCGCCGCTCCCACGCCCACTGGATCGCCCAGATCGCCAGCGGGCGCATGTAGCCCAGCGAGCGGTGATCGCCCAGGAAGTCCCACGCTTCGGGCGTCTGGAACCAGTACCCGAACTCGTCGTACGTCCCGTTGTAGATCCCCTTGGCCGTTGCCCAGGCTTCTTTGCCCAGGCCCTCCTGGAGCATCGTCGCCGCCAGCGCGTAGGTCGTGCCCGTCCACACCTCCTGTGACTGGAGGCACGAGGTGTCAACGCGCCCGTTGGGCCGCATCCCGTTGACCGCGCCGATCTCGCCCAACTCGAAGAGCTTCACGTTGTTCTCGTAGATCTCCTTGAGCGCCCTGCGGGCGTTCGCCTCCGGCACGACCGACGGCAGCCCGCACGCGCGGGCGTACCACTGTCCGGCCAACTGGTCGGCCATGATGCTCGTGCTGGACGGCCCTCGACCGGCGGCGTAGTCGTAGTAGTCGCCATTCCACAGCAATTCTTCGTAGGCAGCCTGCCCGCGCTCAAGCCAGTCGCGGTAATGCTTCGCCTGCGCGTCCTCGCCGAGCAGGTCGGCCATCGCCGCCGCCGCGCTGAGAGCCGCCAGCCACAGCCCGCCGGTGTAGGCGCTGGGGCCGCTGACCTCCCACGAGTCGTAAGTCTGGTCGGGATAGCCCTCGTTCTCGATCAGGCCGTCCTCGTCCAGGTCGAACTGCTCCATGCTCTCCATCGCCTCGCGCACCGGCTCCCACATCTCCTTGAGGAAATCCCGGTCTCCGGTCAGGGCGTGGTCGCGGTAGATCTGCAATACGAACTTGGGGTTGAGGTCCTTCCAGCAGCTTGTGTCCTGGTGCAGGTAGGCGTTGACCCTGTACCAGGGATCTTCGGTCGGTGCGCCGAGGTCGTGCGGCATCATGCCGGGCACCTTGCGCTGCGTCACATCGCCGCGCCCGAACGTGCGAATTTCCTCCCGATCCTCGACTGCCAGCGCGCGGGCGAAGTCGCGCTGCAGGCTCAATTCAAGCTCCGGCCAAAGCGTCGCCAGCGCGAACGAGGCGTAGAAGTGCACGTCGTAGGTGTTGTACATGCGGTACTCGTGCCCTTCCAGGTAAGCGAAGTGCCCCATGTCGCCCTCCGGGAGCGGATCTTCGCCCTCTTCGGCGTCCAGCCAGACCGTCCCGCCGTCGGCCAGGACGTACAGTTCGTTGAACAGCGCCGACTTGTACCAGTCGGGCAGGCCGTCGTCATCGAGGATCGGCTTCTGCCACGCCTCGATCTGCTCTTCCCAGGCCGGATAGTTGCTCAGTGCGTCGCGGGCGATGGTCGGGGCCGCGTTCCCATCGCGACCATAGGCGCGGGTATAACGCCGGTAGTAGGCCCGTCCCCCGCCGAAGCGCGCCAGCGGCATATCCCACGCCAGCACGAAGACCACCTCGCGAGTCTCGCCGGGCGGCACGTCAACCGTCGCACACACCGCCGCGCCGAGTGCCATGCCCTCGCTGGCCGGGCGCTCGTCCTCGACGTTCTCCAGCGCCCCGTCGTCGCGGAAGTCGCCCCACACGTCCATCCCGCTCGACGTGGTCACCCAGCGCGTGCGGTACGTCACCTGCACGCCGGGCTGCGCCTGGGCGGCGATGGCGAAGGTCAATGGATCCTCGAAGCTTTCCTGCTCTTCGAGTGTCTGCCCCTCTTCGAGCGGCTTGGGCTGGCGGTGGATGTGACGCAGCGCCACGCCGATCACCTCGCCGCCTGCCGCCTGCTCGCGGAAGAAGTGGTTGGTATGCCCGCCGCCGCGGTCGTTGGGGCCGCCGGTGCCGTTCTGGAAGGTGAACATCAGCCCTACGGTGGCCGCCTCCGGGCCGGTGTTCTCGACCGTCCACACGAAGACGCCCGCCGGGATGCTGCTCTCCTGGTAGTCGTGCGGGATGAAGGGCGAGACCTGGCGGCAGGTCAGCTTGAGGTCGGGGTCCGGCTCGTTGTAGGTCGTCCAGGCGCGCGGGTAGAGCGCGTGGTATGTTGAGTGTTCACCGCTTAACTCCCACCCCCACCCGTGCAGCGCGCCGCTTTCAGGCCGCCCCGGGTTGAGCACCTTGATACGCGCTCGCTTGCCCGGACGCCGCACGTACACCGAAAACTGGTCGGCGGGGACGGCCTCGTAGGAATACATGCCGGGCCGCAGTTGCCAGCGCACGAAGTCGCCGCGCCAGCCGCGCGTGATCGTTCCCCCGCCCAGTCCGCCCAGCGGCACGCCCATCACCGGGCCGGGGTCGAGGTCAGAGACAAAGTCAATGTGCGGCTCGCGCCCGGCCTTGTGCAACTGGCGCGCGTGGCGCCGCCTGCGTGAGATCATCGGCAGCATGCCGAGCATGGTGTCGGCAGCTACCCCTTTACGCCGTCCGGGGTGTTCTAGCACCTTGTCGAGACGCCGCTTCCACGCGAATTTGGGGGCCTGGCTGGATGTCGTCATAAGGATCACTCCTTGTGGTAACCACTTGTTGCCCTGGAATCAAAACCGCGTCTATGATACATCGTGTGGCGAGATGGGCCAAAGTTTGCCCCGTGCATCCTGCACTGCATTGCACCCAAGAGTCAACATGCAGAGTCGCTCCGCCGGGCTTCTGTACTGTGGGGGAATACTTCAGATTTAGACAACCGGCCTCGTTGTTGTACAATGTCTGTGCGTGCGCGAAAGGATCGAAACCGGTAGCTCGGCGGGAGGCCGAAACATGTCGCAAGAGAGCCGCAATCCCGCTTCTCCTGAGAGTGGCACGGGTGTCCGGGTCGAATCGCCAAGAGACATACTGCTGTTCGGGCTGGACAGCGCGATTTCTCGAATGAGGGAAACGTTGCGCGATATTACAGACGAAGAGTACGATTGGGAGCCGCTTCCGGCCTCGGAGCGGGCGGCTGATATGGCGCTGCCGCCTGACAGGAAACGTGTCTGGAGAGTGCATCTCCACCACGGGGCGTGGGTATGTGACTACACTCCGGGTATTCTGGAACCGCCGCCCTTTACGACGATAGCCTGGATCATGTGTCACGTTGGGGTCACTGCCGAGATGTATCTACACTGCATTCGGACGGGCGAGCCGGAAGGCGTCGGCAAAACGTGGGATGATATACCCATCCCCGGCACGCGCCAAGCCATGACCGGGTACATTTTTGACGTTTTTTCTCAAGTGTGGGACTATTTGTCCGGCATTCCAGAGCGGCAGGTTGTTCCTGAATTGAATAGACCGACCCCGGCCCCCTGGGGCGAGATGCGACCTGCCTATGTAAATCTCTGGGGAGGGATCATCGAGCATGCGATTGAACACAACATGCAAATTGCGGTGCGGAAGGAAAGAATAAGAGAGGGATATTAACCGGTCTGACACCCGCCGCCGCTCTGAGAGGAGTATTGATGATTCGTTATTTGATCTGGGACGTAGACGGCACTCTGTTTGATACCTATCCCGCGCTCGCCGGGGCAATTGGCGCGGCGCTCGTCGACCTTGGGGCTGCTGCGCCGGTGGACGAGATCACCGCCCTGGCAAAGGTGTCGCTGACTCACTGCGCGACCACTCTGACCGAAAGGTTCGGCCTGGACCCGGACGATCTGGGGCTTGGTTTTCAGCGCCACTATGCGGACATTTCGCCTGAAAGCCAGCCGCCCTTCCCCGGCGTCAAGGGGATTTGTGAGCGTGCCCGCTCCGAAGGCGGCGCCAACGTCATCGTCACCCATCGGGGGGCGGGGTCACTTGGTCGGCTTCTCGATGTGCATGGTATGAGGCACTACTTTGTGGACTGGCTGACGGCGGACGACGACTTTCCCAGGAAGCCGGACCCGGCCATGTATGAGGAGATGATCAAAAGGCACAACTTCAAACGGCAGGAGACGCTGGCAGTTGGGGATAGAGACATAGACATAGCAGCCGGGAAGACCGCCGGTGTTCACACGTGCTTTTTCGGGCCTGGGCCTGGCGAAGCTGACGCCGATTTTTCGATAACCGACTACGCTGAACTGTATCGCTGTTTGGGCTGGGATGGCCGATGAGAAGGCAGACCCCTGCACAGAAGGAAACCCCAACCCCCACACATGCACCCCAAGGATAGAACAGCCTCATGCCTTGGGCGTTATACTTGATACTTAAGTGTAATGTATAATAATGTCAGATTCGTGTATTGTTAGGAAGAAGGGCGCTGTTACCGCCGTTGCCGCGATGCGATGAAGCATGGTGCACACTGAAATGGGAGAACGGGTATGCTCAGCCGTCTGAGTAAACGAGAGCCGGAGTCCGGGTCGTCTGCTCCCGGTGGAGAGTCGCCGCGCGAGCCTACCGCCCGCACACCCTCCGCGGAGGAGACAGCTCGCCGCGAGTACGCCATGTTCCGCGAGGTCAGGGACGAGGTTCAGGAGACGGCACTGGCCGAAACCGAGATCGATTTCACCACCGCCGACCGCGACGAGGTGCACGAGGTTCTACAGGGGATCTTCGGCACCGTCCTGGCGAAGACGCGCTTCCGGCTCTCCCGCAGCGAGCGGATCCAGCTCTTTGAGCAGGTGCTGGACGACCTGATCGGGTTCGGCCCACTCGAAGAGCTTCTGGCGGACGATGCCACGACCGACATCATGGTGGCCGGTCACGACCGCGTCTTCGTCGAGCGCAACGGGCGCATCATGCAGACCAAGATTGAGTTCGACGATGAGGATCACCTGCTGCACATCATCGAGCGCATCGTCACCCCGCTGGGCCGCCGCATCGACGAAGCCTCGCCGATGGTCGACGCCCGCCTGCCCGACGGCTCGCGCGTCAACTGCGTCGTCCGCCCCATTTCCATCGACGGCCCGGCGCTCACCATCCGCAAGTTCTCCAAGATCCCGTACACCGTCGGCGACCTGGTTGCCTTCGGCACGGGCACGCCTGATATGTTCGAGTTTCTGAACTACTGCGTGCTGGCCGATTCGAACGCCCTCGTCGCCGGGGGCAGCAGCAGCGGCAAGACCACTTTGCTCAACGTGCTGTCGCAGTACATCCCTGAGGACGACCGCATCGTAACCATCGAGAACGCTGCCGAGCTTCAACTTCTCCAGCCGCACGTCGTCCGCCTGGAAAGCCGCCCGGCCAACATCGAGGGCGAGGGCGAGATCACCATCCGTGACCTGGTGATCAACTCGCTGCGCATGCGCCCCGACCGTCTCGTGGTCGGCGAGGTGCGCTCCGGGGAGGCCATTGACCTGCTTCAGGCCATGAACACCGGGCGCAATGGCTCGATGGGCACCCTGCACGCCAGTTCGGCGTCTGACGCGCTCTCCCGCCTGGAGGTGATGTGCCTGATGGCGGGCATGGACCTGCCCGTCAAAGCCATCCGCGAGCAGATTGCATCCGCGGTTGACGTGATCGTCTTCATGGCTCGGCTGCGTGACGGGAGCCGCAAGATCATGTCCGTCAGTGAGGTGTCGGGCATGGAGGGCGATAAGATCAACGTCTCCAACCTGTTCCGGTGGGAGCAGATCGGCATCGACGATGACGGTGCGGCCATCGGGCGCATGCAGCCGACCGGTGTGGAACCCCGGCGGTTGCATGATCGCTTTGAGGCAGCGGGGATGCATCTGCCCCCAGGCATGTTCACACCCCGGGTGTCGAGGGTGGTGAGCACCCCACCGGCGGAGGAATCCGGGGACGGGTCCCCAGCGGCGGACGACGGGGTGGACTGACATCCCACCGCAGCAGCTATAACGTGACAGGGCCACCCCACGCGGGGCGGCCCTTTTTACGTTGCTGCCTGCGCCGCCTATCGCTTAATCTCCGACGTGCAGTGTGGGCAGCGTGTGGCCTTGATCGGGATCTTCGACAGGCAGTAGGGGCACTCTTTGGTTGTCGGCTCAGCCGGCGGCGCTTCCTCTTCCCGCTTGAGGCGGTTGACGCCCCGGATGATCAGGAAGATCACAAAGGCGACGATCAGGAAGTTGATGATCGTATTGATGAACAGTCCATAATTCAGTGTGACCGCGCCCGCTGCCTGCGCGTCGGCCAGCGTGGCGTACGGCCCGGCGGTCGCGCCTTGCTGGAGCACGACGAACAGGTTGCCGAAGTCGACATCGCTCAGCAGCAGACCGATGGGCGGCATGATCACGTCCGCGACCAGCGAGTTGACGATCGCGCTAAATGCCGCCCCGACGATGATGCCGACCGCCATGTCCATGACGTTGCCGCGCGCGACGAACTCCTTGAAATCCTCCCACATCTTCTTGCTCCTTCACGTGAAGCGTTTGAACAACCTCACTCCGAGCACAACGACCAGCGCGGCCAGCAGCACCCAGATGGCGACGATCACCACAGCCGCGACCCGGCTGACCGGCTTCCCCTCCGCCATGGCGGTCTGCGCCTGCTCCCGGCAGTCGGCCATCACCTCCGGCGGGATCATCTTCAGGGCCAGCGCCACGCCCAGCGGGATCAGCACCAGGTCGTCCAGGTAGCCCAGGACGGGAATCATGTCGGGGATCAGGTCGATGGGGCTGAACGCGTAGCCGATCACGCATGCTGCAAACAGCCGCGCGTACCAGGGGGTTCGTTTATCTTTGTAAGCCAGGTAGAGGGCGTAGCTCTCGGCCTTGAGCTGGCGCGCACGCTGCCGCCAGCCTCCGACCGCTTTTTCGGTCGAGGGGTCGTTGATTCCGTCGCTCATTTCTCGGATGTCTCAACGGGGAATATGGCTCTGAAGGTCACACCCTGGCCTGTCGGGCTGTCGCTCACCACCTCGATCCGTCCGTCGTGCGCCTCGACGATCTGCCTGGCGATAGCCAGCCCCAGGCCGGTGCCGGGCGCGCCGCTATCCAGCGCGGCTTTGCCCCGGAAGAAGTGTTTGAAGACCGTCTCCTGCTCCTCCGCCGGGATGCCGGGGCCGGTGTCGGTGACGCTGAAGCCCACCCACAGCGCGCCGTCCTTCCACTCCTCGGAGATGGCCTCCACCGTCACCTGCCCCCCCGCCGGAGTGTAGCTTAACGCGTTGCTCAGCAGGTTGCTCAGCACCTGCCCCAGCTTGGCCGGATCGCCCTGCATCGGGGGCAGGTTGGGCTGCTCGACGAACGTCAGTGCGATGTCCTGGTTTTTCGCCAGCACGAGACGATCCGTGACGTATTCCCTGGCCAGGTCGTTGATGTCCACCGGCAGCATCTGGATCGTCGGCGTGGACTGCTCGGCGCGCGGGAGCGCCAGCAGGTCGTTGACGATCTGCTCCAGCCGCCGGGTCTCGCGCTGCACCGCCTTGATGTACGTTGGGAACTGCTCAGGCTGGAGCGCCAGCAGGTCGTGGTACAGCTTGATGCTGGTGATCGGCGTGCGCAGCTCGTGCGAGACGGTCGAGATGAACCGGTTGCGCATCCGGTGAACCTCTTTCAGTGCGCTAATGTCGCGCAGGCAACCGATCACGCCGGTCACTTCCCCTGCCTCCCGGATCACGTCCAGCGCGATGTCGGCGTCAAACGTGCTGCCGTCTCTTCGCCGCGCGACCACCTCCAGGCGCTGCGTCTGACCTTCGCCCAGCGTCCGCCTGAGCGCGGCCCCAAGCGCCGCTGCGTGCTCCGGCTCGACCAGGTCGGATGGCCTCTCCTGCGCGCCGGGGCCATCTTCGCACGCGAACATCTCGCAGAAAGCGCGGTTGACCTGCTCTATCGTGCCGTCGAGCCTCAGCAGCATGATGGCGTCGGGGCTGCTGTGCAGGATCGTCTCCAGGCGGTTCCGGGTGTGCTCCAGCCGTGCGTAGTACATCCACACGAACTCGATGGCGGCGGCCATCAGCAGGTTGAGCAGGATCATACCTGCGACGAAGGCCGAGCCGATGCGCGTCGCCAGCAGCGCCGCCAGCGCGACCTCCAGCGCCGAGACGGCGACGGCGGCGATCAGCGCCCCGCCCCGTCCGAGCAGTAACCCTGCCGCCGCGATCACGAACACCAGCGCGGCCATCGTCTGATGTCCCCACAGGTCGAAGCTCCACGCGCTGTTAATGGTGGCGAAGAAGGTCGTGCCCAGCAGCACGATGATGCTCCCCAGGCGGACGCGGCCCAGCTTTGCCAGCGCGATGATGCCCGGCATCGCCGCGATGAACAGGCCCAGGTCGCGCACGAACTGCCAGTCGCCCACGCCGTTTGAGCCGGGCTTGAACAGCTCGCGGACGGGGAAGAAAAGCGCCTGGGCCAGTGTGACCAGCGCCAGCGCCGTGGCGACCAGGATCAGCGCCCGCCCCTCGCGTCTCAGGGCCGGGTCGTCGCTGCGGACGCTCAGGTAGCGTTCCGCGAAGCGCGCCAGCGCGGTGACGAGGCGCTGTTGGCTGCGAACGGCGTTTTCCGGCTCTCCCTTCATGACTCGTTTTCCTACCCTCTTAGCCGGGGGCCTGTTAGAGCAATTCCCCCGGCTTGCCGGGCGTGTAGTCGCGCAGGATGCCGCTCCCGATGAACTCGCGCAGCAGCGAGTTATCCGGCACCAGATCCAGTTGTTTCAACGGCTCGACCCAGCGCAGGAAGGACAGCAGGCGCTTGGCCTCGATGTGCTGCGGCGATCCCGGCTCGACTTGCAGCAGCAGCGGCTCGGCCAGCAGGCGCAGGATCGGCAGCTCATAAACCAGCGCCGAGTTGAACATCATGTTGGCGTTTTCCTGGTAGGGGAAGATCCAGCGTCGCTCGCCTTTGCGCACGCTGCGCCAGCGTGACAGCGTCTCCTGGGCCGGGTAGCCCCGGTAGGCCGCGTCGCGCACGACGCGCCGCAGCAGGCGCACGTCGGTGGTCGGCACGCGGTTGTAGCGGTCGATGTTCAACTGCGTCAGGCACGAGACGTACAGCCGGAAGACGCGCTCCGGCGGCAGCGCGCGCACCAGCTCGGGGTTCAGCGCGTGGATGCCCTCCACGATGATGATGTGCTCCGGCGTCAGCTGCACCACGTCGCCCCACTCTCTCCGCCCGGTTATGAAGTTGAAGCGCGCCAGCTCTACCTCCTGGCCGTCCATGAGCTGTAAAAGCTGCTCGTTGAACAGGTCCAGGTCAACCGTGTGCAGGTGCTCGTAGTCGTAGTCACCGTGCTCGTCGAGGGGGGTATCCTCGCGGTTGACGAAGTAGTTGTCTAACCCGATAGGGTAGGGCCTGAGGCCGTGCGCGATCAACTGGACGGCCAGCCGCTTGCTGCCGGTCGTCTTGCCCGACGAGGATGGCCCGGCGATCAGCACCAGCCGTACGTTGGGCTGCCGCTCGACGATGGCGTCGGCCACGTCGGCCACCTGGCTCTCGTGCAGCGCCTCGGCCACCAGGATCAGCTCGTGGGCGCGCCCCTGCCGGATGGCCTGGTTGAGCGCGCCGATGTCCTCCACGCCCAGCAGTTCCAGCCAGCGGGCCGTCTCGCGGAAGACGCTGCGCAGCTTGGGCAGCGCCGTGATCGGCTGGAGGCGGTTCGGTTGGACGCGGCGCGGATAATGCAGGATGAAGCCCTCACCGTCGTGCGTGAGGTCGAAGACGGCCAGGTAGCCCGTGCTGGGCACCATGTAGCCGTAGAAATAATCTCGCTTGCCGCGCATCTGGTACAGGATCAGATAGTCCTTCTCGCGGCTCTCCATCAGGCGCAGCTTGTCCTCGTCGCCACGCTCCTCAAACAGCCGGATTGCCTCCTCCAGCGGCACGGCGTGGCGCACAATCGGCTCGTCCGCCGCGACGATCTCCTGCATGCGGGCCTTGATCTGCTCGATCTCGTCCGGCCCGAACGGCGCACCTTCGACCACGGCGCAGTAGTAGCCGCCGAAGGGCAGGCTGTGGTCGATGGTGATCTTGCGCTCAGGGAACAGTTCCTTGGCTGCCACGATCAGCAGCAGCGACAGCGCTCGGCGGTAAACGCGCAGCCCGTCGCTGTCCGACAGCAGCACCGGTTTGACTGTCACGTCGCGGTCTATGTTGTAGGTCAGCTCGCGCAGCCTGCCGTCGACGACCGCCGCGACCGCCGTTTGTTTGTCGTCGCCGTTGGGGCCGCGTGTCGTGGGCACCAGCTCGGGGTGGGCCGCCTTGAAGTACTCCTCCAGCGGCGTGCCGACCGGCGCGCTCCACACCGAGCCGTCGTCCAGCGTTACGCGCGCCGTCCTGCGCGGACTTGACTTGCTTACCTTCACCTTCTTTTCAACCATCGTTCGTTCTCTATCGTTTCAATTCCGGCCTATGTCGAAGACATGTGCTTGCAAGACTGATTCCATCTTTTCTGGACATCAGTGTTCTGTTAACCCGAATACTGCCGCGTGTGGCGCTGCCCGGGATTTCGCAGTTGAGCGCTTCTGCGCGCTTCCGGTCACATCGCAGCGGGTGAAAAACGTATGTAATCTGCGTAATTTGTGGACTGAAACTCACCGCCCTCTGGGTCGTCGGTCTTCCAACTGCGTAAGCTTTACCTCACTTATTTTATCTCACGGCATCGCCCAGTATATCCGCGATCACCTCCGACAGGTCCCTTGTCGCCCCTCTGGCCTGCGAGGCTTCCAGCGTGTCCGGCGGGAGTGTGGCCTCCAGCTCGCTCAGAAGCTGCCAGGCTTTGTCCTTGGCGAAGGTGGAGCTGACCGGATGGCTGGTTACCAGGCCCAGCAGCTCCGCTGCGTATTCACCCTCCCCCTGGTAGGCCAGCAGTCTCGCCACGCCGACCATCGCGTACAGCGCCAGCGGCACAACGTCGAACTCACGCGCCATGTGCAGGGCTTCCAGCAGCGTCTGGGGGTGCATCGACGACAGCGAGCGCAGCGGCGGGAACTCCTGCTGCCCCAGCGCCGGGTGGACGAGCGCGTAAACCTGCACCGGTAGGCTGAGATCCTTGAGCAGGTGCACGCCCAGGTCTTGCAGCTTCGCACCGGAGGGCAGCGCGCACCAGTCAAGCACCTCCGGTGTGAGCAGCGTCTGTCCGCCCCAGGCGATGCCGTTCAGCCGGGCAGTGCGGTTGACCGCCGGGCCGAAGTAGTCGTCGTCCCGGTGGATGGCTTCGCCCGCGTTCAGCGCAGCCCGGACGCGCAGGTCGCCGATTGTGCCCCAGTCGTTCTCGCTGACCTGTCGTTGAATGTGCAGAGCGCACGTCAGCGGGTCACCGCCGTCGAACGCGGCGAATACTCCGTCCCCCATGTGCTTGACGACCTCACCGCCGTACTCCAGGACGCACTCGTCGATGATGGCATTGTGCAGGTGAAGGGCCTGCTCCATCGCGTGGTAGTGTTCTTCCCACAGCCCGGTGGAGTTTTCGATGTCGGTGAAGAGAAAGACCGGCATGGCCTGCCCCTGGTGATTGCGCGGTTACCGCGCGTGTGTTACCGTTTGCAGCCTTCTACCCCGGCAATCTACCGATTGACCATCTTCTATTATATCTCAGCATTCGCCTGCGGTGGAACACAACCGCCGCCTTCCCGATAAGAATCACGGTAATTGTATCGATTCTGCAACACCCCGGCCCGTGTGTCCAGATTCCGTGTCGGTAAGAATCTGTGTAATCCGCGCAATCTGCGAACTGAAACTCCCCGATCTGTGAGTCGCCGGTATTCCAACCGCGTAAGTTCTAAAACTTTTCCCCCTTTGGTGCTATACTCGACGCCATGAACGCATCGCACGCCCTGAGCCTGAATGCCTGCCGGGCTGCCTTCCCGGAGCGCGCCGGGCTGTCCGTCGAGGCGGTCAGCCCGCTGGAGAGCAGCCACCACCCCATGCTGGCCGTTCACCTGCGCGCGGAGGGCACGCCGCTCCATCCCCTGATCCTGCGTCGCTACACCAGCCCGCTCGGCTGGCACCTCTCCGAGGACACGAACCGGGCCGCCCGCGAGCTGGCCGTGCTGCGCTGGCTGGGCGAGCGGGGCTTCCCTGTGCCGCCCGCCCACGCCGCCGGGGCCGACGAGGCGGGCGACTGGCTGCTGGTGGGGGCCGTCCCCGGCCAGAACTGGTGGCAGCCGCTCGGCCTGGTGGACTTCGACCGGGTTTTGCCCGGCGTCGTCAGGCAGCAGGTGGAGTGGATGGCCCGCCTGCACGCCCTCGACCCGGCCCCGCTTCAGGCATCCGGCGCACCCCTGCCGGACGTTACCGCAGCCGGTGTGCTGGAAACCTGCCGCCGGGCCGTGCGCAGCGATGTCAGGCGCGATGACGATCCGGCTGCCGTCCTCGCGGCGCTGGAGCGCGTCACCGGCCTGATGGGGGACGACGAAGAGCGACCCGCCCGGCTGGTCAACATGGACGCCGAGGTCGCCAACGTCCTGGTCACGCCCGGCGGCGAGGTGTCCGCCTGGCTGGATTGGGACGAGGCCGCGCTCGCCGACCCGCGCTGGGATGTCGCCGCGCTGGTCAACTCGCTGCGCGGTGCCTACCAGATGGACGAGCTGGCGCGCCGCGCCGTTACCCAATACAACCGGGAGACGCTGCGCCCCGCCCGCAATCTGGCCGCGTGGGTGGCGCTGTACGCCGTGCTGCGCTGGGCGGGGTGCGCCTGGCTGAAGGCGCGCATCAAGGCCGGGCACGAGATCAGCTTCCCCTCGCGTGACCGTTTCGTCGCCGCCTACGGCAGTCACCGCGCCTGGGCGCTGGAGATGCTCGCCGAAGCTGAAGAGGTAAAGGATGCAGAATGACCCGACTTGACAGGCGTCTTACCCGCTTGGAACAGCGCGTTGACGAGATCTACCGGCTGCTGCTGCACCTGATCGAGCTGCAGGGGGAGGCCGTCCCTCGCGAGCCGGAGCCGGTTGCCGGGATCGAGCTGCCCCCGCCCGCCGAGGCCCCACCGGTCGAGGCTGCACCTGCCGAGGCCCCGCCCGCCGAGACTCCACCCGTCGAGGCCCCGCCCCCGGAGCTCCCGCCCGTCGAGATCCCGCCTGTTGAGGAAGACCCGCTGGAGATCCAGTACCAACTGGCGCTTGAGTGGGCCGACCAGGGCCGCCTCGAAGATCTGGCCGAGTTCGACCTCTCCGGGCGCAACCTGCGCAACGTTGACCTCAAGGACGCCAACCTGTCCCGCGCCAACCTGTCCCGCGCCGACCTGACCGGCGCGCGCCTCTCGCGCTGCGACCTGACCGAGGCCGACCTCAGCCGGGCGCGGCTGGCCCGCGTCGACCTCGCGCGCGCCACGCTCACCCAGGCCGACCTCACCTTCGCCCACCTGGTCTACGCCAAGCTCGAAGGGGCCAACATGCGCTATGCCCTCCTGACCCGCGCCAACCTGTCCGGCGCGAACCTGAGCAAGGCCGACCTGGGCGGCGCGCAGCTTAACCGCGCCAACCTGACCCGCGCCAACCTCGAAGCCGCGAGCCTGACCTACCGCCAGCTTGCCAGCGTCAGCGCGCTCGACGGCGCGACCATGCCCGACGGACGCCTGTACGACGGCGACCCGGAACCGTACAAGCCCGACAACCTGGAGTGAGTGCCGGGCCGGACGAAAGGTGCAAACAATGAGTGAGACTTACCGGCAGGAACATTCCATCATGCGCTACCCGACCAGCCGCTGGCAGCAGCTTGCCTTCAAAGCGCCGGTCAACCTGTGGCGGCTGGGTCTGGGGCCAATCGTCGGCCACGTCCTGATGTTGATCTCTCACACCGGTCGCAAGTCCGGCCTGACGCGCCGCACCCTGGTCGAGTATCACGTCCTGGAGGGGAAGAAGTACGCCCCCGTCGCATTCGGCGAGCAGGCGCAGTGGTACCAGAACATCCTGGCAAACCCGCTCGTCACCATTCAGACGGCTGGCGGCGCGCAGGGCGCCATCGCCACCCGCGTCACCGACGACGCCGAGCTGGTCATCGTGTACCACCTGCTGATGCGCCGCAACCCGGTCATGATGCGCTGGTATCTCGACTCGCTGGGCATCCAGGACACCCCCGAAGACGTGATCGCCAAAAAGGATCGCATCTTCCTGCTGCGCTTCGACCCCACCGGCGAGCCGACCCCGCCCCCGCTGGAAGCCGACCTGTGGTGGGTGTGGATCATCGGCGGCGGCCTGCTGCTGGGATGGCTGATGTACTACCTGCTCAGCCGTGACTAGTGCTCTGTTAACCTGAATATTGCAGGTTGTGGCACTGCCCTCACCCATCTCGGACGAAGGCGGGTGAGGGCTTGAGCAGCAACTTGCCGAAAACCAACCTTACAAAGCACTAGCCATCCATCGGCCCTGTCAGGTACCGTCGGGTACCGGTGGCTGTTTTACGAGCCGACAGTAGTCACGATGAAGAAGCAGTTGTAATACTCCTTACCACCTTCCAGCGTCCAGGTTCCGGTGAACGGTGTGGTACCACTGTCACTACTGGCTTCAACAAGAATGCTGTACGTGCCCGGCTCCAGTTCGTAGGTGCCAATTGGGCCTTTCTCCGGGCAGTACAACGGGCCGACACCGAAGTAGTTTTCGCAGGTGGAGCATGCTGGCAGGGTTTCAATGCGGGTTTCCGGGCCGGTGAAGATGATCCGCAAACTCTCCGGCGAGTCGTTCTGAATGACCACAACCGCGAGGCTGCCAGAAACGTAACCGGAAGAAGCTGGTGGGGCGATTTCCCCTGCGCCGGCAGCCTGCGCCTGATCAAAAAGGGCTTGCGCCAGCCGCTCCTCGATCTCTTCTACCTGAGGGTGAAGTTCGTACTTATCTAAAAGGGTCTCATACAACCCTATCGCCGTTTCGTAATCCCCGTCTTCCTCGGCCTGTACGCCACAGGTATATAGCAGTTGAAATCGGAAGCCAACGAGTCGTTCGAACACCTCGTTACGTTCCAGCACGTCCACATTCTGGCAGGCCACCGGGTTTTCCAGCAGGGCGGCTGCCGCTGCGCCAGCATGCCAGCAATCCGGATACTTGTTCAGCAGGTCCAGGTACATCCCATAGGCATCATCGTGATTCTCGGCGGCGTCGTGCATCTGACCGCAGTTGTAGTAAAGCTTTGGCATGAAGTTTAGCCGCTCTGCGATCACACCGATATCCTGCAGATGATCCACGTTCTCGCAGGCAATCGGGTTCTTTGCCAGGGCAGATGCCGCGACGGTTGCGCGTCGGTCGTCCGGGTAGTGGGTCAGCAGACTTTCATACATCGCGTAGGAGAGTTCTTGCTCCTCGCTCGCATCGTAACGCTGGCCGCATTCAAGATACAGGGTTGGCATTAAGCCGTCACGATTTGCAATGGCATCATCCTCCTGAAGAGAGGCGGCTTCCTCACAAGCCGCCGGATTCTCCAGCATGGATGCGGCGATATCGTCGGCCAGTTCGTGCTCCGGATACTCGTTAAGAAAAGCCCGCTGAACCCCAAGGGCGATGGTGCCCTCTTCGGCTGCCATGGTTGCTTCACTGCAGGCATAATAGAGTAAAGGTATGGTGGTATCGGCGTCGGGTATGTAGGCCGGAGCAAATGCGTCACAGGCTGCGGCGCTGGCAAGCTCGTCGGGCGTGTTCTGTTCCATGATGTTATTGACATAGCTGTGCGCGGACTCGTCAAGTGGCGTATCCTCAAACCCCACGCCAAAGTCCATAAAGGCCGCAAAGGCCGCGCTGTAGTCCCCATCCTCGTAGCGCCCGACGGCAAGCAGGTACTGCTCGCAGGCTGCTTCTTCTTCCGCGATCGTTTCGCGCTTTTTCCCTTCAGAGGGCAGATTTCGGAAGCGTCTCAGAGCCTTTTCACAGTCTGCTTGCTGGTAGGCGCGCAGGCCACTATTGAGGCTTATGCTGCGTACAAGGCTCAGGATGCCCAGAATAGCTGCTATCGCCAGTACCAAAACGCCGACGACAAGAAATCCCCGGCCTTTCGATTTACGCTTCTGTGGTGTTTGTTGTGTGGTCATGCCGTTTCCCCTTTCGCTTTCCTAATCATTAAAAAGTCACAGCCATGAGCCAGACAAGTGCCCGCCTGGACAGGCTGTGATGTGTGAGTGTGTGTCCCCTCTTGATGGACTACAACAACACGGCAGAGCGCTGAGCTATTTTATCACATGTTAGGCGAAAGTCATCACCGGCTCCGGTACGGGGGAGTGTCTAATCGCGTGGAGGTAAACTCCACACACAGGCGTGTTCCGTTCCAATATCACCACTCTTTTAGGCACTCCCCCGGTACGGGGCGTCTTGACGTGAGGTCGGTGGGGCATCTTCGCCTTTGCAGGCGGGTGCCTTGCCGTAAACTTCAATCAACGTCTCACGATGCCCGCCTTGTCATCCGGGGTCGAGGCAGGCGGTTGATCCGTTTGGCTGTGGGTCTTGACATGGAAAGGGCTTGCGGTGGCCTCGACCTGCTCTGCCTGCTCAGCCGGGAGGAGTAGAACCGGGCGGGGCAGGGGGGCGCTCCATCGCGCCTTATGCCCCCCGGCTGGGATGCCCCACGATCCTGACTCTGAAGCGCAGCCTGGCTGATGCGCCGAATACGCAGCCGGAGGAAGTGCGGCCATTGTGGAGTGTTAAGGGCTGCGTGAACAATGCGTGGCATCGGGTGCGCGCGCGGGTTGACTGATCGAGGTTAACAAGCGGGTTCACGTCCGCCGGAAATTATGCCATCAGTAGAACGATCAACGGAATGATCACTGAAGATACACCGAGTATCCCAATGATCGCGATGAACATGATATACCGGCGTGTGTAATTGGTGAGAAGCGATAAGTGATAGTATTGATCGACATTGGTATCTTGATACATCTTCATGAGACCTTGCGTGAGGGTCTTGCGAGTGCCCCGCCCGGTCAGCAAGCCGATGATCGCGATACTATTCACCAATATTGAAACAACTACGTTGACAATAAGTATCACAAAGGAGGCTGTGATAGTGCCTTCGCCTACGTCCGAGGCTGCTTCCCCTGCCAATGCCGAACTGGTGCCCAACATGACAAAGTTGAAGACGATCGCGGTCACTACGAATATTGTATCCGTTCGGGTATTGAGTCTGATCTCCTGATTAATATGGTCGTGGATATTTTCAAGCATGTTGAACTCTCCTTAGCATCAGCTTCACTGCACCGCCAGGATGCCCCCCAGCTTGCTGGGGGGATGAATGGCTGGAGCCGAAGGCTCCGCAGGGCGAAGCCCTGGTGCAGTGATCCAGCAACAACCGGTCCCGAAGGGACGATTTCTCGTAATGCCCCGGAGCTTGCTCCGGGGATAGAGAAATCGAGGTTGTTGCCATTTACTTTGACATGAAGCGCTGACGAACCTGTATCCACCAAGGCCAATCGGAGGGAGACAGCCAGACGAATTTAGCTCCTGCATGATCTTATGTGTTTTGCTGCCGTCGTCTCAGCAAAAAAATGATGGGGGGGATTAGCAATATCAGCAGTGATCCACCGAAACCGATCATCTGATTACCTCTAATACGCTTCATTTCAGGAGTCACGTCAAAATAAACTTCCAACGTCGCCTGTTTATCCCGTTCATTTGTCGGGATTGGTATTCCGCATACCATCAAGTCACGATCATGAAGGGTGGTCTCTATCGCTTCGAAGGAATCGATGTGGATTGTCTCTACATCGACATCGTCACCATAACGATAACGACGTTTCAAGCTGTATTTTTCATTCGAAAGATAATTACCAATCTCGTCGGAGTACGTCGAACTCACAACCAACCCCTCTTCTGAAATCAGTCGAATCCTCACGACCGATGGATCCCGTTTCAGATCAATCAGCTCTTGTTGCAGCTTTAGAGTGTCGGGATGCTGGCGCAGCGTTTCAGCTTTCATAGAGTGTGGTGTGATAATGAATGTTTTGTATGCTCTCCATGATCTTACACTGAAACTGCTTGCCATAGAGGTGGTTATATCGTTAGGTTCTACAATGAGCTGACTGACAGCCACCTTACGGTACAGAACCACAGCCATCACAACAATTATGATGATCGTGATCCAACCCGCAATGGCATAATACCGAACTAGAGTCGGGGTTTGATCTTCAACTACCAGATCACCATCATCTGGTGAAACTGATGTGGTAGAGTTGGAGCTCATATCAAATGCTCTGGGAACATCCGGGCAACGATCGTTAGCAAATCAAAATGGTGTTCTGTTAGCTGGTGATGGGTGGGCGGTCAATACGATGGGGATGTCAATCGCCCAGAAATCGTTCAGCAAGCACCAGCGGGTAATCAGGTGATGCAAGAACAGCCTTGGCCTCAGAACAAAGCTATGTTGTAGTAAGTATATCCTATCATAGTTCTTTATGGTTCGACAATTGAAAAGCCTACTAACGGAACTCGAAGATATGAGTCGCCCCTGCCCCCGCTGGAGGCCGACCTGTGGTGGGTGTGGATCATCGGCGGCGGGCTGCTGCTGGGATGGCTGATGTATTACCTGCTCAGTCGGGAGGAGTAGAACCGGGCGGGGCAGGGGGGCGCTCCATCGCGCCTTATGCCCCCCCGCTGGGACGCCCCACGATCCTGACTCTGAATCGCAGCCTACCGAAGGCGACGACATCGCCATCGGCCAGGATATGCTGCACATCGGGCGGTATCGCGGCACCGTTGCGATACGTGCCGTTGGTGCTGCCCAGGTCGACCAGGGTCAGGGCCGCCTGGCCGAGACGGATCATCGCGTGCCGCCGTGAGACGCCCAGTTCTGGCCCCCCGTAAGATTGCAGGTCGATGTCGGCCATACTGCCCCGTCCCAGGGCCACGTCACCGCGCAGTTCCAGCCCTAAGGCGTCCTGCGGCTCGTCGATAGGCAGCAGCACGATCCGCCACACCGCCTCGACCGGATCGTGTGCTCCCTCCGGCACTGTCCGGAACTGCAAATCCGCCGGTAGCGGCTCCTCCTTTGCGACGCCGTAAAAGGCCGCCCTGTCCGCCGGGTCATTCAGGTCGATGCCCTGCTGCTGCGCTTCAAGAACGTCGCCTTCCAGGTTGAACCGCCCATCGTACCGGCTGCCGTCGGGCATAATTGCGCCGCGCAGCGCCCCGGCCTGCACGAGCTGCGCCTCGACTGCCAGCAGCACCTCCTCCGATATCCGTTTGCCGGGTTTGTCGGGGTCGAGCCGTACCTGCTCGTGCTGCGCCCCCAGCGTGGCGTCCCAGAGGTTGGCCCCGCGGAGGTCGGCCCCGGCAATCTCTGCATCGCGCAGGTCGGCTCCCCTCAGGTTGGCCGCCCGCAGGCTCGCCCCTTTCAGGTTTGAGCGGGCCAGGCGTGCCCATCGCAGGTCGGCCTGGTTGAGGTTCGCTTCCCCCAGGTTCGCGCCGAGCAGATCGATGCGCCACAGGTTGCCGTCGCGCAGGTCGGCTCCCTGCAGGTTCGCCCCGCGCATATCCACCTGCCGCAGGTCAACCCCGGCCAGCGAAGCGCCTTGCATGTTGGCTCCTGCGAGTGCGAACCGGTACTCAAACTCCAGCCGGTCTTCCTCAACGGGCGAAACCTTGTCGGTAGGGACCTCAATTGTTGGGGCTTCGACAGATGGTGGCTCGGTGGGCGGAGCCTTGATTGGTGGGGCTTCCTCCGGAGAGGGCGGCCTATCCCGGACGCGGGCCTGCCGGATCGATCCGGCTTCTTCCAGGCGCTCTTTGGTCTGCGGGCCGAGGGTGCTCCACAGCCCCAGCGCCACGATGCCGACCACGATGATCAGGGCTGCCAGCCAGTACACACCG
>CAZRXG010000020.1:0-73699 GCA_964603985.1 uncultured Anaerolineae bacterium | reverse complement strand
CAATCGTCCCTACGTTGACGTGTGGCTTCGTGCGCTCAAATACTTCTTTTCCCATGCTAGGGCATTCCTCCTCGCTCACAAGCATCTGGCCCTATGCCGGGCCAATTGAACGGACATCCTGGAGCCCACGATGGGACTTGAACCCATGACCTCATTCTTACCAAGAATGTGCTCTACCGACTGAGCTACGTGGGCACCGTTGTAAAGTTGGTAGCTATCAGGTGGAAAAAGCAGGTGGAGATGATGGGATTCGAACCCACGACCCCCGCCTTGCAAAGGCGGTGCTCTCCCGCTGAGCTACATCCCCACACCACCAAATGCCAACAACTTAGGTGGGCCGGGTAGGACTCGAACCTACGAAGGCGTATGCCAGCGGATTTACAGTCCGCCCCCTTTGCCGCTCGGGACACCGACCCATGATCATTTGTTAACAGCCGATCAGGCTCACCTCAGAGCCGACGATGGGACTTGAACCCATAACCTACGCTTTACAAGAGCGTTGCTCTGCCGATTGAGCTACGTCGGCATCGTGCAAATTATAACATGCGCACGACCTTCGCTCAAGGGTGATTCGGCAACTCGGTGGAGCGCTATCGGCCAACAATGCGCGGAATAATACCGCAGACAGCAGGCAGCGTCAACCTCACGGAAAGCCCAGGAGAGCCACACGCCGTCGCGAGTGCTCTCGCTCGCCTTTTGCACAAGATGTCAGTGCGGTATAATGGGTATGGTCGCCAGAGTTCTGAAAAGTCAGTACCATCCACCCCAAAAACTCTTTAACTTTTCACCATGTAAATCTGGGGTGTTCGCCTGTCTGAGAGCCACATTCTCGACGCGACCTTCAGGCGGCCATGCGGAAACCCGCGCCGGGTAATAGTGGAACTCACCCGATGGGGCTGTAAGGCTATCGTAACGCATGCGACACAAGCATATGTGCTAGACTCTGTGTGAACGTGACAGTGAGAAAAAACAGCCCATCCCCTATGGAGGGAGCGAGAGTATATGTCAAAGGGGAGCATTCTCTACATCGAAGACAATTTTGACAACCGCATCCTGATAAAGCGCGTGTTGGAGGCTGAGGGTTACACTGTTATTGAGGCCGACAACGGTAGGACTGGGCTAGAACTGGCTAGGGCCAACAAGCCAGACCTGATCTTGATGGATATCAATCTGCCCGATGTCGATGGCTATGAGTGTACAACCCGTCTGCGGCAAATGGATGGCATGAGTCAGATACCAATCATCGCACTGACGGCTAATGTGATGACAGGCGACCACGAAAAGGCCCTGGCGGCGGGATGCGATGACTACATCCCGAAGCCTGTCGATATCGACCAGCTACCAGCCCAAGTTGCCCAACATATCAAGCCACGGTTGGCCGAGCCGGACAGCGAAGGCATAGCCAGAAACTAGTCAAGGGCAAGTCACAATTATGACACAAGAAGACGAGCGGACAGCGAAGAGCGGCGAACAAACAGCGAAAAGCGGCGAGCAAACTGTGAAGAGCGGCGAGCAAGCAGCGAAGAGCGGCGAGCAAGCTGTGAAGAGCGGCGAGCAAGCAGCGAAGAGCGACGCGCAAGCAGCGAAGAGCGACGCGCAAGCAGCGAAGAGCGACGCGCAAGCAGCGAAGAGCGACGCGCAAGTAGCGAAGAGCGGCGAGCAAGCAGCGAAGAGCGGTGAGCAAGCAGCGAAGAGCGGCGAGCAAGCAGTGAAGAGCGATAAGCCGATAGTGAAGAGCGACGAGCAAAAAAAATCCGACAACAAACCCCGGGCACCCATCGAACCAACGCAGGCGCACGTGCTCGTGGTCGAAGACAATGTGCCGAACTTCGTGCTGATAGCCCGCATGCTGGCCTACATGGGCGTGCAGCGCTGTGAATGGAAGACCTCCGGCTGGCAGGTCGTCGAGTTCGCCGACACGCTGCCGCGCATCGACTTGATCCTGATGGATATCCGCCTGCCCTACGAAGACGGCTTCCAGGCCCTGGAAAAGCTGCGCGCCAACCCGCGCCTGAAGGATACCCTGGTCGTGGCGGTGACTGCCGAAGCCAGCGTGGAGCAGATGAAACGCGCCCAGAAATCGGGCTTTGATGGCTTCCTGGGCAAGCCGCTCGATCCCGATCGCTTCCCCAACCAGATCAGGCGAGTGCTGAGTGGGGAGCCTGTTTGGGAAGTACACTGAGCCGGTTCAAAAAGGTCCCCGGCACGGGAATGATGCCAAGCCAGCAACGTGCGGACAACTCGCCGCTACTTGCCTGGCAACAAGACCCCACACTTTTTGACCATCCCCTTCTAACCTCCAGGGGCGCTTGGATAAGCGTTATATGAGTCGCCTTGGCCCCTGTTGCGCGAATTTCCGCGCTCAAGTAGCATAACAGGAAGAGGCACTGCGGGTTAAAGCCGGAAGGGACGCATGAGCGATAATCCACCTGTCCATGAGGAGATGTTCCCCGAAATAAGCAGCCCGATCTTCAAGGCGATGCGCGAGATCGCGTCTGCTACCAGCCCGGACGAGATTGTAGATTCTCTACAACAGCACGTCCTGCGTGATTTCGACTACATCGGCCTGATACAGATCGGCTTCGGCTCGGCCGGTGAGCCGGTCAGCGAGATCGTCTCTATGCGCTCGCGGGGGGAGGCTGCCCCCCGCGCTGAATTTGCCAACATGGTGCGCCAGGCCGCCGGGCAGCACCAGATCATCGTGCCCGATATCGCCCAACTGGATGACTCCTCACCGCTCAAGGCAGGCACCAAGGAGGCGCTCCAGGCTGCCAGCCTCGCCATCTTCCCCCTGGCCGGGCGCGACCGCACCGTCGGCTACCTGGTGCTCGCCAACCACGACCCGCATCCCTACAGCGAATCCGAGATCAAGTCGCTGGACGGGCTGGCCGGGCAGATGGCGGTTGTCATGGAAAACCTCTCCCTGCTCGAAGCGCTCAGCCACCAGACCGGGCGTTTGAGTCTGGTCAACGACCTCGCCCAGGCCATCACCGGGGTCTTCGATCTGGGAATATTGGGGGATCTGCTGGCACCCAGCCTGGCCCAGGCACTCCCCCTGGCGCACCTCAGCCTTGCCCTGACCGACGCGGAGCAGCCGCCGCTGCGCATCAAAACACTATACGGGCCTGAGATACCACAAGAGGCAGTCCAGGAAGGCACGTACGTCCACCGGGCGCTGGAGAAGGGCCTGACGACACACATAGACGATCTGTACACCGGGGACGGCCGGGACGGCAATCTGTGGATGGTAAACGGCATCCACACCCTGATCATCGTGCCGCTGATAGCCCGCAAGCAGCCACTGGGAACATTGAACATTGGGGGGGAACGGGCATCCTGCTTCCAGCACGCCGATGTTATGATGGTCGAACAGGTCGCCGCCCAGGTGGCCGTCACCCTGGAAAACATCCGCCTCTTCGACCGGCTGCAAGCTTCGCTGGAAGAGACCACCACGCTGTACAGCATTGCGCTGGCAATGAACGCCGCCCAAAGCCTGGAGGAGGTCTACGACACGGCGCTCACGGAGATGGCCTATCTTTGCCAGGCCGACCGCCTGACGCTCTACCTGGCCGGGCCAGACCCGCGCACCGATCTCAGGTACCTTGAAACGGGGGCCGTCTTTGAAAACGGCCAGGTCACGACCGACATGGAAAGTACCCGCTACGCTTCTACAGAGGTCCCGATCCTGTCCCAGTTCCCCCAATCGCGGGCCAATCTGGTCTTCAACGACGTGCAGACCGATCAACGCCTGGACGACGACCTCCGGGCCGAGTACACCAGGAGGGGTGTCAACGCCCTGATGATGATCCCCCTCAGCACGGGTGTGATCTGGCTGGGCGCGCTGCTGATTGAAGCCCACCAGGGACAGACCTTCACCGGCGAGCAGGCACGCCTGTGCCGCAACATGGCCGACCAGGCGGCCCTGGTCATCGACTCACACCTGCTGCTCAAGCTGACACGCCAGGCCGCCCTGCGTGAGCAGGCCCTGCGGGAGACCATCGAGCGCATCCGGGACGCCGACAGCGCCGAGAAGGTTCTCCACATCGCAGCCGAGGAGCTGTCGGAGGTGTTTGACATGCCCGCCGAGCAGCTCAAAATCACAGAGGGATACCCCGCCCCGCCGGAGGACAAGACCCTCAGCACCGCCGAGCAGGAGTTGATCGAGGATGTCGCCGACCAGGTCGCACTCGCCATTGAGAACATCAAACTGGTCGAGGCCACCAAGAAGAGAACCCTGCGCGAACAGATCGTGAGCGACATCACGGCCCGACTACAGCACACGGCCAGCGTCGACGACGTTCTCGAAACGGCCGTCCGCACACTGCATACCATGCTGGACGACTGCGATGTCACGCTTCGCCTGGCCCCGCAGATCCGCAGCGCAGCCCACCGGCCTGCCCCCGATTCGCAGGACGACGGCGTCGACGACGCCGAGGCGGCGCAGGAAGCGGCGCAATGAAGCGGGCGCACAATGAACACGTTGGGGTGTACCAATAGAGAGTAATGCCGATGAGTGAGAAAGTCTCTACAAAGCGAACCTTCTGGGAGCACCTGATTGGCCCGCATCCAAGCATCACCGAGCTGAAGCAGCGGCAGCGCGCGCGGATACTGGCCGCGCTGACCCTATCCTTACTCGTCATCGTCATCCTGTTCATGGCCGTGGCGCTCCTTGTCGGCGGCAGCCTGCCCCCTTCTGCCTGGCCGGTTCCCGCCCTGCTGCTGGTATCCTATCTGTTGAGCGCGTCACCCCGGCCTGAGTTTGGAGCCTGGCTGTTCGTCTTCGGACAGGCGATTCTCAACTTCATCTTCCTGGCAACGGCCAGCACCCCGGTCCTTACCCCGCTGACGCTGATCTTCGTGCTGGTGCCCATCCTGCTCTCAACCCTGGTCCTGCAGGCGTGGGTGACCATCACGGTTTCAGGGTTGACCGTCGCCGGTATCGTCCTGTCCGCCGTTTTCATTCCCTGGCTGAATCTCGGTCAGATCCTGGTTCCCTTCATCGCCATCATTCTTCTCTCCGCCCTGGCAAGCGCCACGGCGCTCATCAGGCAGCACGACATTGAAACCGCTGAGCACCGGGCAACCGACCTGAGCAAGCAGAGACAATCGCTCGAAGAGGACGTCCGGCACATCATGACCATGGCCGAGGTGGGGCGAACGGTCACCGGCACGCGCGACCTGGATATGCTGCTCAAGCAAATCGTCAACCTGATCACCGATCGGTTCGACTTCTACCACGCCCAGGTCTTCCTGCTTGACGAGGCAAACGAGTACGCCATCCTGAAGGCGAGCACCGGCTCAGCCGGGCGGGAACTGCTGGCACGTGGACACCGGCTGAGGGTTGGCTCCCAATCTGTGATCGGGCACGTTACGGCCAAAGGTGAGCCGGTTATCGCCTCCGACACCGACAGCGACCCCGTCCACAGACGCAACGAGCTGCTGCCCCACACCCGCGCGGAGATGGCCCTGCCCCTGCGCGTGGGCGGGCGCGTCACCGGTGCGCTTGACATCCAGAGCGTGAACCCCAACGCCTTCCGCTCAAGCGACGTGCCGGTTTTGCAGACCATGGCCGACCAGCTTGCCGTCGCAATTGAGAACGCACATCTGTTTGAGCGGGCGCAGCGCGACCTGGAAGAGATTGCGCTGCTGAACCGCCAGCTAACCGGCGAGGCGTGGAGCAAGTTCTTGAGCGGGCGCTCCCGCTCCGCGCCGGTTGGCTTCAAAGCTAAAAAGGGAGATCTCCAGCCGCTGAGCACCGAGGACGAGGAGGCCGAAGACAGGCCCCAGCCAGGCGCGATCAGCCTGCCGCTCAAAGTGCGCGGCGAGACCATCGGCGTGCTCGACGTGATGGCGCGCGACGGCGAAAAACCGGATGACGAGACGCGCGACATGCTGGAGGCGGTAGCCGAGCGCGTGGCCCTGGCACTCGACAGCGCGCGCCTGGGTGAACAGTCTCAGCGCCGGGTGGCGCACGAGCAGGTTCTGAGTGAGCTTTCGGCGGAGCTTCAGGCAACGACCGACCTGGACGTTATCCTGCGCGCGGTAGCCAGGAGTGCCAGCCGTGCGCTGGGCACGTCGCGTGGATTCGTCCACCTGGTCATGGAGTACGGGCGGCCACCGGAGTAATAAGGCCCAACATTCCCTGCGCCATCAGGCGATAAGAGGCGCAGCATGCCTTTAGGATTCTGTAACCTCCAGATGGCCGCATAGTGAACAAATAAAGCGGCAAAGACTTAACTTTATTATATAATTGAATTGTACGACACGCGTAAGCAATCCGGGAAGTCCTGCGCCTGGCACGGGCGTGTGCTATCCTGCTGAAGCATGTACGGTAACGTATAGTCCCTGACAGGGTACTGTGTAGCAACCTATGACTGAATCGACTGCATCCCCGGCGCAGCCGCCATGGCAGCGCCTCGCCGGGTGGCTGGTACACTCAACAGCCAAAAGCCCGGCCCAGGCGCACCAGGGTAAGCTGGCTGCAATTGTCCTGTTGATCAGCGAGGTAATCGCCCTCGTTGCGCTGGTCACCGATCTGGTCCTCCGCGCAAACGACCCGCAGCAGGGTATCATGACCGCCTATTTGCTGCGTGGCGGCGTGCTGGTAGTCCTGCTGCTGCTGGTGCTCTACCTCCTCAACCGCCGGGGCCTGACCGCGCTGGCCGGGATCGGTGTGACCGTTCTCTTGCTGAGCGTCGCCTCCGTCCTGCTGGTTGAATCGGGGCCGCTGACCCCCAACGCAGTGGCGTTAGTTGTGCCCGTGATCGTCGCCGGTCTGGTCGGGCCGCCTGCCTTGACCATCGTCGTCGCGCTGCTGGCCGGGCTGGTTTACGTGGCGCTCAACCTGGAGGTCGATCCGGCCTACTTCTCCCACGTCTTAGGCGGCGGGCCGGCCCTGCAAACAACGCTGGTCTACCTCAACCTGGCTTTCGTGGCCGTGGTGGCGTGGCTGTTCTCGCGCACGATCCGGCAATCTTTCGAAGAAACTCAGGAGCTGAGCCTGGCGCTGGTCGAGCAACGCCAGGAGCTTGAACAGCGCCTCATCATCCAGACGCGCCAGCTCCAGGCCACCACGACCGTCGCCCGCGCCATCGCCGGTTCCCGCAACCTCAATCAACTGCTGGAGGACGTCACCCGCCTGGTGCGCGAGACCTTCGGCTACTATCACGTGCAGGTCTTCATGGTGGACGAAGAGGGCGAATACGCCGTTCTGCAACAGAGCACCGGCGAAGCCGGACAGGCCCTCCTGGCGCGGGGGCACCGCCTCCCTGTCGGCAGCCTCAGCGTGATCGGGCAGGTAACAGCCGCCGGTCGTCCGGTCATCGCCAGCGACACCGACACCGACGTTGTACACCGGAGCAATGAGTTGCTGCCCCGCACCCGCTCGGAGGCCGCCATCCCGCTGACGGTTGGTGACCACGTGATCGGGGCGCTGGATATGCAGAGCGTCGAACCGGATGCTTTCGACGAAGAAATGCTCCCCACCTTCCAGGCGCTGGCCGACCAGCTCGCCATCGCGATTGAGAACGCCCGTCTCTTCGAGCAGGCTCAGGAACACCTGCGTGAATTCCGGGAACTCAGCCGCGAAACCACCCAACGCTCCTGGGCCGAGTTCCTGGCCGAGGCCCACGAAGAAGAACGCCGCCAGGCTCACGGGCCGGAGCCAAAAGCCCTACAGATACACCGCAGCCGTGTCATCGAGCGCGTGCTGAGTTCGGGGTCGATTGTCGTCTCCACCGGCAAGGATGGACGCCAGGCCTTTATCGCGGCTCCTATCGTCGTCCGCAATGAGGTCGTCGGCGTGCTGGGCGTCGAGCCGGACAGCGTCATGGAGTGGACACAGGAAGACCTGCAAATGATCCAGAGCATCGCCGAGCGCACCGCGCTGGCGGTCGAGAACGCCCGGCTCTACCTCCAGGCCCAACGGGCCGCCGAGCGCGAACGCCTGATCGGCACCATTGCGACGCGATTAGAACGTGCTCCCAATCTGGCGCTGCTGCTCGAAAGCGCGGCTAAGGAACTCGCCGAGGCGCTGGGCACCGACAACGTCTATGCCGAGATCAGCATGGAACGTCCGCTGGCCCACTCACGCAAGCAGGTTTCCCAATCGGAGCCGGAGGCCGAGGGCACGGAGGACGATGCAGGCGACGCGGAGGACGACACAGCCCCCCCGCCGGACAAAGACCTCTCCACGCCCGACGAACCTGAAGAAGCGAGAGCTGAGTTATGACGACACAGGAAAGACCAAAAATCGCATCCCGCTTTGACCCTCGTGCATTCCCGATTGCGGTCAAGATTGTGCTGGGCCTGAGCGTTGCCCTGGTGATCAGCACGCTGGTAACCAGCCAGTTCGTGCGTCAGGTGGTGCTCGATACGCGAACCGAGGAAGCGCTGGCCGACCTGCAAACATTCAGCCACTCAGAGGCCACCCGCGCTACCGACCTGCTGGAGCAGGAGATCACAGCACTCCGCAGCCTGGGCGACAGCAACCGGGTGCAGGAGCACCTGGTGGCCGCACAGGAGATAAGCGACAGCCGGGAGTATGGCGGCACGTGGCTGCCTGACATGACTCTGTACTTGCAGCTCAGCGAATTCGAGTTTACTCACCGAGAATTCAACGGCGCAGCCCTGCTTGACTCCAATGGCTACGTCCTCGCCGTCGTCCCACTGCCATCCGATGTACAGGCCCTGAACACACCGCGCGGTTGGGCCTGGTTCACCAGTGCCTACAATGATGGCGCCGGAGCGACGTACCTCAATAACCCCGAAGACGATCACCTTACCGGCCTGGAGGGCATACACATCGCCATTCCTGTCTATGACGTAAGTACCCGGCGGGAAATCATCGGGGTGCTGTACAGCGTCTGGAACCTCGACAATGCAGTTGACGTGGTGCAGATAGGAGGGACGCGCCAGGGCTTTGTGCTTGAGCCGGACGGCACCGTCCTGATCTCACCGCACGACGAACCCGTCGAAGCGTTTCCCAGTGAGCTGATGCAACAGATCCAGCAGAGCGGTAAGAACACCGGCACGCTGGCCTTCACGTACAACGATGGGCAGAAGTGGCTGTTCGCTTACACGAAACTGGCCGACCTGGAACTGGACGAACAGTCCATTGCCGCGCTGGACTGGATCGTGCTGGCACGCCAGCCGTTCTCGGCTGTTGAAGCTGCGGCAAACCGCTTGGTCAGCCGCCTCCAGTTGGCGCTTGGCATCAGTGCCGCGCTGGTCATGCTGGTGGCCCTGTTCCTCTCCCGGTCGGTGCTGGTGCCTCTGGGCCGCCTGACCGACGCGGCGACCCGGATCGAGGCCGGTGACCTGAGCATCCCGATCCCCCAGGCACCAGCCGACGAGATCGGACAACTGGCGAGCGTGTTGAGCAGTCTGGTCGAACAACTGCTCCACCGCGTGCGCCAGCTAAGAGCAGCCGTACAGGTGTCGCGCACCGCGGCCCTGACCCTGGACATTAACCAGATGCTCGACAGCGTCACCATAGCCCTGACAAAACAGTTCGGCTACCCCGAAATACGCATCTACTTGGCCGACCCCGGCGGCAGACGCCTCCGCCTGCATGCCGCCAGCGGCGGCGAGAGCGAGCGCCTGCTGCGCGTGGGCCACCGCGTGGCAGCCGACGAAACGACGCTCGTCGGGCGCGCGGCGCTGATGGGCGAAATCCAGGGCAGCAGTGGCCAGGAGGCACAAGAGGGAAGCCCGGCAGCCGAGCGCTCCGAACTGGCCATCCCGCTCCAGGTCGGCGAACAAATGCTGGGCGTGCTCTACGTATTTGCAGGGCGTAACAGAACCTTCTCAGAGGAGGATGCCGACCTCCTGCGCCTGCTCGCCGACCAGATCGGGGGATCAATCGAGAACGTCCGTCTCTTCGAACAAAGCGCCGCCAACCTGGCCGAGATTGAGGCTCTCAACCGGCAGTTGACGCGCCAGGCGTGGGAGGAGCACCTGGGCGAGGGAGAAGGGCTGCGCCATACCCTCGACCCCGACCGGCGCTGGCCTGGACAGTTGGAGGCCGTCCGGCAAAGGGGCGGCAGCACCAGAGCCGAGACCTACACAGACGCCGATGGTCGCTCCGTGCTGGCTGCTCCCCTGGTTCTGCGCGGCGAGGCGGTTGGCACCCTGGCCGTTACCCGCCCGGCGGGCGAGCTGTGGACACGCGACGAGGTGGCCCTGCTTGAAGCGGTCGCCAACCGCATGGTAACGATTGCAGAGGGCATCCGCCTGGTCGAGGAATCGACCCAGCGCGCACAGCGCGAGCAGCGTGTTAACGAGATCTCGGCCAATCTCTTGCAGCGTGCGGCCAGCGTCGACGAGATTCTGCAAACAGCCCTCGACCAACTCAGTGGGGCGCTTGGCTCTCGTCACCTCTCCCTGCGCATCGGCCCGCCGCCGGTGGAGGGCGACCGCCGGATCGCGTCTGGGGGCGAAGATGGCCGCACCGAAGCCGCGCGCCTGGCCGGCAGCCTGAGCGAGCCAGAAACCGGGCCAGGCCCGGATGACGAGCGCCAGAAGTCCGATACAGGGGAAGATGGAGGTCTGAGCGATGATAAGTAGCATTCCGCCGCTCACGCGGATCTTCACCACTTTCTTCGCCGTTGGCGATTTGTATACCGACCCGCTGGACCGGCAACGTGCAGCCGCTTTGCTGCCGATGTGCCTGATCTTCGGCGTGCTGGGCCTGGGTGGCACGCTGGGTCTGATGCTCATCTTCCCGACAGCCGTCTCCCGGCGTCTCATCACCCCCGACATCATCATGTCGGCGGTGTACGTAGGGCTGTACTTCCTGGTGAGGCAGGGCAGGCTCCGCCTGGCAAGCTACGGCTTCATCCTCATGGCTCTGGTGGTGCCCACGCTGCTGAGTGCGCTGCACGGCATTGTCGCGTCCGAGATGCTCGTGCTCGGTTTCGCCGTCCCGATTGTGAGCGCCGCTCTGCTGCTCAGTCCGGCCTGGGCGTTCATCACGGCAGCCACCGCAATCGTTTGTGTCGGCATTATTTCCATCACCGAATACCTGCAAGCCTCCTCCACCCTCACCTACCTGAGCACGTCCGCCATCGTCACCGCGTTCCTGCTGGGGGTGCTGGCGCTCTTCGCGTGGCTGTCGACCAACAGCCTGTACCGCTGGGCAGAGAATGCCCTGCGCAGCGCGCGCCAGCTTGAGGCCGCGGCGGTGATCAGCGAAACGGCGTCTGCCGCGCCCGACGTGGGCGCGCTGTTGAACACCGTCGTGGAGCGTATCCGCGAGGCGTTTGGCTTCTACCACGCGCAGGTGTTCATGGTCGAATCGGATCTTCGCGCGGCCCGCCTGGGCAAGCGGCGCGGTATGGCACGCCTGGAAGCCAGCACAGGCCGCGCGGGCGAGGCTCTGCTGGCGCGCGGGCACGCCCTGCCCATCGGGTCGCGCTCGGTGGTCGGGATGTGCACCTACCGGGGCGAGGCAATTGTCGTCAACGACGTGCGGAACAACCCCATGCACCGCCCCAACGAGCTTCTCCCCGACACGCGTGCCGAGTTGGCCCTGCCCCTGCTCATCGGGGGGGAGGTGATCGGTACCCTCGACGTGCAGAGCACGGCTTACAACGCTTTCCAGCCGGAAGACATCCGCTCGCTCCAGCTTATGGCCAACCAGCTTGCAACGGCCATCGAGAAAACTCGCCTGGTCGGCGAACTGCAGGCCCGCGCAGACGAAAACCAGCGCCTGTTTGAAGAGGCTCAGCGCAGCCTGCGCGAGATCGAGGAGTTGAACCGGCGGCTGATCCGCGAGGGCTGGTACGACTACCTGCACGCCCGCCGCGTGCGTGGCACGCTGGGCTACACGCTCCACGATGTGGGCATCCGGCGCGATACCAGTTGGACGGCACCGATGCGGCAGGCGTACCAGGGCGAACGCACCGTCGTGATCAGGCACGATCAGCAGACCCACATCGCCGCCGTGCCCCTGCAGGTGCGCGGTGAGGTGATCGGCGTCCTGGAGATCGAACGAGGCGGTGACCGTCCCTGGACGGACGACGAGATCGAGCTGATCGAGGTGCTGGTTGACCGCCTATCGCTGGCCGTCGAGAACGCGCGCCTGTTTGAGCAAGCAACGCTGGTCGCCGAACGCGAGCAGTTCGTCAGCCGCGTCGGCCAGGAAGTGCAGGCCGCCGAGACGATTGAAGAGGTGCTGCAAACCGCTCTGTCCGAGCTCAGCACCGTGTTGGGCGCATCGCGCGGGATCGTGCAAATCAGCCCCAAAGCAGAGGACGAATACGACGACGGGTCGGAGAGCGAGGCGTAAGGAGGGTCAGGCAATGCAACGCCACTTAAGTCGCCTGGCATGGCGAAATCTATCCATTCAGGCCAAAACGGGGCTGTTCTTTGCGTTCCTGTTGCTCCTGGTCAGCCTGATTGCTCTATCGGGCTTCGTGGCACTTAGCACCGTGCGTACCCAGGTGAGCACGGCGACCACGACCACCGGCGAGATGCGCACGCTGATGCGAGACATACAGCTCCAGGTCGAGGACCTCCAGCGCCTCCAGGGGCGTCTGGTCGACGAGTTTGACCAATCGGGTTTCAATCCACTCACCACTACCATCGACGACGACTATAACCAATTGGCCGAGGACCTGCTCAACGACGACCTCAGCCGCCTGGAACCGCTACTCTTCGAACTGTCCAGTCCGGGGAGCACGCCCGCCATCGCCGCCGAGCTTGGCTCTTTCAAATCGCACGTTAACGACAGCCAGGCCCACTTTGAGCGAACATTCTCCCTGGTCACGGAGTTGACCCGTCCGGACGACGGAGCCTTGGCGCTTCTGTCTCAACAGGGTGACGCACTCGACGAAAGCGTCTACGAGGCAACGCTTCAAAGCCGGCTGATCATGATGCGCAGCTTTGAGAGAAGCCTCATTCGGACCGGGGGGGATGAGCTTGATGCGTTGCAGGAGGCGGCCGACTCATTCCTCAATACGTACAACCAGCGCGCGCCCGTTGGCATGCAAGACACCCAGATCCCCCAGATGGTGGAAGACTACCTGCAACAGGCAAATACGGTCGCGGTCTTGCTGGACGAGATTGAGCTAACCAACAACGCCAACCAGGTGACGCTTAGCTTCCTGCGCACTACGGCTTCACGCCTGGACAGCATCGCCGAATCACGAACCAGAGAGCAGTTCGAAGTGCTCGACCAGATCCAGGCGACGGCGCGCCTGGTCATGGCCGTGGGTCTGGGGTTGGTGCTGGTGACAGGCAGCTTCTTGACCTACCTGTTCGGGCGCGACCTCGCGCGCCGCCTGACCAGCCTGGTGGGAATGGCCCGGCAGTTTGAGGGGGGCGACCTTGAGGCCCGCGCCGACATCCCAGGCGAGGATGAGTTCAGCCAACTGGCCTTGAGCTTTAACGCCATGGCCGTCCAGCTTGAAGGATTGGTCGGTGGATTGGAGCAGCGCGTGGCCGAGCGCACGCGCGACCTGAGCATCACCGCCGAGATCGGGCGGGCGGTCGTCACCGTGCGCGAGCCACGCGATCTCATGAACGAGGTCGTCGAACTGATCCGGCGACGCTTTGGCTTCTACCACGCGCAGGTGTTCCTGATCGACGACGCCAGGGAGAACGCCAACCTGGTCGCCAGCACCGGCACTGCCGGGCGCGAGTTGCTGGCCCGCCAGCACTCTCTGTCCGTCGGATCGCAGTCTGTGATCGGGCAGGTGACCGAGCGTGCTGAGCCGGTGATCGCCTCAGATACGGACGCCAGCCTGGTCCACAGGCGGAACGAACTGCTGCCCGACACCCGCTCCGAGATGGCCCTGCCTATGCGCATCGGCGACCAGGTCATCGGGGCACTGGACGTGCAGAGTGTGGCCCCCAACGCCTTCGACGCCGACGACGTGGCCGTCTTCCAGATCATGGCCGACCAACTCGCCATCGCCCTGGAGAACGCACGCCTGTACGCCGACCTCGAAAGGGCACGGGCCAGCATCGTCACCATTGAACGCCGCGCAACCAGCGAGGCATGGCGCACCTATGGCCGCGAGCGCGCGCAGAGCGCGCCCCTGGGCTACCGGTTCCAGGAGGAAAGCCTGGAGCCGCTCAGCGAGCAACCGCCCTCTGCCATGGGCGAAGCCCTGCGCAGTGGTCGCCTGATTACCATGAAGAGCGGCGATAGCGAAATCAGCTTGGCGGTGCCGATCAAGGTTCGCGGTGAGGTGATCGGGGCCTTCGGCTTCGGTGGGGAAGACCTGCACAGCCTGTCCGAAGAGGACATCGCGCTCCTGGAAACGGTCGCCGCCCGCGTCGGGCTGGCACTGGAAAACCTGCGCCTGGTTGAGCAAACCGCGCGCCGGGCCGAACACGAGCAGATCATTAATGAAATCACCGCCAAGATCGTGGGGTCGACGGACGTGAGCGATATTTTGCAGACGACGGTGAAGGAATTGGGCCGTGTGTTGCACGCCCCACAGACAAGCGTGCAACTGCGGCAAGAGCTTAAGGGTGAAGGCCATGAGTAGTAAACGCCCTTCCAAAACGAGGCCGAGAGTGCGCCGCCTGAGTCACGTCATGCTGGTGGTCTATATGGTCCTGGCTTTGCTCCCTGTGGCAGCGCTGACCACGGCCTCGGCGTTAACCGAGACAGCACGCGGGCGCACGCGCGTGACCAACCAGCTTGACGACCTCGCCGATGTTCACACCGGCGAGATTGAGGAATGGGTGAACACCGCCAAAGGCAGCCTGAGCCAGAGCCTGAATGACCCCCTGGTTCTGTTGGTCATGCTCCAGGTAGTGTCCGGCGAGTCCAGAACCGACATGGATTACCTGAACGCGCGCGATGACTTCTCCGAGCACGCACAAGTCGTCATCGAGTCGGGCGGTGTGTTCGATCAGTTGATCCTGACCGGCCCCGATGGCACCGTACGCGGCAGCAGCAATGCGGGCCTCCTTCTCCTCGACATCGACATGAGTACCGAACCCTGGTTCGAGGAAGCCTTACAAACCCCGCTCCACGATGTGGCCCTGGTTGGGCCTCTGCGCGACCCCGTGGACGGGCAGGAAAGCCTGTACTTTGCGGTAGCCGTCCGCGTGATGAACACGACCGAGGGTGTTCTGTGCGGCCGCACCAGCCTGGCATCTCTGCACAACATCCTGGCCTCGCCGCAACCGCCGGGTGATAGTGGGGAATATTACCTGGTTCGCGAAGGGCAGCAATACGTGGTTGCCCCACGCCAGGCCCCCGACGCAACCGTCGCCACAGGCGAGATCGTCCCGACAGCCCTGAGCGGCGAACAGGGCACCGGAACGTGGCTGGACTACCGCGGTGTGCCGGTGATCGGTGTATACCGCTGGATCGAGCCGCTGAACATGGCGCTGGTTGCCAAGCAGGACGTGCGCGAGGCATTGAGCGACAGCCGGGCGCTGGTGCGTAACAACGTCCTGGTGAGTGCGCTCATCGGCCTGGCCGTGCTCGGCGTGGGCCTGGTCGTGTCACGACGTATCCTCGCCCCCCTGCGCGCCCTGGGCAGCACCGCGACGCGCATCGCCGACGGTGACCTTGAGCTTCAGATTCCTGAATCAAGGACGTTCGAGGTCGGGCAACTGGCCGACTCACTCAACCGTATGACAGTCCGCCTGAAGACCCTGAGCAAAACCCAGGATGAAACCATCAGGGCCCGTACCCGCCAGCTTGAGATCACCTCCCAGATCGGGCGTGCAATCGCCGGTGAGACTAACCTCGACCGTCTGCTCCAGTCAACCGTCGACATGATCCGCGACCAGCTCGGGCACTACCACGCGCAGGTGTTCCTGCTCGATGACCTGCGCCAGTACGCCGTCCTCCGCACCAGCACTGGTAAGGCCGGACAACTGCTCCTGGACCGGGGGCACAAATTGGCCGTCGGGTCGCAGTCCGTCGTCGGGCAGGCTGCCTCGCGTGGCGAGCCGGTGCTGGCGTCCGACACCCGCTACGCCGACTTCTGGATGCCCAACCCCTTGCTGCCCAAAACACGCGCCGAACTGGCCGTGCCGGTCAGCTTTGGTGACCAGGTCGTCGGCGCGATAGACGTACAGGACACCGAGCCGGACACCTTCGATGAGCCGACCATCGCCGCCCTGCAAACCATCGCCGACCAGTTGGCGGTTGCACTACGCAACGCCCAGCTATTTGAGGAAAAGGAAAGCCTGCTTTCGGCCTCACTCCAACTGACGCAAACGCTCACCCAGGATAGCTGGAACGACTACACCACCCAGCAAACCCAGTCCGACAGGGCGGTCGGATTCCAGTACGACCTGAAAGATGTGCGCCCGTTTGATGCCCCGCCGGACGATGGCGGCGATGGGCAAGGGCTGAGCATGCCCATTGCGCTGCGTGGCACCATCATCGGCGACCTGATGGCGGAGTTGCCGGAAAACCAGGAGTTGTCTGACGAGCAAAGGCAGTTGGTCGGCCAGGTGCTGGAGCGCGTCGCACTGGCGCTGGAGAATGCCCGCCTGTTCGAGCAAACCCAACTCTCCCTGTCAGAGACCAACCGCCTCTACCGTGCCAGCCAGAGCGTCGCAGCCGCCGACACAGTGCAGGAGCTGGTCGACAGTGTGATCGCCCTTGCCATCTCCGACAGAGTAGACCGGATGACCTTCTTCCTGCTCGACGACCCCGATGAGCCGCCCGGCAATCGCTGGGTTGAGGCCCTGGGCAAGTGGCTGCGTGACCCCGACGACCCGATGAGCGAGATACCGACACGCCTCCAGACCGGGCGTCCCCCCCTGGAGGCGATTGAGAGCGTCCCGGCGGACGGGCTGGTGATCAACGACTTCGACACCGCCGATCTCGACGCGGAGGCCAGGGTCGGCCTGGAACAGTTGGGGGCCAGATCGGTAGCGATCTTCCCCCTCATCGTCGGGCGGCGTACCATCGGCTGGGTCTCCATCCACAACACCCGCCAGAAACAGGCTTTTGGCGAGGCGGACATCCGCTTCTACAGAACCGTCGCCGACCAGAGCGCAACTGCGCTGGAGGGCCTCCGCCTCTTCGAGCAGACGCAGGTTCGCGCCCGGCGTCTGCAGGCCACCAACGACGTTTCGCGCGCGGCCTCCTCGATCCTCAACCCCGACATCCTCCTGCCGCTCATCGTCGATCGTGTCAGTGAAGCCTTCGACTACTACCACGTCCAGATCTTCCTGATCGACGAACTGGGTGAGTGGGCCGTGCTGAGAGCCAGCACCGGTGAGGTCGGGCAGGAGTTGCTGCGCCGCCGTCACAAGCTGGCCGTCGGGTCACAATCCGTGCTCGGCCAGGTGACCGATCACGGTGAGCCGGTTATCGCACGCGATACCGACACCGACCCCATCCACCGTCGCAACGAGCTGCTGCCCAACACGCGCGCCGAAATGGCTATCCCCCTCAAGACCGGCGACCGCGTCATCGGCGCGCTGGACGTGCAGAGCACTCAGGTCAACGCCTTCGACCCAGAGGCCCAGGTCATCCTCCAATCGCTGGCCGACGAGGTCTCGGTCACGCTGGAGAACGCGCAGCTCTTCCAGGAGATCCAGGACCGCGTGGCGGAGTTGACCACCGTCAACCTGGTTTCGCAGGCCGTCTCCCGCGCCCAGACCCTCGACGACCTGTACGATGTCGTGGCCGTCCAGATGATGCGCACCTTCGGCGCGCAGTACGGCTTCCTGGGCGTGGTGCACGGGAATGCGCTCGAACTGCCCATTTTCCTTGAGGGCGGAGAACGCCAACCCTCACCGCCGCCTCAGTCCATCACCACCGGCCTGGCCAGCCACGTCATCCGCACCAAGCAGGTGCTCACCCTGAACGAAAACCTGAAAGAAGAAGCCGAGCGCCTGGGCGCAAGGATCATCGGCACGCTCCCCAAGAGCCTGCTGGCCGTCCCGATGCTGCTCGGCGACGAGGCCATCGGCGCGATCAGCATCCAGGATGCCGATCAAGAAGGCACCTACACCGACGCCCATGTCCGGCAGTTGACCACCCTGGCGGCATACATTGCCGTCAAGATCCGCAACGCCGAGCTGCTCGAAGAGGCACAGCGGCGCGCCGGTGAGTTGGGCTTCCTTTTCAACGTCACGCGCGCGGCAGTCGCGACCAGCGACCTGGACGAGTCACTGACCAACGTCGTCGGCATCCTGTGCGACGAGATCGCGCACGCCGAGACCTCGATTATCTACCTGACCGACGCGACCGGCGAATATCTGGAGCCGCACGCCGCCGTTGGGTACGACGAAGATATCGCCGACCGGGAGAACCGGGTCGCGTGGGGCGAGGGGCTGGTCGGGATTGTCGCCGCCCGGGGCACCCCCTTGATCGTCGGCGACGCCCGCGATGAGTCGGTCGGCCCGGACGGCGACGGGCGTCCACCGGCGGCAGTCCTGGTCCCGCTCCGGTCGGGCGAGGCCGTGATCGGCGTGCTGACCATCGAGAGCACCCGCCCCGACGCCTTCGGCCAGGGCGAGCTACGCTTGCTCGAAACCGCCTCCGGCACCCTGACGGCCATCATCCAGAACGCCCGCCTGCTCGAAGAGATCACGCAGGCGCACGAGCAGCTTCAGGAGCTTGACAAGCTCAAGACCCAGTTCCTGGCCAACATGAGCCACGAGCTGCGCACGCCGCTTAACTCGATCATCGGCTTCTCACGCGTGATGCTCAAGGGCATCGACGGCGAGTTGAACGATCTCCAGTCGCAGGACCTGACGACCATCTACCAGAGCGGCCAGCACCTGCTGGGCCTGATCAACGACATTCTCGATCTCTCCAAGATCCAGGCCAAGATGATGGAGATTCAGCCGGAGTACCTCAGCCTGGAGGAGACCATCGACGGCGTCATGGCCTCCGGCCGTGGCCTGGTCAAAGACAGGCCCATCACTCTCTATAAAGAGGTCGAGGCCGACCTGCCGGAGGTCTACGGCGACCCGATCCGGCTGCGGCAGGTGCTGCTCAACCTGGTCTCAAACGCCACCAAATTCACCCGCGAGGGCAGCATCACCATCCGGGCAGCCCGCAGGGACCACGACCCCCAAACCGGGGAGCCGCCGCGCGTCCAGATTGACGTGGTCGACACCGGCATCGGCATCCCGGAGGACAAACTTGACGCCATCTTCGAAGCCTTCCAGCAGGTTGACGGCTCGACCACGCGCCAGTACGGCGGCACCGGCCTGGGCCTGCCCATCTCCAGGAACTTCATCGAGCTTCACGGCGGGCGCATGTGGGTTGAGAGCACCGAGGGCGTTGGATCGACCTTCTCCTTCACCGTCCCGCTGCACCAGCCTGAGCAGGCCAAAGCGGAGCAGGTTGACATGTCAGACCTCGACGGTGACCGCCCCGTCGTGCTGACCATCGATGACGAGCCGGGCGTCCTGGATCTGTACGGGCGCTACCTCAAAAAAGAGGGCTACATCGTCGTCGGCCTGAACAGCGCCGACAACCTGCTTGAGCACGTGCGCGAGGTGCAGCCGGATGCTATCGTGCTCGACCTCAACCTGCCGGGCAAAAACGGCTGGGACGCGCTCGACGAACTCAGGCAGGCCGAAGACACATGCGATATTCCCATCATCATTTGCAGCATCGACGACGACCGCCAGCGCGCAGAGCAGGCAGGCGTGGCCAATTACCTGATCAAGCCTATCATCGAGGATGACCTGATAGGCGCTCTCAAGCAGGTGACGGATGGCTCCCGCCTCCCCGAACGGGACGAGACGAAGGAGATCCTCATCATCGACGGTGACCAGGAGTACGTTCAGACCCTCACCGAAGTCCTGACCGGCACCGGGCAGTACGATGTCCGCGCCATGAGTGCAGGGTACGAGGGGCTACAGGCCATCCAGGAACACGCACCAGATGCTGTCATCCTCGACCTCGTTCTGCCCGATATGGATGGCTACGGCCTGCTGGTCGCGATGCGCTCCCACGACAGCACCCGCAGCATTCCTGCCCTCATTCTGGCGGGACGCGAGATGTCCGAGGACGAGCGGGATCGCCTGGACTGGCACAGCATCAGTTATCTGAAAAAGGACGATTGCCAGGAGCACGAGCTGCTAAACGGTCTGGCGGCGCTCTTAGGGCACGCCTGACAGGATCACCTGGTGTCACTGCCGTTGTGACTGCCAGAGGGGGTGCGGTCCTCACAAGCAGGACAAATCCCGCACCTCCTTACTTTGTCCATTACAGTCATGTGAGCAAGCTTTATGGATCAGGTTCAGATCAAGATCTACTGCCCGAACTGCCAGTATACAGAAGACTACGCCCGTCCCCTGGTCGCCTGCCCCAAGTGCGGGAGCGCCTACCTGGACGCCAAGTACAAACCCAATGAACCGCTTCCCTGGCCGGAGGCGCTCGAAGATCGGCCCAAATCCATGTGGCGCTACCGCGAGCTGCTTCCCCTGCACGACGACGCCAACATCGTCAGCATGGGAGAGGGCCTCACCCCCCTCATCCGCTCCGAGAGCCTGGCGGCGATGCTGGGGTTGAAGCACCTGTACATCAAGGACGAGCGCCAGGGGCCGACCGGCTCGTTCAAAGACCGCCAGGCGTCGCTGGCGATCTCCACCATGCGCGAGTTGGGCATCAAGGAGGCCGTCGTCGCCAGCACCGGCAACGTCGCCATCGCCTACTCGGCCTACGCCGCCCGCGCCGGGATCAAGCTGTGGGCCTTCATCATCAGCAGCGTCCCGCCTGAGAAGATGCGCGAGGTGACGCTCTACGGCACCGAGCTGGTCAAAGTCACCGGCACCTACGACCAGGCCAAGCAGGTGGCCGCCCGTTTCTCCGAGAGCAAAGGCCTGTTCCTGGATCGCGGCATCAAGAGCATCGCCGCCAAAGAGAGCATGAAAACCTTCGCCTTCGAGATCGCCCAGCGGCTGGGCCACATCTACGGGCCTTCGGCCAACGGCAGGCCCTGGCGCACGCCGGACTGGTACATCCAGGCTGTGAGCGGCGGGCTGGGGCCGGTCGGCGTGATGAAAGCCTTCCGCGAGATGGAGGAGTTTGGGCTGTCGGAGGGGGTGCCCAAGCTGGGCAACATCCAGGCTTCCGGCTGCGACCCGATGGTGCGCGCTTTCCTGGCCGGTGAAGAAGATGCGGCACCGATCCTGCGCCCCCAGACGCGCATCGCCACCGTCGCCACCGACGTACCCGGCGTCGCCTACAAGCTGCTGCGTGAGGATGTGCTGGAGTACGGGGGGGCCTTCGAGTCCGCCAGCGACGAAGAAGCCTACCGCGCCCTGAAGACCGTCGCCCAGCTTGATGGCCTCTCGGTCGAGCCGGCCACCGCGCTCGCCTTCGCCGGGCTGTTCAAGCTGGTGCGCAACAAGTATATCGACCCCGACGAGATCGTCGTCGTGAACTGCTCCGGGCACACCTTCCCGGTCGAGAAGCACGCGCTGGGCAGCGACCTGGGCCGCGACGTTGACATACGCCCCGCCGCCCGCTCCGAGATCCCGCACGAGGGCCTGCTCACGGCGCTGGAGACGGTCGACGCCCGCATCGGCAAGGTGCTGGTGATCGAGGACGATCCGGGGGCCTCACGGCTGATGGCCCGCATCCTCAAGGCGCACGGCGTGCCGGAAGTCTTCCAGGCACCCAACGGGCAGGAGGGCATCGAGATGTTGCAGCAGATCCATCCCGACCTGATCGTGCTCGACCTGATGATGCCCGGCGTGGACGGCTTCGGCGTGCTGGATCGCCTTAAGGCCGATGTGCAGTTTCGCGACGTGCCGGTCGTCGTCGTGACGGCCAAAGACCTGACCAGCGAGGAGCGCGCGCGCCTGTCCGACCAGGTGCATACGCTTCTCCAGAAGGGATCGCTGATCGACGACAACATATTGCAGGATCTGATCGACGAGAAGTTGGGCTGAAAACGACCCTGCGCGGGGGCCCCGCAGCCGGGAGGGCGGCGGGTGCCCCACAAGCAGGTCACGTGAATGCGAGAGGATAAAACTTGGGTCAGGGCAATCAACGCAACACCGGAAAAATCGCCGCCCTGCTGACGCCAGTATTTATGGGGATGGCACCCGTCTTCGGGAAGCTGGCCATCCGTTCCGGCTTTGACCCCTATACGCTGGCCGCGCTGCGAACCTGCCTGGCGGCATTGCTCCTGTGGATCGTCTACGGGCTGTTCTTCCGCCGCTATATCTACATCTTCACCGCCGGTCTGATCGGCACGCTGGCCGTTGGAGTCGTCAACGGATTCGGCTCGCTGCTGTACTACAACGGCCTGCTCCTGCTGGACGACGCCTCGCTGGCCCAACTGCTCAACATGCTGTACGTCATCTTCGTCATGCTGCTGACACGCATCTACGGGCACCACATCTCCAGGCTGAGCCTGGTACGTGCCAGCCTGGCGCTGGTGGCCGTCTACCTGCTGACGGCTGACGGACAGCACGGGGACGTGCACTGGTGGGGGGTCGGGCTGATGCTCGGCAGCGCATTCCTGTACGCGCTGCACGTCGTCTTGAGCCAGCGCGTGATGTTCGAGATGCCCGCCCCGACGATGACGCTCTACGCGCTCACCTGGATGGGCATCACGGTGCTGATCACGCGTCTGGCCTACGGCCACGTCTATGCCCTCCCCTGGAAGCCCGTCCTGTCTCAGGGGTGGCTGTTCATCCTGGGGCTGCTGCTGGTCACCGCGCTGTCCCGCGTGACGCTCTTCACCGGGGTGCGCGAATTGGGCAGCCTGCAAACAGCCCTGCTCAACATGGCCGAGATAGCCGTGACGCTGCTCGTTGCCTTCACTTGGCTGCAAGAGCGCATGACCTCCCAGCAGTGGGCGGGGGTACTCTTCCTGTTCGCCAGCGTCATTCTCTCCCACTGGGACGGCGAGGGGCGCGCTCGCGTCTACCAGCCTCTCCTGTCCAGGCCCAGCCCGGTCGGCGGCAACCCCATCAACAAGGAGCCGCTCAAGCCCGACCGCTTCTCGACCATCTCGCGGCTCTACCGTCGCCCACCCAGCCCGGAACAAGATTGGGACATGTCGCTCTACGCCGATCCCGGCAACCCTACGTTCTCCAGCAAGCAGACAGACGAGGATTAGCCCCCGCCGATCTCGCCACACCTTGCCGCCCCCACACCGGTTTGTTATACTCGGCGGCGTGCTAAAGCGCACGGGTCGATCAACGCCCGGCGCTCACTTTTATTAGGAGGTGGAGGCGGCAATGCCACACGCATGGGAACAAGCGATCGTCGAGTTTCTATCCAACCTGTTCCAGACCATTGACTGGATCGGCGTGGTTGTCATCATGACGTTGGAAAGTGCTAACATCCCCATCCCCTCAGAGGTCACGATGCCTTTGGCTGGCTGGCTGCTGGTGGAGGATCAGGGCGGAACCTGGCTCCAGGCGGTGCTGTTGGGCGGCCTGTGGGGCAGTGTGGGCTGCACCATCGGCAGCGTCCTCAACTACGCACTGGGCTACTACGGCGGTCGCCCCCTGGTTGAGAAATACGGGCGGTACATCATGATCCACCCCGACGACCTCGCGCGGGCCGACCGGTGGTTTGCTCGCTGGGGTGACTGGACGGCTCTCCTCTCGCGCCTGCTGCCCATCGTCCGCACGTTCATCTCCTTCCCCGCCGGTGTGACCCGCATCCGCTTCTGGAGCTTCGCGCTGTTGTCCTTCGTCGGCTCCTTCATCTGGTGTGGGGCGCTGGCCCTGGGCGGGTACTTTCTGGGCGTCAACTGGGAGAAGCTGCGCGCCATCATGCGCCCCTTCGACATCCCGATTGCCATCGCGCTGCTGGCCGGTTTCGCCTACTACGTGTATCGCCACGTCACACACGGCATGGCAAAACACGAGGCGAAGGAAGGGGCCGTCGAGGCTGCCGAGACGGCCAGCGCCGAGTGAGTCTCCGTCCCCCGATAAGGTTGGCTGCTCTGACTCTGTCTGTTCGGTAGAACGGCCAGAGTTTTTGTTTTCAGGGTAAGGAACGGGAAAAAGGCACGACCACCGACGCGCCGCCAGCTCGCGCGGTGGTTATTCGTCGCGACTGCGCAGGTGGGGGTAGAGCAGCACCTCGCGGATGTTGGGCCGGTCGGCCATCAGCATCACCAGCCGGTCAACGCCCATCCCGAAACCGCCGTTGGGCGGCATACCGTAGCGCATCGCGCGCAGGTAATCCTCGTCAACCGGGTGGCTCTCCTCGCTGTCCTCACCGTACAACTGCCCCATCTCCAGGAAACGCTGCTCCTGGTCGAGGGGATCGTTGATCTCGGTGAAGGCGTTGCCCATCTCCAGCCCGGCGATGAAGAACTCGAAGCGCTCGACGTGCGTCGGGTCGTCCGGCTTCATCTTCGCCAGCGGGCTGATGTCGCGCGGGTAGTCGAGGATGAAGGTCGGCTGGATCAGGTTTGGCTCCACGTCCGTGCCCAGCAGCGAGTCGACCAGCTTGCCCCACGTGCTGTCTGGGCCGGGGTTTTTGCCCTTCCCGCGCATCACAGCCGCCAGCGACTCCCCGTCGGGGTGCTGCACGTAGTCGATCCCGGAGAATTCCAGGATCGCGTCGCGCAGCGTGACCCGCTCCCAGGGCGGGGCCAGGTCGACGGTGTGCCCCTGGTAGGTGATGGTGGTGTCACCGTGCACCTCCTGCGCGACGAAGGCTACCATCCGCTCGGTGAGGTCCATCACCCCGTGATAGTCGATGTACGCCTTGTAGAACTCGATCTGGGTGAACTCCGGGTTGTGCTTGCGTGAGACGCCCTCGTTGCGGAAGTCGCGCCCGATCTCGTAGACGGCATCGTACATGCCCACCAGCAGGCGCTTGAGGTACAGCTCGAAGCTGATGCGCAGGTACAGGTCCTGCTTGAGCTGGTTGTGATGCGTCGTGAAGGGCCGCGCCGCCGCCCCGCCGTAGAGCGGCTGCAAGATCGGCGTCTCGACCTCCAGGAAGCCCTCGGAGTCGAGGAAGCTCCGGACGGCGTTTATCGTGCGGGCGCGGGTCACGAAGACTTCGCGCACCTCCGGGTTGACGGCCAGGTCGGCGTAGCGCTGGCGATAACGTTCCTCCGGGTCGGTGAAGCCGCCGTAGCGCTCGACCGTCCCATCCTCCAGGTGGCGTTCTTTGATCACCGGCAGCGGGCTGAGCGCCTTGGCCAGCAGCCTGACCGACTCGCCCAGCACGGTCACCTCGCCGCGCCGCGTGCGCATCATGGTGCCGTGCACCTCAACGAAGTCGAACAGGTCCAGGTCGTCCTGGAAGAGCGCCAGCGCTTCCGGCCCGATGGCGTCCTGCTTCAGCCATATCTGGACGCGCCCGGTGGCGTCCTCGATGTGCGCCCAGGCCGCCCTCCCCTGCGGGCGGTGGGCGATGATCCGCCCGCACACCACCACCGCGATCGCCTCTACGTCCCCACCCTCCGGCGCGGCGGCCTCGGCGGCCTCGTAGGCAGCGATGGCCTCGGCAATCGTGTGCGAGCGTTCGACGCGCAGCGGGTAGGCGTTAATGCCGCGCCCGCGAATCCGCTCAAGTTTCTCCAGACGTTGGCGTTCGAGTTCGCTGGGTTCCCACACAGTTCTTTTCCCGTATCAGTTGCTATTGGAATTTCCAGAATACCCGCCGACCTGCCGGGGGTATCCTTCACTCGACAGACAGAATGCGGTATTCGAAGTCCCCATCAGGGGCACTGATCGTGACTGTGTCCCCGGCCTTCTTCCCCAACAGAGCCTGTCCCAGGGGCGACTCGTTGCTGAGCTTGCCGACGCGTGGATCGGCCTCGTACTTGCCGACAATGTGGAAGGTATCCGCTTCGTCGTCTTCCCCCTGCACCGTCACGACGCTGTTCAGCCGCACCGCGTCGGCGGGGCCATCGGGTTCCTCGTCCTCGATGATACGTGCCCGGCTGAGCAGCAATTCTAACTCCTGGATGCGCCCTTCGACAAAAGCCTGCTCGTTTTTGGCATCCTCGTACTCGGCATTCTCGGTGAGGTCGCCCCCCTCTTCCAGAGCCAGACGAAGCCTGTTGGCAACCTCGCTCCGGCGCACGGTGCGTAACTCGCTTAACTCGGCTTCGATCTTCTCGTAACCCTCTCTCGTCAGGTATACGACTTGATTTTCCATGACTTAAACCCTTGCTGGCAGCGACAAGCGAAAAAGACCGCCCCTGGAGGGCGATCAACGACTCTCTATCTGGTTATTCAGGCAAGAAATAAGCAAACTGAGCAAAAAGCTCAGTTCGCCTCTGTGTCTAAAAGTAATATTAGCACACATTCAGAAGGCTGTAAAGGTCTGCGGGCCGCATGGCTCCCTCTCCCAGGGATTGTACAGGGGCCGCCGGTTATCCCCGAAGACATGGCCCCAGTATTCTGCCGGGTTTACCGGCCAACACTGCTTGAGATAGAATGGTGCGAAAGAGGAAACCGGGCTATCATGAGCCACGTCCACCAGGTTCGCTCGCTGCGGGATCGTTGCTCGGCCCGGCCGGGTTTGTGAGGCAAGACATGAGCGACAGCCGGATCAGTGTCAGGAAGGCGCAGCCGGAAGACGCGCCTGTGGCAGGCCGCCTGATGTATCTCAGCGGCCCGGAACCCGCTCAGATCATTTTCGGGGGGCCGGAACAAAACACCATCCGCGTTTTCACCGAACTCTTCAGAATCCCCGATCACATATACAGTTACAGTCACATCTGCGTCGCCAAGTGTGAGGGACAGGTCGCCGGTTTATATTTAGGATTCGAACAAGAAGAGTGGCTGGCCGCACAGAAGGCAATGGGGCGGATTGGCCGCCACTGGTTAAAGATCATCCGGCTCCGGCATCTCCCCGATATGATTCTGTCGATCATTGCCATGGCGCGGACCTTCGAGCCACTTCAAGACGACGACTACACCATCCAAATGCTTGCTGTGCTTCCTGAAGCACGCCGCCAGGGCGTCGCTACCCGGCTGATGGAGCATGCTGCCGAAGAGGCGCGTTCCAGAGGACTCAAGCGTCTGGTGCTCGATGTCCTCATTGACAACGTGGGGGCACGCCGGTTTTACGAAGCTGTCGGTTTCGAGGAAACAAAGACGATCACCGATCCGTGCTTCTGCAGGCGGTTTCGCGTTCAGGGCAGCATCCGAATGGTTAAGCCGGTGTAAACTCGCGTAGGGAGGAAGGACCGCCTCCGAAGTCAGTGTCTCAGCCTTTTCTCGGGAGGAGCTACGATGAGCCTTTTCCTGATCGTGCTGGTGGTCGTGTGGGCCATCGCCTACGTCCTCGGCACGGCCTTCAAGGAGCCAAAAGCCGACGGCACCCGCCGCCTGCCCCTGTGGGCCAAGCTGGTGATGATCGCCGCCACGCTGGCGCTGGCGCTGCACTGGTTCTTCATGCCCGACGTCCACCATGCCACCGCTGCGTACCTGATCGTGGCGGGCCTGGTCGCGGGCGCGGTCGGCGACCTGATCCTGGCCGATGTCTTCCCCCTCCGGCGGACGGAGATCGCCGCCATGGGTGTGTTCGGGGTAGGGCACCTTTTCTACATCGCCGCCATGCTGGTGGCGCGCCGCACCTACGCGCTGGCAGGTCCCGGCCCGCTCATCGCCGCCGTCGTCAGCGCGGCTCTGGCCGTGATCGCGTGGCGGGCGCTGGTCTACAATCCCACCGGCAGCCGGACGCTGAACACCGGCAGTCTGGTTTACGGCGTCCTGCTGCTCATCACAACCGGCCTCGCCATCGACCTGACCGTCGAGTCGGGCGCGCTGCTCACCCTGGCGTTGGGCATCATCCTCTTCGCCGCTTCGGACGTGCTCCTCGCCCGGTCGTTGATCCGCAAGCGCGGCACCCCCCTGCTGCGCGACATCGTGTGGATCATCTACAGCGGCGGCCAGATGTTGATCGCCTACTCGGTCGGCCAGGTGTTGGACGCCGCCGCGTGGACACTGCTCTAGCGTTTGCCGATCCCTCAGACACGCGGCACAATTCCCCTCGTTGATCGGACACCAACCCACCGGAGGCGTTCTGTGCCTGAAACCGAGCAAAATGAGCACACACGCTTGACACCTGTCGTTCTGTTTTCTGCGCTGGCCGTCACGCTCCTGTCGCTGGGCCTGTACCTGCGCACGCTCCACCCCGGCGTCGGGCCGTCGCTGGACAGCATGGAGCTTCAGATCGCGGCGCTGGTGAACGGCGTGATCCACCCGCCCGGCAGCCCGCAGTACCTCGTGCTGGGCAAGCTGGCGATGCACGCCCTCCCCGGCCCCAGCATGGCCTACCGCCTCAACCTGCTGTCCGCCCTGTGCGCGGCGGCGACGGTCGGCGTGATCCACCTGCTGGCCTACCGTCTGACGCGCAATCTGATCGCCAGCAGCTACGCCAGCCTCAGCCTGGCGCTGGCGGTGCGATTCTGGTATCAGGCCAGCGTCGCCGAGCTTTACACGCCCAACGCCCTCTATGTGGCGCTGGTGATGTACCTGTTGGTCGCCTGGCACCAGACACGCAGACCGGCCACCTACTGGGCGGCGGCTGCCGTCTATGCGCTGAGCTTTGGCAACCACGTCAGCATGATCCTGCTGCTCCCGGCCTTCGTCTACATCGTCTGGATCACCGACCGCTCGATGCTCCTCCGCCCGCGCAACCTGCTGATCACGCTCGCCATCGTCGTGCTGGCCGCGCTGCAATACCTGGTCATCCCACTGCGTGTGGCTGCCAACCCGCCCTTCTGCAACTACTGCCCCTCAGTTGCTGCCCTGCCCACCTACCTGACCGGCGGCCCCTTCAAGGCGCAGATGTTCGCTCTGCCGCGCCGCGAGGTGGCGGCCCGCCTGCCGGAGTCCATCGGGCAGTGGAACGCACAGTTCATGCCCTGGGGCTACGCGCTGGGCGTCGTCGGGGTGTGGGAAATGTTCCGGCGGCAGCGCAAGCTGGCCTGGTTCCTGATCGCCGGTCTGCTGGCCGAGTATGTCTTCGTGATGGGCTACGCCATCCCCGACTGGCACGACTTCCTGACGCCGGTCTACGTCATCTTCGCGCCGCTGGTGGCCTTCGGGGCGCTGCGCCTGTGGGAGCTGACCGCCCCCCACGTCGAGCGCCTGCTTTCCGGCAATACGGCCCTGCTCCGGCGCATCTATCTGACCGCGCTGACGGGCACGGCACTGCTCTCGATGGTCATCATCGCGGCCTTCAACCTGCCGCTCGTCGACCGGAGCGGCGAGACTGCCTACCAAGTCAACGGGCGCATCCTGCTTTCGCACGCCGAGCCGGGAGCCTGGCTCCTGATGCCCCACCCCCACTCGACCGCCTTCTACTATAGCTGGGCGCTGCGCTACCTCGCCTTCGCCGAAGACCTGGCCCCCGGCCTGGTGGTCATCGCCCCCCAGGAAGTCAGTCCGCCCCCCGGCCCCGAACCCTACTACCGGGCCTGGGCCGACGCCGCCCCAGACCTGACGCCCGATGCCCTGGTCGAAAACCGCCCCCAGGTCTTCGTCGTTGATCCGGGCGACGCCCGCATCGCCGACCTGGGCCTGCTGCCCATCTGCACGCCGGACGGCCAGACCATTGCCGGGTACGAAGTGGTGGCCGTGCTCTCCGGTGGCGAACCCGTCCCCCTCGTTGAGGCGGAGCGCTGGCAGGCCGTCCGCGAGTACGTCGTCTTCGGCGGCGAGGAAGCCCGCTGCCCCGACTGATCAACCTTCGGCCTGTCGCCAGCCTGACATAACGAGAGGGTACACTCCCGTGACCCGCCGGGGACGAATTCCCATATCGTGATAGAATGGGAGTGGTGCTCCGCCTCGTCATCGTCGCAAGCCCCCGGGTGGAGCATCACACGAGTCTCATGCGAGCGCGAAGGGCGGGGAAACTCTCTGCCCTACTTCGCAATTACCCTACCTGAAATAGCCAAGGAGGAGAATCATGACCAAGCAAGGCTCGCAGATCACAGGGTCGTCGGATCGCTGGTCCTATCTCTGGCTGGCGATCGGAACACTGCTGTCGCTGTTTTCCAGTGGAAAGTGGACCATCCCCCTGACTGCCTGGCTGGGAACGGTGTTCATGATTCGCTTTATGCGCACGCAGAAGGTCTTTCGAGGACTCATCCTGGTCTGGCTCGCGACCTACGTGACGGGCGTGATCACCTGGTTGGACATAATTGGGTTTGGGATGCCACTGCCAGTCGCTCTCGTCACGTTGGCGATCAACACGCTGCTGATCGGTGGCCTGCCTTACCTGGCCGACCGGTTGCTGGCACCCCGGCTGAAGGGCTTTGCCGCCACGCTGATCTTCCCCCTGGCACTGACGGCGATGGACTTCCTCAGTATGACGACCAGCCCGCTGGGCAGCTTTGGGTCGCAGGCCTATGTCTATTACGGCAACCTGGCCTTTATGCAATTGCTGTCGGTCACCGGGATGTGGGGCTTGACCTTCCTGGCGAACTGGTTCGCCCCGATCGTCAACTGGGCCTGGGAGCACTCTTTTTCCTGGCCCGAAATCCGGCGCGGTCTCGCGCTCTACGCCGGTATCATGCTGGCGGTGATGGTCTTCGGCGGTGCCCGGTTGGCCTTCTCCCACCCCCAGCCTGGCACCGTTCGGGTGCACTCCTTCACCGCGGTTGATTTTCGGGCGGAACAGAGTGAACTGATGCAGACCAGGAATACGGACTGGGACGCTTTTCGTCAGATGGCGACCGACCGTTACGAGCGCTACCTTGAGGGAACGATCCGTGAGGCCCAAGCCGGGGCACAGATTGTCCTCTGGCCGGAAATGGCAGCAATGGTGGCCGCCGAGGACGAGGCAACGCTGATCACCCGGGGTCAGGAAGTGGCTCGCCAGGAAGGTATTTACCTAGCCATGTCGATGGGTACGGTTCACCAGGATGAGCATCCTTTTGAGAACAAGCTCATTGTCATCGATCCCGCAGGCGACATTGTGATAGAACACTACAAGTACGGAGGAAGCTCGATTGAGGGCTCCCTGCCCGGCGATGGCATACTGCGCACGGTCGAAACCCCGTTCGGTACACTGTCAGGCGTGATCTGTTGGGATACGGACTTTCCCATAACCGTCAGCCAGGCGGGCCGCAATGGCACCGACATCCTGCTGTCACCCAGTCTCGAATTCCGCGCGGCTGATCCGATGCACGCCCAAATGGCAGTCTTCCGAGCCATCGAAAACGGCGTCTCGGTGATCAGACACGCCGACAACGGCCTGTCGATTGTGTCGGACCCCTACGGGCGGGTGCTGGCGTCGATGGATCACTTCACAGCCAGCGAATGGGTGATGGTGGCCCAGGTGCCTACCCGGGGCGTTTTCACCATTTACTCCATTGTCGGTGATCTGTTCGGTTGGCTGACCATAGTTGGGTTTGTAGTAGTCGCTGCCTGGGCAATAGTCCGGGGGCGCAAAACAGCCAGGTCCATCTCCAGTCCATCGGAGCAGGGGGATTGAATTTCCTCTCATTGCGCCCTGCCGGGGGGGATTGAGGCAAAACAAGGCATCGCGCGCTGAATAAATGTGATACTGGACTTTCACTCCATTTCCAGGAAGCCCCCACCTGTGGTGGGGGAGGAATGGCCGGAGCCGAAGGCTCCGCAGGGCGAAGCCCTGATGGAGTGCCCAAGCAAACCGGTTCCCGAAGGGACAAAATCCCGGAGAAGCCACTACCTCTGGTAGTGGTTAGGGATTTTGAGGTTTGCCGTTCACTAACTTGCCTGAAACAGCACAGGTATAGTGAAAGTCGGGTTGAGTGGCGAAGCGGCGCCCGTGCCGAGGTGCACATCAGGCCAGGTGAGTCAATGAAAAACGATGACAGCCTTCGGGTCGGGTTGGTAAGCATGCCCTGGAGCCAGTGTTCAATGCCCTCGATCCAGCTTGCGGTGTTGGCGGCAGCACTGCAGCAGCACGGGATCGCATCTGAGTCACATGAGCTCTATCTGGATTATGCGGAACGCATTGGCCTGACGCTCTACCATTTTCTGGGGGCCAAAGACCTCTCGAAGGGGAGCGTCGCAGAGTGGCTCTTCGCACAACACTACTTCGGCCCAGAGACGGGTGACTGGCTGGCCGAGTTTCGCGCGCACCGTCCCCGGCGTGTTCCCGATCTATTCGGCCTATCCCTGGACATCTCCGAAGAACGGCTGGACGAAGTCATCTCGGCGACGGGCGACTTCCTGAAAGAGGCTGCCGAGGGAACGGATTGGTCCCGCTACTGCGCTATCGGGTTTACGATCTCGGCAAATCAATTGGCCCCCTCGATGGCGCTGGCCCGCCTGATCAAGAAGCGCCATCCGGGGATCGCAATTGTCTTCGGCGGGGCAAGCTGCGCCGGGCCGATGGGACCGGCCATCCTGCGGGTCTGCCCCTACGTGGACGTGGTCGTTCGGGTGGAGGGTGAGCCGGTCTTCCCGGAACTGGTGCGCCGGATTGCGGGCCAACAGGGCCACGATGGCATACCGGGGATCAGTTGGCGGGAGGACGGGGGTGAGGTGATCGACAGCCCGCCCGGCGAGCTTTACACCGCGCATAGGGAGCGTCCTCCGCTGCGCTACGATGCCTACTTCGAACGGCTGGAGCGGTTGGGTTTGCAGGATCGGGTCGTAGTCTGGCTACCCTTCGAGAGCAGCCGGGGCTGCTGGTACGGTGAAAAGGTGCAGTGCACCTTCTGCGGTCTGCACGATATCATGCGGTACAGAGTCTGGGAGCCGGAGCCCGTGTTGGCCGAGCTTGAGGATTGGGCGGAGCGATACGGGATCACCCGCTTCTTCGCCGTTGACCTGAACATGCCGCCCCTGTCCGAGACTCCCCTGCCTGAGATCATCCGCCGGGGGCACAGGTGGAAGCTGTTCTATGAGACCAAATCCAACCTGACTCGCTCAGAGGTTGAGATGCTGGCCGCGTCGGGGGTGCGGTGGATCCAGCCGGGGATCGAAAGCCTGGACCTGGAACCGCTCAGGCTCATGCACAAAGGGGTATCACCGCTGCAAAACATCCAGCTTCTGAAGTGGTGCAAGGAGTTGGGCATCAAGGCCGTCTGGAATCTGCTGTACGGGTTCCCCGGCGAGAGTCCCGAAGTGTACGCGCGGCTGGCCGAAAAGATGCGGCTGTTGTTCCACCTGAGTGCGCCCGTTCGCGTCTGCTCATGGCACCTGGCCAGATTCAGCCCCTACTTCGAGCAACCGGAGGCGTTCGGGATAGAGTATCTGGGCGCTCACCCTCTGTACCAGCACATCTTCCCTGTGCCGGAAGCTGTTTTGAACGACCTTGTCTACCTGCACGACTATGCAATAGCGGACGACGTGCCGCGCGAGGCGTGCGCCGTCCCGGTTAAAGAGGTGTACAGGGAATGGCTGCTGGCGCGGGTACGAAGGGCAACGCTCGAATTTCACATGGCAGCGGACGGCGCGGCTGAGATCCGGGATACCCGTTACGGCGCAGCCACAACCTATGACCTCACCCCTGCTCAGGCAGTCCTGTACCTCTTTCTGGACGCGGCCACGACCGAGAGAACACTGGTCGGCAGGTTCGGCCAGGCTCACCCCGGCGAGGCACAGACGCTTGCCCGGCAGGATGGGGGCGCGGAGCAGGTGGTCAGGCGTTGGAAGCAGCAGAAGCTGGTCATCTCCGATCACGGGCGTGTCCTGGCACTCGCCATCAACGGGCCGGAGGTTGCCGCTTTCCGCAAGAAACTTACTCCATCGATGGACCTTCACACAGAGGTCTGAATAGTTCCCCGGAGTTTTGCCTTCGCATGCCAACTCGGCGAAACTTCGGTACGGCACGCAGAAGGTATCTGAGAGGGCACCCTCCGCCGGGACAGGTTAAGCCGGGCAGGCGAATCCTTTCTCTCCCCCCTGCATCCAACCATAGGTAAGCAGGCCAGACAAGCCTGCCGGTATTGGAAAAAAACATCACGAAAAGGACAGAACACAGCTTATGGAAATGCAAATTGTCTTCCCCGGCGGCCAGCGCGTCGACGCGATAACAGGCAACATGGTCATCAAAACCGACCAGAACGGCACCGCCCCGGCCCCCTTTGGTCTCTTTCTCGCCTCAATCGGCACCTGCGCCGGGATCTACGTTCTGAGCTTCTGCGAGCAGCGCGGCCTGCCCACCGACGATATCCGCATCATCCAGCGGATGTCGGTTGACCCCCTGACGCGCATGATCGACCAGATCGAGCTGGACATCCAGCTTCCCCCCGACTTCCCGGAGAAGTATAAGGACGCCGTCATTCGCAGCGCCAACCTGTGCGCCGTCAAAAAGCACCTGGAAAGCCCTCCGGCCTTCAGTGTGTATACGTCAGTCCATGAGCCGGAGGATACCCCGGTGAGGATCGAATCATTCGGCTGAGTATACTCTCCAACGCGCAGAGCGGCATCCACGCGGGTGCCGCTCTCCGTCTTTTTACCGGCATCATCCTCCCCCAATTGAGGTATTTACGGATTTCTAATCCTGCATGCTTGAAAAGCCTGATGGCACCGGCTAAGCTATTTTATGCCAAACAATTTGAATTTTAACTATCTCCGTTGGCTCAGAGGGGGACGTATGAATTTGAACGGCATCCACCACGTGACGGCTGTCACGGCTCAGATCGGGCCGAACGCGGATTTCTACACCAGGGTGCTGGGGCTGCGGCTGGTGAAGAAGTCCGTCAACCAGGACGATGTCAGTGCCTATCACCTGTTCTACGCGGATAAGCTCGGCAGTCCGGGCACCGATATGACCTTCTTCGACTGGCCGCACGTGGGGCCGGATCGCCGGGGGACAGACAGCATTGCAGCAACCGCCTTCCGCGTCAACGGTCGCGAAGCTCTGGAATACTGGGGGCAGCGGCTAACCGAACACGGAATTGACCACCCGGGAATTGAGTCTTTTGCGGGGCGCGCGGTGCTGCGCTTCGAAGATCCGGAAGGCCAGCGCCTGATGCTGGTGGACGACGGCGGCGCTGTTTTCGAGGGTGAGGTCTGGGATGGAAGCGACGTTCCCGCCGAGCACGCCCTTCGCGGCTTTTACGCGGTCACGTTGTCGGTGCCCGCGCTTGATCGGATTGATCCGATCCTGACACAGGCCCTTCAGTTCCGCCGGACGCGGCAGGCGCAGCACCCCGATGGGCTAAACGTTACAATCTACGAGACCGGCGAGGGTGGCCCAGGCCGCGAGCTCTGGGTGGTCGAAGAGCCGGATCGGCCAAGAGCGCTGCTGGGGGCCGGTGGCGTGCATCACGTCGCTTTTCGTGTGGCGGATGATGAGGAGCAGCAGTACTGGCTCGACCGTGTGACGCGTGCCGGACTGCGTATCTCGCCCGTGATCGACCGCTTCTACTTTCGGTCGATCTACTTCCGCATCTCAAACGGCATCCTGTTCGAGATCGCGACGGATGGGCCGGGCTTTGCGACGGACGAAGACCTGGAGACATTGGGGGAGAAGCTGGCGCTGCCGCCTTTCCTAGAGCCACAGCGAGAGCAGATTGAGGCGAATTTGAGGCCAATCGTCATGGAAGCATGGCCTACGATGCGCTGACACCAATCTTGCAGGCAGCCCGGCAGGCTTACGCTTCCACCGGCCCGACGTATTCCCGGTAGCGCGCGATCCACTCCTGGTCGTGCTGCGCGATAAGCTCCTCCGCCTTCTCGACCAGATCCCGGTTGCCGATGAACACCGGCACCCGCTGGTGCAGGTCGTGCGGCTGGAGCTTCAGGATCGGGTTGACGCCGTCCGAGGCGTATCCCCCGGCCTGCACCGCGATGAAGGCCAGCGGCGCGCATTCGTAGGCCAGGCGCAGCTTGCCGAAGGGCTTGAACGGGTCTTTCGTGTCGGCGGGGTACGCGAAGACCCCGCCCGACAGCAGCGTCCGGTGGAAGTCGGCCACCAGCGACCCGATGTACCGCAGCGACAACCCCTTGCCCGGTTGGCCGCTTCCTTCCTCGATCAGCCAATCCGCGTAGCGCCGCACCCCCTCCGGCCAGTGGGGGTAGTTGCCCTGATTGATGCTGAAGTACTGGGGCCTCGCCGGGATGCGGATGTCGGAGTGTGAGAGCAGGAACTCGCCCAGGCTGGGGTCGAGCGTGAAGCCGTGCACGCCCTGCCCGGTCGTGTAGACCAGCATCGTGCTCGATCCGTAGATCACGTACCCGCCCGCCACCTGTCTGTATCCCGGCTGCAACAGATCCACCAGCCCGCCGGGCGAGCTTCCCTCGCTGACACGACGGTAGATCGAGAAAATCGTCCCGATGCTGACGTTGTAGTCGATGTTCGACGAGCCATCCAGCGGGTCAAAGAGCAGCACGTAGTTCCCGCAGGGATACCCGTCTGGGATGGGGATCGGGTCGGCGCTTTCCTCCGAGGCCATCACGCACAGCCGCCCGGTGTGATCCATCAGACGCACGATGGTCTTGTTGGCGTACACGTCGAGCTTCTGCTGTTCCTCGCCCTGCACGTTGCGCTCACCCGCCCGACCCAGGATGTCCGCCAGGCCCGCCCGCGTGGTCTCGCGTGCGATCAACTTGGCGGCCAGCGCAACGTCGTACATCAGGTTGGTGAACACCCCCCTCGCCCCAGGGAAGAGACGCTGCTGGCTGAGGAAGTGCCGCTCAATGGTGATAACTGGCTTCATTAAAGACCGTTTTCCCTCGTCAGGTCAGACGCGTTCGTTCATAGGACAAACAAGTCAATGTAGTAGTAACCCAGCAAACCCGCGACGATCAAAACGTCCACCCGGTCCAGGAAGCCCCCATGACCGGGGATCAGGTTGCTGGCGTGTTTGGCGTCGGCGTAGCGCTTCAGCACACTGATGCCGAAGTCTCCCACCGGCCCGACGACCGAGATCAGCGCGCCGATGACCAGCCCGTGCAGCGGCGAGACGGTCTCGCTCGCGCCCAGCCGCCGCCACAGGTACGTCGTGACCGATGTGATGAGCATCGACGCCACCACCCCCGCCAGGTAACCCTCCCAGGTCTTCCCGGGGCTGATGTCGGGGATCAGGCGTCTCCGCCCGATGGCCGATCCAACCAGGTAGGCCGCCGTGTCGGTCGACACCACGGCTACCAGCACGGTCAGCGTCCAGTACAGGCCGTCCTCGGTAGCCCGCAGGCCGACGAAGTGCGCACCAGACCACCCGATGTAGAAGCCCCCGGCCAGCGTCAACGCAAAGCCCGTCACGGCGTTGGCTGTCCCCTGCCGGTAGCGCACCACCGCCCACACCATCGTCAGCAGCAGCAGCGCCGCCGTGCCGGGTGCGGCCAGTCCTACCTCCGGCACCAGCCGATCCGCGATGAACAGCACCAGCCACAGCAGCATCAGGCCGCTGGACGCGCGGTGTCCCTGCCTGGCGACCAGGTGTGCAAACTCGATGATGCCGATGCCAAATCCGATCAGCACCTCCAGTGCCAGCCAGGGGACGCCCGCAAAGACCGCGCCCAGCGTCAAGAAGCCCAGGATCAGGCCGCTCCGGACGCGCTTGACGAGCATGGCTACTTGGCCAGACCGAAACGCCTGTCGCGCTGGCCGTAGTGAAGCAGCGCCTTGCGCAGTTCCTCTTTGTCAAAATCCGGCCAGAACACCGGCGCGGCGTAGTACTCGGCATAAGCACCCTGCCACAGCAAGAAGTTGCTGATGCGTAACTCGCCGCTGGTGCGCACGATCAGGTCCGGATCGGGGAGTGCGCCCGTGTACAGGCAGTGGCTGATCAGATCCTCATCGATCTCCTCCGGACGGTAGCCGCGCCGCACGATCTCGCGCACGGCGTGCACGATCTCCGCCCGTCCTCCGTAGTTAAAGGCGACGTTCAAGATCAGCCGGTTGTTGCTTTTGGTAAGCTCGATGGCATCGCGAACCTTGCGCTGGAGCCTTTCATCAATACGCGACAGGTCACCCAGGTGCCGTATCCGCACGCCCTCGGCGTGTAACTCGGCCAGCTCGCGGTCGATCACATCCTCCAGTATTCGCATCAGCCCCCTGACTTCTGCCTCTGGCCGTCCCCAGTTCTCGGTCGAAAACGCGTAGATCGTGAGGATCTTGACGCCGAACTCAACACAGGCGCGCAGAATAGCACGTAGATTCTCGGTCCCTGCGCGGTGCCCCGCCAGACGCGGCAGACCGCGCTGTCGCGCCCAGCGCCCGTTGCCGTCCATGATGATGGCAACGTGTGTCGGAACGTGCTCCGACAGTAGCCCTTCTTCCTTATGTTCTTCCTTCGGCGCAGTGTATTCCAATTGGCTCGCCTCTCATACCCCCAGGGCTGCGCGATGTTAACCCCGTCTTACTCAGGTTACTCAGGCGTGAACGTCCCGGTTCCAAAGACGACGGGCCGGTAGCCGCGCGTTCAATCGCGGAGCAGGCCCGTCCGGGTTAAGATGTGGGCTTGACCTCACAGCCTGGCTATACCTCCATGATCTCCTGCTCTTTCCGGCTCCTGAGTTCTTCGATCTGCTCGACGTAACGGTCGGTGAGATCCTGGAGATCGTCTCTGGAGCGGAAGAAGTCGTCTTCCGAGATCATCTTCTCCTTTTCAAACTCGCGCAGGTCCTCAAGCGCGTCGCGCCGGATGTGTCGTATGGCAACTTTTGACTCTTCGACGCGTTTATGCACCACCTTGACGATCTCCCGGCGGCGCTCCTCGGTCAGAGGAGGAATAGCCAGCCGGATGATCTTGCCGTCATTGCTTGGCGTCAGGCCCAGTTCGGAGGTCTGAATGGCCTTTTCGATGGTGCCCAGCGAGCCGGGATCGAAGGGCCGGATCGTGAGCAGTTGGGGCTCCGGCGCGGCGATAGTCGCCAGTTGATTCAGCGGCGTGGGCGTGCCATAGTACACGACGCTCAGCTTTTCGACCAACGCAGGCGAGGCGCGCCCGGTGCGAATGGCCGCCAGATCGTCCTTCAAAACGGATACCGAGTCCTTCATGCGCACTTCCGTATCGCGGAACAGGTCGTTAATCATCTTTCCCGACTCCGGAGTCTGCAAAACGGATGTTTGGGCGGTAGAACGCAAATCAGTAAGTTTAGCATGGCGCTGGTGTTCTTCATTGTGTCGCATCTATGGTTGATTGTCAACCGCCGCGAATCCTGTGCTTGAGGCGCTTACCGCCCGTTGTAAGCACCGGGGCGCTGTGCTACACTTTGGCAATCCTGGCGTTATTAAGGCCGAACAAACATGAGCGACACAGCCGAAATCATTCGCTTTAGTCTATCCGATAACGGGATCGGGATAATCACCGCCAACCGCCCGGAAGTGCGTAATGCCCTCAACTGGGCCGCCATGTACGCCCTGTCCGAGGCCGTCGAGCGGTTGCACCGGAGCCCCGACCTGCGCGCCGTGATCGTCACCGGCGCGGGTGGAGCTTTCATCTCCGGCGGTGACGTGCGCGACCTCCACCACTACCTGGCCGAAGAAGAAGGACTCCGCCAGCATGACCTGATGTCCGACACCCTGGATCGCCTCGCCGCGCTCCCCGTCCCCGTCATTGCCGCCGTAGAGGGCACAGCGCGCGGCGGCGGGTGCGAGGTCGCGCTGGCCTGCGACCTGCGCATCGCGGCGGCAGATGCGACCTTCGGATTCGCCCAGATCGGGATGGGCGTGACGCCCGGCTGGGGCGGCGCACAGCGCCTTTTCAACCTGGTTGGCTACTCGCAGGCCATCGACCTGCTGGTTACCGGGCGGGCCATCACAGCCCACGAGGCACAGGCAATGGGCCTCGTCAACTGGGTCTGTGAGCAGGGCGAGGCCCTGGGTCGGGCGTGCGAGCTGGCCGAGGCAATTGCCGAGGGGCCGCCGCTGGCCGTACGCGGCATCAAGGAGATTCTGCGCGCCTGTGCGGCCCTCCCGGCCGAGGAGGTCCGCGCCCGCGAGCGAGCCATTTTCGGGCAGGTGTGGGGATCGGATGACCACGCCGAAGCCTCAGCCGCCTTCCTGGAGAAGCGAAACCCGGGTTCTCAAGGCCGGTAACCATGCACACCCCGGCGCACAACGACGACCCTTATGCCGTCCTGGCGCGCTACTACGACGCGGAAAACGCCGCCCTCGTCGAAGACCTGCCCGCCTACCTGGCGCTGGCGGAGCGCTTCGGCGGGCCGGTGCTCGATGTTGGGTGCGGCACGGGGCGGGTCGCACTCTACCTGGCCGGGCAGGGCCTCCACGTGACCGGCATCGACGTGTCGCAGGTCATGCTCGAACGCGCCGCCGAGCAGACCGCCCGCCGTGCCTTCGAGCCGTCACAGGTTGCCTGGCACCATGTTAACGTGGCGGAGCTGGCGCTCGACGGGCGCTTCGGGCTGGCCGTGTACGCCTACAACGGCTTCATGCACCTGCTGGAGCAGCGAAGGCAGATCGCTGCGCTTGAGCGCATCGCCGTGCATCTCAAACCGGATGGCGGGCTGGCGATTGACCTCCCCAATCCGGTCGAGATGTTCTGTGCCGACGACGTGCCGGGTCTGGTGCACGAGCGCACCTTCACCGACGCGCAGACAGGCCGCCCGGTGATGCAACAGTCGCTGGCGAGCGTCAACCGCGCCACCCAGGTGATGGCCCTCACCTGGGTCTACGACCGCGTCGAGGCCGATGGCGTCGTCCACCGTGACCTGGTCCCGCTGCGGCTGCGTTACACGATGGCCGCCGAGATGCACCTGCTGCTGGAGCGCGCGGGCCTGCGCGTGGTTGATCTGTGCGGCGACTATGACTTCAGCCCATATGAGGAGGACAGCCCACGCCTGTTCGTGATCGCAGCGCGGGCAGAGGATGAGCAATGATACCCCGTAAGCGCACCCGGATCGCACCGATAGTCGTATGGCTGCCGCTGGCGGCGGCGCTGGCCCTGGGCGGGTGCTCCTCACCCCAGCCCACAACCGCGGCCCCGGTTGAGCCGGGCCTCGCCACCGAACCACCGACCGCGCCACCCAGCCCCTCCCCCTTGACCCCCACCGCACGCCCCACCGAGGCCCTCCGCAGCTTCATCGACTACCGCCACCCATCGGGTGTGTTCGGCATTGCCCTGCCCGACGACTGGCAGATTATCGACGATTCGACCGGGCGGCTGCTTCTGGTCCGGCTGATTCCCCCCATTGGCTTTGGCAGCCGCGTCACCGTCGAGGTGCGCAACGAAGGCACTCTCACGCCTGAAGAAGTTCGCGCCCTGGCCGAAAGCTACATCCGCCTGCGCTACGGCGACAACCCCGCCTACACAGAGGTCGACCGGCGCGACCTCGACGATGGTCGCATCCAGGTCACCTTCCTGTACAACGACCACACCGGGGCCATTGGCCGCGAAACGCTCACCATCCGCCACACCGAACCGTATTTCTCGGCGCTGCGGGTCTTCCTCTCCGAGCCGGATACGCTTTACCTCAGCGCGGCCCTGGAGACCATCGCGGCCGGCTTCACCGTCGATCCCCAGGCTGTGTGGGGCGACCAGGTGGCGGCCATCAACCCGGCTGAGCTGGTCGTGGTCAATACCACCATGTGGCAGGATCGCAAGGGCATGACACACTACACCGGCGAACTGTACAATGCCTCACCGGTAGCCATCACCAACGCGCAGATACACACCGCCTTCTGCGCCGACCCCAGCATCATCGTGGCCGAAGTCTCACAAACCATCCCCCCGGCCCGCATCGAGCAGGGCAGCGTGATCCCCTTCGCCTTCATCATCGAGGGCATGCCCGACCTGGTCACGATCTGCTCGGAGCAGGCCACCGCCGAACCGGCCCAACTCGACCCGACCTACACCACCGCGATCACGGTCGAGATCACGGCCTCTAATCACAACCAGTGGCGGCGCGACCTGACGCTGGAGGGGCAGATCACCAACCCCACCCTGACCCCGGTCAGCAGCGTCGAGATCATCATCGCTGCTTACGACGCCGAGAACCACGTGATCGGTTATCTCCTGTTCCGCCCCGAGCTGGACGGGCACCTGGAGCCGGGCCAGCCGCAGCCCTTCGAGGCCGTGCTCCAGGAGCTGGGCGGCGTCCCCGATCATCTCGCTATGCTTGCACAGGCGCGGGTCTTTGAGATAGACAACCCCTCGCTCGTGCCCACCAAGTCGCCCTGACGAGATTTGGCACAACTAAAAAACGGCTTTACAATAGCGGGGCAGCATACTGTTTAAGCACGAGGGCACATCGTGATACAACTGAGCATTGGTCAGAAAAGCGATCCCGGCCCGCGTGAGGGCGAGAACCAGGACTCGGTCCTGGTGGTAACGCCCGCAGAGCATCCCGACATTACGTTGCTGCTCGTCGCTGACGGGATGGGCGGTGCCAAAGCAGGAGAACACGCCAGCCAGCAGGCCGTGGCTGTCATCCGCGACAAGTTATTCGGGGGGGAGATCCTCACCCCCAACACCATCCCCGACCGCCTACGTCAGGCCATCAAGGCGGCCAACACGGCCATCTACCACAAAGGGCAAAGTGTTCCCGAATTTCAGGGCATGGGCTGTACCGTGGTAGGCGCGCTGGTGCTCGGCGACACCTACTGGATCGCCAGCGTGGGCGACAGCCGGGCTTACCTGATCCAGGGTGGACAGCCGAGCCAGCTTACCACCGACCACACCTGGGTCAACGCCCGCGTGCAGGAAGGGCTGCTCACCCCTGAACAGGCCGCAGGCCATTCGCTGAGCCACGTGCTGGAACGGGCACTGGGCGCCGAAGAAACGGTCGAAGTCGATGTGGTGGAACCGGGCAACACACTCGAAGAGGGCGATGTGCTGGTGCTCTGTAGCGATGGCCTCTACAGCGTGGTTGACGAGCGCGTTATCACCTGGGCCGCGGCCAATCACCCGGCCCAGGAAGCCGCCGATATCCTGATGGAGCGTGCCCTGAGCGCGCCCGCCCACGATAACGTCTCGGTGATCGTGCTGCGCGTGGGAGAGCCTGAACCGTCCACGACGTGGCCGCTCGACGTGGAAGGACGTTGAGGAAAATTACCTGGCTCAGCGCCATCCAGCAGTTCACAAAACAGAGGGAATTATGAACTTACGGTTTAAAATCTTGGCGAGTCTGGGTGTACTGGTAATCATGAGCCTTTGGCTGACCGGCGTGCTGCCGGTTGCCCAGGCACAGGGTGATACAACGCTGACCGGTCGCTCGGTCTTCGATGTCAACATCCGGTCCACACCGGGCATCAACAGCGCCGTGATCGGCGTCCTGCCCGGCCACGAGGAAGCCACCGCAGTCGGGCGCACGTCCGGCAACAACTGGATCCAGATCCAGTACCAGGGCACAACCGGTTGGGTTGCAGCCTGGGTGATGGTCTTCTCCGGGGATACTGTCCTGCTGCCGGTAACCACCGAGATCCAGCCGCCCCCGGCCAACAGCGGCGGCCCGTTTGTCCTGCTCTCGCCCTACAACGTCAATGTCCGGGCCGACCCCTGGGTCAGCTCATCCATCCTGACGGTGATCCCCTTCAACACAGAGGCATCCGCCACCGGGCGCAACAACGCCAGTTCGTGGGTGCGGGTGCGCTACAGTGACGTGGAGGGCTGGGCAGCCGCCTGGCTGGTCATCCTGAGCGGGGACATCAACGCGCTGCCGGTGGCAGGCGAGGCCGCCCCCCCACCCGGAGAGAAACCAACCGCCACCCCCACCCCCAAAGCGTCAGCATCGCCGTCGCCTCCCCCGCAGCCCCCGAAGGAAGGCCCCACCGTCCTGGCCCCCTTCCGCATTAACGTGCGCTCGGCTCCCAACCTAGACGGGGCCGTGCTGGATGTCCTGCCGCTCGGCGCGTCAGCCTTGGCGGTGGGCCGCAACGCAGGCAATAACTGGGTCCAGGTCGAGTACAACGGCACGCGCGGCTGGGTGGCCGCCTGGGTGGTGGTCGCGTCTGACGACACGCTGCTCCTGCCCGTCACCTCCGACAGCACTCAAGTCACCGAGGCCGAGGTTGACCTGACCGGCGCGGGCATCCACGAACTGATCATTCGCGCCGGGCCGGGGCTGAACTTCGCTCCCCTGGGCACGCTGCCGGCCAATACGAGCGCGCCTCTCATGGCACGCACTGAGGGCAGTAACTGGGTCAGGCTGAGCTACGGGGGCGTTGAAGGCTGGGTGGCAGCGTGGCTACTTGTCGCCTCGGCAGACCTGAACAACCTGCCGGTTGAGGTGGTGCCTACTGCACCGTAGCTCCACCCCCATCTAATTCGTCGGCTGGCGGGCCAGTGGCAGTGTCCACTGGCCCGCCTATTTGTGACATTTATCACGAATTTAGATGACAACAGCCACTGAAAGGCATCGGGCGTCTGAGGTACGCTCACGCCCGGCACGTGCAACACCATAGAACAGTGTAAGGAGAGAACTTAGATATGCCAAATGTGTTCCGCATAGACGCCCTCTTACCGCCAGAAATGGCTATGCGCGCCGAGAGTATCGGCATCACCAAATCGGCGATTGGCTTCTACACCAAGTCCGCGCTGGCCATCCTGGCCGGAGCTTTCATCGCCCTGGGCGCTATCTTCGCCACCACGGTCACCGCCCCGACGATTAAGGACGGCGTGGTCACATCGCTGCCCTACGGCGTGGCTCGCCTGCTGGGTGGCCTGGTCTTCTGCCTGGGCCTTATCCTGGTCGTCGTCGGTGGTGCCGAGCTGTTCACCGGCAACAACCTGATCGTGATGGCCTGGGCCAACGGCAAGGTCTCAACTGCAAGGCTGCTGCGAAGCTGGCTGGTCGTCTACGTGGGCAACTTCGTCGGCTCGATCGGCACGGCGATCATCATGCTGCTCTCCAAACAGTACACCTTCGGCAGTGGGGCCATCGGCCTCAACGCCTTGAACATCGCCCGTGCCAAGGTCGAACTCGGCTTCGTCCAGGCGCTCGTTCTGGGCATCTTCTGCAATACGCTGGTTTGCCTGGCCGTCTGGCTCTGCTTTTCGGCCCGCAGCACCACCGACAAGATCCTGTCGATCATCTTCCCCATTACCGGCTTCGTGGCCGCCGGTTTCGAGCACAGCGTCGCCAACATGTACTTCGTCCCCATGGGCCTGCTGATCAAGCAGTTCGCCGAGCCTGCCTTCTGGGCCAAAATCGGCGTGACGGCTACCGACTACGCCGCTCTGACCTGGGGGCGCTTCTTCATCCACAACCTGCTCCCCGTCACGATTGGCAACATCATCGGTGGAGCTGTGATGGTCGGCGCCGTCTACTGGTTCATCTACCTGCGCCCCAAGCGCAGCCCGGCCTCGCCCTTTGTCCCGCACGAGGTCGAGACCGAGGTGCCGGTGAAGTAGTCACCTCTCCCGCCAGAGCCGCAACGAGGCGGGGACTCTTCTGTCTCCGCCTCGCCGTTTATCCCCGGAGCCTTGCTATACTATCACGAGTGATTGGGGCCGTTGCCAATGCGGTGCCACAATACGCAGCCCGGTACGGGCACAAAGGATATTGGTGTACAATGCTCCATGAGGTTGAGAATGTGCCTTTTTGACACCACCCTATCCAAATCTTGAGAGGACTCGTGGCATCCGATGATGCAAACATTCGACCGGTCTGATTTTAGACGGCATCTGGAAGAAGAGCTGACGGGGAATATTCTGCCCTTCTGGATGACCCATGTCGTGGACAGGGTCAACGGCGGCTTTTACGGAGCCGTGTCCAACGACCTCCAGGTTCACAACGAAGTACCACGCTCTGCCACCTTGTGCGCACGCATTCTCTGGACTTATGCTACGGCCTACCGGAGATTGGGCGCGGAACAATACCTGTCAATGGCCCGGTGGGCTTACGACTATCTCACCCGCGTCTTTTGGGATCAGGAGCATGGCGGCCTCTACTGGCAGGTAGACTACAAGGGTAACCCAATCTCCGACCGCAAGCATCACTACGCCCAGGCCTTCGCGATTTATGGTCTGGCCGCGTATCACCGGGCCACGCAGGAGCCGCAGAGCCTGACGCTGGCCCAGACGTTGTTTCACCTGTTGGAGAAGCATGCCTATGACGCGGTTTACCAGGGCTATATCGAGGGCAGCAGCCGCGAATGGGGAGCACTGGCGGACATGCGCCTGAGCGAGAAAGATCTCAACTGCCGCAAATCCATGAACACCATGCTGCATATCCTGGAAGCATACACCGGTTTGCTGCGGGTGTGGGACGATGCGCACCTCAAGGCCCGGCACAGAGCTTTGCTCGAAACCTTCCGGCAGCACATCATTGACCATCAGACCGGCCATCTCAAGCTCTTCTTCGATGATTCCTGGCATTCGCTCTCGGAGGTTGTATCCTTTGGTCACGACATCGAAGGCAGTTGGCTGCTGCTGGAAGCTGCCGAGACACTGGCCGACCCGGCATTATTGGCGCAGACCCGCGAGTCCGCAGTAAGCATTGCGAGGGCTGTCTATCGCGAGGGACTGGACGACGATGGCAGCCTGTTTTACGAAGGCAGCCCGCAGGGCCTGGTGGATACCGGTAAGGCCTGGTGGGTGCAGGCCGAAGCGATGGTCGGCTTCTACAACGCGTACCAACTTACAGATCAGGTGGAGTTCGCGCAGGCGGCCTACCGGTGCTGGACGTACATTCAGGCCAACGTGGTCGACCGGACACATGGGGGATGGTTTAAGCAGTTACATCGGGACGGCACGCCGGATAACGCTATATATAAAGCTGGCCCCTGGGAATGTCCCTACCACCACAGCCGGGCCTGCTTCGAAATGCTTGCCCGTTTGGATAGTTGATCTCCGGTCGGCGTCAGGCGCTGCTCCGTGAGGGACAGTGTCTCAGAGCGTCTTGATACAGGCTCGCTGCTCCAGCACACATTTCTGACAAGGGACTCTCATGAAATACGGCTATTTTGACGACCATGCGAAAGAGTACGTGATCACCCGGCCTGACACTCCCCAATCGTGGAGCAATTACCTCGGCTCCACCGAGTACGGGGCTGTCATCACCAACAATGCCGGAGGCTATGGTTTCTATCAATCGGGGGCGCGCGGGCGTTTCATGCGTCTGTATTTCAACAGTGTCCCGATGGACCAGCCGGGACGCTACTTCTACCTGCGCGACCGCGAGAGCGGCGATTACTGGTCAGCCTCCTGGCAGCCCGTAGGCAAACCGCTCGACCGGTACCGCTCCACCTGCCGTCACGGCACGGCGTACACCGTTTTCGAATCGCGCTATGCGGGGATCACCAGCGAGACCACCTATTTCGTTCCACTGGGGCAGACCTTCGAGTACTGGCGGCTGAAAGTCACCAACGAGAGCGACCGTCCGCGCGAGATTTCGGCCTTCACCTTCTGCGAGTTCACCAATCAGTGGGACACGCACCAGGATCAGGTCAATCTGCAATACTCACTCTTCATCGTGCGCGGTGAGCTGGCCGATGGATTGTTACGCATTGCCATTCAGGATAACCTGACCTCCGATACAGAGGGGATTTTCCTTCACGATATTGCCCAACATTCCTGGATGGCATTGATTGGCGCGTCACTGGACGGGTACGATACCAGCCGCGACGCTTTTCTCGGCCCATACCGGAGCTACCACAACCCGCTGGCGGTCGAGCAGGGCCAATGCACCAACAGCAACGCCTACGGCGATAACGCCTGCGGCAGCCTGCAAACTAACCTGACCCTCCAGCCAGGCGAGAGCCGCGAGATGCTGGTCATGCTGGGAATCGGGGACGCTCGCTCGGTGGGCAAACGCACGGTGGCCGAGTTTGGATCACTGGAGCGGGCCGAGGTCGAACTGCGAAAACTGAAGGACAGTTGGCACGCCAGGCTGGATAGTCTGGTGGTGGAGACGCCGGATGAAGACCTCAACCACACGATCAACGTGTGGGGCCTCTATAACTGCCTGATCACCTTCGCCTGGTCACGGGCCGCCAGTCTGATCTACAGCGGCAGGCGCGACGGGCTGGGCTTCCGCGACTCGGTGCAAGACATTCTGGGAGTGACTGCCGCCATCCCCGAAGAAGCCCGGGCGCGCCTGGAACTGATGCTGACCGGCCAGTTGTCCAACGGCGGGGCCATGCCTGTCGTCAAACCCTTCGAACACCGTCCCGGCCACGAAAAAGGCCCCGCCCCCGAAGAGTACCGGTCCGACGACTGCCTGTGGTTCTTCAACACCATCCCGGCCTTCGTGGGCGAAACCGGCGACCTCGATTTCTACGACAAGGTGCTGCCCTACGCCGATCAGGGCGAAGCCACCGTCTTCGGCCACCTGCGCCGCGCCCTGGAATTCAACCTGGAGCGCACCGGCAAACACGGCCTGCCCTGCGGCCTGTCCGCCGACTGGAACGACTGCCTGCGGCTCGGTTACTACGGAGAAAGCCTGTTTGTCGCCTTTCAGGTGCGGCTGGGCCTGACGATCTACGCAGAGATTGCCGAACGGCTGGGCAAACCGGAGGAGGCCACCTGGGCCTTGCGCCAACGTGAAACCCTGGACACCAGCATCCAGGCCTGCGCCTGGGACGGGGACTGGTTTATCTGGGCCATTGGCGAGGACGGCACCATCTACGGCACGCACGAATACGAAGAAGGGCAGGTCTACCTGAACACCCAGCTTTGGGCGGTGATCAGCGGCGCGGCCACGCCTGAACAGGCTTCCCGCTGCATGCAGACCGTCCAGGAGCGGCTGGCTACCCCTTACGGGCTGATGCTTTGCGCCCCGCCTTTCGTCAAAACGTCCATCGACGTGATGCGTGCCGTGGTCTTTAACCCCGGCGTCAAAGAGAACGCCGGTATCTTCAACCACACCCAGGGCTGGGGGGTAATGGCCGAATGTATGCTGGGTAATGGTGACCGGGCTTACGAGTATTATCGCGCTTCCATGCCAGCCACCTACAATGACCGCGCCGAAATTCGCCAGATCGAGCCTTACGTGCAGGGGCAAACGACTTACTCGATCTATTCGCCCCGGCCCGGCAACACCCGCACTTCGTGGCTGACCGGTGCGGCAGCCTGGGCCTACATCAGCGCCACGCAGTATATCCTGGGGCTGCGGCCTGAACCGGACGGCCTGCGCGTTGATCCGTGCATCCCCGGCGCCTGGGACGGATTCAAGGCCACGCGCCGTTTCCGAGGCCGGACGATCCAGATAGATGTCAGGAACCCGGATGGCGTCTGTCGCGGCGTCAAGGCTCTGACCCTTAACGGCGAAGCGTTGCCCGGCAACCTGATCCCGGCGGACAGACTCGGCGATCACAACCGGGTAGAGGTCATTCTAGGATGAGCGCAAGTTGATATCTGGCGCTCCGCCTGGCAGGTTCCCCTCAACGGACAAGGAGAGGCACGTGTTCGATCAGTGCAGGCTTAAGGATTTCGCGCCGGGTGAAGGTGTCACGCTCGGCGCTTTTGCCGAGCAGTTTGATACAAGTGACTGGATCGACGTGGCGGTGCCCGGAGACGTACACCAGGCGCTGGTTGCCGCCGGGCGAATCCCAGACCCCTTCTACGACCGCAACGAGCCAGACTGCGCCTGGGTCGAGGAGCGTGAATGGTGGTACCGCGCTCAGTTCACATATGATCACGCACCACAACTGCAAGAGCGGCTGCTGCTCGTGTTTCACGGGCTGGACACATTCGTGACCATCTGGCTCAACGGAGAGCCGCTGGGCAAACACGGCAACATGTTCCGCGAAGCCATCTTCGACGTAACCGGCAGGGTATATACGGATCGGCCCAACACGCTGGCACTCTGTTTCGACCCGCCGCTGGATCACGTGAGGGACGCACCATCCCCGGCCTGGCGACCCGGCGAACTGATAGAGACAAAGCGCAACTTCATGCGCAAGGCCCAATTTGGCTTCGGCTGGGATTGGGGGCCACGCCTGCCAACGGTCGGGATCTGGCGTCCGGTCGAGATCCGCCGCCAGCGTCAGGCCGCCATTCACGGAGTGCGCTTTGCAACCCTCGAAATCGACCCGGCGGGGGAGCGGGCGCTCGTCTGGGCCAGGGTGGAAGTTGAGCGCTTCACCGGCGACCGGCCAATTGAGGTTGCGCTTGCGCTCATACCGCCGGACGGGACAGAGGCGGTCGCCGAGCAGACGCTCGTCCTGACGGATCGCGGAGACCGGCTCGTCGCCGAAGCATCCATGCCCGTGGAGCAACCCAGTCTGTGGTGGACACACGATCTGGGAGAGCCTTGCCTGTACACGCTCCAGGTCACAATCCTCCAGGACGGCAGCGAGTTAGACTGTAAGCAGCAGCAGGTCGGCATTCGCACGCTGGAACTGGATCAATCACCCGATCCGGAGGAGCCGGGCACACGTTTCTTCCGGTTCGTCCTCAACGGCGTTCCAATCTTCGCGCGCGGCGCCAACTGGATTCCGGCGAGTTCCTTCGTGGGGGCGCTGACTGCGGACCGCTACGAACAGTTGCTCACGGCAGCCCTGGACGCCAACATGAATATGCTGCGCGTCTGGGGCGGCGGGATCTACGAGCACGACGCGTTCTACGATCTCTGCGACCGGCTGGGGATACTGATCTGGCAAGATTTCATGTTCGCGTGCGCGCCCTACCCTGAGGACGACCCCGGCTTCGTCGACGAGGTGCAGGCGGAGGTCCGCTATCAGGTCGAGCGTCTGCGGAACCACCCATCCATGGCGCTCTGGTGCGGCAATAACGAAAACCAGATGCTCCACCACTACGGGAAAACCTTAGGGCAAGAGCAATCGACTCCACTCCTCGGCACGCTGTACTACGACGAGATCATGCCCAAGGTGGTGCAGGATCTGGACGGGTTCACCCCTTACTGGCCGGGAAGCCCCTACGGCGGCCCGCAGCCCAACAGCATGGAGGAGGGTGATGTCCACGACTGGCACGTGTGGCACGGCCTTCCGGTGAGGGTAGAAGCCGATGTAGATCTTGCGGAACGTCTCTCGTCGGGGCCGAAACCGGAGGATGTCTCCTTCGTCCACTACGCCGAGAACACAGGACGCTTCATCAGCGAGTTCGGCATGCACGCCTCCCCCGTGCACGAGACACTGCGCCGGTGCATGCCATCCGACCAGCTCTATCACCACAGCCCCTCGATGGATCACCATAACAAGGACAACCCCAAGACCAAGGGCGATAATCTGATGCTGACCGTCACGGGACTGCCCAGGGACCTCGACGAATATATCGACTTCAGCATGATCGCGCAGGCGGAGGGACTGAAGTTCGGGATCGAGCATTTTCGCCGCCGGAAACCACACTGCTCGGGGACGCTGCTCTGGCAGCTCAACGACTGCTGGCCCGGACTGAGCTGGAGCATTCTCGACTACTACGGTTTTGGGAAGGCCGGATACTTCTACGTAAAGCGGGCGTACGCGCCGGTGCTGGCCTCATTCAAGGCGCTGGACGACGGCACGAGCGAGCTGTGGATAACGAACGATACGCTTGAAGACGTGAGCGATACGATTGTGATCAAGTTGGGCACCTTCGCGGAGGGGACGGTATGGGAAGAACGGCATCAGGTACAGGTCCCGGCCAACAGCAGCCGGGTTGTCTGGCGAGGTGAGGCGCAGCAGATTGTCGCCAGGCCGACTCACTACCTGGCCGTGCGCTCGTCATCGGAGCGCTTCCCGGCGAATCGCCACTTCTTCGCGCCTGTGAAGGACTTACAACGCCCGGTGGTGGGACCTGAGATCGCCCTGTCTTCTCGCAGCGAGCACGAACTGCTGGTTCATGTGTATGCACCTGCATATCTCTACTATTTCCACGTGATCGTGCCGGACGAGCGGACTCACTTCAGCGATAACTACTTCGACCTGGCCGCGGGGGAAAGCCGCACGGTTGTGGTGACCAACCAGGAGACACCACTGACACCTGATATGGTGTCCACCGGGTGGCGCTAGCGTGCACCGGGAAGTGTGTACGCGGCCATATCAGCAGATAAGGGCAAGGGTCCGCAGCAATATTCCTCCGTTTTCAACCGTATGATTGTATAGCATCTTTCCGGGCAGCCAGACGATCCCCGGCGTTCTCGGCGTGGGTGGGTCTGGCTTTCGTTCACTTTTACCCGTGTTGCAAAGACGCTATACTTCTCCCCCATGAGCGAATCCACCGCTAACGTCCGTGCCTATGGCGCACTGGTGACCGGTGTGCTATGCATCGGCTTCTCACCGATCTTCGTCAAGCTGGCGAACACCACCGGCGACGTTGTCGGCTTCTACCGGCTTGCGATTGCGACACTGGTGATGAGTGTTCCCCTGATCGTCCACTGGCGGCGCGGCAACGCGCGGCTGCCACGCAGGATACTCGGCTGGGGCGTGTTGGCCGGGCTGTTCTTTGCGCTCGACCTTGGCGTGTGGAACACCTCGCTCACGATGACCACCGCCTCGACTGCCACACTGCTCGGCAACACCGCGCCCATCTGGGTTGGGCTGGGAGCGTGGCTGATCTTCCGGGAGAGGCTGCGCCCGGCTTACTGGCTGGGGCTGGTGATCGCATTGTGTGGGGCTGCGCTGATCGTCGGCGTGGACAGTGTTGACACCAACGGCGCGAAAAACACGTCGATGGTAGTTCTGGGCAACCTGCTGGCCGCGTCTGCCAGTGTCGCGTATGCAGGCTACCAGTTGACGACCCAGCACACCCGCCAGCACATCGACAACCTGACCTACATGTGGCTGTTTTCGGGAGTCGGCGCGATCATCCTGCTGGGCGTGAGCCTGGCGCTGGGCCACCCGCTGACCGGGCTGCCCGCATCGAGCTACCGGGCGCTGCTCGGCCTGGCGCTGGTGACGCACATCCTCGGCTGGCTGCTGATCAACTACGCTTTCGGCCACCTGCGTGCCTCACTGGTTTCGGTGACGCTGCTCGGCCAGCCCATCGTCGCAACGCTGGTCGCGATGCCCGTTCTCGGCGAGTGGCCCGGCCTGTGGCACGTCGTGGGCGGCGTGGTCACACTGGCCGGGATTTACGTCGTCCACCGCAGCTCAGCACGGTGATGCGGACTGTACACGCCCTCCGGCGGGGGAGCGGGCTGTGTGCCGCCCTGGTGCTGCTGGCCGCCTGCGCGTCCAGACCGGACTCCACGCCGCGCCCGATCCCGGCGACCTCGAACAGGCTGGGCGTCTACCTGCTGCTGGACGACGGGCGGAATCACTGGCCGGTCGAGGTGTGGCCGGAGCACCTGCGCCGCGCCCGCCAGGCGGTCGGCGAGTGGGGCTACGTGACCCAGTTGGTGCGCCTCGACGACCTTGACCCCGACCGCTGGCAGATTTTCATGGATCTATGCGCCGACCTGCATCTGACACCCATCCTGCGCCTGGCGACAGTCTACGACCGGGAGGCGGATCGATGGATCGCCCCACCGCCTGACCCGGATGGCACATACTACACGGTGGCCGCCCGCTACGCCGACTTTGCCGCCGCGCTTGACTGGCCGACCGGGGAGCATTTCGTCGTTGCGGGCAACGAGCCTAATCACGGGAATGAGTGGGGCGGGCAGCCTGACCCCGCCGCCTACGCCCGCTTCCTGATTGACGTGGCCGACGCCCTGCACGCCGCCGATCCCGGCGCACGGGTGCTCAACGCGGGATTTGACGCCTACGCGCCGCACACCGGCGGCCTGCCTTTCATCGATGGTGCGGCCTACATGGACGAGGAGTCCTTCCTCGACGGGATGGTAGCCGCCCACCCGGACGTGTTCGCCCACATCGATGCCTGGGCCAGCCACGCCTACCCGCAAGGCCCGTTTGCCGAAGGCCCCTGGCGGCAGAGCTACCAGGTGGATCTGCTGAACGGCGCTGCCAACCCGGCCCACGTCGAGCCGCCGGAGAGCGTCTTCAACCGCGGGGTCAACGGCTACGAGTGGGAGCTGTATAAGCTGGCGACCTACGGCGTCGGACCGCTGCCCGTGCTGATCACAGAGACCGGCTGGCGGCACGCCGAATCGGCTGACCTGGCATCCCCGGATGGCGGCCCCGCCCTGCCTGACGCGGAGACGATGGCCCACTACCTCGACCTGACCCTGCACGGGAACGGGGGGCGCTATCCGCAGTATCCTGAGACCGGATGGACACCCTGGCTGGACGACCCGCGCGTGGTGGCAGTGACGCTCTTTGCGCTGGACGGCCTGCCGTCGGAGTGGGGGCACACCAACCTGCTCGTGCTCGACGCAAAAGGCCAAGTACTGGGTGTGTACCCGCCCTTTGACCTGCTGGCCGACCGGTCCCTATTGCCCTAAACCGCCGACCGTGCTACCTTAAAAGCAGCCGGATCGATGGGAGGCGGGCTATGGCCGAGCAGAATAGACCGGTCGTCATCCTGGGCGCGGGTGGGTATGCCAGGGTCGTCTACGAGATATTGAGCCAGCAGCACGGTGCGCTCGTGATCGGCTGCACGGATAAAGCACTCGGCCTGAGCGAGCGCAGCGTGGGGGAGGGCATCTCACTGCGCATCCTGGGCGACGACGACGTGCTGCCCCAGCTTGCAGAGGAGCACCGCGACCTGCACGCCATCATCGCGCTGGGGCCTGACCTGATGGACGTGCGCGCCCGCCTGATCAAGATGCTGCACCGGCAGAGCATCCCACCGATAACGGCTGTGCATCCCCAGGCCGTCATCTCGCCGACGGCGAAGCTGGGACCGGGCTGCATCGTCCGGGCCGGGGGGATCGTCGCCGCCGAGAGCACCGTCGGCCCGCACTGCGTCATCGGCGTCGGCGCGAGCGTCGATCACCACGCGCACCTGGGGACAAACGTCTTCCTGGGACAGGGGGCGCGGGTATCGACCTACGTCGAGGTGGCCGATGATGTCGTCATCGAGATGGGGGCCAGCATCAACAGCCGCGTCGTGGTGGGTAAAGGGGCACGCATCACGGGCGGGGCTTTCGTGAACACCGACGTACCCGATCACGCCGTCGTGGTCGGTGTGCCGGGCCGCATCGTGAGGTACATCAGCACATGAGATCCCCCAAACGCCTCGCTCCTCTGGCGCTCATCCTCGCTGCGGCCCTGGCCTGCAACCTGCCCGGCCTGGCCTCACCACAGGCGGAAACGGGGGACGGCCAGCCCGCCCCGCCGTCGCCGGTCGCAACGCAGGCCCCCACTCGAACAGAAACACCGACCCCGACACCAACGCCCACACTCCCGCCGCCGACCGCCACCCAAACGCCCACGCCGACGCCCTTCGGCTGCCTGCGCCCGCCGGACGACTATACGCGGGTCGAGGTTCGCGAGGGGATCATCCTCAACCAGCGCACCCTGTGGATGCTCAAGCACGCCCAGACGCTCTACGACGGCTCGCAAGACTTCGTCAAGGCACTGACACAGGGGTCTTATACGTCAGCCGAGGCAGCCAGCTTCGGCACGCACGACGGCGGCGGCGCAGTCGATCTCTCGCTGCGCGACCTGAACGACTGGCATCACATCCTCTACGAGGAGTTCGACGCGATCATCCTGGCACTGCGGCGGGCGGGGTTTGCGGCCTGGGTGCGGGATGTCGGCGAGTTGTACTCCGGCTCGCCGCTTCACATCCACGCTATCGCGGTCGGCGATGCGGAGCTTTCCGAGGCTGCCCAATTGCAGTTGACCGGCCCGGCGGGGTACTTCAGGGGCTTCAACGGGCTGCCGGTCGATCCACCGGCCCCCGACGGATGGGGCGAGCCGGTCGTGTGCCCGTGGATGATTGAGATGGGATACGCCGACCTGCGCACGGCCACGCCGTAGCCGCTCAGAGGAGTAAAAAGCAGAGCGTACGAAGGATCATGTGGGCCTTCGTGCGTTTTTTGTTGGAGTCTGGTTTCTACAGGCGGCGCAGCAGCCCCAGGCCGAGCGTCAACATCCCCATCATCCCCAGTGAGATGATCAGCACCGCCGGGGCCGGGCCACGTTGCTGCGTGGAAGCGACGTCGGAGGAAGGCACTTCGGGATCGTAGTACGGCTCAGGCGGTGTGAAGGTCGCCGCAGGGCCACCGGGAGCAGCCTCCAGGCCGCCTGGCGTCTGGGTGTAGACACCGGTCGGGGCGAAGTAGGCGGTTGCCGTGGCTGTCTCGGCTGCGCCGGGCGTTTGCAGCAGGATGGTGGCCGTCGCCTGGATGATGGCCTGCGTCGGGTCGATGGTGGGCAACTCCGGCTCGTCGACGATGGGCACGGTGGTGATATCGCCAGTGATACGCACCAACTGCTCAAACACCCAGGCCTGGCCGTTGGGGGCGTCCTCCCAGGCGACCAGCAGCCAGGGGTAGTTCACCGAACGCCCGATCACGGGGACCGGGTTGCCGACCGTGAGCGTCCCCACGAGGTCGAAGTCCAGGCCGGGGCCGGAGCGCAGGTTGGCCTCGCCGATGGCCTCGGCCAGCACAGGCGTGATCGTCGGCGTGCGGCTGGGGGTGGCCGTCGGGCCGCCGATGATGGTCGAGGTGGCAGTCGGCAACTGGAGCACGTTGGTCGGCGAGGCAGGCTGGGCGACAGGCCGCCCTTCCGCAGCGACGGCTGCCCCGCTGATGTTCAGCGCCAGCCCGATCACGACCAGCATCAGGCTGGCGGCCAGCAGGCTGACTCTCCCGCGTTGGGCGTGTTTTCTCTCGCTCATGTAGGGGATGGTACCGCCCACCGCCGGAGTTGACAACCTCTGATTTCCCCGCGCGCGGCATGCTATAATCCGGCGCATGGACTTACTGCCGCGCTTCCGTCGGGCGCTTGCCGACACCGACAGGGTCAAACAGGGCGACAGGCTCGTGCTGGGCATCTCAGGTGGGCCGGATTCGCTGGTCATGCTGCACCTGTTCGTGCGCCTGCGCGACGAGCTTGCCCTGCACCTGCACGCCGTGCATCTGAACCACCGGATACGCGGGGAGGACGCCGACGCCGATGCGCGCTTCGTCGAGGCGGTGGCGGCTGAGTGGGAGGTGCCCTGCCGCGTCGAGGCGATGGACGTTCCCGCACTGGCCGCCGGGCGCAGGCTGTCACTGGAGGAGGCCGCCCGGCAGGCACGTTACACCGTCCTGGGACGGGCGGCGGTTGAGCTGGGTGCGCGGCTGATCGCGGTGGCGCACAACGCCGACGATCAGGCCGAGACGGTGCTGATGCACTTCCTGCGCGGGTCGGGGCTGGCCGGGCTGCGCGGCATGCTGGCGGCGACGCCGCTGGCGGGCTACCAGTTGCTAGAGCCGCTTGACCGGCAGGCAGAAGCCGGAGAGGCCGGGCCGCATCTCATCCGGCCCCTGCTGGACATACCACGCGCGGACATCGAGGCGTACTGTACGGCGCACAGCCTGACACCGCGCTTCGACCGCTCGAACCTCGATACCACCTACTTCCGCAACCGTCTGCGGCACGAGGTGATCCCCTCGCTTGAGGCGCTCAACCCCAACCTGCACGCGGTGCTGTGCCGGACCGCGTCGGTCGCCGCGGCAGATTACGAGGCTTTGCAGGCGCAGGTCGACGACGCGTGGGGCCGGATTGCCCTCGAAGAAACGTCTGAGTACATCCGCCTCGACCGGAGCGCGTGGCTGCGCCTGCCGCTCGCCGTGCAGCGGGCGGCCATCCGGCGGGCAGTGTGGAGGCTGCGACGCTCCCTGCGGGACGTCGGCTACCAACATGTCGAGGCGGCGGTGAGGGTAGCGCGTGACGGGCAGACGGGTGCACAGGCGACGCTCCCCGCCGGGCTGGCGCTGCGTGTGGACTACGACGCCCTGATCATCACCGGCAGCGAACAGAGCCTGCCGGAGCCGGATTGGCCGCTCCTTGAGCCGGGGGCGGTGGCGATGATTGAGGGGCCGGGCGAGGTCGATCTGCCGGGGTCGGCGTGGTGGTTCAGCCTGTACCCCTACACCGGCGCTCACTCCGGGGCTGGCTGGCGGGCATTGCAGGTCAATCCCTGGGTGGCCGTGCTGGACATCGACCGGGGGGAGCGCGCCCCGGCTGTGCAGCTTCGCACCCGCCAACCCGGCGACCGCTTCCGACCGCAGGGCGCAGGCGGGTCGCAGAAGGTGAGTGAGTTCCAGATCAACGCCAAGATCCCGGCAGCATGGCGCGACCGCCTGCCGCTGCTGGTTGCCGGCGGCGAGATCGCCTGGGTGTGCGGCTGGCGCGTCGACGAGCGGTTCGTCGTGCGGCCTGAGACGGAGCGGGTGTGGGTGGCCCGCTTCGAGAGGCCAGGCGGCTAAAAAAGTACGCGGGCGCAGCGGTGTGGCCTGCGCCACCCTGCGCCCGTGTGTTCTCGTCTGCGCAGACGGGTTTGGATTACTCTTTGGGCGGCTCTTCGTACGGCGTGAAGCTGTCGGCCATTTTGTCGATTGCCTCACCCAGGCCGCGCAGCGCCTTGAGCAGGCCATCGCGAATGTCGTCGGCGACCTTGCCGCTCTCGATGTCCTCGCGAGCCTGCTTGACGCCTGATTCAACCTTCTGGCCCATGTCCGACTCGCGGATGTTCGTGGCGGTCTTGCTGAGTTCCGCCGAGAGCTTGTTCAGCCCCTCGGCGACATCCTGCTGGATCTTGTGCCGCTCCTCGCTGTTCCAGGCAGTGCTCAGCGCCTCGCTCAGCTTCTTGCCGATATCACCCAGTTCCGCGACGATGTCCGCCGCTTCTTCCTTCGGCTTCTCGTTATCAGGAAGCTCGGTTGCCTTTTTTGCCATGTCGAATTGCTCCTTATCATTTGACCATACTGATTACGGTAAAATCACGCTCCCGCGCTACCGATCTATACGCATCGGGCGGCGTAAAGTTGCGGCAGGCCGAAGCTTGGTAGCAGAGAGCGCGATGCCCTTCATCTCCGACGCTGTCCCCCACGACCGGCCCATTTCCCAATCCTGCCCTTGACCTCGGCGATAAGCTGTGTCACCGGGATCTCACGCGGGCAGGCCGTCGAGCAGTTGAAGATCGTGCGGCAGCGCCACACGCCATTTTCCTCACTCAGGATCGCCAGGCGCTCCCCGGCGGCCTGGTCGCGGCTGTCGAAGATGAAGCGGTGCGCCTGGACGATGGCCGCCGGGCCGACGTAGGTGCCGTTCGCCCAGAAGGAGGGGCACGAGGTGGTGCAGGCCGCGCACAGGATGCACTTGGTGCCCTCGTCGAAGCGCGCCCGCTCTTCCCGACTCTGGATGCGCTCGCGCTCCGGCGGCTGCTCGTCGTTGACGAAGTAGGGCATCACCTCGCGGTAGTGGTCGAAGAAAGGCTCCATGTCGACGATCAGGTCTTTTATCACGGGCAAGCCCAGGAGCGGCTCGACCTGGATGGTGCCTTTCTCGCCTCTGACGATGTCCTTGACCAGCACCTTGCAGGCCAGCGCGTTGATCCCGCTGATGCGCATGGCGTCGGAGCCGCAGATGCCGTGCGCACAGGAGCGCCGCAGCGTCAGCGTGCCGTCGACGTGCCACTTCACGTGGTGGAGCAGATCCAGCACGCGGTCGGTGGGCCGGACATCCTGGATGGTGTACTCGTCCCAGTGGGGTTTCTCGTCCACTTCGGGGTTAAAGCGCCAGATGCGCAGGGTCACTTCCATCAGTATACGCGCTCCTTTGGCTCGTATCGGGTGATGACGACCGGCTTGTAGGTGAGTTCGATCTCGCCGCCCGGCTTCATGTGGGCGAGGGTGTGCTTGAGCCAGGTCTCGTCATCGCGTTCGGCATAATCGTTGCGCGAGTGCGCGCCACGGCTTTCCGTGCGGGCCAGCGCCGAGACCGCGGTGACCTCGGCGAGGTCGAGCAGCGCGCCCAACTCCCACGCTTCAAGCAGGTCGTAGTTGAACATCTGCCCCCGGTCGTCGATGCGCAGGTCGGTCCGGTAGCGCTCCTTGAGCCTGCGGATCGCCTCGACGGCCGTCGCCATTCCCTCTCCGTCGCGGAAGACGCCGATGTGGTCGGTCATGATCTGCTGCATCTCCTCGCGCAGGTCGGCGACGCACGCGCTGCCGTCGGCGCTGCGCAGGCGCTCAAGCTCTGCCTCGACCGCCGCGGTCGGGTTCTCCGGCAGGTCGACGAAGTCACTCTGCCGGCAGTATTCGGCCATCCTGATCCCGCCGCGCCGCCCGAAGACGACGATGTCGACCAGCGAGTTTGTGCCCAGGCGGTTCGCGCCGTGCACCGAGACACACGCGCACTCGCCCGCCGCGAACAGGCCCGGCACGACGGTGCTGTCCGCGTCTCGGACGACTTCCGCGTCGACGTTGGCCGGGATGCCACCCATGGCGTAGTGGGCGGTCGGCTGGACGGGCATCGGCTCTGTGACCGGGTCGACGCCCAGGTAAGTGCGGCAGAAGTCGAGGATGTCGGGCAGCTTGCTCTCGACGTACTCGCGGTCGATGCGGCGCGCTTCGCCCGCCTCGGCCAGGTATTTGTTGACCGTGGCAGGCGTCACGTCCAGGTGAACGTAGCCCGCGCCGTTGATGCCGCGTCCCTCCTTAAGCTCCAGGTAGATAGCCCGCGAGACGACATCGCGGCTGGCCAGGTCTTTGATCGTGGGCGCGTAACGTTCCATGAAGCGCTCACCCTCATTGTTGAGCAGGACACCACCCTCGCCGCGCACACCCTCGGTGATCAGGATGCCCAACCGGTAAATGCCGGTCGGGTGGAACTGGTAGAACTCCATGTCTTCCATCGGGATGCCACGCCGCAGGAGGACGGCGTTACCGTCGCCGGTCAGCGTGTGGGCATTGCTGGTGATGTGCCATACCTTACCCCAGCCACCGGTCGCAAACAGGATCGCCTTGGCCTGGAAGACGTGCAGGTCGCCGCTGTGAACCTCGATTGCGACCACGCCCGCCGGACGGCCATCGTTCATCAACAGGTCGACGACGTGGTATTCGTTGAAGAAGTTGACCTCATTCTTGACGCACTGCTGGTAAAGCGTTTGCAGGATCATGTGGCCGGTGCGGTCGGCGGCGTGACAGGCCCGGCGCACCGGCTTCTCGCCGTGATGGCTGGTGTGGCCGCCGAAGCGCCGCTGAGCGATCCTGCCCTCTGCCGTGCGGTCGAAGGGGAGTCCCATATGCTCCAACTCGACGACGACCTCGGTGGCTTCCTTGCAGAGCACGTCGACCGTGTCCTGGTCGGCCAGGTAGTCGGAGCCTTTGACGGTGTCGAAGGCGTGCCACTCCCAGTTATCTTCTTCTTCGTTGCCCAGCGCCGCACCGATGCCGCCCTGCGCCGCGCCGGTGTGCGAGCGCGTGGGATACAGCTTGCTGATCACGGCGGTGTTGACCGCCTTCGAGGCATAGAGCGCCGCCATCAGGCCCGCGCCCCCGGCCCCCACAATGACGGCGTCGAACTTATGGTGGTGAACTTGCATGACTCGTTGCTCCCCCTCGTCAGGCCAGTGCGTGCAGCAGGGCAGAAGCGCCTTCAAACTGGAGGGGCCTCAGCGGCGCGCCGATCAAGGCGATGCTGCCCAGCACGAGGATGAAGATCATCAGCAGCACCAGGATGACCTTCAACATGCGATTCAGCGCGGGCGAGTGCGCGTAATCGTTGATGACGACCCGCAGGCCGTTGAAGCCGTGCAGCCCGGCCAGCCACAGCAAAAAAGCGTCGTAGATACGCCAGCCCAGCCGCGCCCAGCGCTCGGCGATCACCCACTGGTAGTCAATCGCGTACACGCTGTTGATGATGTGCATGATCGCTAGGTGGCCGAAGACCAGCGGGATCAGCAGCACACCCGACCAGCGCGTATAGCGCCAGACGAAGGTCTCGAAGCGGTTGGTTTGAGGTGCTGTCCTGGTTGCCATCGCGATCCCCCTAAAACAGGTGAATGCCGAACAGATTCTCAAGCGCGTGGCCGCCCATGATGACGAAGGCCGGGACGTAGAGCACCGCCGTCAGGATGAACGCGCCCCGCGTCAGGGCCCGCTGGTGCTCCCACAGCTCCGGCTTCCAGTCCATGAGTGTGATGCGCAGGCCATTGATGGCGTGGTAGATAACGGCCAGCACGAGCATCAGCTCGCCGATCTGGAAGGGCACCGACCGGTAAAGCGCGATTGCGTGGCGGTATCCCTCCGGCCAGAAATACACCCACGACGTGTCGATGACGTGGGTGATAAAGAAGAGCAGCGTGCCCAGTCCGGCCAGCCGGTGACCGACCCATGCAAGCTGCCCCTCCTTGCCCTTATAGCGGAAGATGGAGCGAATGGTGAGCATGAGAACAGACATGGGGTGCTCCCTCCTGAACGATTGAGCGTTGCCCGACGGTGATCCGGATTTCAGGGGGTGTCTGGCGATATTTGCGACCTTGATTATAGCTTTCACCGGCAGCGGCTGCTAGTCGCGCTCAGACCAACCCGGCAGGCGCAGCGCGCAACGCCCGCGCCGGTTGTGCGTAATAGTTTCCGGATACGTGGCGATCTCGTATACGGGAGCAAAATTTTATGAACGTCAAGAAGGTAATATTGCGCATCGTCCTGCCTGTGGTGGTAGTGGTGGGGCTGGGTTTCCTGCTCAAGGCTTTGTTCCTGCCCGTCCCTGTTTGCTCGGCTTCCTGGAACCGTGTTTCTACCGTTGAGGAGTTAGACGCCTGCATCGAGAAGACCGTAGCGGCTCACGATCTTCCCGGTATGGCCGTCGCCGTCGTGGCCAACGGCGGGGTGGCCTGGAGCGAGGGCTACGGCTACGCCAACATCGAAGACAACCGCCCCGCAACGCCTGATACGCCCTTCCTGCTGGCTTCGATCAGCAAGACCATCACCGGCACGGCGCTGATGCAGGCCTGGGAGGAAGGGGCCTTTTCGCTGGACGACGAGGTCGGCGACCTGGTGCCCTTCACCGTCGATAATCCGCGTGTCGAGGGGGAGGTGATCACGGTTCGCCACCTGGCGACGCATACGTCGGGCATTGAAGACAACTACGACGTTTACGACCAGACCTATGCCCCCGGCGATCCGGAGATGCCGCTCGGCGAGTTCCTGGAAAGCTACCTCTCGCCCGGAGGTGAGTACTACGACGGGGAGGCAAACTTCTCGGAGTACATGCCCGGCGAAAACTTCAGCTACAGCAACATCGCCGCCGGTCTCGCCGGGTACCTGATGGAAGCCACCACCGGCACCCCGCTCAACGTTCACTGCCGGGAGCGCATCTTCGAGCCGCTGGGCATGCACCACACCGGCTGGTTCCTGTCCGAATTTGAAAACGTCGACGAGATCGCCGTCCCCTACGAGAACGGCGAAGCAGGCAAGATCGCGCTGGAACACTATGGCTTTGCCACCTGGCCCGACGGCCTGCTGCGTGCCAGCGCCAACGACCTCGCCCGCTTCATGGCAGCCTTCATGAACGGCGGCGAACTGGACGGGGCGCGCATCCTCGAAGAATCGACCGTCGAGATGATGCTCGAACCCCAATTCCCCGATGCGAAGATGAACTTCATCGAGCATCGAATCCTGATGCCCCGCTACAGGCAGGCGATCTTCTGGCACAGCTATAACGGCTGGTACGGTCACGATGGGGGCGACGACGGCGCGATCACGTTCATGTACTTCGACCCCGACTCACAGGTGGGTGCCGTCGTCCTGATCAACCAGGCCGACACTGCCTCGTTCATGGCGGGCCGCAGGCTGCTTCACCTGATCCTGCACAGCGGGGACAATCTCAACCGTGCGCTGCCGGGAAGCTGATCGGCCTGGCGACGCGATCTGATCCAACCATCCCCCTGCGCGTAACCGCGAAGGGGGGCCGGATGGCCTCCCTTCGTTCGTTGATAGCGCCAGATGGGAACGCCGGGCCGGGGGCTCAGGTGCGGCGCAGGTGTGTCCGGCTGAAAAGCCACACCCCGGCGGCAAAGTACAGCACCGACAGCACCACCAGCGCCCCTATCTCATACGTCACGTCGCCCAGATCTGCTCCCAGCGTCAGCACCTTGTTCAGCGCGACGACGGCGTGTGTCGGGGGCAGGATGTCGTATACACAAATCTCGTGCCCGGCCAGCGTGAACAACGTCCTGCCCGGCAGCGGAAACACCGCCCCGGAGAGGAACATGAACAGCCCCAGCGGGAAGTTGGCGATGATAAAAGCCTGCGCCACGGTTTTGGCGAGACTGCCGACGATCAGCCCCGCCCCGATGATCGACAGGCTGAGGATCGCGCCCACCAGCACCGCCACCCAGATCGGCCCCTGGCTGTGGAAGTCCAGCGCCAGCGCGGTCAGGAAAGTCAGCACCACCGCCAGCACGCTGGTGATCATCAACGAGGCGCTGATCCCGCCCAGCAGGTCAAAGGAGGTCATGGGCGTGATCTTGAGCCGCTGTAGAGTCCCCGCCTCCACTTCACGCGCGATCACCATCGACGCCATGAAGACCATCAGGATCACCGCGAACACGAAGATCCCCGGCACGTACAGCTCGAATTCGGAGCGGGTGCCCGAAGCGCCCAACGGCTCCTCCACGTACTGCACCGGACAGATCACCCCGCTTGCCTGCTGAATGTACGCATCCACCGCCGACGTTGCCAGGATGGCCGCAACGACGTAGTAGGGCGACGTGAGGTCACCGCCAAAGACCAGGTCGGTGGCGTTCAGCACGCCGTCGGTGCGCGCGTCCAGGATCGTGCGCGAGAAGTCCGCCGGAAACTGCACAAACGCAACCGCCCCCCGGTCGCGCAGGATCGCTTCGGCCTCGGCCTTACCGGAGACTTCTCTAGTGACCAGCATCGGATCGCCGCTGGTGTACCGTACGCCGTTAATGGCCTCAGCTGCCTCCTCACCGGCGTTGTAGGACGTGCCGTCGGCCAGCACCACCCCAACGTCATCGTTGATCACCAGGACGGTGTACGTCATCGAGCCGCCGTAGAAGAACAGCCAGTACAGGAACACGAAGAATGGGGCAAACACCAGGCTCAGGAGCAGGGTGACGGTATTGCGTCCCTGCTCGATCATGCTCTTTCGAAACACGCTTAAGAATCTCATTCGCGTAACTTCCGGCCTGTCAGTTGGATAAACACATCTTCCAGCGTATTCTGCCGCAGCCGGACCTCCCCGCAGCCGACACCGGCGTCGTGCAGCCGTTCAATCACCACCGGGATCAGGCTTGCCGCGTTCAGCGCGCGGATGTGCAGCATGCTCGCCGCACCGTCCAGCGTGACCTCCCCGCTCAGGCCCGCCAACGCGCTCCGGACGGCGTCGCCGTCCCCCTTGACGTGGATCTCCAGCACGTCCCCCTCGCCGACGCTGTCCTTCAGCGCGGTTGGCGTATCCAGCACCAGCAGCCTGCCGTGGTCGATGATGGCGACGCGGTCGGCCAAGCGGTCGGCCTCATCCATGTTGTGCGTGGTCAGGATGACGGTCTTTTGGCGGGCCAGTGACCGGATGTACTCGCGCACCTTGACGCGGCTCTGCGGGTCCAACCCGGCCTCCGGCTCGTCCAGCACCAGGATGTCGGGATCGTGGACCAGGGCCAGCGCCAGGTTGAGCCGTCGCTGCATGCCGCCCGACAGCGTGTGCGCCTGTTTGTTCCGCTTCTCGACCAGATCCATCTCTTCAAGCAGCCGCTCGCTCCGGCGGCGCGCTTCTCGTCTTCCCAGGCCGTACATCTGCCCGATGAAACACATCTGCTCCAAACAGGTCAGCCGCTCCCACAGGACGATGTTCTGCGGGCACACCCCCACGCGGGCGCGCACGTCACCATCACCGCCTGTGATGGGCACCCCTTGTATGATGACCCGGCCCGCGTCCGGCTTGAGCAGCCCGCACATCATGTTGATGGAGGTGGTTTTGCCCGCGCCATTCGGCCCCAGGAAGCCAAACACCTCACCTTCGTGCACGTCCAGCGTCAGATTGTCTACCGCCGTCAGCGAACCGTAGCGCTTGGTCAGACCTTCTACCTTCAGGACAACGTTGGGCATGTCACTCTTCCTGTTGTGTGCCTATGCCGTGCAGAATGAGGTCGAGCATCGCCTCCAGGACTTGCTCAAACGAAAGGTCGTCGCCGGTCACCTGGAGGTAGGTGTTCAGGTAGGCGAGCAACTGGCTGTCACCGACGGCGATGGTCAGCGCGTGGATGACGCGCGTGGTGGCCTCCAGATCGACATCATCCCGAAGCTCGCCCCGCTTGGCGGCCTGGGCCAGCATCTCGTGCACGATCCCCCGCAGGGATGTCGCGATGGGGCGCACGAACCGCTCGGTCAGGTCGGGGTCTCCCCGGTAGGCCGCCCGCAGGAAGAACTGCACCAAGCCGACCTGAGTCTGGCTCCACTCCACGCCACCCGCCATGTAGGCCGACAGTGCCTCGCGCAGCGGCATCGACGCCAGGTAGGGGCGGAAGCTGTCGAAGGCATCGGCCAGGAAGCGCCCGCACAGCTCAACGGCGAAGTTCAACAGGCCGTCGCGGTTGGCAAAGTAGTTGTACAGCGAGCCAACCGACACCCCTGCCCGCCCGGCAACCTGCTTGATGTTCAGCGAGGTGGGGCCTCTTTCGATTGCTTCGTCCAGGATGGCGGTGAGAATCGCCTGCTGGCGGCCAGGGTCAAGCCGCCGGAAGGTGCGGGTCACCAGACCTTCCTGTTCGAGCTGTAGGATATGGCCGTGCACCTGCGGCCAGTCAGATAGTTCCATCGTGTATGAACCTCTGGTTCACATTATATAGCAATAGAGTTCATCTGGCAAGCGCGGCGGGGGGGGCGCCTAGGGGACTCGCATAAAAAAGACCTGCGCTCGCGAGGGCAGGCTCAGAAAGGCGCTGCTTCGGGGTGGAGATACCAATAACCGGCTAACTGGTCCAGGTGCGGCGCAGGAGGGCGAACGACCAGGTGTCACCGCGCCGGGCGATCTGGTAGATCCAGCCCCGCCCGAAAAACGGCCCGAACAGGCAGTCGAAGCTGACCAGCCCCTCCTCCTCGTCATGGAGGGCAATGGGATAGCTGATCGTGATGCTGGTTTCGTGGCCCGGCGGACTGTCGGGATCAAGAGGCCGCGAGGGGCGCGGCTCATCCAGTTTTTCCAGTTCTGGCCCGTTCCACTCATATTTCCAGGTGCCGACGATCTCCGCCTGGTTTCGTTTGAACTCAGGTGGCACGCTGCCTGTGTAGCGGCGAAGCGTGATGAAGCACTCCTCCGGGATGCGTCCCTCGCTCAAGAAGGCATCGACGATCAGGTGCTCGATGGCAACCCGCACGATCAGGAATTGCAGCAGATCGTCGTCGCTGGCCCGGAGCTGGCGGTGCATCCAGTACAGGGGGGTGAGGCGGTCGGGCGGTGGCTCCGGCTGTTGGTCGGGGGGGAGCATGAACTGCTCATTGCGTTGATCCATCAGGCCCAGCGCCCACTGGGCAGCGTCACGCACCTGCACGCTGTCATCTTCGATCAGGTCTTCAAGCCGCGGGCGCTCCGTCTCGCTGCCGATGAGGCCCAGCGCCCGCGCCGCGATGGGGCGCAGGCCGGGATCTTCAAGGAATTCCAGGATGGTGGGGAGGACACGCAGCCCCCCGCAGTTCGCCAGGGCAAGGATTGACTCGCTCAGGATGCGCTCGGCCAGGATGCGGGCCGGGGAGAAGCGCCGCCGCTGCTCGGCCCGGACTTTCTCCTGCGCCTGCTGAACCAGCGTGCGTAATGCGTCAACCGCCAGCTCGTTAGGGTGGGCGCTGAGCAGGCGGGTTGCGGTTAGCTTCTGCCCCCAGGCATCTTCTTTCAGAAAGGTGATGAGCACGTCGGCCAGGCTGTATCGATCTGAGGGCACAAACTTGTGGGCCAGCACGCGGAGAGTCTCCAGCCCCTCGGCGCGCAGATCGGACGGCTGACCGCGCAGGTAGTCCACGACTGCGTCCAGTGCCTCGGCATCGCCGACGACGGCCAGACGTTTTAGCGTCGCTTTTTGCTCCTCTGGTGACCCGTTGTGCAAGGCGTTTATTAACTCGGCTTGCGAGCGGGTGTCCGGTTCAAGTCCCACTGACGCGTCTCCTCAGTTCCTTTCGCTTCCACCGGCATCGGGGACGGAATACCGGTGGCCGACTCAAGCGGCGGTGGCTACCTACATATTGTCAATGACCGCCGTGGCGAACTCGGAGGTTTTGACCTCTTTTGCGCCCACCATCTGGCGTGCGAAGTCGTAGGTGACCACTTTCTGCGCGACGGTCTTCTCGTAGGCGGCGGTGACTAACTCCGCCGCGTCCCACCACTGCATATATTCTAACATCATTGCGCCGGAGAAGAGCAGCGATCCGGGATTGACTTTGTCCAGGTTGGTGTACTTCGGCGCGGTGCCGTGCGTAGCCTCAAACAGCGCCACACGGTCACCGATGTTTGCGCCGGGTGCGATGCCTATGCCACCCACCTGCGCGGCGACGGCGTCGGAGAGGTAATCGCCGTTGAGGTTGGGCGCAGCCAGCACGTCGAACTCGGTTGGGCGGAGCAGCAGCTGCTGGAAAATCACGTCGGCGATGCGATCCTTGATCACGACCTTGCCCTCCGGCTGCTTCCCGTCGTATTCGGACCACAACTGCTCCTCGGTGATGGTGACATCGCCGAACTCTTCGGCGGCGACTTCGTAGCCCCACTTGCGGAAGGCCCCCTCGGTGTACTTCTGGATGTTTCCCTTATGCACCAGCGTGACGTTCTTGTGGCCCCGGTCAAGGGCATACTGGATCGCCTTGCGCACCAGGCGCTTGGTGCCGAATTCGCTGATCGGCTTGATGCCCAGCCCGGCCCCGTCGAAGAACTCAGCTCCCAGCTCATCGCGCAGGAAGCGGGCCAGCTTCTCATTCTCCGGCGTCCCGGCTTCGTATTCGATGCCGGTGTAGACATCTTCCGTGTTTTCGCGGAAGATCACGACGTCGGTTTTCTCCGGCTCGCGGAGCGGGCTGGGGACGCCCCTGTACCAGCGCACCGGGCGGATGCAGGCATACAGGTCCAGCACCTGGCGTAGGGTCACGTTGAGGCTGCGGAAGCCCCCACCGACCGGCGTGGTGAGCGGCCCCTTGATCCCGACCAGGTACTGGCGCAGGACCTCGAAGGTTTCCTCAGGCATGTAGTCACCGTCGTAGATCCCGGCTGCCTTCTCGCCAGCGTAGATTTCCATCCAGGCGACCCGGCGCTTTCCCCCGTAGGCCTTTTCGATGGCTGCGTCCCAGATGCGCTTTGACGCGGTCATGATGTCGCGTCCGATGCCGTCGCCTTCGATGAAGGCGATGATCGGGTGATCGGGGATATGAAGCTGGTTATTCTCAAAAGTGATCGGCTGGCCGTCCTGCGGCACAATGACGTGCTCGAAGCTCATCAGGGTATACGTTCCTCCTATGAGATGGCGATGTTAAGGGCATTATACCATTTTAGGCCAAACTATCACGCGCCGAAGGGGAGACGCACCGGTGCGGCGGGCTTCGGCCCAGCAGGGCCGGAATCCGCCTCTAGGGGGCAGAATAGGTAACGATATTAGCCGATATAGGGACTTTTTCTCTGCGCGCGCCGTCAGGTCAACGCGACCTCGACGGTCACGCCGGTCGTTCCCTCCGGCGGGAGCGGCACAACGTTGCCCGCCACCGGCTGGCCGTCCACGACGAGCGAAGCCGCGTTGCCCGCGCCCTCACGCTTCACCGTGATGTGGTAGGCCACACCACGGAAGACGCGGGTCGCCGTGAAGCCCGGCCAATCGGCAGGAATGACCGGGGCGATCTGGAGCCCCTCGAAGGTGGGGCGGATGCCCAGGATCCACTGCGTGATGGCAACGTAGTTCCAGGCAGCCGTGCCGGTCAGCCAGGAGTTCTTGGCCTCGCCGTGGGTCGGGGCATCGCGCCCGGCGATCATCTGAGCGTAGACGTACGGCTCGCAGCGGTGTAAGTCGCTGATCTCCTCGCGCGCCGAGGGGTTGATGCGGGTGTAATAATCATGTGCCCGGTCGCCGTTGCCGGTCATCGTCTCGGCGATCATGATCCAGGGGTTGGTGTGGCAGAAGATCCCGGCGTTCTCCTTGTAGCCCGGCGGGTAGGACGAGATCTCACCCAGGTTGAGGTAGTATCGTGAATAAGCAGGCTGCTGGAGAATAATGCCGTGCGGCGTCGCCAGCCGCTCGTTGACGGCGTTGAGCGCCTGCCCGGCCCGCTCATCTGCCAGGCCCACCCCGGCCATGATGCAAAAACCCTGAACCTCAACAAAGATCTGGCCCTCTTCGCACTCATGCGATCCGACCTTCTCGCCAAAGTGATCGTAGGCGCGCAGAAACCATTCGCCGTCCCAGCCGTGTTCGCAAATGACCTGCTCCATGTGGACAGCCGCGTCCAGGTAGCGCTGGGGGGCATCGGCGACGTCATGGCAGCGCGCGATCTCGGCCATCTCCCTGGCCGCCAGGACGAACAATCCTGCGATGAAAACCGACTCGGCAACCTTGCCGTTCTTGATTGTCGCGGTCTGGAATGACTCGCCGGGTTTATCGGAGAAGGTGTTGAGATTCAGGCAATCGTTCCAGTCGGCCCGACCGATAAGCGGCAGCCCATGAGACCCCAGCCGATCCAGTGTGTAGCGCAGGCTGCGCTGTAGGTGCTCGTAGAGAGGGGTCTGAGTGCCGGGCCGGTTATCGTACTCTACCGGCTCGTCGAGGATGTCCCAGTCACCGGTCTCTTTCACATAGGCGGCCACACTCAGGATGAGCCAGAGCGGGTCGTCATTGAAGCCGCTGCCGATTGCGTCGTTACCGCGCTTGGTGAGCGGCTGGTACTGATGGTATGCGCCACCCGTCTCCATTTGTGTGGCTGCCATGTCCACGATGCGCTGGCGGGCTCGTTCTGGAACCATGTGGACGAACCCCAGCAGGTCTTGATTGGAGTCGCGGAAGCCCACGCCGCGCCCAATGCCGGACTCGAAGAACGAGGCCGACCGCGACATGTTGAACGTGACCATGCACTGGTAAGCGTTCCAGATGTTGACCATCCGGTTAGTGTGGACGTCGGGGGTGTCCACCTGGAAAACGTCCAGCAGGCCGTCCCAGTAGGCGCGCAGGGCCTTAAAAGCAGCATCCGCGTTGTCTTCGACCAGATACCTGGCAATGACCGGCTCGACCGTCTGCTTGTTGATTGTCTGCGAATCCGGGGGAGCAAATTTCCGGTCGGCAGGGTTTTCATGGTAACCGAGCAGGAAAATGATCTGGCGGGACTCGCCCGGCTCAAGAGTAACTTTGACGCGGTGTGACCCCATCGGTGCCCAGCCGCGCGCCACCGAGTTAAACGACTCGCCGCGCTCGACCGCCGCCGGATTGTCCCAGCCCCGGTGTGGCCCCAGGAACGTGCTGCGCTGCGTATCGAATCCGGCCAGTTCCTCGGAACAAGCAAAGAAGGCGAAATGATTCCGGCGCTCGCGGTACTCGGTCTTGTGGTAGATCACGCTGCCCTCGATCTCCACTTCGCCGATGCTGAAGTTGCGCTGAAAATTGGTCGTGTCGTCGTGTGCATCCCACAAACAGAACTCGATGCTGGAGAAAACCGAGAGATTGGCAGGGGTGTCGCGCCGGTTGGTCAGCGTAAGCTGCCAGATCTCCAGGCTTTCCTCCAGGGGAACAAAATACCGGGTCTGTGCTGCGATGCCTTCGTAGGTCGAACCGATAACGGTATAACCCTGGCCATGGCGGCAGGTATAGTCCTCCAGATCGTGGCACGTTGGCTGCCAGGTCGGCGACCAGAACGTGGCGCGGTCGTCGTCCCGCAGGTAAATGTAGCGCCCGCTGTTGTCGAGCGGGACGTTATTATAGCGATAGCGTGTCAGGCGTCTGAGGCGCGCGTCACGGTAAAACGAGTAGCCTCCCGCTGTGTTGGAGATGATACCATAGTAGGCCTCGCTGCCCAGGTAGTTGATCCAGGGCAGGGGCGTATCTGGCCGGGTTATGACATATTCGCGGTGCTGATCGTCAAAGTAGCCGTAACGCATGGTGCCTCCGCTGGCTTTGTGTTGCGAACGATGAGCCAACCCACGTATCAAATGTGAACGGCGATGCCGGTAACCTCGTTAACAGAACGCCCGCCGGCTCTGAGAGCGCTCCCAGATGGGCCGAAAAAGAGCGCCTGCTGTAGTTTTTCTTACAGCAAAGCTCTAAGTAAAAGGTCTCCTTGAAAGGGGCTGTTCCTCACGTATAGTGGATGCATGCCACGAAGTGATCGCTTTCCACCTCCGTAAGCGCGGGCCTGTGTCGGGCGCAGTCTGGCTCTGCAACCGGACACCTTTCGAAGTAGACACAACCGCCGATATCCTCTGACTGCTTTGCCCTCAGCTCTATCTCTACCTCCTCCCACTTCTTATCCAGGCGTGGGACGGAGGCCATGAGCATCTTTGTGTATGGGTGCAGTGGATTGTCGAATATTTTCTCGGTCGCACCCATCTCCGCGATACATCCGCGATAGAGAATTACCGCTCTTTCACTTATGTAGTAACCCAGTGAGAGGTCATGCGTTATGAACAGGATGGATAGGCCGCGGGACTTGAGGTCTGCCAACAGGTTGAGAACGTCGATCCGCGTGGATGCATCGAGCATGCTTATGATCTCATCTGCCACAAGAAACCGGATATCCAGCAATAGTGCGCGGGCGATAAGAAGACGTTGGAGCTGCCCGCCACTGAGCTGGTGGGGGAATTTGTTCAAGACGTGAGCAGGGTTCAGGCCGACGGCCTCTAGCGAACTGTGTAATTTGTCGATCCACTGCGGGCCTTTTATCCCCGGGAAAAATTCGTCCCTGACGATCTTGAAAATCCGATCAACTTTGAAGACCGGATTGTAGGAGCTAAATGGGTCTTGAAAAACCCCCTGCACATTCCGGTAGTAATCTTTAAGTTCGCTGCCTTTAAGGGTGGAAATGTCGACTCCGTCGATGATAATCGCCCCCGAGCTTTGCGGGATGAGCCGTAAAATCATCTTCCCGATGGTGCTTTTCCCGCTTCCACTCTCCCCAATTAAGGAGACCACCTCTCCATCTTCGACATCGAAGCTGATGTCGCTCACTGCGTGGAGTTCTTTCCCTCCGAAGGTTCCGACATTATAGACTTTTGATAATTGGTCAAGCTTAAGCATCCTAGTCGAACTCCTTCCAACAGGCAACGAAGTGGTCGTTCTCGATTTCAATGAATGGAGGCTCTTCCAGGCATTTATCGAACGCGACGGGACATCGCTCTCTGAAGCGACATCCAACCGGAGGGTCGAGCAGCAAGGGGGGTTTTCCGGGAATGCCTGCCAGTCTTTTCTCGGAATATTTCACACCGACTTTGGGCAGTGACGAAATCAGCAGCTTCGTGTACGGGTGCCGGGGGGAATTGATGATCACATCGGTTGGGGCTTTTTCGGCCAGTTGCCCGGCGTACATGACCATGATGCTGTCTGCGATCTGGTAGAGTATCGAAATATCGTGAGTGATGACGATCATGCTGTTCACGTATTCCCTGTCTCGGAATTCGACGAGCATCTCTGCGACAGCCTTTTGCGTGGAAACGTCAAGCGCCGAGGTGATCTCATCGGCGATGAGCAGCGAGGGGTTCAGCAAAGTGGAGAGAACCATCACCATTCGCTGCTTCATCCCGCCAGAAAGCTCTATCGGGTACATGGTCAGCACGTCATGTGACAGCTCAACCAGATCAAGTCTCCGCCTTAACTCAGGCAGCGCGGCTTTGAAGGTGATCCCTCTAGATTCGAGAAGCTCTGATGTCATCTTCCCGATTTTTCGCGTGGGATTCATGGCACTCATGGCGTACTGGGGTATGATGGAAATCTTCCTGAACCTGAAGGGGTCCATCTTTCCCGTATCCCAGATGGGGAGCTCTTCGTCGTCGAGTATCACGTGCCCCTTGACATATCTCATCGGGGGGGTCAAGAGGACCAGGCTGTGGCCGAGCGTAGTTTTCCCACAGCCCGACTCCCCCGCCAATCCCATGATTTCCCCATCCGCAATGGAGAACGTTGCCTCCTCCAGTGCCTGGACATCCCCTCGAAGGGTTTGGTAATAGATTGTGAGGTTTTCTGCTCGTAGACTCACGCTTTTACATCTCCCTGAGTTTGGGGTTGAAGACTTCGTCCAGTCCAACGTTCATGATGTA
>CAZRXG010000019.1:0-74381 GCA_964603985.1 uncultured Anaerolineae bacterium | reverse complement strand
TCTTTGTTCTTTCGCCCTAACCTCTGCAACTTCTAAAACTGTCGTGTCCTCAGCCCGTGCATGGGGGGACGGATGAGCCGTCAGGCTCACAGAGAGGTGAGGGCCGCCAACCGCTGCCCACCGCTTCGACTGCCCCCTCTCCCAGCGACCACAGGTCGCGTCCGGGAGAGGGGAACGCCGACCGAGGTCGGCGGGGGTGAGGGCGGCTGACCGCTCCTCGGCCACTCCGCTCCGCCGAGTCCCCCCGTGCATGGGGGGACGGATGAGCCGTCAGGCTCACAGGGGGGTGAAGAAGCACCGCACCGCATCGCACCGATGCAAAGTCCTGCCCACAGAGCGCTGTCCATCAGTCCATCACTGGCGGCGATTTGCACTGCCCTGACAAGCGGGTTATACTCGAAACAGTAATGCATGTGGAAAACTGTTGTGGAAAATTCAGGCCCGGCATTAAGCCGGGCCTTTTGTTTGCCACGTAGACAAGTGAAAAGAGAGTAAGAGATTAATGTCATCACACACACAACGTTTCACCGGAACCATTAAGTGGTACGACAGGAAACGAGGCTTTGGTTTTGTCGCTCCCGACGCAGGGAGTAAGGATATTTTCGTGCATCATTCTGCACTTCAGCGCAGCCACCAGGCACACATCGGCGAAGGGGATCGCGTTGCCTTCTATGTTGAACAGCGCAAGAAGGGCCCATCGGCCCTGGGCGTGACGCGGCTTGAAGAAGCATTGCCTCAGCCCGAACCGGCAGGCGACGCCGGGTCCTTTTCCGAACTTGGCCTGATCGCCGACTTGCTGCGCGCTGTGCGCGAGGCGGGTTACGTCGAGCCGACGCCGATCCAGGCCCAGGCGATCCCCGATGTGCTGGCCGGGCGGGACGTGCTGGGCTGCGCCCAGACCGGGACCGGCAAGACGGCCGCATTTGCGCTGCCGATCCTGCAATGGTTGTCCGTCGGCACGGGCGAGCAGCGTCTTTCAAGCGGTAACCACAAGAAGCAGCCAAAACGTCGAGTGCGGGTATTAGTGCTTTCACCCACACGAGAGCTGGCGATCCAGATTGGGGACAGCTTCAGCACTTATGGGCACCACACCGGGCTGACAAACACCGTCATTTACGGGGGTGTGGGCAAGAACCCACAGATCCAGGCCCTGAAGCGCGGGGTGAATATCCTGGTTGCCACGCCCGGACGGCTGCTTGACCTGATGGGGGAGGGATATGTGGCGCTCAAGCACGTCGAGGTGCTGGTGCTCGACGAGGCAGATCGCATGCTCGACATGGGCTTTATCCGCGATGTACGGCGCATCATCAGGCAGGTACCGGAGAAACGCCAGACACTGCTGTTTTCTGCGACCATGCCGCGTGAAATCGTCGAACTCGCCGGGAGCATTCTGCATGATCCAACCGAAATAACCATGACTCCTGAGCAGCCGGCCGTCGAGGCTATCGAACAGGGTGTATTCTTTGTCTCAAAGCAGAAGAAGCAAGCTCTGCTGGAGCGCGTGCTGGGCGATTCGGACGTCACCCGTGCGCTGGTCTTTACCCGCACCAAGCATGGCGCGAACCGGGTCGTCAAGACGCTGACACAGCGGGGGATCCACGCCGAGCCAATCCATGGCAACAAGTCGCAAACCGCGCGCCAAAAGGCGCTCCAGAACTTCCGCACGGGCAAAACGCGCGTGCTGGTTGCCACCGACGTTGCCTCGCGCGGCATTGACGTGGAGCACATCTCGCACGTTATTCAGTTTGATCTGCCAAACGAGCCGGAAACCTACGTACATCGCATAGGCCGTACCGGGCGGGCCGGCGCAGAAGGTATCGCGCTCGCCTTCTGCTCCGAAAGCGAACGCCCCTATCTGAAAGACATCGAAAAACTGATTCGGATGCGTGTTCCGGTGATCCACGATCATCCCCGCAAAGCGTGAGTAGAAAGGCACCATTCCCGCCCCTATGCAAGTCTGATCAGAACTGAACCACACCACCGGCGAAAGTCCAGTATCAATCTGGTCGGCAAAATCCGGCCCACCTCCGGCTGCAGCTCGCTGGCCGACTCGCCGCGCGCATTGTTGCCCTCCTCGCACAATGTGGCATACTGGTGCCCAACGTGAAGCAAGTGCATCATGGAGATTAGGTATGAATCTTTCCAATGCGAGAGCAAACCGGCTGTCAGGACTGGCCGCGCTGCCGGCCGCACTGCTGGCCGCACTGCTGGCCTGCGGCCCGGTTGGCAGCCCGACCTCACCTTCCATCGCCCCGACGGCTACTACACCGCCCACCGAGGCACAGCCACGGGAGCCGACGCCCACCGAGCCAAAAGAGACGGCTACCGGCACGGAAGCGGAGGTCACCCTCCCTGAGCCGGAACCAACTCCACCGGCTGAGACGGTCGCGCCCCCCGTCCCATCAGGCAGCCTGTCGGCGGACGGGCCGTGGTGGGTTCTGGCGACCCACAAAGACGGCATCTGGGCCGTCAACCCCGACGGCAGCGGCCTGACGCGCATCAGCGATGGCAACGTGCTTAACTATCACGAGAGCTACGGCGGCGCTGCGCCTTCCGGCGGCCATCTGGCCTTCATAACCGCCACATCCAGCCTGTACGACCTGGTGCTCCACATCCTGTCGCTGCCCGACGGAGCGACCACCAGCATCGCCCTGACCACGCCCGAAACCACGCTTGACCCGGCGGAGGCCATTGCGGGCGAGCCACTCTTCGAAGCGGCGCTGGCTGTGGCCGATTCCGCCAGCTTCGCCTGGTCGCCCGACGGGCGGCAACTGGCCTTCATGGGCATGATCGAAGGCCCGACCTCCGACCTGTACGTCTACTCACTGGACGACGGGCGCATCACGCGCCTGACCAGCGGGCCGAGCCAGGCATACGCCCCAAGCTGGTCGCCCGACGGCAAATACATCGTTCACGCCGGGGCTTCGAGCTTCGGTACCGGCGCGGGCTACAGCATGGAGGGCGTGTGGGCGGCTGCCGCCGACGGGTCGGGTGTCAAACTGTTGTACGAACCCGACCTTTCGGGCAACGAGATTATCCTCGGCTGGCTGGACGCGGCCACGGTCGTCGTTCATACGTGGGACGCCGGTTGTGGTAACAAAAAACTGCGCGCGATCAACGTTGTGAGCGGCCAGGAGCGCGTGCTGTGGGACGGCTACTTCAGCGGTGTGGCTGCCGACCCGGTCGGCGGGACATTGGTGCTGGCGGTCGGCAAGTACGCTGCCGGGTGCAGCGGCAGCCAGAGCGGGATATTCATCATGGAGGGCGGCAGTCTCGCCCCCTGGCGCATGCTGGAGGACGAGGTCCACACGCTGCACTGGTCTCCGGTGGGCAACGTCTTTTTTGCCGACACGGAGTTCGGCCCGGTAGTCATCAGTTCTACCGGCGAGTACCTCGATCTCGCGCGGCCAGCCTCGACCGACGGCCTGCCCATCCCGTCACAGGGAGCGGACAAGCTGGCCTGGATTGGCTCCGAGTTGTGGGTTGGTTCCCTGCTGAGTTCAATTGAAAACCCGCCGCGACTGGTTTTCAACAGCCCGGTTGACCACGCCACCTGGAGCTTCGACGCCCAGCACCTGCTGTTCACCGGCGAGGGCGGTCTGTACGTGGCGCGCGAGCCAGAAATGGCCCCGGTGCTCATCGGTCCTATGGCTGCTGTGAACACTACGGTCTGGGTGTGGCCGTGAGGCAGGCCGCGACTGTGACGGCAATCCCTCCCCAGCCCTGTGGAGAAAACCGCGAGATAGCTGCGAAGTACGGTCGCGGGCTTCACCCTCACCCCTGTCTCGCTGCGACCTCTGGTCGCCCCGCGACACCCCCTCTCCCAGCGCTCGAAGAGCGCGGTCGGGATAGGGGGAGGCCGACCCGGAGGTCGGCGGGGGTGAGGGCCACTGAGCAGGCAGCGCCTCACAGTGATGCAGAATTCTGCTTAACACTGGCGTTGAACACGAGCCAAAAACCTACCCCCGAAAGGGCCGGGGTGGGGGACAAACGATGACCGGATTAAATTGTCAATGTCCATCGGGCAAGGAATTCCATTCCTCGGCGCAGGCGCAAAGCCAGGAAAATCTGTGTAATCCGCGTAATCTGCGGACTGAAACCCTCTGCCCAAAGCTCATTTAGCAAACGGCGGCACGCCGTCACGGATCATCACCTGGAGCCTGTCCAACGCCTCCAGCACCGCCGCGCGCTCCTCCGCACCGATCGGCAGCGCATCAAACTCATCCCGGTCGAGCACCAGCGCGCGCCCATCAGGGTATACGTACAGGTCAAGCGCCAGGTCGTCGGCACTGACCTCGTGCTCACTCAACCGGGCCGGGCGGGCGAAGTTGCAATACCAGCCCTTGAGGCGGTCATCATCCACATCATGCACCTCAAACAGGTTGTACCAACGGTCGGTGTAGAAGCGCTCCACGAAGCGATCACCACGCCGGAAGACGGCATAGCCCAGGTCCACGTCATCCCGGTTAAAGACCGCCTCCAGCCTGACGTGCGTCGGGCCGCGCTCCAGCACGACACCCCGGTAGCGCCACACCTCGCGCCCTGTGTGGTCATTTTTGATCACGGTGATGGGTTCGCCCATTCCACCCCACCCGCCATGTTGGGCGCAAATTCGGCCATGAAGCGCTCCGGGATGCGGATCGGGCGGCCCGTCTCCACGTCGATCCACACGTACCGCGTGAAGGCATGCAGCAGCAAAGCCCCATCACCGGGCCGCGTGACGCTGTAATAGCGCACCGCGGTGGCATTGCGGACGTCACAAATATAGGTCGCCACCTCGACCTCATCGCCCAACAGGGCCGGCTGTCTGTATTCGATGTGATGCCGCCGCGCCACGATGCCAAACCCCGCCTCGGTCATGCGCTCCGCAGGCCACCCATACGCCGCCGCGACCTGCATCCCACACTCATCGACGTAAGCCAGGTAAACCGCATTATTGACGTGCCACGCCGTGTCAATGTCTCGCCACTCGACGCGCCGCCGCATCACGAAGACGCCCGGCGGCGGGGACGGCGGCTTGGGGAAGCGCGCGCCGCGCGGGGCGTCCTCCGGCGCGCCTTCGGGGAAAAACGCCTCCCTCATCTCCTGCGGGATGCGCACCGGTCGCTGCGTCTGGCTGTCAATGTACACCCAATCGGTGCTGCCCCACGCGACCATCTCACCCGTGTCGGCGTGTCGCAGCTCGTACCTGCGGCGCGAGCGCGAGCGCCGGAAGTTCTCGACCCACGTCCTGACCGTCACCGCATCCCCATAACGCAGCGGGTGCAGATACTCGATCTCCGTCTCATAGACCAGCCACAGGCTCCCCATCTCCTCATAACGCGAGAAGGGATATCCCGCCGCAGCCGAGGCGTCAAAGGCCGCCTCCTGCATGTAGCGCAGGTAGTTGGCATTGTTGACGTGCCCGTAGGCATCACACTCGTGGTGACGCACGCGAAAAGTGCGCTCGTGGGTCAGCGGCATCACGCGTCCTCCGGGCCTGTCCGCCTGACGGCCCACGCCAACCCACCGCCCAGCGCCACCGTCCACAGCCAGGCGACGCCTATCAGGCCCACCCAGCCCCGCCGGATCACGACCTGACGCGTCGCCTCATGCTCCGGGTAGAGCCACATAAATTCGACCCCGTCAAACACCACGACCAGCTCAGGCTGCTTTCCCTGCGCGTGGAACGCGTCCCACGTCGACCGCCACTCCTCAGGCTTGTTATTCCGCTGGATGGCCGTATAGCCAAACAGGTAGTACTCCGAGCGCCCGGTGAGGTCGGCCTCGATCTTTCCGGTGAAGTACTGCCCCAGCGACTTTTCAATCGGCGACGTGACCCTGATCTCGGATACCACGCCGCCCAGTTCGCCATTGAGGTGGTCGGCCACGTAGAGGATGCCCTCGTTCTGCCCCATGACCTCAACCACCCGCTGCGCGGTCAGGTTGCCACCCAGCAGGTAGTTGTGATGCGCGCCATAGTCGGGCGCGTGGATGACCCCCACCAACGCCTGAAGCCCGACCGCCAGCCCGATCAGGCCCGGAGCCAGGGCGCGCCCCAGGCGCGGACGCGTTCCGGCCATCGCCTCGCGCAGCAGCCCGGCGACCCCCACCAACCCGACCGCCGCCACCAGGTCGAGCATCACCAGGGCGGGCAGCACGTAGCGGTCGACCTGCTTGGCCCCGATCGTCATCTGTATCGTGAAGAAGACCGCGTATGCCACCAGCAACCAGAAGACCACCGGCGGCAGCGGGAGGGTTACCCGCTTACGCCACAGCGTATACAGCCCCAACGCAGCCAACGCCAGCGTCAGCGTGACGAAGGTGCTGTTAAACAGCATCGTTGTTGGATAGAAGACCGCGCTCGGATGCTCCTCGAAGAGGATCTGCCCCGCGAAGAAGCGCGTGCGAATGTGCGGGTTGGTGACGTGCTCGCTCGCGCCGCTGAAGAGCTTATCCAGCACCTCGCCCGGATGCTCCCACATGGCCGGCCACATGATCAACGGCACGATCATCATCACCAGCCACAACAGGCCGGGCAGCACCAGGCCCCGCCACGTCTCGCCTACCAGCCACCCGATCCGCCCATCGCCATGATCCGCCCACTGCGGCCACACCCTGACCACCAGGTGCACCAGCAGCGTCAGGCCAGTGTAGGGGATCAGGAAAATGCCCGGCGTCTTGGACAGCACCGCGCAGCCCCCCAGAAACCCCGACAGCAGCAGGTAGACCTTATGGCCGGTCTGAGCGCCGATCAGCAGCAGCAGCGCCGAGAGCAGCATGAACGTGCTCAGTAGCCCGTCGACGTGAAACACCCGGCTCTCGGCCATGTAGAACGGCGCGAAGACCAGCAGGCCGGTCGCGGCCAGCGCCAGCGGCCACCCGCCTAGCCTGCGCAGCGCCAGCGCAACCGCCACCAGCAGCACCGCAATCGTGAGCGCCAACCCCAGCACGCCCGCCGCCATCTCCCGCCCGTAGGGGGTGGCGAACGGCGGGGCCGCCCAGCTAAACAGCTTCTCCGCAGGCGTGCCCACGACGGCCCGGTAGACCCACAGCGTCACCGCCCCGACCGTCATCGTGGTCACACCTGGATGGCGCGACTGGTAAGTATCACTCCACCGGTGGTGGAGCATGGCATTCTGGAACAACAGCGATCGATCGTGCCACTGTGGGGGGCGCGAGATGGGATGATAGGCCCGCAGCACGAAGGCCAGCACAAACAGGCCGCACAACAATCCGGCAGCAGTCCGGCGCGATAGCGTCATGGGTGATCTCCTGGCGTGCCCGGAGGCATCTGCAATCGGGGAGACAGCATAACACATCGACCCCCGCGTGGCAATCCTCCGGCATGTGGAGGCGTGCACGAACGATCTGTCAAAAAATCACCTCACTCCGGAGGATAAATCCGCCCGGCCACAATGAGAATGTGGCTCGTCTGGCTTCTCCCCTCCCCCCAGCGCCGTCAAGGCGCGGAATGTGGGGGAGGGGTCGGGGGTGGGGGGTAAACGATGACCGGATTAAATTGTAAAAGTCCATCCATGGGGGAAGTGCCCGAAGGGCGGAGGGGGTGAGAACAGTCAGGTTAATCCATCTCAGAGCCAGACATGCGCCCACCCAACTTGTTCCCGCCACCCTTCGCGTGTAGCATACGAGTGAACTAATACCCATCTTCAAGGGAAAGAGGTGCAAGCATGGAATTCCACATTCGCTGTGACGCCGGTGACATCGCCCGCTACGTGTTCTGCCCCGGCGACCACACCCGCGCCAAAAAGATCGCCGACCACTTCGACGACGCCCGCCTGATCACCGACAGCCGGGGGTACGTCGTCTATTCCGGCCACCACGAGGGCATGCCCATGACCGTCTGCGGAACCGGCATGGGCGGCCCGACGGCTGCCATCGCGCTGGAAGAGCTGGCCCGCATGGGGGCCGACACCTTCATCCGCGTCGGGTCGTGCGGCGTGTTTCAGGCCGGGCAGGGGCCGGGTGACGTGATCGTCGCCAGCAGCTCGTTTCGCGGCGGCGGCACGGCCAACGCCTACTTGCCGCCCGCCTTCCCTGCCGTGCCTACCTTTGCCGTGCTGCGCGGCCTGGTCGAGGCCGCCGAGGCGCTCGACATCCCCTGCACGGTCGGCTTCGGCATCTCGACCGACGCCTTCTATGCCCCGCGCGGCACCGAGTTCCTCCAGGTGGTGGTCAACGCGGGCGCGGTTTTCATCGAGATGGAGAGCGACACGCTGTTTGTGCTGGGCGCGTACCGGGGCTGGCGCACCGGCGCGATCTTCACCTCGGACAGCGCGCCGGGCGAGACCAAGCCGGAGTGGGGCAAGGAGGCGTTCCGGCAGGGCGAGGAGCGCGCCATCCGCGTGGCCCTGCGCACCATGCGCGACCTGGCCCGCGCCGATGAGGAAGCGTGAGCGGCGGGGTCTGGTAAGCAGCACTCGAAATTCCTTGATAGTTCGTATATACTAGCATGTAACAAGTGGGGTGAGTTGCATAGGGAGAGGGTGCCATGCGTCGTTCGATGCACCTCTTCGCGTTCTCGCTCGTTATCGCGCTCATCATCACAGCCTGCACCGATGTGCCGGAAATCTCTTTAACAGCCGATGTTGAACAGCCGGATGGGGCCCCATCCGGCAACCTGCCCCCGCCTGAAGCGCGGGGCGCGTCGACCGTCGGGGAGGGGCCTGTGCCGGTTGCGCCGCCCGCCGAGGAAGTGTCACTCTCCCCGGCGGTGAAACCTCAGCCGCTGGAGAGCGCTGGCGCGCCGCCCGCGTCTGAGGACGTCCGACCCCCACCTGATGCCCCACCCACCGATGAGACCCTGCTGCCCGACCCTGGTTGGGAGCGCCCGTCCGGCGATGATCGCGAAGACAGGGCGGCTGCAACCGCCGCCGATCCGCCGGTGGGTGCCGACCCCTTCACCGACTGCACCGCCGTGACGCAGATCCCGCAGACAGAGTGCGACGCGCTGGTCGCGCTGTACGACAGCACCGACGGCGACAACTGGTACGACAACACCAACTGGAAGCAGAACGACCAACCCTGCACCTGGTACGGCGTGACGTGCAGCGGAGGTCACGTCTCCGAGCTCTGGCTGGACGACAACCAGCTGAGCGGGGGCATCCCGCCGGAGTTGGAGGATTTGTCCAGCCTGGAGTGGCTCATTCTGCCCCTCAACGGTCTGAGCGGGGGCATCCCGCCGGAGCTAGGGGGCCTGTCCAATCTGGAGTACTTCACCCTGGAAGCCAACCAACTGAGCGGGGCCATCCCGCCGGAGCTGGGCGACCTGTCCAATCTGGAGTACCTCAGTCTGGGCTGGAACCAACTGAGCGAGGCCATCCCGCCGGAGCTGGGTGACCTGTCCAATCTGGTGGGCCTCAGCCTGTCCGAGAATGACTTGAGTGGGGCCATCCCGCCGGAGCTAGGGGACCTGTCCAACCTGGTGGACCTCGACCTGTCCGAGAATGACCTGAGCGGGGCCATCCCGCCGGAACTGGGGGGCCTGTCCAATCTGGAATACCTCAACCTGGGCTGGAACCAACTGAGCGGGGCCATCCCGCCGGAACTTGGGGGCCTCTCCAACCTGGGGAACCTCCACCTGGTTGGCAACCAACTGAGCGGGGGCATCCCGCCGGAGCTGGGCGACCTATCCAATCTGGTGATCCTCAACCTGGGTTTGAACCAACTGAGTGGGGGCATCCCGCCGGAACTTGGGGGCCTCTCCAACCTGGGGAACCTCGACCTGTCCGAGAATGATCTGAGTGGGGCCATCCCGCCGGAGCTGGGCGGCTTGTCCAGTCTGTACTGCCTCGACCTGTCCGAGAATGATCTGGGCGGGGGCATCCCGCCGGGGCTGGGTAGCCTGTCCAACCTGGGGAACCTCGATCTGTCCGAGAATGATCTGAGTGGGGCCATCCCGCCGGGGCTGGGTAGCCTGTCCAACCTGGGGAACCTCAATCTGTCCGAGAATGATCTGAGTGGGGCCATCCCGCCGGAGCTGGGTGACCTGTCAAACCTGTGGGATCTTGACCTGTCCGGGAATGATCTGAGTGGGGCCATCCCGCCGGAGCTGGGGGGCTTCTCCAACCTGACGGACCTCGACCTGTCCGGGAATGACCTGAGTGGGGCCATCCCGCCGGAGCTGGGCGACCTGTCCAGTCTGTACTACCTCGACCTGTCCGAGAATGATCTGAGTGGGGCCATCCCGCCGGAGCTGGGCGGCCTGTTCAACCTGTGGCAGCTCGGCTTGGGAAACAACCAACTGACCGGTGGCATTCCACCGGAACTGGGGAATCTGTCCAATCTGGGGTTCCTTTTCCTGGGCAACAATGCGCTGTCAGGCGACATTCCACCTGCCCTGACCAACCTGACACCGCTGTGGGCGCTCGACCTGGGTTACAACATGCTGACCGCCTCCGACCCGGCGCTGATTGACTTCCTCAACTACCAAGACCCCGACTGGGCCGACACGCAGACCGTCCCGCCCGACGACCTGACGGCGACCATCACCGGCATGGATTTCACCTCGGCAGACATCGACCTGACCTGGACGCCGATCCTCTACCAGGGCGACGGCGGCTTCTACGAGGTCAGCGTCGCGCCCTCGCCCGGCGGGCCGTACACGGTGGTCGGCAATACCGCCGACAAGACCGAGGGCAGCTATCCGGTCAGCGGGCTGGAGGTCGGCGCGCGCTACTACCTGCTGGTGCGAACGTTCACACCCGCGCACGGCGACCAGCAAAACGACCTGTGGAGCCTGTACAGCTACGCGTTCGTCGTGCTGCCGAAGTTCGAGTTCACCCAGGTGGAGAACATCGAAGTAACGTTCGACGGGACGACGCCGGTGCTGACCGTCGAGGGCTTCCAGCCGTCCGGCTGCGGGGGCCGGGTGACGGTTGATCAGGAGCAGGTGGGCAGCGACGTGTACATCGACATCTACCGCGAGCAGAATCCAGGCCAGGTCTGCCCGGCGACGACGACGCCCTACACCGACACGATCCGGCTGGAGGGGACGTACACCAGCGGGCTGACGTACGCCATCTACATCAACGACGAGCACGTGATGGACATCGTCATCCCGTGAGAGCGGCGGGATACCGCATCACACACCAGGGGGCAGCCTGCGGGCCGCTCCCTTTTTCTGACCCTTTTCCAATTGACAGCCCCTCATCCCGTGCTACAATGATCAGAACGCCAGTTCTAGTTAGCGCCTGCGGGGCACGACGCTCACACCTCCACGCCCAGCGCCTCCAGCAGGATCGCCATCTGCGCCCCGAAGCCCGGCTCGGCCACCAATCCCCGCCGCCGGGGGCGCGCCAGCTCCACCTCCAGCGACTTAACCACCCGCCCCGGCCTTTCGCTCAGCACGATCACCCGGTCGGCCAGGTACAGCGCCTCCTCCACGTCGTGCGTGATGAACACCACCGTCGGCCCGAACCGCCGCCACACCTCCAGCAGCCAGTCCTGAAGCTCGCGCCGCGTCAGCGCATCCAGCGCCCCAAACGGCTCGTCGAGCAGCAGCGTATCCCGCCCGGTCAGGATCGTCCGCAGCAGTGCCGCCCGCTGGCGCATCCCCCCGGAGAGCGCGCTGGGATACACCCCGGCAAAATCCTCCAACCCGAACAGCGGCAGCATCTCACGGGCCTGAGCACGCGCTTCGGGGCGCGGCACGGCCCGCAGCTCCAGCGGGATGATCACGTTGTCGAGCACACTGCGCCACGGCAGCAGCAGGTCACGCTGCGGCATATAGCCGACCCGACCCGCCCGTTCCGCGCAGACCTCCCCATCAATGCAGATCTCGCCCGTGTCCGGCTGCAGCAGCCCGACGATCAGGTTGAAGAGCGTGCTCTTGCCGCTCCCCGACGGCCCGATGATCGTCACGAACTCGCCTGGCATCACGCGCAGCGAAACATCCTCCAACGCCGGGACGGTTCGCCCGTCACCGTGAAAGGTCTTGCCGACGTGCCGCACTTCGAGCTTGGGTGTGGTCATGGTCTCCCCCTGTGGCCGATTACCCGCTCTCCTTTGGGTCGGACACAGCATCTCTCCCCGGCGGGTAGAGGCCCCGCTTCGCCGCCGGGGAGTATATCCCAGGTGGCAGGCCGAGGCGATGCGTCAGCGCGACCGGAAGGCCCGGCAGCGCCCGCGCGGACTTGCGTGGATGGCCGGCGTAGACTATCCTGTAGGGCAATCTGGTGGCTTCCGCGAGTCTCGGCAGGCAATTTGATTATCTAGACACTTAGTAGTAACATCCTACTAGCAGATAATAGCAGATAAACTGAGGTGGAACGCATCGGCAGCAATGGTCGGTCGCGCCGCCCCTACCACGAGGTACCATGTGTCACTTACCTTATGACCGGGGGATCAGATGAGTCCAGAGGAAAAGGCAAAAGAAGAAGACACCAAGAAAAAAGAAGCCGAGGCGAAAGAAGCCAAAGAAAAAGAGGCCGAGGCCAAAAAGGCTGAAGCCAAGGAGGCCGAAGCCAAAGAGGCCAAAGCCAAGGAGGCCGAGGCCAAAAAGGCTGAAGCCAAGGAGGCCGAAGCCAAAGAGGCGAAGAAAGAAGCCGAGAAGAAAAAAGAAGAAGAAAAGAAAGAAGAAAAAGAGAAGCAGTACTTCTACCCCAACAAGTGGGCCCGCGTGATGCTGACCTCGGCGGAAGAGGTGATGGGCGAGAAGGGTGTCGCCGCCCTGCTCAACATGGCTAAGATCCCGGAGCTGATCGGCAACTACCCCCCCGACAACATGAAAAAGGAATTCTCCTTCACTCGAGTCGGGCAGCTACAACAGGGCATCTGGGACATGTACGGCCCCCGAGGCGCACGCGTGTTTGCCACGCGCGCGGGTGAGCAGGCCTTCAAGGATGGGCTGACCCAGTTTAAGAGCGTGGCGGCAGCCGCCCAGGTCGCGATGAAGGTCGGTTCGCTGGAAGCCAGGGTGAAGCTCGGCCTTGAGTTCTTCTCCAAGTTCTTTAACTCGGTGACCGACCAGGTGGTCGAGGTCAGCGAGGACGACAAGCACTGGATCTGGACGATCACCCGCTGCCCCGTGTGCTGGGGCCGCAAAGCTGAGGAACCTGTCTGCCACCTGGCCATCGGTGTGCTTCAGGGGGCGCTCGGGTGGGTCGCCGAAGGCAAAAAGTTCCGCATCATGGAAACGGAATGCAAGGCCAAGGGCGACAAAGACTGCGTCATCAAGATCGAAAAGGTGCCGGTCGAGTAGCTTGCTGGCAGGTCGCGCCGGTCCGCCGGATCGGGATCGGCGACGGCCCCGAACGGTCACAGCCTGCCGGACACGCTGTCGTGTGACCGATTGTGTCGTTTGCAGAGGCACCGGCCCAGTGTGAGCACACCCACCGGGTTTCTGTTGAAATGCCTGCGGGGGTGCCATCCAACCTTATCGCTATCCATTTGCATCACCTTACACGCTAGGAGTTAGAAGTTGACCAAGTCCCGCACAGAACAAATGGTAGAACGGCTGCGCGATTTGCAGGCCAGTTCACCGGCTGTGGAAGCTGCCGCGGTGGTGAGTGTAGACGGTCTCAGCATGGCCTCGTCCATGCCGGCCGAGGTCGAAGAAGATCGCGTGGCCGCGATGTCGGCTGCTATGCTTTCCCTGGGTGAGCGGATCGCCAGCGAATTAGGACGCGGTACGCTCGACCAGGTCTACATCAAAGGTGAAAAGGGGTTCGTCATCCTGATGGCGGTCGGCGAGGAGGCCGTGCTGACCGTTCTGGCCCGCGAAGACGCCAAGCTTGGCCTGGTCTTCCTGGACATGGGGCGCGCCGTCACTGACCTTGAGAAGCTCGTCTGAGCCGGGGCCAGATGGCCCGCTTTTCCACGACGCCGATGCCGTGTGGCTAGGCGTGGAGGGGATGAGCCGCAGGCCCCTTCACGGTCGAGGGGATTCGGCGTAACGTCGTGGGCTGCCCGGCCCGGATACCTGTTCCGGCATCGTTGGCCGGGCACCAGATCGGGTATCTCTTGTGGACGGCTGATGCGTTTCACCGCCAGACTGCGGCCAGCACAACTGTCTCTTCTGACCGGTGTCTTCTCCTTGTGGCGCGGGGAGGGGCGGTGTAGGGGCAAGGAAGCTGCAATCTGCGTCACACCCGGATAGACCCAACATTACATCCTGAACCCCCTTCGGTCCTGTTCGGCTGCCTGTCCCCGCTGGTGGATGGGGTTGCCCTACTGCAAGCGGCCGGGCGAAAAGAGAGTGTGTGTGGTGCCCCCCGGTGACAGGCGAAAAATCCTGATTGTCGAAGACGACCTCGACCTGGCCGAAATGCTCGATGCCTACTTCCACGTCCAGGGCTACAAGGTCAAGACGGTTGCCTGGGGCAGAGAGGCCGTCGACCTGGCGTCGCAGACCCTCCCCGACCTGGTCGTGCTCGACATCCGCCTACCCGACATCGACGGCTTCGAGGTGTGCACCCGCCTGCGTGAGAGCCACAAAACGCGCAACATCCCCATTATCTTCCTGACCGAGCGAAACGAACGCGTGGATCGCCTGCACGGCCTGGGTATGGGCGTGGTGGATTACATCACCAAGCCCTTCGATATCCAGGAGCTTCGTCTGCGGGTGCGCAATACCCTGCGCCGCGCGGAGACGATGCTGCTTGAGAATCCCGTCACCGGCCTGCCGGAGGGCGCGGCAACCGACGAAGTGCTTCAGGCGTTTGCGGACGGGAAGTACCCGGACAAAGGGCTGCTGGTCGCCGCGCTGCGCGGTCTGGACGCCTACCGCGAGCTGTACGGCTTTGTCGCCAGCGACGACGTGCTGCGCGTCACCAGCCTGACGCTCGAAAACGCCGCCAGCGAGATGGGGGGGGACGACGCCTTCTGCGCCCACCTCGACGGGCAGACCTTCGTCGTGCTCGTCCCCGCCGACAGGCTCGACGCGCTCCAGGCGCGCATCATGGAGCGCATCGGCGGCGGGGCGCTGGAATACTTCTATCCCGCCGACAATCGCGGCCCCAACGCTCACACCGGCGACCGGCTGCGCCTGGACATGGGCTGCCTGACGACAGGGGATGGCCCCTTCCAGGACGTGGAGAGCCTGCGGCAGAAGGCGTTGCAGGTGCGCCGGGAAGACCCCCAGAAGCGACCATAGCAAATCAGCAGCCCCCCTCCTGTAGCCTGGCTTTCTAATCCCAATAGAGATTACGCAGTTGAGCACCTGAAAGGGGAGTGCATCCCTGAGAGGGAAAACGCTATGCGCAATGGCAAAACTTGGGGCACGGTGTGGGTCTATCTTGTTGTCTTGGGGGTTACTGCGGCGATCATCGCTAGTCCGATTGAGGAGGCCATTGGTATTCCACCGGTCGTTGTGATTGGGTTGGTTGCAGCGATTGCTGTCGGTCTGGCGTTTCTATATGAGTCCTCGCCGCGGCGCGCGTTGGCCTGGGACAGAATCTCATCTCAGTTGACGGCTGGTTTGCCATTCGAGAAACTGACTGCCTATGAGGCAAAGTTACGGGAGCGTTGGGAGGCTGGCGAGCACACACTGGATATGATGGTGAGTCTGAGTTATGTGTATCTTCACCTGAAGCGCCCGCAGGATGCCGAAGACTTCGCACAGCAGGCGTGCGCTGAAGAGGAAGCGAAGGGGCTGGTTAATCATAAGAACTGGGAGCGGCGTGGACTACGGGATAACGCGTATCTGGCCAGGGCGGATGTACGCAAGCTACAGGGTGACTTTGCGCAAGCCGCGCGTGAGTTGGACCAGTACCGAAAAGATCATGCGTTTTTGTGGAATCATGTGACGACCTATACCGCGTTTTTGTATCTGTTGGCTGACGATGACGCTATGGCAAGCGCAGTTACCGCCGACATCAAGCCGTTTAACCGTCAACGTCTGGATTTTCACCTACGCGAGGCGTACCAATTCCTGGCCGCTTATTTGCAGCAGCGTTTCCTGAGCGAGGATACATCGTCAACGCTCAACAAGTTAAGCTGGCAGCTTGAGGCCTGGTTCGGGGCTTACCGATCATACGCCGATTTCGAGGTTTATTATGCGCGGATGCGCGAAATTGTGGCCGACATGGCGAAAGTTGTACCCCTGGGCTGGTTGCAATTTGCCAATCTGCGCTGGGCTATGAATGAAACCGAGACAATGATCGCCGAGATGGAAGCCAAACGGGCGCAAGGTGATACCTCCTACCAGACAGCACTGGTGTTGGCAAGCTCACAGGCGCGCCTGGGCTATGGTGAGAAAGCCGAGCCGCTCGCGCGCGCCGCCTTTGACGCGATTCAGGCAGAGGGGTGGCTCGAACGGCGCGATTACGATGCTCGGTACCTGACGGATGCCGCGTATGACGCGGTTTCCTGCACCCTGCTTATGCAGGGGCGTTTTGGCGAAGCTGCCGACTGCTTGATGCAGGTTGCTCCGCGCGCGTTATACCGAAATCTGTTCCTGGTGTTGTGCGCGTGGGGCTACTATCTGGCCGGTGATATGGAGCGGGCCAGGGCGGCCATCAACCAGATGAAACCCATTAAACCCAATATGAAGCGCGGTCTGCCCCCGGGCTTTGTTTTGCTGTATCACTATCTAAGGTACCGCCTTGCGATGGACGAGTCCCCTGCGGCCCTCATTAATCAAGCGCAGCACGCACTCAATAACTGGCAAGAGTCACTAGATCGTCTCGCGGATAACCCTTATCGACACGCTATACAGGCGATGGTCGATGATGTGCACGCACTGGTAGCCGGGGAGTCGCCAGCGCTCACGCAAACAGAGTGAGAGGTCGATCCATTCGACGGACGCGTGGCGAAAAGGGAGCGGCTTTCTGGTATAATCTGGCGTGATCGATGCGGAAAGGGATCGCGTGGCACGCGCCAGGGCCGCTCGTAAGCTCTCCCTGGTTGCAAAGCACCGCCCGCGTCCCCACATCGGCTGGGATAAACAAAGCACACGACATAGGAGAAAACCAGATGCGCATCAAAGTGAGACACCTGAAATTGGCAGGCGTGGCAATGCTGGCCGTCGTGCCGCTCGTGCTGGTCATAGTCGGGATCGCCCAGGCGGGTGAAGCAGAGACCACCACGGTCACCGTGACGACGACACCGCTCAGGACCGACTCGCCTGTGATCTACGACTACGACAAGGACGGTCTGAACGAGGCTGAGGAGTTTGTCGGCAACTTCAACGTTTACGACGGCAACGGCACGATCACGTTCACCTGGCAGGCTTACTCCTTCCCGGAGGGCGTGAACGGGTCGTACCGCGTTTCGCTGGGGCAGTACACCAGCCCCTTCCCCACGCTGAACGACGGGTACGTCGAGCTTCGCTCCAACCACCACTGGGCCGACAACCCGGGGAGCGAGCTGTTCACGATGGGGCCGTTTGGGTTCTACGGCGAGCCGATCTGCGCCTACTGCCCGACGATAGTCAGGATCGAGCCGGAGACCTACGAGGCAGTCTACGACGAGGCGGCCCAGACCTACAAGCACGTCTACACGCCCATCGAGGGCGCGACGGCCCAGGTCTCCGCGCCTTTCATCATCGAGATCTTCCGCCCGCCGGTAGAGTGCATCCACTCCACAGCCAAGTACCAACCGTACTGGGTGCGTGACCCCGACACCAACTCGTGCATCTGCACGCTGACCGGCCAGATCTGCCGGGATAAGTTTGGGATGCAGAAAGCCAACAAGGAGAAGTGCATCTGCGAGTGAGCAGACGCGCAGTGCAGTCCTTGAAAACTACCCCCTCTCGCCAACGTCACCGGTGAGAGGGGGTATAATTTTGGTAGTTCGTATATATCCACACAATGCCTTTCTGCCGGGAGCGTACCATAGAGCACCCCCAAACCCTGGGTAATAGACTGTTCCCCTTTGGCCGGGGCAACGTGACCGGGTTGGCGATCAGCTACTTCTTCGCCACCCTTTACTTTTACACCCCTGTGGGCACCCTGTACCTGCAAGGCAAAAACCTGAGCTACCTCCAAATCAACTCGCTGTGGGGCCTTATCGTCGGCACCATGTTCCTGGCCGAAGTCCCGACAGGCATCTTCGCCGACCGCCTGGGTCGCAAACGCTCGATCAACATCGCGCTGGCGCTCCAGGTGCTGGGCGAGGTGATTTACGTCTTCGCGGGCAGCTACTGGGCTTTCGCTCTCGCGGCAGTGGTGGGGGGACTTGGGTTCGCCTTCTCATCGGGCTGTCTGGAGGCCCTTGTTTACGATTCACTGAAAGCGAGCGGGCGCGCAGACGAAATGAGCAAAGCGATGGGCTTCATCAGCTCGGCCCAGCGCCTGGCGAACCTGCTCGCCAACGTGGCCGGGGGGCTGCTGATCGCCAGCAACCTCACCCAGGAGCGGTTTGTCCTGGCCATCATCGTGACCGCCTGCGCGGTGGCGGTCGGCTGTCTGATCAGCTTCACGCTGCAAGAGCCGGAGAGCGAGCCGGGCCAGGGGATGGGGGATAGCTCATTCAAGCTGCTGGCGGACGGGGTCAAAACGCTGAAGGGCAACCGGCGCTTTCGCCGCCTGGTGCTGTGGTCGCTGGCGACCATCCCCTTCATCAACTACCTGCTGAGCTTCTACCAGCCGCGCTTTGTCGAGGCAGGCGTACCCTCGCTCTGGCTTGGCCTGGCGCTGGCGCTGGCGTCCGGTTTGAGCATCGTCGGCGCGCGCTACGCCTACTGGCTGGAGGAACGACTCGGCACGCAGGCAAGCCTGCTGCTGGTTACCGGCCTACCGGGTGTTCTCTACCTGGTCGTGGCCGTGGCCGTGCACCCACTGGCCTCGGTGGTGACCTTCTGCCTCCTGTACGGCTCGATGAGCCTGAAAGACCCCATCTTTTCCGGCCACCTGAACAGGCACATCGACAGCAAAAACAGGGCCACCGTCCTATCATTGATCAGCATGTTCTCAGGGTTCTACGTGGCCCTGATGGGGCTGCTGATAGGCCGCATCGGCGACTTCTCGCTGACCTACGCCTTCGCCTTCATGGGGATCATCATCCTGGCCGGTTCACTTGCGTTTCGTGTCACGGCGACTCAGGGGGCGGCGTCGGCACGACCTTGACCGGCACGCTGTAGGGTGGCAGGAAGTTGCCATCGGTGCGCACCAGCACCAGCCGGATGGTGTAATCGCCGGGCGGCAGCGCGTCGGCGTGCAGGTACTCCAGCACGTCATCGGCCACGCTCTGATTGTGCGTCTCGCCGAACGTCACCCAGCCCTCCAGGCTTCCCCCACCGATCTCCAGCTTGTAATACAGGACGCGGGCCGGGTCGAAGGCCGCCGTGCCGATCACGGGGATCACGCCGTACACCTCCTCACCGGGCTGCGGGCTGTCGATCTGGTAAGTCGCACCGGTCACCTCGTCGTAGCCAATCCCCTCCTCACCAAGCAGCTTATCGACCAGCTCCGGCGGGCAGGCGATGCCCGGCTCAATCGGGACGCTGTGCTCGTAAGCCCAGTTGCGCGCCCTGACGGCATCGACGGGCTTGTCGGGCGCGGCGATGAAGATCTGGAGGCTCAAGCCCTCGCGGTCGGTAAGCTCCGGCGGGACCTGGCAGTACAGGGGCGCGGACGGCACCGGCACGCCGTCAGGCAGGGCAGCCCAACTTTCGGACAGCGTCTCGACGACGGTCGCCTGCGCCTCCTCATCGAGCGGCAGCACGGCGATCACCCACAACCCCGGCTCGATCTCCAGGCGGGCGGGGGGCAGCGGCTGGCCTTCTTCGTCCAACAGCGGCTCGGCGGTGGGGGTCGGCAGATCGGTGGCTGCCTCCTCATCACCGGCATCACCGATCAAGAACCACTCGCTGCGGTGCCCGCTGCAACCTTCCTCGGCGGGCAGGGGGTCGCGTAACTGCGAGAGCACGCACACCGGTCGCTGCTCGACGCCGGAGGGCGGCACGAACTCGCCGCGCAACGGGATCGTGCCAGGCCGCGTCAGCCCCTCGACCAGACCGGACTGCTCGTAAACGGCAGTCATGTAATCGTGCCAGATGGGCGCAGCGCCCGTCAGCCCGGAGGTGCCCTCGGCCATGGGCGTGTTGTCGGTGTTACCGGCCCACACGCCGACCACCAGATGCGGCGTATAACCGACCGTCCAATTGTCGCGGAAGTCGTTGGTGGTGCCGGTCTTGGCAGCAGCGGGGAAGTCGAGCCTGAGCGGCGACTCCGCCCCCATGGCCGGGGTGCGCGCCTGATTGTCGGCCAGGATGTCGCTGATGACGAAGGCAACCCGCTCATCGAGCACCCGCTCACCGACCTGGTTGGGCGCTTCGTAAAGCACGTTGCCATCGCGGTCCTCGACACGGTTGATCAGGTGCGGCTCGACACGGTGACCGCCATTGGCGAAGGCGGCGAAGGCCATCGTCAATTCGAGCGGAGTCAGCTCACCACCGCCGAGCGTCAGCGACAGACCGTAGAGCGAGGCATCGTCGCCCAGGCTCTCGATGCCGAGGCGCTGGGCGAACTCCAGCAGGTTGGACACACCGACCTCACGCAGCAGCGTCACGGCGGGGATGTTGTACGAGTTGCCGAGCGCGTCGCGCAGGCGCACCGGGCCGTGAAAGCGCAGGTCGTAGTTGACCGGCTCATAGTCGAAGCCCTCGCCGACGCCGGTGTCGTAGGCCATCGGCACGTCCCACAGGATGTCGGCGGCAGTCCAGCCCTGCTCCAACGCGAGGGCATAGGTCAGGGGCTTCATGGCACTGCCCGGCTGCTGCGGCGAGAGGACGACGTTGACATTGCCATCTATCGACTCGTCGTCGTAGTCGACACTGCCCAGCATAGCCAGCACCTCACCGGTGTAGGGATTGAGCACGACCAGCGCGGCGTTGGTCAGGTTGTACTCGTCGCGCACCTCGGCCACGTGCTGCGCGGCGATCTCCTGGGCGAGGTCCTGGTAATCCTGGTCGAGTGTGGTGTAGACCTTGAGACCGCCGCGCCGGATCAGCGCCGGGTCGAGGCCGGGCAGCTCGCCCAATTCGCGGCGCGCCTCGACGGTGAAGTGCGGGGCGACCAGCGGGACATCCGGGCTGGCAAGGTCGGTGACGGTGAGCGGCTTCTGGTTGAAGGCAGCGTCGGCCTCTTCAGGGGCCAGATAGCCATGCAGCACCATCAGGTCGAGCACATCGCGCTGGCGCACCTTGGCGGCGGTGAAGTTGGTGTACGGGTCGTACCCGGCGGGCCACTGCACCAGCCCGGCCAGGAAGGCCGCCTCGCCGACGGTCAGGTCGCGGGCGGGTTTGTCAAAGTAAACGTCCGCCGCGCCCTCGATGCCGTAGGCCAGGTTCCCGTAGTAGACCTCGTTGAGGTACAGCTCCAGGATCTCGTCCTTGGAGGACTGCCGGGTCATCACGTAGGCCAGAGCCGCCTCTTTGAGCTTGCGGCGCAGAGTTTGCTCGCTGCGCTCCTCGTAGCTGAAGACGATCTGGCGCACCAACTGCTGGGTGATGGTGCTGCCGCCGGACATGATCTCGCCCTCCCGGTACCACTGGTAAGCCGCGCGCAGGATGGACGGCGGGTCGAAGCCGGGGTTTTCGTAGAAGGTGTCATCCTCGGTGGCGATGGTCGCCCAGCGCACGGCGTAGGGGATCTGGTCGAGGGGCACCTCGGTGCGGCGGCCCTCCTCAAAGACCTCATAGAGCAGGTTGCCGTCGCGGTCGTAGATGCGCGTGGTCTCGAAGTCCTCGACGCCCTCCAGCGATTGCAGCTTCTCCAGGTCGGCGGCCAATTCGCCGGACAGCGAGCGGTAGACGATCAGCCCGGCAACGACGAGCGTGAAGACGACGGCGGCCAGTGCCATCGCGCCGACGGCCAGGGCGGTTCGCAGACAGCCCCAACAGCCACGTTGGCGGTCGGGTTTGCGCCTGCGCCGCCGTTTTTTGGGGGCGGGCGGCGGAGCGGGCGGAGGCCCAGGTTCTTCCGGGACCGGCTCCTGCGCGTGGTAGCGCGTGGGCGGGTCGGAGGGAGCGGCGGGCGCCGTCGGCTGGTCGTATTCGTCCGGAGCGGACCGGTTGGGACGGGTCGGTTGTTCGTACATGGCGCTGATTGTAGCACGCCCTCGGGCTTGTGACACCTGTTGGTGGTCGGCGGCGCGGTATTCTATTTGTACCCGCTTATATGGCGAATTTGCCGGGGCGCACAGGCGGGGTAGTGATCTGCCTTGCAGGTTGGCATGACTCACTTACGCTGCCGCCTCATCCATCGCGTGCGGTTCGGCGTTTGTGGCGCGGAACGCACGCGCATACCCGGCCTGCGTGAGATGGCAGTCGCACTTTCTCACTACGCTCATCCGCCCGAACAAACGTGACGTACTCCGGTAGGGGCGAGCGGCCGGTCGCCCCTACACCTGGCACGGCGTGCCGTGCCCCTACGATGCAATGTGCCGATGTCAATGGAGCCGGGGGTGGGGATGGCAGCCGCACTTTCCCCACACGCCGCGCGTTCTGGACGGGGAGCGCGACCGTGTATGGGGGCTGCCCATCTGTGCGCAACGATCCTTTCCGCGCGATGCGAAGTCCGGCGACCGTCCGCCGACGTGAGCGTCGTGCCTCGCAGGCGCTAACTAGAACTAACGTTCTATTCATTATAGCATAGGGTGGGGGGATGTCAATTGGAAAAGGGTTAGAAAAAGGGAGCAGCCCGCAGACTGCCCCCTGGTGTGTGATGCGGTATCCCGCTAACTCGGCACGTCCACCACGAGCTCGTAGCCGTTGATGTTGATCGTCCACGTCGTGCTGGCGTCGAACGTCCCATCCAGCACGATCACCAGCTCAACTTCCTTCATGCTCGGCGCGCACGACCCGCCCCTCGGCTTCTTGCGCGTGATCTCCACGTAGGCCGTGCTGCCATCACGCCACTGCTCGATCTTGGTGCGGCCCCCGCAGATCGGCACCAGCATCGTGAGCGTCACCTCGATCTGGTACGGCCCGCCCGAAGGCCCGACGAACGTCACGTCGTCCACGCTCTCCACCACCGCCGGGCTGTAGACGGCTGGCGTCTTGGCCGAGACCGGCGTGCTGAAGTCACTCCACAGGTCGTTCTGCTGGGCGCCGTGGGCGGGCGTGAAGGTGCGCACCGCGAGGTAGTAGGTCGTCTCCGGCGACAGCTTGATCGCCGTGCCGCCGCTGGCGCTCTTGTTGGCCGTGCTGGCGACCACCCCGAACGGCCCGCCCGGCGAGGGCGACACGCCGATCTCGTAGTAGCCGCCGTCGCCGGTGTAGAGGATCGGCGTCCACGAGAGCTGCACGCTGCCACTATCCACACTGACCACCGCCAGGCCATCAGGCGGGACGGTCTGCGTGTTGGCCCAGTCGGGGTCTTCGCTGTTCAGGAAGCTCAGCGGCGGGTCGCCGGTCGCCGTCAGCATGTTGTAGCCCAGGTCAAGCACTGCCAGCCCGGACAGGTTGGCAAGCTCCGGTGGGATGGCCCCGCTCAGTTGGTTGGCTCTCAGGTCGAGGAGGTCCAGGCTGGACAGGCTCCCCAGTTCCGGCGGGATGGCCCCGCTCAGTTGGTTGTTGGACAGGTAGAGGTACTGCAGGTTGGACAGGTTGCCCAGCTCCGGCGGGATGGCCCCGCTCAGTTGGTTGCTGGTCAGGTTGAGGCCCCACAGATTGGACAGGTCGCCCAGCTCCGGCGGGATGGCCCCGCTCAGTTGGTTGCTGGTCAGGCCGAGCCACTCCAGATTGGACAGGCCGCCCAACTCCGGTGGGATGGCCCCGCTCAGCTGGTTGCCGTTCAGTTCGAGCACTTGCAGGTTGGACAGGCTGCCCAGTTGGGGCGGGATGGCCCCGCTCAGCTGGTTACTGTTCAGGTTGAGGTACCCCAGGTTGGACAGGCTGCCCAGTTGGGGCGGGATGCTGCCGACCAGAGTGTTGCTCCTCAGGTCGAGAGAGTAGACATGATTCCCGCTGCACGACACGCCGTACCAGGTGCAGGGCTGGCCGGTCTGCTTCCAGTTGGTGTTGTCGTCCCAGTTGTCGCCGTCGGTGCTGTCGTACAGCGCGACCAGCGCCTGGCACTCCGCTTTCGGGATCTGTGTCACAGCGGCGCAACTGGTGAAGGGCGGTATTGTCGTCGTACCGGGGATGGCAGTGGTGTAACCGCTCCACAGGTCATTCTGCTGGTCGCCGTGGTGGGGCGTGAAGGTGCGCACGCGGAAGTAGTAGGTCGTCTCCGACGCCAGCCCGTCGACGGTGTAGCCGCCCGCGCTCTTGTTGGCAGTTTTGCGAACGGTGTACGGCCCACCGGGTGACGTGGCATAGCCGACCTCGTAGTAGCCGCCGTCGCCGGTGTAGAGGATCGGCGTCCAGGAGAGAGTGATGCTCTCGTGGTCGGCGCCGGTGACCGCCAGGTCGTCGGGCGGGACGGTTTGCGTTTCGGCCCAGTCGGGGTCTTCGACGTCGAGGAAGGCGATCAAGGTCGGGTTGGTCGCCGTCAGCACGTTGTAGCCCAGGTCGAGCCCTGCCAGCCAGGACAGGTTGGCAAGCTGCGGCGGAATCTCGCCCGCCAGCGCGTTGTTGTGCAGGTAGAGACCCTCCAGGTTGGACAGGCCCCCCAGTTCCGGCGGGATGGCCCCGCTCAGCTGGTTGCCCTCCAGGTGGAGCCACCACAGATTGGACAGGCTACCCAACTCCGGCGGGATGCTGCCGCTCAGCTGGTTGCTGCTTAGCCACAGGGCATAGACATGACCCCCGACGCACGACACGCCGTGCCAGGGGGAGGTGCAGGGCTCGTTGTTCTGCTTCCAGTTGGTGTTGTCGTCCCAGTTGTCGCCGTCGGTGCTGTCGTACAGCGCAACCAGCGCCTCGCACTCCGCCTGCGGGATCTCCGTCACATCGGCGCAGCTTGTCCAGGGGTCGGCGCTCACAGGCGGATCGGCGGCTGCGGCTGCCGCCCTGTCTTCGCGATCATCGCCGGAGGGGCGCTCCCGATCCGGGTCGGGCAGCAGAACCTCACCGGCGGACAGGGCGTCGGGTGGGGGGTGAGCGCTCTCGCCCGCCGCCGACGACGTGGGCGGCGCGCCAGCGCTCTCCGGCGGCTGAGGCTGTACCGGCGGGGGAGGTGGCATCTCCTCGTCGGGCGGCGGGACCGGCACAGGTCCCTCCCCGACGGTCGACGCGCCCCGCGCTTCGGATGGGGGCAGGTCGCCGGATGGGGCTGCTTCCGGCTGCTCACCATCGGCTGTTAAGGAGATTTCCGGCACATCGGTGCAGGCTGTGATGATGAGCGCGATAACGAGCGAGAACGCGAAGAGGTGCATCGAACGACGCATGGCACCCTCTCCCTATGCAACTCACCCCACTTGTTACATGCTATTATATACGAACTATCAAGGAATTTCCAGTGCTGCTTACCAGACCCCGCCGCTCACGCTCCCTCATCGGCGCGGGCAACTCACCACTCTTTGCCTGGGTGGGCTCACTCCGGCAGCACGACGAGCACGTAGGCGTACAGGCTCCACAGCTCGTTCTGCTGGTCGCCGTGGGCGGGCGTGAAGGTGCGCACCAGCAGGTAGGGGGTCGCGCCGACATCCAGCCCGCCGATTGTGCAGCTGTTCGTCATCTTGTTGGCGGTCGTGCCGACCACCGTGTACGGCCCTTCGGGTGAGGGCGCGACGCTGATCTCGTAGTAGCCGCCATCGCCGGTGTAGAGGATCGGCGTCCAGGTCAGGGTGATATCCGCCAACGTGAGGTCGATGCCGGTGATGGTCACCGTCAGGTCGGCGGGCGGGACGGTCTGCGTGGTATCCCAGTCGGTGTCTTTGTCGTTGAGGAAGTCGACCAGCGCCGGGTCGGAGGCAGTCAGGGCATTGTAGCCGAAATCAACAATGGCCAAGTGAAGGCCACCCAACTCGACAAGGTTGGTGAGCGTGAGCGGGATCTCACCCGACAGCGCATTGTTGTCCAGGTAGAGGCGCACCAGGTTGGACAGGTTACCCAGCTCCGGTGGGATGGCCCCGCTCAGGCGGTTGCGGCGTAGGCTGAGGCCCTCCAGGTTGGACAGGTTACCCAGCTCCGGTGGGATGGCTCCGCTCAGTTGGTTGCCGTTCAGGTAGAGGTACTTCAGGTTGGACAGATTACCCAACTCCGGTGGGATGGCCCCGCTTAGCTGGTTGTAGGACAGGGCGAGTTCCCCCAGGTAGGACAGGCGGCCCAACTCCGGTGGGATGGCCCCGCTCAGGCGGTTGTCCCACAGGTAGAGGGCCTCCAGGTTGGACAGGCCCCCCAGTTCCGGTGGGATGGCTCCGCTCAGTTGGTTGCTGTTCAGGTAGAGGATCTTCAGGTTGGACAGGTTACCCAACTCCGGGGGGATGGCCCCGCTCAGTTGGTTGCTGTACAGGTCGAGTTCCCTCAGGTCGGACAGGCCCCCCAGCTCCGGCGGGATGCCCCCGCTCAGTTGGTTGTCGTACAGGTAGAGGACCTCCAGATTGGACAGGTGGCCCAACTCCGGGGGGATGGCCCCGTTCAGTTGGTTGCCCTCCAGGTCGAGTCCGGAGACGTGATCCTCGCTGCACGTCACGCCATACCAGGTGCAGGGTTTGTTGTCCTGCTTCCATCTGGTGTTGGTCTGCCAGCCGGGGCCGTTGGTGCTGTCGTACAGCGCGACCAGCGCCTCACACTCCGCCTCCGGGATCGGCGTCACGTCGGCGCAACCGGTAAAGGGCGCTGTCGGTGTGCCGGGGATGGCAACAGTGTAGTCGCTCCACAGGTCGTTCTGCTGGTCGCCGTGGGCGGGCGTGAAGGTGCGCACCAGCAAGTAGGGGGTCGCGCCGACATCCAGCCCGCCGATTGTGTAGCTGTTGGCCGTCTTGTCGGCGGTCGTGCCGACCACCGTGTACGGCCCTTCGGGTGAGGGCGCGGCGCTGATCTCGTAGTAGCCGCCGTCACCCTGGTAGAGGATCGGCGTCCAGGTCAGGATGATGTCCGCCGACGTGAGGTCGGTGCCGGTGATGGCTTCCGTCAGGTCGTCGGGCGGGACGGTCTGCGTGTAGGCCCAGTCGGGGTCCTTGTCGTTGAGGAAGGCAACCAGCGCCGGGTCGGAGGCAGTCAGGGCATTGTAGCCGAAATCAACAACGTCGCCCCCGAATCCGACGTGCAGCTCGACAAGGTTGGTGAGCGCGAGCGGGATCTCACCCGACAGCGCATTGTTGTCCAGATAGAGGAGCCGCAGATCGGACAGGCGGCCCAGCTCCGGTGGGATGCTCCCGCTGAGCCGGTTTTCGGACAGGTCGAGTTCCCACAGGTTGGACAGGCGGCCCAGCTCCGGCGGGATGCTCCCGCTCAGTTGGTTTTCGGACAGCCTGAGTTCCCACAGGTGGGACAGGCGGCCCATCTCCGGCGGGATGCTGCCGCTCAGTTGGTTACCCCACAGGTAGAGGTACCTCAGGTTGAACAGGTTACCCAACTCCGGTGGGATGGCCCCGCTCAGGTCATTCCAGTACAGCCCGAGGTACTCCAGGTTGGACAGGCGGCCCAGCTCCGGCGGGATGGCCCCACTCAAGTGGTTCCCCCACATTGTGAGGCCCTCCAGGTTGGACAGGCGGCCCAGCTCCGGCGGGATGCTTCCGCTTAGTCGGTCGTCGACCAGATGGAGGCTCTTCAGATTGGACAGGTTCCCCAGCTCCGGCGGGATGCCCCCACCCAGGCTATTCGAGAACAGGACAAGGTACTCCAGACTGGACAAGTTCCCCAGCTCCGGCGGGATGCCCCCGCTCAGGTTATTAGAGGCCAGGTTGAGGGTCTCCAGGTTGGACAGGTCCCCCAGCTCCGGCGGAATGGCCCCGCTCAGGCCATTCGCGATCAGGTTGAGGGTCTCCAGGTTGGGCAGGTGGCCCAGCTCCGGTGGGATGCTCCCGCGCAGTGGGTTGAAGCTCAGGGTGAGTTCCTCCAGATTGGGCAGGTCACCCAGCTCCGGCGGGATGCCCCCGCTCAGGTGGTTCTCGGACAGGTCGAGGACCTCCAGATTGGACAGGCCCACCAGCTCCGGTGGGATGCTTCCGCTCAGGTCGTTCTCGGACAGGTCGAGGGTCTTCAGGCTGGACAGGCCCACCAGTTCCGGCGGGATGCTTCCGCTCAGGTCATTCCCGGTCAGGTCGAGGAACTCCAGATTGGACAGGCCCCCCAGCTCCGATGGGATGCCCCCGCTCAGGTCATTCCAGTGCAGGTCGAGGAACTCCAGATTGGACAGGCCCCCCAGCTCCGGCGGAATGCCCCCGCCCAGGTCATTCCAGTGCAGGTCAAGTTCGGAGACGTGATCCTCGCTGCACGTCACGCCGTACCAGGTGCAGGGTTCGTTGTTCTGTTTCCAGTTCGTGTTGCGGTGCCAGCCGGGGCCGTTGGTGCTGTCGTACAGCACGACCAGCACCTCACACTCCGCCGCCGGGATCGGCGTCACGCCGGCGCAATCGGCGAAGGGTGCTGTCATCGTGCCGGGGGCGGCGGTGAATTCCAGCAGGTTGGGCAGGGCACCCGGTTCGGGTGGGATGCCCCCACTCAGATAGTTCGAGCCTGGGCCGAGGCTCGTCGGGACCGTGATTGTGAGCGCGATAACCAGCGAGGACGCGAAGAGGTTCATCGAACGGCGCATGACCCCCTCCCCTTATGCAACTCATCCCACCTATCACATACAACTCATTATATACGAACTGTCAAGGAATCCCGGTGGCTGCTTACCAGACCCGACCGCCGCGCACTAATCCCCCTCACCGGCGCGGGCCAACTCGCCGCCCTCCGCCTGGGTGGGCTCAGACTCCGGCAGCGCGACGAGCACGTAGGTGTACAGGCTCCACAGGTCGTTCTGCTGGACAACGTGGGCGGGGGTGAAGGTGCGCACCAGCAGGCAGGGGGTCGCGCTGACATCCAACCCGCTGATTGTGTAGCTGTTGGCCGTCTTGTCGGCGGTCGTGCCGACCACCGTGTACGGCCCTTCGAGTGAGGGCGCAACGCTGATCTCGTAGTAGCCCCCATCGCCGGTGTAGAGGATCGGCGTCCAGGTCAGGGTGATGTTCGCCGACGTGAGGTCGGTGCCGGTAATGGTCGCCGTCAGGCCGTCAGGCGGGACGGTCTGCGTGGTATCCCAGCCGGGGGCTTCGTCGTTGAGGAGGGCGACCAGCGCCGGGTCGGAGGCGGTCAGGGCGTTGTAGTCCAGATAGAGCACCCGCAGCGCCGTCAGATTGGCCAGGGCAGGTGGAATGTCGCCCGACAGTGCATTGCGGGCCAGCTCAAGGAACTCCAGGTTGAGGCCCCCCAACTCCGGCGGGATGCCCCCGCTCAGTTGGTTGTCTTCCAGGCTGAGGTCCTTCAGGTTGGACTGGCCCCCCAACTCCGGTGGGATGGCCCCACTCAGTTGGTTCTCCTCCAGGTTAAGGCCCTCCAGGTTGGGCAGGCCCCCCAACTCCGGCGGGATGCCCCCACTCAGTTGGTTCTTGCCCAGGTTGAGGCGATACAGATTGGACAGGTCACCCAGTTCCGGCGGGATGGCCCCGCTCAACTGGTTGTTGGACAGGGAGAGGTACTCCAGGTTGGACAGGCCCCCCAGCTCCGGTGGGATGGCCCCGCTCAGTTGGTTGTCCCACAGGTTGAGTACCTGCAGGTTGGACAGGCCCCCCAGCTCCGGTGGGATGGCCCCGCTCAACTGGTTGTCATACAGCTCGAGGTACGCCAGGTTGGACAGGTCCCCCAACTCCGGCGGGATGCCCCCACTCAACTGATTGCCCCACAGGCTAAGGGACCACAGGTCAAACAGGCGGCCCAGCCTCGGCGGGATGGCCCCACTCAGTTGGTTGTCTTCCAGGGAGAGGTACTCCAGGTTGGACAGGCTCCCCAATTCCAGCAGGATGCCCCCACTCAGTTGGTTCTTGCCCAGGTCGAGGGTCTCCAGATTGGACAGGTCACCCAGCTCCGGCGGGATGCCCCCACTCAGTTGGTTGTCGGACAGGTCAAGGTCCTCCAGGTTGGACAGGCGGCCCAACTCCGGCGGGATGCCCCCACTCAGTTGGTTCTCGCCCAGGTCGAGGCGGTACAGATTGGACAGGTCACCCAGTTCCGGTGGGATGGCCCCGCTCAGCTGGTTTTTGAACAGGACGAGGTACTCCAGATTGGACAGGCCCCCCAGCTCCGGTGGGATGGCCCCGCTCAGGTCATTCCGGGACAGTTTGAGGCTCACTAAGTTGGACAGGTCACCCAATTCAGGCGGGATGCTGCCGCTCAGTTGGCTATCGTACAAGTCGAGCTCGGAGACGTGATCCCCGCTGCACGTCACGCCGTACCAGGTACAGGGTTGGTTGTTCTGCTTCCAGCCGGTGTTGTCGCCCCAGTTGTCTCCGTCGGTGCTGTCGTACAGCGCAACCAGCGCCTCACACTCTGCCTGCGGGATCGGCGTCACGTCGGCGCACCCGGTGAGAGGCGGTGCCGTCGTCGCGCCGGGGGTGGCGGTGAATTCCGGCAGGTTGGACTGGTCACCCGGTTCAGTTGGAGTGCCCCCACCCTGGTGAGTCGAGCCTGGGCCGCAGCCCGTCGGGGCCACGATCGTAAGCGCGATAACGAGCGAGAAAGCTAAGAGGTGCGTCGAACGGCGCATGCCCCCCTCCTCTTATGCAACTCATCCCACCTATCACATACAACTCATTATATACGAACTGCCAAGGAATCCCGATGACTGCTTACCAGACCCCGCCGCTCACGCTCCCTCATCGGTGCGGGCAACTCACCACTCTTTGCCTGGGTGGACTCACTCCGGCAGCACGACGAGCACGTAGGCGTACAGGCTCCACAGGCTGTTCTGCTGGTCGCCGTGGGCGGGCGTGAAGGTGCGCACCAGCAGGTAGGGGGTCGCGCCGACATCCAGCCCGCCGATTGTGCAGCTGTTCGTCATCTTGTTGGCGGTCGTGCCGACCACCGTGTACGGCCCTTCGGGTGAGGGCGCGACGCTGATCTCGTAGTAGCCGCCATCGCCGGTGTAGAGGATCGGCGTCCAGGTCAGGGTGATGTCCGCCGACGTGAGGTCGCCGCCGGTGATGGTCACCGCCAGGTCGGCGGGCGGGACGGTCTGCGTGTCGGCCCAGTCGGGGTCTTTGCTGCTCAGGAAGCTCAGCGGCGGGTCGCCGGTCGCCGTCAGCATGTTGTAGCCCAGGTTGAGCGCTGTCAGCCCGGACAGGTTGGCAAGCTCCGGCGGAATCTCGCCCGCCAGCGCGTTGCGGCCCAGGGAGAGGATCTCCAGGTTGGACAGGCCCCCCAGTTCCGGCGGGATGCTGCCATTCAACTGGTTTTTCCACAGGGAGAGGTACTCCAGGTTGGACAGGTCACCCAGCTCCGGCGGGATACTGCCGACCAGGTTGTTGCCCGCCAGCCAGATCTGGGAGACGTGATCCCCGCCGCACGTCACGCCATACCAGGTGCAGGGCTGGTCGTTCTGCTTCCAGCCGGTGTTGTAGTACCAGTTGTCGCCGTCGGTGCCGTCGTAGAGCGCGACCAGCGCCTCGCACTCCGCCTGCGGGATCTCCGTCACGGCGGCGCAACCTATCGTCGTGCCGGGGATGGCAGTGGTGTAGCCGCTCCACACGTCATTCTGCTGGGAGCCGTGGGCGGGCGTGAAGGTGCGCACGCGGAAATAGTAGGTCGTCTCCGACGCCAGCCCGTCGACGGTGTAGCCGCCCACGCGCTTGTTGGCAGTGGTGCCGCGGACGGTGTACGGCCCGTCGGGCGATGCGGCATAGCCGACCTCGTAGTAGCCGCCGTCGCCGGTGTAGAGGATCGGCGTCCAGGAGAGGGTGATGCTCTCGTGATCGACGCTGGCGACCGCCAGGTCGTCGGGCGGGGCGGTCTGCGTATAGGCCCAGTCGGGATCTTTGTCGTTGAGGAAGGCAACCAGCGCCGGGTCGGAGGCGGTCAGGGCATTGTAGCTCAGGCTAAGCCCCCACAGCCCTGTCAGGTTGGTCAGAGTGGATGGAATGTCGCCTGACAGCGCATTGTTGCCCAGATAGAGGGTGATCAAATTGGATAGGCCGCTCAACTCCGGTGGGATGCTGCCGCTCAGTCGGTTACTGCCCAGGTCGAGCTGCTCCAGATTGGACAGGTTACCCAGCTCCGGCGGGATGGCCCTGCTCAGTTGATTGTCCCACAGGCTGAGGGATTGCAGATTGGAGAGACTGCCTAGCTCCGGTGGGATGGATCCGCTCAGATCGTTGATGCTCATCCATAGTCTCTCCAGGTTGGGCAGGTCGCCCAGCTCCGGCGGGATAGCCCCGCTCAGGTGGTTGTTAGACAGGTAGAGTTTCTCCAGATTTGACAGACTGCTCAGCTCCGGCGGGACGGCCCCGCTCAGTTGATTGACGGCCAGGTCGAGTTCCTCCAGGTTGGACAGGTTGGCAAGCTCCGGCGGGATGGCTCCGCTCAACTGGTTGCTCCACAGGTCGAGCACTTGCAGGTTGGACAGGTTGGCAAGCTCCGGCGGGATGGCCCCGCTCAACTGGTTCTTCCACAGGTCGAGCACTTGCAGGTTGGACAGGTTGCCCAGCTCCGGCGGGATGGCCCCGCTCAGGAGATTCGAGTTCAGGTTGAGTTCGGAGACGTGAGCCTCGCTGCACGTCACGCCATACCAGGTGCAGGGTTGGTTGTTCTGCTTCCAGTTCGTGTTGCGGTGCCAGCCGGGGCCGTTGGTGCTGTCGTAGAGCGCGACCAGCACCTCACACTCCGCCGCCGGGATCGACGTCACATCGGCGCAACCGGTGAAGGGCGCTGTCATCGTGCCAGGGGTGGCAGTGAATTCCAGCAGGTTGGGCAGGGCACCCGGTTCAGGTGGGATGCCCCCACTCAGATGGTTCGAGCCTGGGCCGAGGCTCGTCGGGACCGTGATTGTGAGCGCGATAACCAGCGAGGACGCGAAGAGGTGCGTCGAACGGCGCATGACCCCCTCCCCATGCAACTCATTCCACCTATTACATACAACTCATTATATACGAACTGTCAAGGAATCCCGATGGCCGCTTAACAGACCCGACCGCCGCGCACTAATCCCCCTCATCGGCGCGGGCCAGGTGGTCTGCCCAGCAGACATGGCACCGTGAGCGCAGGGCCGCAGCCACCTCGACGTAACTTCGACTACGCCCGCCCACCCTCCGCCAACCCCACCTTAACAAACACCCAGGGCGCGCCGAGGGCCATCCACAGGCCGAGCACGGCGTAGCGCACCAGCCGCCAGACCCAATCCGGGCCAAGCCCGGCCAGGGCCGCCTTCAGCCCGAAGCGCAGCCCCACCACGACGGCCAGACCCACCCCCAGGCGCAGTGCGCGCTTCCACCACACGCCGCGCGCGTCGAAGCGCACGTGGCGCACCTCCAGCGCAAAGCCGATCCCCGCCCCCAGGAAGACCCCCAGCGCGCTCACCGTCTCGTTGAGGGTGCTTGGGTAGTCGGGCGCGAGCAGCCCCGGCTGGATCGCCAGCGCCAGCGCCGCGACGCCGATCACCAGCCCGATTTGCGCCCACAACCCCCGCGCCGCCAGCCAGCGGCTGAGGCGCGGCTCCAGCCAGGCGTAGCCGCCCACCCAGGCCAGCCCGATCAGCCACCCGGCCAGCACGCCCTGCGGGTAGTGCGCGCCCAGCACCACCCGCGAGAGGCCCATCAGGGCGGCATAGACGACCACCAGGATCGTCACCCAGCGCCGCCTGACCCGCCAGGCGATCACGCCCCACAGCGCGGTCGTGTCCTGCGTGTGCCCGCTCGGCAGCTCGTACCCGCCCGGATCGACCACGTTGCGCACCGCGTCCGAGACGTGGTAGGGGCGCGGTCGCTTCCACCACTCTTTGAAGACGTTGCGGGACCAGACCGACAGCGGGAGCAGCATGCTCAGCCGCCGCCCGAAGGCCGCGTCGACGCACCAGTAGATCAGCGGCAGCAGGGCGATGTAGAAGTCCTTCAGGCCGAGGTAGTTAAAGGGCAGGAAGATCGCCTCGACCAGCGGCGTGCGCCACGACTGGAACCAGAGCACGATATCCAACCCCAACCCGGTTTCGATGCCTGTCATGTGGCCTCCTCGTGAATGGCTTTCACCTCCGCTTTTTGCGCTTGCAATCTAGCACAAGTGTGCTATCATCAGTAAAGATGCTGCCCGGCAGCCGGGCCGATCCACAAAGATCGACGCGGCTGGCGGTGATAAGGTATAATGCCGCCCGCATGGGCACATGCCGCAGCAAGCACTATTCAGCGAGCAGGAGCCGCGATGGACAGCCAGCCCGACGCCGCAGCCGACGAGTGCCAGATCGAGCGTGTGGCCGTATTGTACCATCCCAAGATTGAAGCCACCCGCCCGGTGGCCGACGATATCCGCGCCTGGCTGGCCGGGCAGGGGTACAAGCCCTGGCTGGCCCTGACCTGGGACGTGGAGGCCATCCGTCCGCGCCTGTCCGAGACCGACCTGATCGTCGTGCTGGGCGGCGACGGCTCGACGCTGCGCGCGGCGCGCATGGCGGCCCCTCACGGAATTCCCGTCCTGGGCCTCAACATGGGGCGGCTGGGGTTCCTGTGCGAGATGACGCCCGGCAACTGGCGCGAGCGGCTGCCGCGCGCGCTGTCCGGCGACTGCTGGGTCGAGGAGCGGATGATGCTCACCGCCCGGACCTACCGCGACAGCGGGCTGCTCGCCGAGCACCTGGCGCTGAACGACATCGTGGTCAGCCGGGGGTCATTGGCGCGCGTGGTCCGGCTGCGGGCCGAGGTCGACGGCGACCTGCTGACGACCTACATTGCCGACGGGCTGATCGTCAGCACGCCCACCGGCTCGACCGCCTACGCGCTGGCCGTCGGCGGGCCGATCCTGCCGCCTGAGCTGCGCAACATCCTGGTGGTGCCCATCGCCGCGCACATGTCGTTCAGCCGCGCGATCGTGCTGTCGGAGGGCAGCCTGGTTCGCATCCACGTCAGGACCGATCACCAGGCCATCCTGACGGTTGACGGGCAGTTCGAGTTCGAGATGCGGGACGGCGATCACATCGACGTGTTTGCCAGCCAGCACGTCAGCCGCTTTATCCGGCTGGGAACGCGCACGTATTTCTACCGCTCGCTCCTGGATCGCCTGGAACCGGAGCGGGCCGACGACGAAACGTGAGATGGAGTAAGGGACTCATGGCCGAGGCAGAAATCCAACAGGGACAGGAAGAGGAAATTCTGTACTGCACCGTCCATCCCAACGTGCAAACTTCGCTGCGGTGCAATAAGTGCGGTCGCCCGATGTGCGTTCAGTGCGCCGTTCGCACGCCGGTCGGCTACCGCTGCAAGGAGTGCGTGCGCGGCCAGCAGGCGGTCTTCTACGAGGCCGGGCGGTTTGACCCGCTGGTCCAGTTTGCCGTTAGCCTGCCGCTCAGCGCCGTCGCCGCGCTGGTGATCGGCCTGATCGGTAATCTGCTGGGGGGCCTCTTCTTTATTGTGTGGATCGTCGCCATCCCGGCCAGCTCGTTCGCGGGCGCGCTGATCGCCGACCTGGCCCACCGCGCTGTGGGCAAGCGGCGCGGCAGGTATTCGTGGCTGGCGGTGGCGGGGGGGATGGTGCTGGGCGCGCTGATCGTCGCGCTGGTCCCAGCGCTGATCCTGGGGATGCTTTACCTGAGCGCCGCGGCGGGCGACCCCGAATATGCCGACCCCTACGCCTACTCGCCCATTCTGTACAGCCTGGGCAGCTTCACGTCGATTAGCTGGTGGATCTACATCGTCGTCGGGACGGGCGCGGCCATCGGGCGTCTGCGCCTGGGGCGCGGCGGTCGGATCAGGTTTTGAGTCGGGCCGCAGACCGGGCGGCGTTTTTTCACGGTTGCAACGGTAAGATAAGCAAAGAGACTATGCTGGCTGAGATCACAATCAAAGATTTTGCCATTATCGACCAACTCACCCTCCAGTTCTCGCACGGGTTCAACGTGCTGACCGGCGAGACCGGCGCGGGCAAGTCGATCATCCTCGACGCGGTTTCGCTCCTGCTCGGCGGGCGGGCCGACAGCGAGATGGTGCGCACCGGGGCTTCGGTGGCCGTGGTGGAGGGGATCTTCGTGCTGCACGAAGGCCCCATCCTGGAGCACGTCGACGCCATCCTCGCCCGTGAGGAGCTGCAAGGCGAGGCACCCGACGTGCTGACCCTGTGCCGCGAGGTGCGCAGCGAGGGCCGCAGCATCAGCCGCGTCAACGGGCGCACCGTCACGCTTAACCTGCTGCGCGAGGTCGCCGAGGGGCTGGTCGACATTCACGGGCAGGGCGGGCACCTCTCGCTGCTCAAGCCTGCCTTGCACATCGACCTGCTCGACCGCTACGGCGGCCTGGAGGAGCAGCGGGCGGCCTTCGCCAGACTGGCCCACCAGGTGAACGAGGTGCGGGCCGAGCTGGGCGCGCTGCTCGCCGACGAGGAGACGCTCGCCCGGCGGGCCGAGCTGCTCGGCTACCAGGTCGAGGAGATCACTGCCGCCCGGCTCAAGCGCGGCGAGGACGACGACCTGCGCGACGAGGCCCGGCGGCTGGGAAACGCCGAGCAGTTGGCCGAACTGACCGGCGAGGCGTACCGCGCCATCTACGGCGACGAGGAAGGCTCCTCGACCAGCGACCACCTGGGGCAGGCCGCCGGGGCGCTCGCCCAACTGGTCAAGATCGACGCGGGGGCGGGCAATCTGGCCGAATTGGCCGAAGCGCTGTCCATCCAGGCCGAGGAATTGGGACGCAGCCTGGCCGATTACCAGGAGAGCATCGAGTTCGATCCCGCCCGCCTGCGTGAGGTGGAGATCCGCCTCGAGCTGATCAACGCGCTCAGGCGCAAGTACCGCTGCGAGACCATCGAGGAGCTGCTCAAGGCGGCCCAGGAGGCCCAGGAGGAGCTTGAGGCCATCGAGCACAGCGGCGAGCGCATCGAGGAGCTTCAGGCGCTGGAGGACAGGCTGCTGCACGAGATCGGCGAGCAGGGCGCAGCCCTCTCGCGGGCACGCTCGTCCATCGCGGGTGAGCTTTCCAGCGCCGTCGAGGTCGAGCTGGCCGACCTGCGCATGAAGGAGGCACGCTTCGGCGTGTCCATCGAGCAGGTGGACGACCCCAACGGCGCGGTGGTCGGCGAGGAGCGCGTCGCCTTCGACGCGACCGGCATCGATCAGGTCGAGTTCCTGATCGCGCCCAACGTCGGCGAGCCGCTCAAGCCCATCGCCCGCATCGCCTCCGGCGGCGAGACATCGCGCATCATGCTGGCGCTCAAGGCCGTGCTCTCGCGGGCCGACGAGACACCCACGCTGATCTTCGACGAGATCGACCAGGGGATCGGCGGGCGCATCGGGGCGGTGGTCGGGCAGAAGCTGTGGTCGCTGGCCCCGGAGCACCAGGTGATGGTCGTCACTCACCTGCCGCAACTGGCGGGCTTCGGCGACGCACACTTCAAGGTTGAGAAGCAGGTCGTCGAACAGCGCACCATCACCCAGGTCACGCTGGCCAAGGGTGAGGAGCGCCTCGACGAGCTGACGATCATGCTGGGCGCGGAAGCCGAATCGGCGCGCCAGAGCGCCCAGGAGATCCTGGAGTACGTCGCCCAGGTCAAGGGGCAGGCAGCACCGTCGGCGGGGTGAGCGGCAGCAGATGGCAGATCACACCAAAGAGCCTCCGCAAAGAGGCTCTGTTGTTTTTGAGGTGCGAGGGTATTAGGAGAAACCTCCATTTACACCGCTCTGCGGTGTGTGTACTATTGGGTATAGTGTCCGTCTTAACACAATGCAGCGAGTCGGAAGGGAGTGATGTGAGATGTCTTTCCGGGTTGAGCTATTGGCCGGTGAGCCTATACTGCTGGTCACGGTGCCTGAGGACTTCGACGTTAAAAACGAGCTCCCCGCCGCCATCGAGCGGATCCGGGAGATCCTAGACGACAGCGAAGAGCCGGTATACTATGCCACCGACGTGCACCCGTTCCAGATGAGCTTCGACGACATGATGGCCGCGCTGAGGCTGCTCACCCAGGGAGAGATGGCGGTTTTGCGCCATCCCAACATACGCGCGGTCCTGGTCACGGCGGGCGATACCATGGTTCGCATGGCGGCCAAGGCGCTGGCATTGGTACCCTACGGCGGGCTGTCGGTCAAGATATTCGGGACGCTGGACGAAGTGCTGGCCCATGCACGTGAGCAGATCGGCGGCCAGGCCGACTGACCGGCGACTGCTTCCGGGTGGAGGCTAACCCAGGACACCTGCCGGTGTTATGCAGATCGAGAGGCGAGCATCGCCGGGATGGATCGGATGAGGCTGTACAAGCGCGTTTTCGCCTGGATGTACCACATCTTCCTCAGCGACCGGGGGACGCCCGACCCGGACGACCCTGCCATGCGCGATGTCCGCATCCCGCTGCTGGCCCAGGCCAATGGCGACGTGCTGGAGATCGGGGCGGGGGACGGGACCAACCTGGCGCACTACCCGCCGGGGGTGCGTCTGACGCTGCTCGACTCCAACCCGCACATGCTGGCCTACCTGCACGCAACCGCCGAGCGGCTGGGGATCGCGGAGTACCGCGCCGCGGAGGGATTTGCCGAAGACCTGCCGTTCCCCGATGGGCGCTTCGACACGGTGGTGTCGATCCACGTGCTGTGTTCGGTAGACGACCAGGAGAAGGCGCTGGGCGAGATCCGGCGGGTGCTGCGACCCGGTGGGTTGTTTCTGTTCCTGGAGCACGTCTCGGCACCGCCGGGGACGGCGACTTACCGCGTGCAGCGGCTGGTCAACCCGGTGTGGCGGCTGGTGGGCGATGGGTGCCACCTGACGCGGGATACGGGGGCGGCGATCCGGGGGGCGGGGTTTAAGGCGGTCGAGGTGAACGAGTACCAGGCAGGTTTCCCTGAATTTGTCAGCCTGCACGTGTTCGGCCAAGCACGAGCTTAATATGCGATTTTTGCCCTGCGTGCTGATGGCGTATCAGCCGGGGCGCACATTGGGGGAGGTGAGATGCCCGCAGGTCGGCATGGCTCACCTGCACTGCTGCTCATCCATCACCGGGGGACGCCCTCAGTAGACAGTCCCCCGGTGCGCGGTCAGGCCCGGTAACGGTCAGGTTACGCCGTAGGGCTGCGATCTTCGCTCACCCCAGACGTGGTGACCGGCTGGTCGCCACATCGCCCAGCCGCAGCAGGCTGCCCGATCGGTGCGCGTTACGAAACTCTCCTTCCACCCGGCGGCGCTCGCCAACCTCGATCTTACGGCAGTTGGCTCACGCCGGGGGTGACAGGTGCGAGCCACGCCCCAGCAGGACGCGGGAGCCACCTCGATCTTACGGCAGCGGCCCGTGTTCCACGCCCCGGTGGAACGAAGAAACGCACCCGGCAAGATTAGAACTTATGTTCCAGCTACAGTATAACAGAAAAGGGGCGGGTTGTCAGTTGAACATATGTTCGAATGTGGTTGGGGTTGGGTTGGAATTAGCGGGTAGCCACCCTCACCCCCTCCCATCTGCGCCCACCCCCTCCGCCCTTCGGGCACCTCCCCCGTAGCAACAGGGGAGGGCAGGGCGGCTAGGCGCGGCCTTCAACGATGGCGATCTCCTCGTCGGTGAGGCCGTAGAGCTGATAGACCAGGGCATCAAGGGCGGCGTCTTCTCCGGCAATCTGGCGCTCGACCTCGCGGCGCTCGTCCACACCCTCCGGCAGCTCATGGAGGCGCTGGTGCAGGTCAAGCAGGGCCTCGACGTGGGCGACCACGCGGTCGTGGAGGGCGACCTCGGCGGGGTTGGAGGAGTCGATGACACGAATTGGAACTTTCGCCATGTATTGGTGAATGAGGCGGTATCGATACTCGCCTGCACGTATTCCGAACGGGATGCTGATAGAGCTAATGAGAAACCAAAAAAGCCTACTGTTAAGGATGCCTAGCATGTAAAGGTCATCAACTCCGATGCAATAAGCAGTATTGGCAATATATGCCCCCGTTTCATCAAAATAGAATCGGGGGTTCTTTGATATGTCTGGATAAACGATCTTCGGTTTCTCTAGATATTCGTAGTAGTCAACTGTGTCTTGTATTTCAAACCACTCATATGCACCAGCCTTCCGACCCGTCCATGTTTCCTCTCGTTTATCTTCGGGCCTAGGCATGAGCCTTGTCCTGAATTGGGACAAGTGTCGCTCAATAGCTGGATATTGGGAGATGTCGATCCCGCGCCGCGTAAATATCAGGTGAGTGTCAGGTTCCCGTCGATAATAGCGCCGAACGTCTTGTCCTCGGAAGAAGGGTTTAATGATCTCTGCGCTCCTTGGGTCGTCGGATACTAACTCTGCCTTAGTGGCTGCATCAATAACGAATGCTTCATTCAGGCCCGTAGTTACGCCGCGAAATATCTTCCCATCTACGTACTCGATCAAGGGCACACATGACGCTTTTAAGCGCTTGAGGAGCTTCTGCGTTCGCGGGTTTACCAACGACCAACCTTCTGGCGCTAATTGCGAGAGCGGAACGGGGAACTGATGTTCGAGGACATAATCTGCCAATTCAAGTTCTTCGAGAGTGTGTATCTTACATACATGCGTAGAATCGGGCGGCGTTTGTTTTGAAATCAGCGGAATGCAAACGTAGGTGTCTTTGGCGCTTTCGAACACCGCAAGTCCACCAAAGTCTACTATGCGGAGAATCGCCGAATGTTCACGTAAATACGCGCGCAAACGCTCGCCATAAGTCGTTCTAATGAAGCTGTTTGAGACGATATAGCTCATTAGTCCATTTTTCCGCAAAAGTTCGAAACCACGTTCTATGAAATACACATATAGGTCTGCGGTTCCCTGATGTGATTTATAGTGAGCTTCGAAGTAATCTTTCTCGTCGGTTAGCCTCTCTTGCCGCACGTACGGCGGGTTCCCGATCACCACATCAAAGCCGCCGCGCTTCCCCCCCGTCACCGCCTGCTCCGGCGGGACGCGCAGGGCATCGACAAGGGGCTTAAGCCCCTTGTCCCAGGTGGCGACCAGGCGGTCCCCCCACTGCTCGGCATGTTTCAGGTGGTTGTCGTCGACGTAGTGGATGACGCGGGCAAGTGTGTCTTCGTCCCCAATCGCCATGCGGTTAAACTTCTGCGCCCACACGTGCTGCCCCTTATCCCAGCCGCGCTCCCGCTGGAAGGCGTAAGAGCTGGAGCCTTTGATCTTGCGCACGGCTTCGTTGAGGTCGCCTTCCGTCTCGGCGGCGATGACCATGTGGACGTGATCGGGCAGCACGTTGCAGGCCACGACGGGTATATCGTGGCGGCGGCAGGCGTCGGCGATTTTCTGAGCAATGAGCACCTGATCTTCGGGTGCGAAGACAACCGGCGTGCCGCTTTTCACCCCAAAGGTCACCATGCGCTCGGAGACGCGCGAGTTGTGCGTCACGAACGTAACGAACCAGAGGGCGAGGGGCTGGCCGGGAACAGGGGGCTGGCCGGGGACAAGGGGCTTAAGCCCCTTGTCTGACCCTCCGGGGGGCAACCTGCCGAAGACATGGGGGAAGCGTTCTTCCCAGTTCAGAGGGTGCTTGTCGCGCCAGTCAGGGCCAAAGTAGCTCTCCAGCGTTTGGGGGTCGCCGCCGATGAGCGAGTTGCCGCGCACGATGGTGTCGTCCAGTTCGGGCAGCAGTTGGGGCGACTTGAGCGCGCGCAGGATGAGATTCAGCCGGGCGATCTCGACGGCCTGGGGGTCGAGGTCGACGCCGTAGATGTGGCGGGTGAGAATCTCGACACGCTCAGCTGTTCGGGGCCGGAAAGCTGGCGCACCTCGGCGTAGAACTCCAGGAGCTTCTGGTAAGCGGCGATCAGGAACGAGCCGGAGCCGCAGGCCGGGTCGAGGACGGCCAGATGGCGCACGAACTCCGGGTCGCCGCCGCGCTCCTCCAGCAGCTTCCCCAACGTCTGCTCGACGATGTAGTCCACGATGTACTTGGGCGTATAGTAAATGCCCTGCTGCTTGCGCTTGGCCTGCTTGCTGACCAGCTCGAACGTGGCGGCGTTGGCGGGCTGCATCCCCGGTAGGAAGCGCTGCCCGTTCCGCCTGACCTCGGTCTTGACCGTCTCGGTGACGTGGCCCAAATACTGCTCGTAGACGCGGCCCAGCACGTCGGCCTCAATCGCGGAGAAGTCGAAGCGGATGGCGGAGCCGTCGGGGGTGTAGAGACCGTCGAGGACGGCTTTGAAGGCGCTTTCGTCGCCGTCCAGGTGATCGGCCAGGTGCTCGCGGAACAGGTTGCTGTCGTATACCTCGTCGAGCCGCCGGAACTCGTGCTTGATCCGCCGCCACGCATCACCGCCCCGGCGGGCCTTCATGTCCGCCAGGATCGGCCACAGAATCGACTCCTCGATGTGGCGGTCTTCGAGCGTGCGCATGAAGATCAGGCGGTCGAGGATGCGCTGCACGGCTTCGTCAAGCTGGCCCATCTGGAGCGGCGTATCGGGCGGCTGGTACCCGACGAACATATTGATCAGGTTGAGACGCCACTCCTTGAACAGACCGAACAGCCGCTCGTCGACCGGCTGGCGCTTCTTGACCGCGCCGCCGCGATGCTCGAACACCGCGCGCAGCCCGCCGTTCAGCAGGCTGGGCCGGGAGAGCGCCCACAGGTCGTCGAAGTGCTCAAGGTACTGCGTGTAACGCAGGTCGGCGACACGCAGGTGGTTGACATCCTCGGTGTCCCACTCGGCGTTGAAGACCTTCAGGCCCTCGAAGTCGGTCAGCACCGACCAGGGCACGCCCTTGCTGTAGGCGTAGCTGACGGCCTGCTGGGCCCAGCGCCGCTCCTCCAGGTCAACGCTGGCGGCCTTGGCCTCGACGAAAAAGCGGGTGATGCCGCCGACCTTGAAGGCGTAGTCGGCGAACAGGCGGCCAACCCTGACCTCTTCGGCGACCTCGCTCGAATCGTCGGTGCGCCAGCCGAGCGCGGCGAAGAGCGGCAGAATGTAGTCTTTGCGGGTGTTGGCTTCGTTGAGGGCGCGGCGGCCCCGATCACCCAGATTCTCGAACTTCTCGATGAGGGCAGCGACGGTCTGTCTGGCCTGCTCCTGGGTCGTCATGGTGCTCCATTCCCGGCAAGATACCAACAGGACTTACTGACAAGGGGCTTAAGCCCCTTGTCAGTCCCAGGCACGAGATAGACTTGAACTGCGTAAAACTCCTGCCCAAGCTGCTTTAGACCTACTGTAAGACGGGTTGGCAGGCATGTCAAGACTCGACCGCGCCAATCCTCGCTGCGCCGGGCGCAGATGGGAGGGGGTGCCGGTCGGCCTACATCCCCCGCAGCTTCTCGGCCACGCTCAACGTCCGGGAGAAGACCGACAGGTAGTCGGCGAACTGCCCAAACCTGCCCACGGCCTGCCCGTCCAGGTAGCGCTTGAGCACACCCAGCACGCTGGGCATCACATCGAAGCCGTGCGCCTTCTGCACCATCACGACGAACGACTTCGCCTCGCGCTCGCCGAAGGTCTCCTCCAGGAAGAGGGCCGTCAGCCCGTTGGTGAACAGCACGGCGAACTGGTCGAACCAATCGGGGAAGCGGGCGCGGAAGGCGTTGGGCACGGGCAGCTTATCCTGGCGGGCGGCCTCGGCCCGTTCGGGGTGCCGATCCAGGTACTCGCGCAGCAGCACCCTGGCGTAGGTGGCGAGCGCGTCGGCGTAGGTGGCGGCGGGGTCGTCGTCGTAGGGCCAGGGGGGATTGAACCCGTAGGCGATGCGCGGCGGGCACACGCACACGATCTCGTCACCGCGCCGGAAGCCAAGCGCCCGGCCGGTGGGAAAGGCCAGGTTGGGCTGAAAGACCGGCTTCACCTCCAGCGGGCCGAAGAACCGCGTCAGGAACTCGACCGGCTGCCCGGTGGAGAGGGCGCGCGTGGCCTGCTGGCGGGCGTCCTCCCAGGCGGCGGCGTCGCGCTCCCACAGGCTGCTCAGGCGGCTGGCCTCCATGAAGTCGCGCAGGTGCGTCGCCCAATCCTTCGAGGCCCACTCCGGGACGGCTTCGGCGCGCACGTCCAGCGCCGGCCACTCCAGGCAGGCGGAGTAGCTGAAGATAGCGTCGAGCGCGTGCCCGGCCTCCATCAGGTTCTGCATCGCCGTCACCGCCGGGTGGTTTTCGGCGGGCAGCAGGTAGTCGCGGGTCGCCTTGGCGTGGGGGTGGATGTCGTGCTGCTGCTGGTCCTGCTCCTGGAAGGGCCAGGTGGTCAGGGCCAGCACGGCGGCCAGCAGGCGGATGCGGCCATCGGCCTGGATGGTGATCGGTGCGTCGCTCATGGATGATTCCCTATCCCCGGATACATTAGCCAACACGTCGGCCTGAATAAGATTACAAGACCTTGTCGTTTGCCGCTAGGGCAGGCGCAGCTCGAAGTTGTCGAACTCGAAGACGTTCGTGACGTTAGTGGTAGACAGGTCCACCATCAGGCCAACATCCCCGGCGACCAGCTTATCGTCTTCGGCCTCACCGACGCACCGGTCGTTGATGGACAGCGTATAGCGCAGCCCATCCGCCTCCACTACCAGATGGTTTGGCCCATCCTGGCGAATGGCGGGGCTGTACGTCGGCTCGATCAGGGGCGTCCACTCGCCGTCGTAGTATTTCAGGAATGCGAACTCACCGGCACTTTCGTTGATCCCGAAGTACAGGAAATGCCCGCTGTCGACGACGCGAAACAGCAGCCCGTAACCGCTGCTGTCCGGCCCGCCGACCTGGTCGGCCTCGACGGTCAGGTGGAAGTTGGAGGAGACGTGCCTGCCCGGCAGCACATAGGCGAAGGTACTCTCTGTAGCCTCCAATTCCCAGTGATAGCTGCCATCGACGACCTGCCGCCTGTTTGTCGAGAGCGCGTCGTTGCGCCCGCACCACCATTCCGGGTCTGTGTCGAAGGGTTCGCGGACGATGTATTTCCCCCCTGCGGCGCGCGCGACGGCGGTCGCCTGGGCTGCGGAAGTTGCCCACGTGTCAGGGTGCCGCACTGCATTGGCGGTTGCCTCCTGCCGCACGACGAACGCCTGACCATAAGGCGAGCTGAAGAAGACGAACATCAGAAGGGGCGAGGCGATGGCAAGGCAAAACACGCCGCCGATGATAGACGCGACGAGCACGGCACAGGCAGTCCACCACCGGCTGCCCGGACGTTGTTCGGGCGCGGGTTCGGCTCCGGGCGACGTCTGATCGCCCGGCTGGGTTTCGGGCGTGCTGTCCGGCCCGGTCATGATGCCCCCTCTCACTTTCCGCCAACCTGATATAGTATAACACAGGGGGTGACAGGGGGGCGTGTCCTTTCCCCGGTGGGGCAAGGGGCATGGGATAGGGCTGTGCAGGGTCGGTTTCTACGGCAGGCGCAGCTCGAAGTTGTCGAACTCGAAGACGTTCGTGACGTGGGCTGTCCTTAGCTCCACCATCAACCCGGTGTCCCCGCCGTCCAGCGTGTCGTCGTCAGCCGCGCCGACGTAGTGGTCGTTGATGAAGAAAGTGTAGTGCGACCCTTCTGCCAGCACTGCCAGCCGGTTGGGGCTGCCCTGCCGGATGAAGGGTGAGTACGTCAGCTCGACCAGGGTCACCCAATCGTACTCGTCACTTCTCAAGACCAGGAATTCGCCGTCGGCCTCGTATATCCCAAAGTAGAGAAACAGGTAGTCGTCGGCGACGCGGAAGACCAGCCCGTAGTCGCTGCTGGCTGGCCCGCTGACCTGGTCGGCATCGACGGCCAGATAGAAGTCGGTCGCGACGTACCTGCCCCGCAGCAGGTACGTGAAGACTTCATCCAGGGGCTCCATCTCCCAGCGGTACCGGCCATCGAGGAAGACCCGTTCCGAGATCAGGTGCCCTTCGTGGAGCAGGTGGGAAGTCCAGTTTACCTCTCTGTCGTCGAAGGAGTCCTCGATGACGAAGTTCCACCCGTCGGCGCGGGCGGTGGCGGAAGCTATGGCCGCCTCCGCGGTGAGCGTGCGCCGCGCGGAAGCGGTGGCGGCCTTTCGTTCCGCTGTGGCGGTCTCTCGCTCCGCTGTGGCGGCCTGCTGCCGCTCGGCGAACGCCTGCCCCAACGGCGACTCAAGCGCGCCGATCACCAGGCAGGGCGAGGCGATAAAGAAGCAGGTCACGCCGCCGATCAGCAGGGCGGCGATCGCGGCGACGGCGATCCACCACCGGCTGCCCTGCTGCCGTTCGGGCGTGCTGTCCGGCGCGGTCATGGTTGCCCCCTCTCACTTTCAGCCAACCTGATATAGTATAACACAGGGGGTGACAGGGCGGTGTGTCTTTTCGGCGGGCGAAACAGGCAAATCCGCAGCGCCGGGGCAGATAAAAAAGGCAAAGCGCGGAGATGGGACCACGCCCTCCCCCGCGCCCTGCGCGTGCTATCCTTCCACCCTATTCAAGGAACAGGCTGACCTGCACACCGCCATCCGGGTCGTCGCTGATGCTGACGTTCAGCACCTCGCCGGTGTCGCTCCGGGCGTAAACCAGCACCGTCTTGCCTTCGCTCTCTTCGGGCGTGCGATACGGCTCCCAACCGTCCCCCGGCAGGGCATCCTCGTAGAAGGCCACCACGTCGGCGCGGCTGGCCGCCGAACTGTACACGATCAGGCCGGGCAGCTTGGCCAGGTCGTAGGCGTCGGCCATCACCGGGTAGGGGATGGCACACTCCTCCGGCACGTCAAGCGCGGCATCCGGCGACAGGTCGGTGACGGCAAAGTGCCACGTCAGCACGCCTGCCTGCCCACCCGTGAAGCGCGTATCGACCGCCCGGCCTGTGAAATCGTAGCGCAGCACGTAGCCGCCGTCCACGGCCAGCACCACCTCACCCGCCGCGTCGCTGAGGTCGCCCAGCGTACTCGATTCGAAGCGGTAGCGCGTCCCCGCCGCCCCGGCAACCGCCTCCTCACCATCGGGGGTGAGATGGCCGCTCAGGTCGGCGGGCGGGAGGAAGTCGTCGGGCGTCAGGAAGGACTCCTCCAGGTCAACGCTGGCGGGCGAGATCAGGCAGCCCTCCGCCCCGACCGCCTCGCCGGTCATGTACTGCATATCGCCCAGCCGGGTGAGCGTCACGTCGCCGGGGTTCTTGCCCCCCGACACGCCGCTGATGCTCAGCGAGCGCTGCATCGCCTCCGGCCCATCGCCGACCAGGAAATCGAGCCTGTACGTCCAGGGCGGAACCGCCGCGTCGTCGGGCGTGAAGTCGGCCTCGAAGGTGGCGGCGTAGGTCGTGAGCGCGTCCAGTCCCAGGCCGTCGTAGGCTTCGCCCTCCCCGGCAGCCGCTCCCTCCTTGCCGGGTGGGGCGGGTTGGCCCTGCTCCTCGCCGGGCTGTGCCTCGCCTGCCTCACCGGGCGCTGGCCGTGCTTCGCGAGACAGCCCGCAGGCGGCCAACGCCAGGGCCAGCGCCAGGGCTGTCACCATCAATCTGTTTTTTCCGGACATGGTCTGATCCTCGCTGTATTTCCGGATAATCGCCGGGCACTCTTTGTAACATAAACAACACTGAAACGTTACAAAGGTGAACCAACAAATCGTTCGCCATCACCTGGCCTCATTATTATTGTACGCACGATTCCAGGGTGAAGGAAAGGTCTCAATAATCAGGAGCTGACTCATGAAGAAATCGCGTATTGCAATCGGTATTTTGCTGATGCTGGTCTTCCTGCTGACCCTCACCGGCGTGGCGTTCGCGCAGGACGAGGGAGGGCTGGACGACGAAGAAGGCCCCACCGAAGTCGACATCACGGGCCTGATCGTCGACGTGAACCTGGAGGAGGGCACGATCACGCTGGAGGACGGCACGATCATTTACATCTCCGGCGGTGATTACGACCACCCCATCGTCGAGCTGCTGGGCGAGTACTTCAGCGGGGCGGGCATCGAGGATTGGGCCGAGGCGCTGGACGCACTGACGACAGAAGGCGGTAAGGTCGCCGAGGTCGTCGAGGTGGTCGACGCGGACGGCAACGTCGTCGGCTGGCAGGCGGTGCTGGAGGACGGCACGGTCGTCGACATCGACGAAGAGACGGCCACGCAGTACCTGGAAGCCCTGGGCATGCTCAACGTTGACCTGACGGCCACCCTCGGCGAGGACGGCGAGACTCTGACCACCACCACCGACGTCGGCGGCGAGATCGCGGCCTACCACGATGACGGCATGGGCTTCGGCGTGTTGGTGAAGCTGTACGCCATCGCCGGGGCGAACGGCGTCAGTGTCGAAGATCTGGTCGGCATGTTCAAGGATGGCGTGGGCATGGGCCACATCTTCAAGGAATACGGCAAGCCCGGCCTGCTCGGCGTCGGCCACGTCAGGAAGGCGCTCAAGGGCGACGAGCACCCCGGCAAGGCGCTCGGCCACGAGAAGCAGAAGCAGGACAAGGACAAGGATAAAGACCAGGATCAAGACCAGGACCAGGATCAAGACCCCGGCGAGAAGCCTAAAGACAAGGACAAGGACAAGAACAAGGACAAGAATAAGGATAAGGGCAAGGACAAGAGTAAGGATAAAAAGAAGTAACCTCCCCGACCTTTTGGAGCTGAAGAGCCGCCCCAGGGGCGGCTCTTCGCTATTCTATTACGGTAAACAGGCCCCGGCCATCAGGCTGCCGGAGTCCGGGCAGATTGAGCTGTATCAGGCCCTCAACCGTTGACGATACGGCTCATTCACACCCGGTGTGAAAGAGGCTCATTCCCACTTGGTGTGAAAGAGGCTCACTCCCACTCGATGTGAATGACTGTAGCGTCCTTGCCACCTCTATCGCGGGGCAGCATCTCCGGATCGTAGTACACCTTGAACTGTGTGCCGGGGGGCAGGAAGCGACGCCCAAACCCGTACAGAATGCCGTAACTCATGTCATCGGGATAGATGACGGTATGGGAGGTTGCGTAATGCTTTTCGCCGATCTTTTCACAGGTAATACCACCCACATCCGCATTACGGTGCAGCATTTGATACATGTCATCCCAGCGCATCAGCACCTCTTCCAGCGTCGGGTTCTTAAGATCAGGCGGTAGGGGCGATATGATGCCAATCGCGATGCCAATCGCAACCAGGTTAGACATGAAACCGGGCCTCTGCACCAGTTTATTCAATGCATCCATGTATCTTTGTGTGGGAAACCACTCATTTGGATCGATATCCAACAATCCATATTCTTCCATGATTGGCTCGGTGTCAAAGCCACGCAGATTGTCAAAAAAGGCTTTAACGGTCGCACCAATACACTCTGTTTCAGGGGGACATATTAGATGTCGCATTTATTTGATTCTCTCTCCCTATACCATAGCGTGGAGCATGTCAGTGTCAATCTCAAGGGCAGGTTTCGGCCAAGGCTGCCGGAGTCCGGGTGGATTGAGATGTGTCAGGCCCTCAACCGTTGACGGTGAGGCTCATTCCCACTCGATGTGAATGACTGTAGCGCCCTCACCACCTCTATCACGGGGCGGCATCTCCGGGTCGTAGTACACCTTGAACTGCGTGCCGGGGGGCAGGAAGCGACGCCCATATCCGTACAGCACCCCGTAGCTCATATCGTCAGGGTACACAACCGTTTGGATGGTTTTGTAATGCTTTTCGCCGATCCTTTCGACGATAATAGATCCGACGTCAGCGTTGCGGTGCAGCATCTGGTACATGTCGTTCCAGCTTATCAGCACCTGTTCCAGCGTTGGATTCTCCAGGTCGGGCGTTACCGGCGTCTGCCTGCCAATCTCCATGCCGATAGCAACCATACTGGAAGAGAACCCCGGAGCCTGTGCCAGGTCGTTCAGCGCGTCCAGGTATCTCCGCAGGGGGAACCACGCCTCCGGCTCGACATCCGACAACCCGTGCTTTTCCATAATCGGCTTGGTTTGATAGTCACGCAGGTTGTCAAAAAAAGCCCGGATATTTACGCCGATAGTTTCTGCACTTTCAGGACAGGTTAGTTCACGCATAAATTTGTTCTCCTACACCAATACAACGTGGCTCGCAGTAAATCTTTCTTTGACTCACTATAGCACGAAAAGTCGCTCCGAAGAGCTTTATTGTGACGGAATTCACAGAAATTCATATCTCCTTGGGAATCACTAAGATAAGGTTAGAATCGGGGGGCTGCTGCCCGGTCATCGCGCCCGGCAGCCGGGAAGCGGCCTTACGGAACGCGCCTGCCTGACTTGCATTACACAGACAGTCGTGCCCTCCGCCTTATCATGCAACCGGTCTATACTTAAGTTAAGGTACCAACGTCCCTGAGTACAACGGCAACGCGGCTATAATGTTACCGGCGCGAGCCACGTCTGATGACGGGATGAGGACGATGAGGGATACACGTGTCCCCGCAAGATGCAGAAGCGGCAGGAACCGGTTGTCGCGCCGGACGGCGACCGGTGTAAAGAGGAAAGCCTGAACGCCATTCGGTGTTATCCTAAGTTCGGTACCATGTATCGGAACAGCGCCCACAGCGCCAGGCGCGGCATCGACACGCCCATCCAGCCGAGCTGTCCCCAGAAGCTGTGATACGTCACCGTGACGAAGTCCCTGAGGTATGGCCCCAGGCCGATGGCCGCGATGCTTAATCGCGGAGGAGGTCCCTTATGACAACTTGTTCGTGCATCCGTCTCTGGAAGAAGTAGCGAGAAACAGGTTTCGGCCATCAGGCTGCCGGAGGCCGGTAAAGTGGCATGGCTTCTGCTTATTTGTCGGCCACCTGATTACGTCGCCCTATGAGCCACCACCAACGGGTGGATTGAGATGTGTCAGGCTCTCAACCGTTGACGATGCGGCTCATTCACACCCGGTGTGAAAGAGGCTCACTCCCACTCGGTGTGAAAGAGGCTCACTCCCACTCGATGTGAATGATCGTTACGTCCTTACCACCTCTATCGCGGGGCGGCACCTCCGGGTCGTAGTACACCTTGAACTGCGTGCCGGGGGGGAGGAAGCGACGCCCAAACCCGTATAGCACCCCGTAGCTCAAATCGTCAGGAAACACAACCGTGTGGGTGGTTTTGTAATGCTTTTCGCCGATCTTTTCGACGACAATACACCCAACGTCAGCGTTGCGGAGCAGCATCTGGTACATGTCGTCCCAGCGCATCAATATTTGCTCCAGCGTCGGGTTCTCCAAATCGGACGTTACCGGCGTATGTAAACCAACCTCTATGCCGATAGCCACCAGACTGGAAGAGAACCCGGGCTCCTGCGCCAGGTCGTTCAGCGCGTCCAGGTATCTCTGCGCGGGGAACCACTCCTCCGGATCGACATCCAACAACCCGTGCTTTTCCATGATCGGCTCGGTTTGATAGCCACGCAGGTTGTCAAAAAAGGCCCGGATATTTACGCCAATAGTTTCTGCACTTTCAGGACAGGTCAGTTTACGCATAAATTTGTTCTCCTACATCAACACAACATGGCTCGCAGTAAAACTCTCTTGGGCCCACTATAGCACGAAATGTCGCTCCGAAGAGCTTTATTGTGACGGAATTCACAGAAATTCGCGGCTTCTTGGGAATCACCAAGATGAGGTTAGAATCGGGGGGGCCCGGTCGTCACACCCGGCAACCGGGAGGCGGCCTTACGGAGCGGCGCCTGCCTGACTTTCGTTCACAGGATACTCAAGTTAAGGTACCAACATTTATGAGTACAACGGCCACGCGGCTATAACGTTACCGGTGTGAGCCACGTCCGATGACGAGATGAGGACGATGAGGGATACACGTATTGAAGCCCGATCTTCACCGCCGCTCGACGCGCAGGTATCCCCCGTCGAGCGGCAGCTCAGGGTGGCCCTTCGCGACCGCGTTGCAGACCCAGATCACCTCCGGGCTGCGCAGCGGCAGCGTCGCGATCTCCTCCAGCGTGAACCAGCCCGCGTCGAGCGAGTCGTCGGTCGGGCCGGGCTGCTGTGACTCGTCAACCATCTCGGCCCGCAGGATGAAACGCCAACGCCCGGCCCACAGGTCGCCGGGCTGGTAGAGATGCGTCTCGTCCTCCATCCACAGCAGCGCCACCGGCCTCACGTCGACCCCCGCTTCCTCGCGCGTCTCGCGGATGGCGGCCTCTACCAGCCCCTCGCCGGGCAGCACGCCCCCAGCCGGAAGGAACCACGTCCCCCGGTCGGTGGTCGCCTCCTGCACCAGCAGGAACCGGTCACCGCGCCGGACGACGATCAGCACGAAAAGAAAAGCCTGGACGGGTATACGGGCCATCTCAACACTACCCTAAATTCGGCACCACGCAGCGGAACAGCGCCCACAGCGCCAGAAGCGGCAGCCACCCAACCGCCGCCAGCGGCAGCCACTCAAGCAGGCGTGCCCACCGCTCACCGCGCAGCCAGCGCCCCGGCATCGACGCCCAGCCCCGCCCACCGAGCGCCGCCAGCGCCCCGAAGGGGATCAGCGCGGTGAACAGGTAGCGCCCCTGGAACTGCACGAAGCCCAGGTTGTAGTAGACGTAATTGACCACCGTCGCCAGCGTGGCCGCCAGCAGCACCCACGCCCCGGCCCACTGAACCGGCTCCAGGCGCGGCTTTGCGCCGGGGCGCGCGGCCAGCATCACCAGCCCGGCGGCGATCCACAGGCTGAACAACCCGATCAGCAGGTAGGTGCCGCGCGGCATCGGCACGCCCATCCACCCGAACTGCCCCCAGAAGCTGTGGTACGTCACCGTGACGAAGTCCCTGAGGTACGGCCCCAGACCGATGGCGGCAATGTGGTCGGCGGCGCGAAGCTGCCCGGCGACCGCCGCGTCGTGCGCCCGCAGCCCGAAGAGGTCCGGCCAGCCGTAGACACGCACGTTGCGCCCCCACCACACCCCCCCGGCGATCAGCGCCAGCCCCGCCGCCCAGACGGCCTGTCCGGCCAGCCAGCGGATCGGGCGCTTCTCGTGCCGCCAGCGCAGCAGGATCGCCACCCCGATCACCGCCGCCACCGGGAAGTAGATCGTCAGCTTGGTCAGGAAGGCGACCCCGGCCAGCCCGCCCAGCGCTGCCACGTGCGGGCGGCACGACTCGTCGAGCGGCTGCCGCCCACCCTCCTCCCCGGCGATTGGATTGCCCAGGTAGGTCAGCGCCACCACCAGGACGATACCCAGCACCAGCTCGGCCAGGCCGTCGTTGTTGGCGGCGGCCATCATCGCCGTGTGCTGCGGCACAAACGCCACGAAGGTCGCCGCGGCCAGCGCCAATACCCGCCGGTGGGGCAGCAGGCGCGCCACCACGAAGTAAGCCGCGACCACCACCCCCGCACCGAAGATCACCGACAGCACCCGCAGCGCGATCAGGCTCCCGCCGCCGAACACGTACACCGGCCAGGCGAGCAGGTAGTACAGCGGCGGCTGGTGATCCTCGTATTCGATGGCGGACAGGTCGGCATCTTCGGGGAAGCCGTTAGCCCTGAGCGCTTCCAGGTAGGCCATGTCCCAGTCGCCGGGCGCGATGACCGGGCAGCAGCCCTTCCCGGCCACCTGCGCGACGTAGTTGTAATGCGCCGGTTCGTCGGGGGTCTGCCAGGGCGGGGTGAAAACCGCATACAGCACGCCCACCACGACGAACAGCGCGACGATCACGGACAGCAGGATGTAGGCAAGCCTGTCGCTCAACGTCACTCTCGCTTTCGCTGTGCCGGTACGGGGAACATCCCCGGCAGCCGGGTGGATCTACCAGCGCTGGTGCACCTGCTCGCGGATATACCGGTCATAGATCGCCGCTATCCGCTCCATCGTCTCGTCGCCGAGCGGCGGGAAGTCGGACGCCTTACAGTTGTCCTCGGCCTGGGAGGGACGCTTTGCGCCGGGGATGACGCACGAAACCGCGTCGAACATCAGTATCCAGCGCAGCGCGAACTGGGCCATCGTCATGCCTTCCGGCAGCAGCGCCTTGATCTCCTCAACCGCCTCCAGGCCGGTCTCGAAGTCCACGCCGGAGAACGTCTCGCCCCGGTCGAAAGCCTGACCGTAGCGATTGTATTGGCGGTGGTCGTCTTTGGCGAAGGTAGACTCGCGCGTCATCTTGCCCGTGAGCAGCCCACTCGCCAGCGGCACGCGGGCCAGGATGGCAACCCCGCGCCGCTTCGCCTCGGCGAAGAACAGGTCGGCGGGGCGGTGCCGGAACATGTTGAAGATGATCTGCACCGACTGCACGCCGGGGTACTCAATCGCCTTGAGCGCCTCCTCGACCTTCTCGACGCTGACGCCGTAATAGCGGATCTTCCCCGCCTGCACCATGTCGTCGAGCGCGCCGAAGACCTCCGGGCGGTAGTAGACCTCGGTCGGCGGGCAGTGAAGCTGCACCAGGTCGATGCACTCGACGGCCAGGTTTTTCAGGCTGCGGTCGACGAACCGGTTGAGGTTGTCGGCGTTGTAGCCGTCGGCGGTGTGAGGGGACAGGCGACGGCCTGCCTTGGTCAGCACGTACACCTGATCGCCGCGCTCTTTGAGCAGTCTGGCGACCAGCTTTTCGCTGCGCCCATCGCCGTAGACATCCGCCGTGTCGATCAGGTTGACACCCAGGTCGATAGCCGTGTTCAGGGCGGCCAGCGAGTCGGCGTCTTCGACGCTCCCCCAGTCCCCGCCGATGGCCCACGCCCCGAAGCTGACCTCGGAGACTTTCCAGCCGGTGCGGCCAAATTCACGGTAGTTCACGGTGACTCCTCCCTTGCTGCATTAACGTATTCGGGCATCTGGTGCCGGTTCTACGGGCGGCTGCCCCCGGCCCCCGGATTGTACCCCTACCCCCGGTTTTTGTTCCAGTGGAGAGTTCACGAGGGCAAGAGGCTTGTCCGTGTTTGCCCGGCAGGGCATTGGCACCCATTCACCGGGCAAACGGGAGTTCTTCACAGCCTGTTGAAAAAGTCTCACCTGGAAACAGGTGAGCGGATACCCTCATCTCATTATACAATCTAAGTTGATGAAGTTTGGTCAACACACTATTCGGTTTTGTATGAGTTCAGCGTGGGAGAATAGTATGCCTAACGGAGGACTCGACAATTGTGGTGAGTGCTGGTTCAATGCCAGGAACAAGGGCGAAGTGGAGATGGGTCACAAGCACAGCCACGACAAGGAAGAACATTATTGTATCATCCGAAAGCTACCTATCACGGGAGACCCGTTTTACACATATTGCGCCAATCATCCCTACAACACTTCCTCATATCCTGATGTGACACCACAGAGAATAGAAGTCCCCATTGGGCCAGTTTTTCAGATGAATGCGTCGGTTCAGACATATGGGCGGGATTATACAAGGATCATCTGGGTCCCGTCGCCGGATAGCGAGCAAATCCGGCTGAAGCTGCTCGAATTACTGGTGACGATAGAGGAGCAGCCTGTTGAATATTTTGGGCATATGCCCTGGGATGACATGGTGATCTGGCAGTTGGGCGAATTTCGAGAACAGCGTGCTGTCGATGACCTGAAACGGATTGCGGCGTTTAACCCTGAGAGAAAAGCCGCCCCATCTCGTGGATCCATTGGTTTCCGAACCAGGCAGAAAACGGTCATGCTGGCCCACGAGGCTCTGACTAAAATCCTGAACTCAGGTTAATTGTGCATCGTCAGACTCTGGGGGGCTGCCTTTGCCCTGTTATCCCCTCTTCTTTCACATGAGGCAGGACGGGTACAAGTCAGATCGCTGAAAACCGGACCTTTTCAACACGCAGCTTCAGTTGTGCGCCTCTGGTGCTCTGTTAAGTTGGGTTTTGAACCCCCTACTTGGGCCCTCTCATTGTCGCTGCGCTCCGCCGTGTCCCATTGCAATGAGAGGACGGATGAGCCGTTGGGCTTCACAGGGGGGTGAGGAAGCAATGCATCGCAACTTCACTCCCAGGTGAATGGATCTCGCGGATAGTCATCTATATGGTCTGTTCCCACAGTTGGGTTGGTTTCCAAGACAAAGTGTGACCAGAGTGAATCACCGAACACCTCTTCGTCCATTGGCGAGAAGTATAGCATGGTACTGACTTTCTGCTTGCCACCCACAATCACTTCGGCCAGGATGCCATAGTTTAACCACACAACAGATCGATGTCCTCCCAGTGGATTCCAGCCTACAATCTCAGCACGTCCATAGAGCTCCATCGCCTCATTAAAGGTCGCCGGCTGCCCGTTCATTCGGGTCTGGTCGTCATAGGTTGAAAATCGAGCGCCAATAACTCTGCCACCGGCGAGCCAAAAGGTGGGGTAATTGTCTAACTGCTGGTAACGGTAAACACAGGCTTGAGGTTCGCGACTGCTTTGAGGCCAAGGAGATATAGAGCCAGGGTTCCCCAGTTCAGCAAGGAGTTCTTCCTCGGTCGTAACGCCTATTGTTATGTCTAACCACGTCCATGCTGCACCCTCCTCGATATTGTAATCAGGGAGGGGGATGTCCTGGCTGTTACATGCCCTTGCTGCCGTAAGGCCCTTCCCTTCGGGTGCCAATCTTGAGCATCCTGCCATGCTAAGAGATAGAACTGCAAGCGTAAGCATAAACAGACCATTGCGATGCATACCAAGCTCCTGGCATCCTACCAAGGGTATGTGGCCCTGGCAGGTCGAATAGTCCCTCCTGCGGATTATGCAAACCCCCGCTCAACAAAGCACTGCGCTTGTACCGACCGAGGTCGGCGGGGGTGAGGGCGGTTGATGGCTGACCGCTGACCGGCTGACGGCTGACCGGCTGACCGCTCCTCGGCTGCCCCCCGCTCACCGGCGCCCTAAGGCAAAAACTCGTTGGTGAAAGCCGCCTCGACGTCAATCGGCGCGGCAATGATGCCGTTCTCCGCCATCCACCCCGCGTAATCTTCCCACACGCTGAGCTTCTGCTCGCCCCAGCGCGGCGCGTCGGCCTGGTAGCGCGGCGACAACCACGCCTGGCTCTCCCTGACCAGCGCCTCGTCCAGCTCCGGCGCTGCCTTGAGCAGGATGTCCGCCGCCTCGTCCGGGTGCTCGATGGCGAAGCTGTACCCGCGCGAGATCGCCTCCAGGAAGGCCCTCACCACCTCCGGGCGCTCGGCGATGGTCTGCTCGCTCGTGATGAAGATCGGCGTGTAGTAGTCGGGGATGCAGTCCACCCAGTCCTCCATCATCACGACGTTCAGGTCAATGCCCTGCTGTCTGGCCTGGACGCCCTGCCACGCGTAGAAGATCCACGCCAGGTCGGTCTGCTCCTCGTCCAGCAGCGCCAGCGGGTCGGCGAAGCCGGTGTTGACGATCTCCAGCTTGCTGAAGTCGCCACCGTCGCACTCCATCAGCACGCGCAGCGTCGGCTCCTCAAATGGGCCACCGTACGACCCATAGCGCAGCCCCTCCCACCCGGCCGGCGACTCGACGCCCAGTGCCCCCCGTGAGGCAAAGCCCGACGTATTGTGCTGGATGATGGCCGCAATCGACACAATCGGCACACCGTCGGCGCGCGCCATCGTGAGCTGCTCCTGGAAGTCCACCCCGAAGTCCGCCGCACCGCTCACGACCGCCTGCTGGGCGAACACCTCACCCGGCTGGATGATCTCAACGTCCAGCCCGGCTTCCTCGAAGTAGCCCTTCTCCTGCGCCACGAAGATCCCGGTGTGATTGGTGTTGGGCACCCAGTCCAGCATCAACGTCACCTCGGCAGGCGACGGGCTGCCGCAGGCTGCAACGGCCAGCGAAGCCAGCACCAGCGCCATAATGACCAGATACTTTTTCATAATTTATGTCCTCTCCTTTACGCCGCTCAGCACGACGAACGCCCCTTCTCCATAACCCTCACGCACCTCTAACGCATCCCCGGCATAGCCCACCTGAACCTGTTCTGTGCTGGCCTGCTCGCCAGGCGGGCCGGTGATCGTCTGCCGGGCCTCGATCCCCTCAAACCCCGCCTCTCGCAGCCATGCGATCATCTCCCCCGCCGCGTTGAACTGCGCCTCTCGGTAAAACGTGTCCGCGTCCTTGTGCGCCTCATACATCTGGCCCAACGGGCTGTCCCGGTCGATCATCCCCACGACGGCCCGCCCGCCGGGCCTGAGCACCCGCCGCATCTCGCGCAGCAGCACCATCACGTCGGGCACGAACGGGTCCACCGTGACGAGCAGCGCGTAGCCAAACTGATCGGCCCCGAAGGGCAGGCACTCACCAAACGCCTGACATGCCCCGACACCCCGCCCATGTGCGATCCGGGCCGCGCCCCGCGCCGGGTCAATTCCAAACGCGACGCCCAACGGGGCAGCGAAGCGCCCCGTGCCGACGCCCACCTCCAGCCCCGGCCCCACCGGGGGGATCAACGCCCGCACCGCCTCAATCTCCGCCCGGTAGACCTGCTCATTCTCGTCAAACCAGCGGTCGTACTCCCCGGCGTGCTCGCCAAAAACACTCACACCACGCATCAGTAAATCCCCGTTTCCTCCCACTGCTCCTTGCGCTGCGCCGAGTGGTACCAGGGCAGCGCCACCCGCTCAATCGCGAAGATCAGCACAAACAGCCCAATGCTCAACAGCGAGGTGATCAGCATCGCAACGAAGACCTGGTCGGTTGCCAGCGCATTCTTCGAGCGCAGCATGTACAGCCCCAGCCCCGCCGATCCGCCAACCCACTCGCCAATCGTCGCCCCGACCACGCTGTAAGTCACCGCCACCCGCAGCCCGGAGAAGAACGATGGCAGCGCCGCCGGGAGGCGCACCATCCGCCACACCTGATCCCGCCGCGCGCCCATCGACCGCAGCAGCGCCACCAGCTCCGGGTCGGCGGATGTCAGGCCATCGGCAGTGCTGACCGCCATCGGGAAGAAGCACACCAGCACCACGATGATCACCTTGGGCAGCAGCCCGAAGCCGAACCAGATGATCAGCAGCGGCGCAATCGCCAGGATCTGCACCGTCTGCGAGGCGACCAGGATCGGGTAGAGCGCCCTCCGCAAGAACGGCGAAAAGTCCATCGCTGCCGCCAACGCGACGCCCAGCACCAGCGCGATCACCAACCCCACCGCCGTCTCGGTCATCGTCGTGCCGATGGCCCCTCCCAGCAGGTCACGCGTCTCCCAACCCGCCCGGACAACCTGTCCCGGCGAGGGCAGGATGAAGGCCGACAGCCCGCTGCGCGTCGCCAGGGCGTGCCACGCGAAAATCACGAACCCGATCAGCAGGACAGGCGGGAACACCTCGCGCGACCACCTCGCCTGCCAAAACGGACGGCGCTGACTATCCACCGGTCTTTTGACCTCCTGAGCGATCAGGCTACTCACCCCCCTGCCCCCTGTACTTGCCGACCTTCTCATCGATGGTCGTGCCGCCCATCTGGTCACCGATCTTGATGATCGTGATCACCCTCTCCGCCCCGGCCTCGAAGCACGCCCGGTGCGCGGCCTTCGCCACGTCGAGCAGTTTATCGAGCGGGCCTTCCATCGTCGTCTCCATCGGCCCCACCTCGTATTTGACGCCGCTGCCGGCGATCACCTCGATGGCCCGGTCGACCACCGGGAACAGGTCATCGACCATCGGCAGCACCTGCACCGCCACGTTCACCGTCCGATTTTCGTCCACGTGTCTGCTCCTTCCAACTGTGCCGCAGTGGGCAGAGGTGTAAAAACTCTGTGTAATCCGTGTAATTTGTGGATTGAAGTCCCTCGATGCGCCCTACGCCCGTCCCGGCGTGTGCACCGCCAGCAGCATCCCCGCGCCCAGGTCAACGCGCGCATCGGGGGCCGCCAGGACGTTGCTGACGCCGCGCGCCGGGCCAAAGCACAGCCTCTCACCGCCGAGGGGATATTCCAACCCGTGCGTCGTGACGCCTACCGCGTCGCCGCCCAGCGGGATCAGCGACAATGTGTCGCCGCGCTGTCCGCTGACCGTGTCGCCCGGCGGGCGGACGATCCAGGCCGTCTGCCACCCCGCCCAGATCTCGATCCGCGCCACCTCGAGGCCGGGGTGCGTCAGCAGCAGGATGTTGGCCAGCGTCATGTCCAGCCGCCCTCCCAGCACCCCCAGCGCAACGATCTCCCCCGCGCCCTGCCCGGCAGCGTACAACAGCGCCAGCTCCAGGTCGGTCTCGTCTTTGCGGGCCGGGACGGTCTCAAAGCGCGCCCCATCCACGCTCAACGCGTCCCGCGTGGCCTCGTCGAGCGAGTCGAGGTCGCCGATCACCACGTCAGGCCGCAGGCCGAGCGCCTCCGCGTGGTGGCTGCCACCGTCGGCAGCGACGACCTGCACCACCTCGCCCGACTGCCGCCAATCGTCCAGCCGCGCCCGCAGCACGGCAGGCTGGTCCAGTTCCCCGTTCGAGAGCACAATTGCGCGCATCATCCATCCAAACAAAAAGACCACTCCCGGCTGGGAAGTGGCCTGTACTGTCTGCCTGTGTCTGTCACTTCCTCCGCCGGTATTATCCGGATCAGGTTCTAGGGTCGACGCGGATGAGGCCCTCAGCCTCAAGAGCATCCTCTCAGCCTGGTTCGCCCAGGCTCCCCTGTGACCGTTCGATTGTTTAAGTCCGCCGAGAGTATAACGCGTCGGCGGCTATCCCGCCAGACGAGCGGAGTGTGAGGCTGCGGTTGGCATCCCCCGCTCGATTGCTCTACTATTGCGGGCAGAAACCCGGCCAAGAGGCCAGCCGCAGAACAGTTCGTCAAACATCTGAGGCCCTTGTATCTCCTATTAGTGAGGTAGTAGCCATGGGAATGTCCAGGGAAGAAAGCACTGAAGTTAGTAATTACTTCCCGTCCGGCTCCGGCGCATTTTTGCATAAGGGCAGTTGTCTCCTTGTATTAGGGCTGACAGCGGTGATGATGACAGGAATAATGCTCCTGACCTCTCGCCAGGATCGGGATAATGCCCCAACTGCAAGTCAGACTAAAACGCTTCAAATATCACTGGATTTTGGTGGTGTTGATGCAATAGCATGGAGCCCGGATGGCAGGATGCTTGCTACCGGCGGCGAAAGGATAATTCTATGGTCGGTACCAGGTTATGATATTGTCCATTTTTTCAAAGCCCCTGGATACAGCATGGCATGGAGTCCAGACGGGACAAGATTGGCAAGTAGTGATGGTAGTGGACATGTTCGGATCTGGGATATATCCACCGGCCTTCAAATTGCGTCTATGGGGAGGTACATTTCCACTGTAGCGTGGGATCGTGATAATGATAAGATAGCTGGTTATATGTATGATTACGATCACGGTGTATCCGCCATTCATTTCTGGGATACCGCTCAGTTTGAGTTGTTGAGCACCATTCCCGCAACAGGTATGGAGTTGTGGAACCCGGCAACTGATCAAGCAGTAAACCTTGAGAATGGTAACGTCCAGATTTGGGATGTTGAGACATCCCAGATTGTGAAAGAATTTGAAGGACACGGAATCCGGCAGCATGCAACCAGGCCAGGGTTACTCAGATGGAGTCCTGATGGGTCGAAAGTGACAATCCCCGACCAAAACGGTATCGTGGGAATATGGGATGTCAGTACCGGGCAAAAGCTGTTAACAGTTGGCAGTGGTACTCTCTCACCATATTCGGAAGTTGTTTGGAGCCCTGACGGGAGCATGCTCGCTATCAATAATGCGACGGGTATAGAGATCTGGGACGCCATTAACGGACAACTGAAGTTTACCTATCCTGCCCCAAGCGGCCTTAATTTTTCCAATCCAAAGTGGAGTCCGGATAATGACAAGTTAGTTGCGGCTGCAATACATGAGTGCCCGGAGGGATGGGCAGAGCTTTGGGGTTGGGACATTAACACTAATCAGTTGCTGCTGCACGAGCGATATGAATATATGTCGACAAGTCCGGGTCTGGAATGGCATCCTAATGGGATCTTGCTTGCCGTAATCGCGTCTGGTGTGGAAGTACAGATTTGGATAGTGAGATAGCACACGAAAATGAAGTGCGGCCGTCCCCCGGCCAATTGCTCTACTATTGCAGGCAGAAACCCGGTCAAGAGGCCAGCCGCAGAACAGTGATGCATCCGAGTTGATGGATATGTACACAACGTGGAGAGGATCAAGAAGGCGCACAGTGTGGCTGGTGGTTGCTGCCTCCTTGTTGCTTTTATTAACGCTAAGCACTTTGTTTTTTATTGTGCACCAGGGCTTCGAGCGTTTTGTTGAACCAAGAAGGGAGCTAACGAGAGCACAGGAGAGCTGGCAAAGGGGAGATGTATTACAGGCAACCACGCGGTTTCTTCGGGCAACCAGAATGTCCTTGGAAGGGCAAATCCGTTGGCCCATCGCCAGTGTTTATCTCCACCAATCAGAATCTTTAGACAAAGAGGGATCATTAGAAGAGTCCTTTGAAAAATGTATAAAAGCCACTCGAATATTGGGAGCATATGACAATGAGGGAGTTATAGGTTACAGATGTTACCTAATACAGATGGAAATCTGGCGGCGTTCTGGGCAGATGCCGGATCCTGCCCTCATACCATGACTTTGTAACCTACACTACCAACCTTTCACGTACCTGCGACGGCGTGGGCAACCTGCTCACCTCCCTCTACAACGGTGCCAACCAGATCGAGCGCCTGGGCCGTCCCCCCTCGCCCGGCGACCGGAGGTCGCTTTTGGGAGAGGGGAGGCCGACCGGAGGTCGGTGGGGGCGAGGGCGGTGAGCAAGCCGCCCCGCGCAGTGATGCAGCACCCCGCTTGACGACGCACCGCCCCGCTTCGCTGAGTCCCCCCGTGCATGGGGGGACGGATGAGCCGTCAGGCTCACAGGGGGGTGAGGGCCGCTGACCGGCTGATAGCTGACCGCTGACCGGCTAACTGCCCCCTACGGCCAGTTGCAGTGGGCGTACGCGTCGTCGATGTAGCTGTCGTTGTTCCCAATCGGCCAGATCCGCGTATCTTCAAAGAACACGGTCGCCTGATTGCCGGTCGCGGTGAAGACGAAGGTGATCAGCACGTACTGGTCATAGATGCCGTCCTCGTACCCGAACTCCTCACTTTCCAGCAGCCCGGCAGCAAAGGCATACGTGCCGCCGTTCGGGTCGACGCGGATCTGCCAGGTCGAGTTGGCGCGGTCATCCTGTGAGGTCAGCTCGGAGGGCAGGTCGTCGTCGTAGTTGCTCCACGACTGGACGTATAAGCCCACCTCGCATATCTGGCCGGGCGTCGTCGGGAAGGTCTGGTAGACGCCTGCCTGGCAGGAGCCGTAGAAGCAGAACCAGAACTGAGCCGTTTCGCCGCTGTGCACGCGTGCCGCGAGGGTGGTCGGCTTGAACTCCGGGCGGCGCATCATCATCTCGGGTGGGTTGCAGCCCCCCGTCTGATCGTCTTCACACGGTCTGGGGGCCGGGCACTTCTGCGGGGTGTACGGCTCGTCACAATAGAACGGCTCCCACCCCTCGAAGACGTTGACCTCCCCGAAGATCACCGGGCGCGTGTTGCCCTCAAAACCGGGGTTTTGCAGGCGATTGCCCAGCGCGTCGGGTTTGATGTCGCCGCTTGCCGGTGTCGTCGCGGTCGGGGTCGCGGTTGGCGGGGGGATCGGCGTGTCGGTCGGGACAGGCGTGATTGTCGGATAGGGTGAAGGGGTGTACGTGGTCGTCGAGGTGGGGCTCGCCGTCGCGGTCGCCGTCGGTGTGAAGGTCGGTGTGAACGTCGCCGTCGGCGAGGGTGTATCGCTCGGCGTGGCGGTGGGCGGGATCCCGGTGGGCACCGGCGGGGCCGTGACTTCCGCCGCCTGCGGGGCGGCCTCCTCTGCCGCGCCCGGCCACCAGGACAGACTGCACGCCATCACTGCCAGCACAAGCACCAGCAGGGCCAATCTTAACCGTTTTCTGCGAAACAGCCGCTTGTCAGACATGCTCACGCTCCGGTTGAGTCGAGACTTCTGCACGCCCCAGGTGCATACAGAACGACTATATTATCGGGCAAGCGCGTGTCTGTGGCAATTTTGAAAAATCGCGCTGTTTCGCACATCCTGGCCGGGAACCGGGAAGTAACTCGCGGTTCTGGGTCAAAAGTTGAGGTTGTTGCCGTTCACTCCGGCGGAACCGGGGCGGCGGGCGAGGCGGGCGGTTCGCTCACCGGCGGCCCGTCCTCCTCCCTTCCCGATGCTTCCTCCGCTGCCTTTTCCCTCGCCTGGCGCCGCTCGATCAACCACTGGTCGATCAGCAGGACGGCCACCCCGACCGTGATCGCGTGGTCGGCGAAGTTGGAGATGTTGGACAGAGTCGGCGTCAGTTGGACGTGCACGTAATCCACCACGTGCCCTATCCGGATGCGGTCGATGGCGTTCGACAGCGCACCGCCGCTGATCATCGCGATGCCCAGCCGAGACATCCACGCTTTGGCAGGCAGGCGCGGGTAGCTGACCACGAAGGCCACGATGGTCACCAGCGCCAGCACCAGGAAGAAGTCGGCGGCAAAGGGGAACATCCCAAAGGCCGCGCCCCTGTTGTAGCTGTGTGTGACGCGGATGAAGCTGCCGATGGCCGGGATCGGCTCCCACGATTGGCCCGGCTCAAGGTCGTGCACGGTCCGCCACTTGACGGCCTGATCCAACGCCAGGATGGCGCCCCCGACCAGAACAAACCCTATCCAGCGTTTAAGCGCTTGTCGCATAACAGATCCAGGTATATCGAAGATGCATCGTTGACGGGCGCGGGCTGCTGCCTTCACAGCGTGGCGCAAGTCCCAGATAGGATAGCTTGCCTGAGCGCGATTTGCCAGCTTTTCCAGGGAGGAGGGACAAGCGGGGCAGAGGATAGCCCACCGGGGCCGCCGATCACGCCGCCGGAGGTTGTTCAACTCCTTCACTCTCCGCCTTGATCTGGCGTGCCGCCTTCACCTCGATCACGATGCCCGCCGTCGCCAGCCCGACGATCCACAGCGCAGTGAAGAAGGTCAGGGGGCTGCCGTCCATCCCGAAGAGGATCGTAAAAATTCCGCACACCGGCAGCAGCAGCCACACGCCCATCCGCCACCACTCGCGGCGCTGCACATGGGAGACCACCAGCGCCACAACCCCGATCAGTACCACCAGAGCCAGACAGCCGAACCCTTGCATTCAGATACTCCCCGTTCTTGAATCAGAGAAGACTCGCCATGTGCAGGACGGCGACGAGCACCAGAAAGTACATCGCGAGCGCCACCGCGATGGCGACCAGCACCCGCCAGTTTATCCGCCACCAGGTCGGCTTCTTGGCCGCTTTGACCGGCTCGATGGCCTCGGTGGCCTCCGGCGCTGGGGCTGCGGGCGCTGCTTCTGCCGGGCGTGGGGCAGGTGGAGCCGCCGCCGGAGCGGGTGCGGCCTGTGTCCGTACCGGGGGCGGCGCTGACGGCGCGCCGGGCACAGGTTCCGCCGATACCTCCCCCAGCTCGACCGCCTCGCGCAGCGCCTTCGCCACGTCCTCGGCCCGCTGAAAACGCTCATCCGGGTCTTTCGCCATCGCCCCCTCGATCACGCCCTGGATGGCGTCCGACGCGTCCTCCCGGATCTCCCGAATGTCGGGGATCGGCTCGTTCAGGTGAGCGTACATCAACTGGACGGGCGTGCTCCCACTGTAGGGCACCTCCCCGCTGAGCATCTGGTAAAGCGTCACGCCCAGCGCGTAAATGTCGATGGCGGGCGTCACCAGCCCGCTCTGGAACATCTCCGGGGCCATGTAGTTCGGCGTGCCGACGATGCCGCTGCCGGTCAGTTGCGCCGTCTCCTGGCTGACCTTGGCGATGCCGAAGTCGGCCAGGTAAGCGTTCCCCCGTTTGTCGATCAGGATGTTGCTGGGCTTGAAGTCGCGGTGAATCACGCCCTGGTCGTGGGCATAATCCAGCCCATCGGCGATCTGCTCCAGCAGCCTGACCGTCTCGCCGAGCGGCAGCGGGCCTTCCTCCTGGATGCGCTGTGCCAGCGAGCCGTCGATGTAGGCCATCACGATGTAGGGGATGCCGCCCTCTTCGCCGTAGTCGTGCACCGGCAGGATGTGCGGATGCTGCATCTGGGCGATGGCCCGCACCTCGCGCTGGAACCGCTTGAGAAAGGTCTCCTCGTGTAGAAAGTGGGTGGGCAGCACCTTGATGGCAACCGTGCGCCCGACCGAGGGCTGCCTGCCCAGGTAGACGGTCGCCATGCCGCCCTTGCCGATCAACTTTTCGACTTTGTACTGGCCGAGCATCCGGCCTTCCAGGTCACTCATGGTGTGTGTGTTCTCCTGTGGCCCGTGCGGAGCTTCCCCATTATGGCATAACCTGACGGGGAGGCAAATATCAAAAGCGCACACCGCCGGGGAAAACGATGTGCGCACCTTCACACCCCCACCGGGGGTCACGTCGAGGATGAGCGAAACGCGTCAGGCACCCCGACCCGCACGGCGATGCGTCCCTCGCCGGGTTCGAGGAAAGTCCCGACGACGGCCCCCTCGACCTCGCGGGCGTGCAGCGCGTCGAGCAGGGCTCTCAGCCGCGCCTGCGGCACCGCGATCAGCAGCCCGCCGGAGGTCTGCGCGTCGGCCAGCACCAGCTTCTGCACCTCGGAGATGCCGGAGTCCCAGTCCACGTGCGGCGCGACGTGCGCTAGGTTGTTCCGCGAGCCGCCGGGCACCACGTCGGCCCCGGCCAGGCTCCACACCTCCGGCAGAACGGGCACCGCCTCGGCGTACAGCGCAACGTCCACGCCCGACCCGGCGGTCATCTCGCGCAGGTGACCCAACAGCCCGAAGCCCGTCACGTCGGTGCATGCCGATACACCCACCTCGACCATCGCCTCGGCTGCGTCCCGGTTCAGCGCGGACATCACCGCGATGGCCCGCGCGACCAGATCCTCCCCGGCCATCCCGCTCTTGATCGCAGTCGTGGCGATGCCCAGCCCAATGGGCTTGGTCAGCACCAGCGCGTCGCCGGGGCGGGCGGCGGCATTGGTCAGGACTTGGTCGGGGTGCACGATGCCCGTCACCGCCATGCCATACTTCGGCTCGGTGTCATCCACCGTATGCCCGCCAACGATGCCAATCCCGGCCTCATTGGCTTTGTCACTCGCGCCCTGCAAAATGCGCTCCAGGATCGCGATGGGCAGCCGGTTGGAGGGAAAGCCCACGATGTTCAGCGCGAACAGCGGTCTGCCCCCCATCGCATACACGTCACTGAGCGAGTTGGCCGCCGAGATCGCGCCAAAGTGGTACGGGTCGTCGACGATGGGCGTGAAGAAGTCCACCGTCTGCACGATGGCGACCTCGTCACTCAGGCGATAAACCGCCGCGTCGTCCGAGGTATCGACGCCCACCAGCACCGCCGGGTCGGTCGGGCGCGGAAGCTGCGCCAGGACTTTCTCAAGCTCCTGGGGGCGCAGCTTGCAGGCACAACCCAGCCCGTGCGTGTAATGCGTGAGTTTAATGTCGCTCAGGTCATCGAGCACGACGGGCGCGGCAACCGCCCCCTGCGGCTGCAAGCGCCGCACCGCCGCGCCGACCACCTCAACGGCTGTGTCGATCTCCTCCTCGGTGGTCGACCTGCCCACCGAGAAGCGCACCGTCCCCATCGCGTAATCCAACGGCACGCCCATCGCCTCCAGCACCGCCGAAACGTCAATCCGGTCGGCGTGACAGGCCGCCCCCGCCGAGGCCGCCACCCGCTCTCCGATCTCCGACAGCAGCGTATTGGCCTCGACACCCCGGAAGCTGACGCTGAGCGTGTTGGGCAATGCCTGCTCCGGGTGCCCGTTGCGCCGCAGGTCGTCTAACTCGCGCGTCAGGCCCGCGAAGAGCCGGTCGCGCATGGCCTGCATGTGAGCCATGTTGCGCTCCAGGTCGCGCCCGGCAACCTCGGCTGCCTGCCCCAACCCGGCGATCTCCAGCACGTTTTCGGTCCCGGCGCGGCGGTTGGCTTCGTGGGTGGCCCCGTGCATAAACTTGGGCAGTTGCAGGCCGGAGCGAATGTACAACGCGCCGATCCCCTTGGGCGCATAGAGCTTATGCCCGGCGATGGAGAGGAAATCGACGCCCAGATCGTCCACGTTGACCGGCAGCTTGCCGACCGACTGCGCCGCGTCGGTGTGCATCAGCGCGCCATGCGCGTGGGCGATGCGCGCGATCTCGGCGATGGGCTGCACGGTGCCCACCTCATTATTGGCGTGCATGATCGTCACCAGGATCGTCTCCGGCGTGATGGCCGCCTCCACGTCTGCCGGGTCAACCCTGCCGTACTCATCCACCGGCAGGATCGTGACGCGGCAACCCTGTGCCTCCAGCACTTCGCAGGGTTCGAGCACGGCGGGGTGCTCAACCGCGCAGGTGATGACATGCCTGCCGCGCCCGCGATGCGCCTCGGTCACGCCCTTGATCACGGTGTTGTTGGCTTCGCTGCCGCCGCTCGTGAACACGATCTCGGTCGGCTGCGCGCCGATCAGCGCCGCGACCTGTGCGCGGGCGCGCTCAACCGCGCGTTTGGCCTCAACGCCGTAGGGGTGCGTGCTGGAGGGGTTGCCGAACCGCTCGTAGAGGTAGGGCAGCATCGCGTCGGCGACCTCACGGTCGATGGGCGTGGTCGCGTTGTAATCCAGATAGATCGGTCGGTCGGACATCACTTCTCCTCCGGGTTGGGACGCTGCACCGGGGCCGCGCCGCGCGGCCCCCGCATCTATCCGGTAGGAGCCGCCGCGTCTCAGAACCCGATGTAGGCCGCCGGGTTGTCGGGGGTGTGCGCCCAGCGCATCTCGAAGTGCACGTGCGGGCCGCTCGACTGTCCCGTCGAGCCGACCGCGCCCAGGTAGCCCCCGCGCGGCACGGACTGGCCGCAGCTCACGCCGGTCGCGCTCAGGTGGGCGTAGTAGGTCGTCCAGCCGTTGCCGTGGTCGAGCACCACCAGGATGCCATAGTACCAATCGGGGTTCACCCAGCCGGAGAAGATCACCACCCCGGTGTCGGCTGCCGTGACCGGCGTCCCGACCGGCGCAGCCAGGTCGATGCCGGAGTGGCCGGGGTAGAAGGGCTGTGTGACGCTGTAGCTTGCCAGCGGCGGCACCCACGCCCCCGTCCCGCCGCCGCCCCCGATGCCCGCCGCGCACGACCCGGCCATCCCCGGCATGAAGGCCCGCGTGACCTGCCCGGTAGCGGGGTCAGGAATTTGGGTGTCCGGGGATCCCAGCCAGGGGATCTCACGCTCACCGCCCGGCACCACAATCGGGATTCCCCAAGCCGGGATGTCGGCGGGTGAGGCCGTCTCCAGGTCGTTGTAGGGCGACTCGATGATATCCTCCACGTTTGCTTTGTACGTGTCGGCGATCCATTGCAGCGTCCGCACGCCGTCCGCGCGGTGATAGACGCCGTCAACCGGCAGAATGTATAGATCAATTCCCGGTTGAATCATGTGAGCGTTGTACAGCACCTCTGAATTGGCAAAAAGAATCGTACCGGGGTTGAGGCCAAACATGGTCGCGATGCCGAACGGCGTATCGCCCGGCCTGACAGTGTAGGTGATTACCCGGTCGCGCGGGCGGTCGGGGATGATGGTGTAGGGGGCAAGCTCCCGGTCGAGCGCAGCACCGCTCAAGGAGTCGCCGACCTCAGCGCCGATTGCACCCGGATTGTTCCGCCCTGTAGTGATGAAGCCGTCACCGCCTTCCAGAGAGATTCCACCGCCCGGCAGCAGGCCGCGTACCGGCCCGGCGATCACCAGCCCCAGCCCGATCACCACCACAGCGATCGAGATGGGCGTCAGGAAGCGGTCGAAGAAGACGGCAGCACGTTGCCCGGTCAAAACGAACCACCTCGCTCAGAACCCGATGTAGGCCGCCGGGTTGTCGGGGGTGTGCGCCCAGCGCATCTCGAAGTGCACGTGCGGGCCGCTCGACTGTCCCGTCGAGCCGACCGCGCCCAGGTAGCCCCCGCGCGGCACGGACTGGCCGCAGCTCACGCCGGTCGCGCTCAGGTGGGCGTAGTAGGTCGTCCAGCCGTTGCCGTGGTCGAGCACCACCAGGATGCCATAGTACCAATCGGGGTTCACCCAGCCGGAGAAGATCACCACCCCGGTGTCGGCTGCCGTGACCGGCGTCCCGACCGGCGCAGCCAGGTCGATGCCGGAGTGGCCGGGGTAGAAGGGCTGTGTGACGCTGTAGCTTGCCAGCGGCGGCACCCACGCCCCCGTCCCGCCGCCGCCCCCGATGCCCGCCGCGCACGACCCGGCCATCCCCGGCATGAAGGCCCGCGTGACCTGCCCGGTGGAGCTGGTCGTCTCGACGATGGGAGGACGCCAGTCGACGATCTCACGCTCACCGCCCGGCACCACGATCCGCGTCCCCCAGCCTGGGATGTCGGCGGGTGAGGCGGCCTCCAGTTCATTGTAGGGCGACTCGATGATGTCCTCCACGTTGGCTTTGTACGTGTCGGCGATCCATTGCAGCGTCCGCACGCCGTCCGCGCGGTAGTAGACGCCATCAACCGGCAGAATGAACAGCTCAATCCCGGCCTGGATCATGTGTACGCTGTCGCCCAGGGTATCCGAGTTGGCCCAGAAGATGGTGTTGGGATCGAGGCCGAACGTGTCCGCGATGCCGAACAGCGTGTCGCCCGGCCCGATGGTGTAGGTGGTTACCTCACCGCGCGGTCGGTCGGGGATGATGGTGTAGGGGGCAAGCTCCCGGTCGAGCCGGAAGCCCAGCAGAGGGCTGCCCGCGTCGACGCTCACCCCGCCCGATCCCGTCGAGCCGCCGGACGCCGCCCCGCCGTCACCGGCCAGCGAGGTTTTCCCGGCCACCATCTCCCGCACCGGCCCGGCGATCACCAGCCCCAACCCGATCACCACCACGGCGATTGAGATGGGCGTCAGGTAGCGGTCGAGGAATGCCACGACGCGCTGCCCGAAGCGGGCCGTTCTGCTTTGCGGGATGAAAGGCTCGTTTGTGTGATTGTACATTGTCCGGCTCCCACCTCTTGACAGGCAGACGGCCAGGCGGTGGCAGGCCCTGGCCATCGTGTTTTACCTATGCTGAAAGTGATGGTAACGCGCCCCGTCTGCCCCGTCAAACGCCGTCAGAGGGTGCCGTCTGGGAAACGTAGGGCGGGCGTCGTGTGGGTGGGCGGCTCCCCCCGGTAGAGGCTGCACGCGTTGCGGGGATCACTCATGGGGATGGATGATGGCCTTTACGACGCCGTCGGCATAATCCGCAGCCAGCTCAAAAGCGCGCTGCCCTTCGTCGAGGGGGAAGTGGTGGGTGACGATGCCCCTCACGTCGACCAACCCACGCTCAACCAGGGCGATGGTTCGTGGATAGGTGTTCTTCATGCGGCGCACCAGCCTGATCGTGAGGCCCTTGCGGCGCGCAGTGGAGGCCGTGAAGGAGATCTCGTCGTGCTCCGGGATGCCGCACAGAACGACCGTCCCGCCGGGTTCGGCGACTTCGACTGCCGTCTGCACCACATCGGCGTCGGGGTTGTTGGTTGCCTCAAAGACCACGTCACAGCCGCGCCCGCCGGTGGCCTCCAGGATGGCCTTCGCCTCGCGCCCGTCGGCCAGGAAGGCGTCGTCCGCGCCCAGGTCGCGGGCGTATTCCAGCCGGTAGGCCCGCTTATCCGTGACGAACACGCGCGATGGGCCTGTCAGGCGGGCGACCTGCATCGTGAGCAGGCCGATAGTGCCCGCGCCCAGCACGGCCACGCTCTCGCCGGGGCGCGGCTTGCCCAGGTCGACGGTATGCAGGGCCACGCCGAGCGGCTCAAGCATCGCCGCATCGTCCGCCGTCATGTCCGGGGGCAGGGCGAACAGAGCGTCTGCCGGGTGGGCAAGCAGCTCCTGGAATGCGCCTGGGCGCGGGTAATGGCTGCAAAACTCCAGGTTGCGGCAGAAGTTGGGGTTGCCTTCCAGACAGTCCCGGCAGTGATGGCAGGGAATGGCCGGGTCGGCGGCCACGAGCTGGCCGATCTCCAGCCCGGTCACCCCCGGCCCAAGCGCGACGATGTGCCCGGCGAACTCGTGGCCCAGCACAAATGGAGGCTCTAAAGCCTGGTCGCCGATGTGCATGCTGCGAAAATTGTGCACGTCCGAGCCGCAAACCCCGACGCTGGTGATTCGTAGAAGCACCTCGCCGTGCCCAGGCTCCGGCGTGGGGACGAGGGCCACTCGCATCTGGCGGGGGGCCGTCAGTTGCAGGGCGCGATGTTGGTTTCCCTGGTTCACTGCACTGTCTCTCCTTTTCCGCGAAGTGCCACCGCTCGCGTAGTTGCCAGCATAATTGCCAGCATGATTGCCAGCATGATTGCCAGCCATCGTCGGGATGCCCCACTATAACAAAGGCGCTTCCCCACCGTCAACCGCGCGTGCAGAGATCTACGCGGTAGGCGGGCCGTTCTGATCGCTTGGCGGCTCGAAGCGTGGTATAATTTCCGGCGTGAAGCCCCCATAGCTCAGAGGATAGAGCGCGGCCCTCCGGAGGCTGAGGCCCAGGTTCGAGTCCTGGTGGGGGTACCTAAGCGGACGTGTACCGAACCGTGCCCGTGAGGAGACGAACTTCGCGGGCGCTTTGTTTTGATCGACGTGAGGTACGTGAATGGTGAGTGCAACTCATGGTCAATAATCTCACCACCGGCATCTACTATAATCCGCCTCGCCAGGATTTGCAAGAGCGTGGAGCGCTGCTTCCTGCCCAATCGCCCGTACAGCATCTCTACCCTGGTGAGCAGTATCAGCGCGGTGTCAAGATCGTCAAGGTAGTTGCTTACCTCACGTTCTAGATTGTCAAGCCTGTTCTGAGCATGCGATGCCTTCTCCTGCCATTCGGCCCGCAGTTGATCGTAGACCTCCTCACTGAGCTTCTCCACCAGGAACAACCTGGCGAGACGCGCTTCCTCCTGCCGGAGCTGGGCCGTGTGGCGTTGAAGCTCGGCCAGCCTGACTTTGAGGTCGGCGGCCGTCACTTGCTTCAGGTGACCCTGATAGAGCTCCCGGATCGCGGGGAGGTGCTCAGGGTCAACCGATATCCCCTGCAGCCAACCCGGGATCCGGTCCTCGATGGCGCTGCATGGGATGCGGATCTGCTTGCCGTTGGGTTTGGCGTGGGTGATGTAGTAGGCATAACTGATCTCCCTGCCGGTGGGTGTGGAGCCGTACATCTGGTAGAGGCGGTCGTTCACCTTGATCCAAAGCAGGTTGCGCAGCAGGTAGAAGTGCCGCTTTTGTCGTGACTTGTCGTGCCCGTGCTGGCGAAGGATCTCGACGCCGCGCTCGAATTCTTCGGTGGTGACGACCGGCTCCCACGCGCCCCGTATCTCGCCGATGGCGATGCCAAACCGCTCGGAGGTCACCCACCCGGCATAGAACGGGTTGTGGAATATGTCATGCAAACGGTTCTTTGCATGGCGGCGAAGGCCGGTGCCGGTCGTCCAGGCCCACGGCCGGCCACCTGAACGCGTATACCCACGCCGGGTCAGCTCCTCGCAGATCTCGACCAGTGTGCAGCGGCCGGTAAGCAGTAAGTCCCAGGCTTCGCGCAGGCCCTGTTTGAGGACCGGGTCCGGCTCGACCCAGCGGTGGTACTTGCCGCTTTGGACGAGCTCTTCCTTGTTCACATATCCTTCAGGGGCTTTGTTGGGCCAGCCCCCGGCACGGAGTTTGGCTTCCATCCCATCCCTCGTGCGCTGGCGCAGAACGTCTACCTCTCGCTGGGCCATCCCCATTTGCAGCAAGAAAATGAAGAAGCCGTCCGGCGTCTCGGGACACAGGCCCGGCATATGGGCCACACGGATCCTGATGCCCAGTCCGATGAGGCGTGTCGCTGCCTGCAAGCCCTCAACCGTGTCCCGCCCAAAGCGGTCGGCGCGATACAGGCCCAGGTGTGAGAAAAGACCTGCTTGAGCGTCGGCCAGCATCTGCTGGTAATCAACCCGGTGGGAGACGGTGCCCGTCAACATATCGCGGTATTCGCGCACCAGGGGCAGGCCGGATTGCGCCAGCAGATGCTCGTTAATGCGCTGGCGCTGCATGGCGAAAGACCGCTCAGGCGTCTGCTTATCTTCGTCACTGATGCGCAGATAGGTGGCCCAACCGGGCTCAAGCGTCACGGCCTCGGGCTGTGATCCTTTCAAGACAGCTCACTCCCTCACGTGGCGGTTTACTCAACTGTCGTATACCTGGAGCAGGACGTCAAGTGCCAACGTCGTTACCTATCAGGCCGGCAGCCCTTCCTGCACCGGTATGCCGGCTACTGCTCCTCAGAAGTGCCCTCATCGAGCAACGCTCGTATCTCGGCTCGCTCCTCTGGGGTCAGGGCTGACGCAAGGAGCTGGCCGGCGTCCAGCAGACGGTTCACTTCGGCCAGGGTTACCCTCTCAGCCGGTGGTGTGTTTTGCCCATCCCCACCTTCCACCTTCTCTTGGTGTGCTCCAGTTCCTTCCTTCTTGATGTCCCGTTCAGAACACATGACTATCCTTCAAGGAGATCCACCGGCTTCAGCATGATCATCATCAGCCGGGACAGCCTGCCCGGTGGTCCCGGCATCCAGGTGTGCCAACCATCCTTCGGGGGTCTCATCGTCGTCCGGCACAGGCTGGCAATCGTCCATCACTCCCTCCGGCCCCTGGTGTTGGAAGGAGGCTGTGATGTGGCCAATGGCCCTGGCAGCCTCCTGGGCGCGGACGCGGTCGGCGATGGCCTGCAGGCGGCGCT
>CAZRXG010000018.1:0-76845 GCA_964603985.1 uncultured Anaerolineae bacterium | reverse complement strand
CAGAGGCTCCGGCTCCGCTTCGGACAGAGGCTCCGGCTCCGCTTCGGGCAGAGGCTCCGGCTCCGCTGCCACCTCCACCTCTTCGTCAGGCGGCGCAGCGACCTCCTCAACGGGGGCCTCTGCTGCTGGCTCCGCTTCAGGGGCCGGTTCCGGCGCTGCCGCTTCTTCCTCGACAGGCAGCCCGGCGGCTTTCTCGGCGGGCGGTGCTGTGACCTCCTTGACGGGGGCCTCTGCTGCTGGCTCCGCTTCGGCCTCTTCGGGAGGCGGCTCCTCAAAGATCTCCCAGGGCAGGTCAGGGCTGTACGCTTCGTCGTCAAACGGTGTCAGGGAGACGCGTGTCGACTGATCCTGCTGCTGGCGGATCGTGTCGCCCGCTTCCGGGGGTGGCTCCAGCGAAACGAAGGGCATTTCCTCGTCGGCAGGCTGTGATGGTCTGGCCGCCTCTGGCACGGCTTCAGGCGGCGCGGCCTCTTCCGCCGGTTCCGCCTGCTTCGCCGCCACTTCCTCCGGTTTTTCTGCCGGTTCTTCCTTTATGGGTCGTTCCTCTCTTAACACGTCCTCGGGCCAGAGGACATCCTCGTGCCCGTCCCCGCGCAGAGAGCGCCCTTCAATCCATTCGTCTGACATGGCCGGCCTGGTTTCTCCTCAACCTCGCGATCAGGCAACGTTTCGGTTGGGGGACACCCCCCCGCTACCATTATGGAGGCGTCAGGGGTTGAAGGCAAGTCCAGATTTGCGGATAAGGCTTCGCTGCATAGGTGATGCCTTCCCCCGCCTCTCAGGGAAAGGCACACCTGTTCGGACTTATTTCTGCTATAATGCTTTTAGAGGGTACGCTCCGGGTGTCCGCCAGCCCGTCGTGTGGGGGAGACGAGCGATGAGTGTCGGTGTAAGGTGGGATGACAAAGAGAGGACGATCGTTCGCTTTACCTACGAGGGCGCTTTTACCTGGGACGAGCTTGCGGCTGTCCATCGCGAGATGGGCGAGATGATGGAAGACGTCGGTTACCAGGTAGACGTGATCACCGAATTCGCCAACGCGGTGCTCCCCGACGGTGCGCTGTCAAATTTCCCCAGAGCCGTCCGCCTCACCTTTCTCATGGACCCCCGTGTGAGGTTGATGGTGGTGGTCGGAGCCGATCGCTTCGCCTGCGCCCTGGTTGAGCTTTTTGGCAGGCTCTACGGCGTGGTCGATAAATTGAAGCTGACTGCCACGCTGGAAGAAGCCTACGAGCTCATCGCCAAGCACCGCCGGGCGCGTGACAGGTCGGCCTAGATCACCACCGCCGCCCGATTCTCACAGCACTTTTCAGCGCAGTGTGTTCCAGAAAGTGACGCGCTGCGTTGCATGCTGCGTTTCCGATCCTCCGGCTGCGGAAAAGCCGGGCGCGCTACTGGTAGTACCGCAGCGCCGACACGATGCGCGTGAGCGCCGTCTGGTAATCCAGCCCCAAGATATCCACGTACTGGATGCGGCGCAGCCGGAACGGGATCTTACACTCCTCAACCAGCACGGGGACGATGGGCTTCTCTTCGTCCAGGTAGTAATTCCATTCGTCTTCGACGTTGGTCGAAGCCAGGCTGTTGCCGGACAGGAAGAGCAGCATCGCAGAGCAGTCTTCAAGCGCTTCGCCAATTGCCCGTGCCCAGCCTGCTCCGGGCTTGATGTGCAGCTTGTCCAGCCACACGTCGATCCCCTGCTCGATCAGGTCATCGGCGACCCGCTCAACCAGATCGCCGTCCTCGCGCACGTAGCTGACGAACACCCGGCGCGGCGTCTCCTCCTGTTCCCTCCGCAGTTCGGCAAGCTGGGTGTGTAGAAGCTCCTCGTGGTCGCGCAGCCGATCCATCACCAGCCCGGCCAGCGAGTCGAGGATCTCCGGGTTGGTCAGCAGGTGCTTCTTGAACATCACACGGTCGATCTCCAGCACCTTGATGCGCCCGGATGCGATCACGTCGGCGGTGCGTGGCTTGTCCAGGATCAGCGCCATCTCGCCGAAGTACTGGCCCATGTGCAGCGGGGCGATGAAGTGGGCCTGGCCTTCGATGTTCTTAAACACGTCGGCCTGGCCTTCGAGGATCACGTAGAAGGTGGCCTCGCGCGCGCCCTGGTGGCACAGGACGGTTTCATTGGGGTACTCGACGACTCGCGACTGGTTGTACAGCTCTTCGATGACCTGGTCATTCAGCTCGGAGAAGACTTCTTTCAGGACGGGGATATAGTCCTTTTCCGCCATGGCTCTTTCCTACTCCTTGAACAATGAACGCAGCAGTGTGCCGGGGGGCTTTGATTCCGGGGACCCAGCCGCAGAACCACAGCGCAGTCGGCCCCCGCGTCGAAATCTGAACCCCCCTCCGTCGTGATGGGCTGTATTATACGCGCAAGTTGCTCTATTGATAAAGTGGAACTGACCGGTTATGTCATCTTCTCTCTCGACCAAAGTGCAATTATACTGACCCTGACGAAAGTCCAGTAGCAAGATGCCATTGCCATTCTGACCACCGGACACTTTTTCGTTAGCCCCATTTGCGTAACCGCTTGACACTTCCCGGCTGTTCGGATAATATGTCGTTAGACGACATATAGTCACACGACATATCAAGGGATCTATGACTGCCCAAAGTGACGTTCAGACTAATCTGCCTCTCACTGAGGCAACGTTTTTCATTATGCTCAGCCTTGTGCCAGCGCCGAAGCACGGTTACTCCATCATGAAAGACGTCCAGGCCCTCAGCGATAATCGGGTTGTTCTGAGTACGGGCACGTTGTATGGCGCGCTCAAGCGACTTCTGGAGAACAACTGGATTGAGCGAGTAGAGAACCTGGGCGCAAACGAGACAGGCCGCCCACGCAAGTGCTATCGGCTCACCGACCGGGGCAAGCGCATTCTGGATGCAGAAATCGTCAGGCTACAAGCCCTCGTATCAGCCGCGCGACTGCGTACTGCTGAGGAGCAAGCATGAGTACACTTGCTCGTGTGATTATCGGTCTCTATGCCCTGCTGCTGCGTCTATATCCACGCAGTTTTCGCACCGAGTTTGGCAAAGAGATGCAGACAAGTTTCACAGATGCGGTTACGGAAGCTGCCGAAAGGGGACTTGGAGCGCTGGTCGTGGTGTGCCTGCGCGAGTTTCGTGATTTACCGGGTGCTCTCTTCCGGGAATACCGGGCCACCATGCACAATCACCACCCGGAACTGATCGATCTGGGAGTCTCACCGAAGGGAACAATAATGTCTGACAACAGCCAAAATCGTGAGCGCCCCGCTTCGTGGGCTGTGACCGGGGCGGGCATGCTGCCTTTCTTGCTGTGGGGAGCCTTCTTGATCCTGGGCGAAATACCACATGAGTGGGCAGTGCCCGACTCACTTTCTCGTCTTAGATTCCACGTGTGGTGGGGGATGGTTATCCTGCCGCCGCTTGGTGTGGGGATTGGCTGGGTCAAGAACTTTCCACGCTGGTCTTATCCTTATGGTGGTCTTGCGCTGGTGTTCGGCCTGTATACGATGTTTGCTGCTACCCCTGGCCTCCGGTTTTTCAACTACACATTTGAGAGAAATGAAGCATTGGGCCTTCGGGCGTGGATTCCATTGATGGTGGCAATCATGATTGCTCTGTTAATAACGCGCTCGTCACAGCCTGTTATCGATCTATTCAGCAACGGCCTGAAAGATTGGACACGCTTCACGTTTGCGTTGTTTGGCTTCATGCCGCTGTGGGTGGCGATCAGGTTTGACGAGGTAGATAAGCTTTACTCTCTGCCGTTCATGGTCGCCCTGACGCTTGTCATGACCGCTACCGCGTTATTTTACCTGCGCGGTACACACCACCTGCAACGGGTGCTGGCCCTGGCAGTTGGCATCGCCTTGGCCGCTTCTGTAGCGGTGGTGGCCCCCAGAGCCTACTGGTCGAGCCTGGAACACTTTGGGCCGGTGAATGTCGTATCGGCCATAATAGCGGAAATAGTCATCATTGCCGTGATGTTTTCGCCAGCACTTGTCAGTTTGCTGCGCCGCTCGGTGAATGCCCCTCGCCATACATAGCTTGTGCGGTTTTGCTTCTGTGTGGCGGTCTGGGTGGTGATCGCGATGGCTCGTCACTCTGTGCCGCCGTCCATCAGCGCCTCGTCGAAGAAGCCCACGACCCGCCGCTCGTACTCCTCCGGGTGCGCGGCATCGTCGGCGCCGGGCTGGCGTTTCATGGCTGACCCTTCTGACCGGCAGCGCCGCAGTCCTTTTCGGGGAAGGTGGGCGGCCAGTCGGGGGGCGGCGCGCCGTTCCGGATCATGCGGAAGTCGCACTTATCGCAGCCGTAGGCCAGCGTTTTGGTGCGCCTCAGCTCAATCCCTATCGCCCCTAGAGTGATGTAGTCGGTGTGGCACATATAGGGCATCAACGCCTCCCCACCCTGGGCCTGCATGAACTTGAGGATGCCGCACTCGCTGATGTCGATGCCCAGGTCGAACGTCTCGCCGTCGCCGGGGATGATCTCCCATACCCAGTCGCCCGGATACCGCCGCTCCTGTGAGCGGAGGGCGGCCTGCTGCTGGCGGCGGACGCGGCCCTTCCTGAAGTAGAGTCGGCCCGACGGGCGTCGCGCGATCCCCGGTATGCGGTGCAGCATCGTCCGGGCGGCCTGGCAGATGATCTCGCCTGTGTCCTCGAAGGTCGCGCCGCGCTGTGCCAGTGCCCGGTGCAGCGCCAGCGAGAAGGCTCCCTGCATCAGGTAGGTCGTCATGGGGTTGTCCTCGCCGATGTACGGGATGTGCGGGATCAGGCGCTCGAATTCCGCCCTGGTGTCGTCGATGATGACAGCCGTCTCGTCCGCCCCGTAACGCTCGGCCAGCGCCAGCCTACCGATCTGCTTCAGGGGGCGATTGAAGCGTCTCAGCAGCTTATCGCGCTGCGTGACCCAGTAGCCATCTTGTGTGGCTTCAGCCATCGTTATCTGTCCCTTCTGGTGGTCGGTAGACCGTAGCGATAGAGTTGTGATACTTCTCGAAAGGTGGAGATGTGTAAATAAGGGGCCAAAAGACCTGTTCGGAGCTGGCCCGGCGAGATATTAGCACCCCATTCACCGGGGGACAAATCCGCCCGGCTGCCGGGGGAAAGTGGGGGGCTTTCGTGCCCGCATTCGTGCGCGCTTTCGTGCGCGCCGGTTTCGCGTTACACTGCCCGCATGACGATCACAATCGACGTATCCGCCGCGATCAACGGTCGGGCCGGGTTGGGCCGCTACGCTGCCACGCTCGCCGCCGCAGTCGCCGCCCAACGCCCCGGCGAGGTCCGGCTTTTCGCCAACCTGACCCCCGATGCCCGCCCCCTCCCCGATCTCACCGGCCTGCCCATGCGAACCGTGCGGGCCGGTTACAAGCCATGGCGCATGGTCATCTGGTTGGGGCAACTGGCCGGGGTAGGCTTCGACCGCCCGCTTGGCGAGACGGCCCTCTTCCACGCCACCGAGCATCTGCTGCTCCCCCTGCGCGGCGTGCCGACCGTCCTCACCGTCCACGACCTGATCTTCCGCCTCTTCCCGGAGCACCACAAGCGGCTGAACTACTGGTATCTCAACGCCGCCATGCCGCTCTTTGTGCGCCGCGCCGACCACGTCATCGCCGTCAGCCAATCGACCAGAGACGACCTGGTGCGGCTCTACGGCACGCCGGAGGAGAAGATCACCGTCGTTTACGAGGCCGCCGCGCCCACCTTCACGCCCCAGCCGCCGGAGCGTGTCGAGGCGGTGCGCGCCCGCTACGGTCTTCCCAACCGCTACCTGCTGGCCGTCGGCACCATCGAGCCGCGCAAGAATTACGCCCGTCTGGTCGAGGCGCTGGCCGCGCTGCGCCGCGACGACCCCGCGCTGCGGCTGGTGATCGCCGGGGCGGAGGGCTGGCTGGTTGAGGGCTTCTTCCGGGCGCTTGACCGGTTCGACCAGCGCGACGCGGTCGTCAGGCCCGGCTGGGTCACCGACGACGACCTCCCCGCGCTGTACGCGGGCGCGGCGGTCGTGGTGCAGCCCTCGCTGTATGAGGGGTTCGGGCTGCCCGTGCTGGAGGCGATGGCCAGCGGCGCGCCGGTTGCGTGCAGCCGGGCGTCAAGCCTGGGCGAGATCGCCGGGGATGCCGCCCTCACCTTCGACCCGGAGCGCGTCGAGGAGATGGTCGACGTGCTGCGCCGCCTGCTCGCCGACGCCGACCTGTGCCATGCGCTGCGCGAGAAGGGGCACACTCGCGCCGCCGGGTTCTCCTGGAAGCGCGCCGCCCGTGAGACCTGGGCCGTGTACGAGAGGCTGTTGGGCGGCTGACCGGTAGAAGTGCCGTGCTTGGTCGCCGCGCCCCAAACCCAGCGATTCAATTCCCTTGAGAGACGGGAGGAGCAGCCACGACCCGAAACCCGAAGATGGGGACGGAGATTGATGGGGGGATCCCGTCGCGGCAGGCGCAGCGAGTGCCTTCTTGGGTGTTCCCCCATGAGCCGCCACGCACCACGCGCTCGTCGCCCGCCTCCGGCCCCGCTGGGTTCTCGCGCGGCGCGTGCCGGTAGCAGTCCGCTGCATACCGGTCGAGACACCACTCCCACGCGTTGCCTGCCATGTCCGCGCAGCCGTAGGGACTGTCGCCGCCGGGCGAGTACTGGCCAACCGGTGTTGTCCCACCCGGGCCGCCTTCCTTCGTGTTGCACAGTGCCGCGTCAAAGGTGTCGCCCCAGGGGTATATCCGCGCGTCGGTGCCGCGGGCCGCTTTTTCCCACTCGGCCTCGGTCGGCAGGCGGTACGGCCTGCCGCTCTCTTCGGCCAGCCACTCGCAGTAAGCCAGCGCGTCGTCGTGGCTGACGTTGACCACCGGGTGGTCGGCTATCTCGTCAGGCGGGGCCGGGCCGTTCCAGTGCGGGGGCAGGTAGTAGCCGGTGGCTTCGACAAAGGCCTGGTATTCCAGGTTGGTCACCGGGTAGCGCCCCATCTCGTAGCCATCCAGAAAGACCGCGTGCTGCGGTTGCTCGTTCGCGAAACGTTCCTCCTGCTGCCATTCCCATGCCCAGTCTGTGTTCTCGACCAGCCGGTCAATCTCCTCGTAACTGGTGCCCATCAGGAACTCACCCTCCGGGACCGGCACGGTCTGCGGCTCAAAGACGGCGCGTGGGGCCGCTTCGGGTTCGGCCACCGTGACGCCGCGCACCAGCGTGAAGTAGGGGCGGATGTCGAGCGGGGTCAGTTTAGCGAAGCAGGCCTCGTCCTGATCGGCACACAGGGTCAGCAGGCGGTGCAGCGCTTCGCTGCTGGCAAAAGGTTGCAGCCGGTCCGGCAGCGGGGGCAGGGACTCCGGTTCTTCGGTTAGCCGCTCCTCGCCACGTTCCTCCAGGGCACGGTAATAGGTTTCCAGTTCGGCCAGCAGGCGGGGTTCGCGGCGCAGCAGGCTGTACAACTGTTGGTGGCTGTGCTGGATAACGACGACCTTTGCCAGGCGAACGTCTTGCAACCTGCCCAGCCGCTCCGCGCGCGCGTCGGCCAGGCGGGAAAGAAACAGGAACGTGTTGATGGTACGTTTGATCTGGCGTGGGTTTGGCTCGGTCAGCCCGCTGGCGAATATCTCCTCACAGCGAGGGTCGGGCAGGTTGGGCGTCAGCGCGCGGACGTAGGTATGCACGTCCTCCGCTTCCAGGGGCGGCAGCTCAAAGGGCAGTTGGATGATCTTCTCCAGGTACTTCCCCCCTTCAATCTCACCCGCCAGGTCGCGGTATTTGATGCGAATCCCGCGCGTGATCACGTCGCGGTCGATGCCCAGCACGAAGATACAACCGGGTACGTCGAGGAACAGCTTGATCGCCTCCAGCACCTCGATGGCCTTCTGCGGCAGGCAGCGATCCAGGTCGTCCACAAAGACGACCAGTCGGCGGGGCATGATGTAGCGCTCAATCAGGTCGGCGAAGCGCTTCTCAAACTGTTCGAGTGACTGCATCTGCGCCATCCGTACCTGAGTGCGGGCGCGCTGGAAGGCTTGCAGCAGGCGGCCCGGGCCTTTCTCCCCGGCCGATTTGCCGACTGCCTCGACCACCTTGGCGGCCAGGTTCAGCCCGGGGACGGCCGTCATCGCCACCTGCACACCGGTCTCGGTGGCCCCCTTGAGGAACTCCCGCCAGTCGAACTCGAAGTTGCCCAGTTCCTCGCGCTCGATGGCCTGATACAGGGTGTCCTCCAGGTCGCGCAGGTCAGATTGGGCCTCTTCGGTGTCTTCTGGAATCGCCTCGCGCACGGTTGCCACCGTCCGCAGCAGCAGGGCGCGCCACAGTGCGTCTTCTTTGTCGTACTTCCAGGCGTTGAACCACACCGTAAGGTGACTGTCCTGCACGTCACGCATGACCATTTGGAGCAGGGTCGTCTTCCCCGTCCCCCACGTGCCGAACACGCCGACCGTGAGCGGCGTGTGGGTGTGCTGGTCGCCGATAATGCCGCGCAACGTCTCGCGGTAGGGTTCGAAGTCCAAATGGTCGTGTTCAGAGGGCTGATCGTCCAGAAGGGGAGCGCGTTGTTTTGCCGACATACATAGCCTCCCGTTCGGTAATAAAGCGGCCCGCGCCGCCCGTCACCACCCCAGTTGCCGGAGGGTGTGGACCTATTCTATATTCGTGCGGCGAGATGCACAAACCCGTCGGTCAATCAGCTAATCAGCCCATCAGCTAATCAGCTATCAGTCATCAGCCATAAGCCCCCGCCCCCCGTGCCTTTTTCCCTGCTCCGGTGTTTGATCATCCGTGAGGCGGTGATTGTGTGAGTGGCGTGTCCGGCGTGTGCCGGTGCCTGCCAGGGAGGTTAGAGAGATACGTGATCAGAATCGTCACCGATACCGACTCTAATATGCCCCAGAACGTCGTTGACGAGTACAATATCATCCTCGTGCCGATCCAGATCATCTTCGGCGACGAGGTGGTGCTTGAGCGTTTCGAGCTGACCGACGCGGAAGCCTACGAGCGCATGGGGGCCGCCGACGAGCTGCCCAAGACCAGCCAGCCGTCGGTCGGCCAGTTCAAGGAAGCGTACGAGCGCATCCTGTCCGACGACCCCGGCGCGACCATCCTCTCCATCCACATCTCCGGCGCGATGAGCGGCACCATCGAGTCGGCGCGTCAGGCCGCGCGGCTGTTCCCCGACGCCGACGTCCACTTCTTTGACACCCGCTCGGCCTCGGTCGGCCAGGCATTGATGGTCCTGGAGGCAGCCCGGTTGGCTCGTGAGGGGACAAACGTCGAGGCCATCATGGAGCGGCTGGCCGTGATGCGCGATAATATGCGCGTCTACTTTGTCCTGAGCACCCTCGACTACCTCGCCAAAGGGGGACGCATTGGCCGCGCTTCTCACCTGATGGGCACCCTGCTGGAGATCAAGCCCATCCTCATCCTGAAGGATGGCGCCATCGACGCCCACAGCCGCCACCGCACCTGGTCGCGCGCCGTCAGTGCCGTGCGCGGCATCATCGAGGAGGATGTGCGCGCCCACGACGGGATTGGCCGGGTTCACCTGGGCGTGGCGCACGCCGTCAGCGAGGAGGAGGCCCGCAGCGTGTCCTCCGACCTGATCGACGTGCTTCGACCGGCGGTGTTCATATTCGGCGAGGTCGGGCCGGGGCTGGGCGTGCACACCGGGCCGGGCGCGCTGGGCATCTGCTGGTACACCCCCGAAGCGTGAGTCACGGCAGCGTCGAAGCGGGGATTATCTCACTGCGTAGGACGTGAGGCCAACCTAAAAAAGAAGAGCGGGGCGATGTGTTCACACCGCCCCGCGCACGTGCGCTCAGGGTTCTACGATTCGGGCGTCGGCGTCGGTTCCTCCGGTGGCGGAGCCTCGCGGGGCTCCGGCACAGGCGGCTCCCCGACCGACGGTTCTTCTTCCGACGCTTCCTCACCCGCCGCCTCGACCGGCAGCAGATTCTCCGGCGGCGTGATCAGCAGGCCGAGGTCGTGCCACGCGATCTCCAGGTCGCCCGCCGCGGCGAAGGGGCTGGCGGTGATGTTGGTGATTACCTGATCCAGCCGCGCGATAATCGGGTCGAGCTGGGCCTGCTCCTCCGGCGAGGAGAGCGCGTAAGCCTGGTCGAGCAGCGCCCGCGCCTCGCCCAGCACGTCGAGCGCCAGACCGGGGTTGTTCTCCATCAGGCGAATGCGCGCGGTGAGAAGCTCCTGCCAGGCGCGCATCAGGATCAGCAGCCGGTTGTAGGCGGCGTACTCGGCAGCGCCGGGCACCTCCTCCTCCAGCGTGGTGACCTGCTCTTCGAGCGCAGCAAGCTGCTCGGCGTAGGCGTCGAGTGTGGATTGCATCTCCCCGATCAGCGCCTCCTGGTCGGCGATCTGGTCTTCGGCGTCGCGCAGGCGCGTTTCGGCGTCGGCCAGACGTGCCTCCGCCTCGGCGACGCGCGTTTCGGCCTCGGCGACGCGCCGCTCGGCGGCGGCCTGCACGTCGTTGAGCGCCGCCTCCTGATCAGTCCGGTCCGATGTCTGATCGGTCTTGATCCCCGTCACCTCCGCACCGAGCACGTCAACCTCGCTGTCCAGGCGGTCGATGTCGGCGCTGTTGGCGCGGATCGGGGCGAGCACCCGGTCCACCACGCCCGGCGTCAGCGCAAATATCAGCAGGCCGAGCGCCAGCCCGAAGACCGCCGCTATCAGCCAGCCAAAGACTCGCCTCACTGCCCTGCCCAGCCGCTGCCCGAAGGTCGGGCGGGCAACATCCGCCGCGATCTGGGCCGAGTAGTCCGGCTGCCGCGTTCCGGGCGGCGGGGGCACCTGCGGCGGGGTTGGTGCTGCGGGAGCCGTGTCGTCGGCCTGGGCCTTCGACCCGTCAGATGGGGCCTGAGCATCAGCGTCGTCTGCCGGGCTGAGCGGCCCCACATCGTCCGCCGCTTTCCGCGAGCGGCTGCGCTTCGGTTTGCTCGTCGATTGAGCCGCGTCGGGAGCGGTATCTTCGGTTTCTTCCTTATCTGCCATGGCCGATCCTCGCTTTCTCTACCGGCGAAAGGGTTACCTGATTATACCATCGCCTGGGTGGGCTTTCCGCCGGGAACTGGCTAATCGCTGCTTTTGGGCAGCCTGGGGATCAGCCAGGTCAGGAAGGCATCCACCGAGCGCGTCTGAGTCAGGACACGGCCCGGCCCTTTCAGGTCGACGACCAGTCCTTCACCGCTGAACAGTGTGGACTTCAGCCCGCCGACGCTGCGCACCTCGAAGCCGATGCCCTCGCTGAAGGCGACCAGGTGGCCGGTGTCGACGGTGAAGCGCACCCCCTGGTCAAGCTCCATCTCGTGGATGGCCCCGTAGCTGGAGACGATCAGCGAGCCGGTGCCGCTGGCCTTGAGCATGATCAGCCCTTCGGAGGCGAAAAAGGTCTTGGCACCGCCCCAGGTGGTGTCGATCTCAACACCTATCGCCGAGGCGACGAACGAACCGGACTGCACGATCAGACTCTCGTCTTGCAGATCCATGACGAACATGTCGCCGGGGAGGGCGGGGGCCAGGCTGATCTCGCCGCCTTCTGCCGGGGCGTGATAGGTGTTGATGAAGAACGATTCGCCGCCCAGCGTGGCGCGGGCCAGCGACTTGAGGAAGCCACCCTGCATCTTGGTTTCGAGTGTGACGCCGTCGGACATACTGACCATCGCGCCGCCTTCGACGCGGATCTCCTCGTTGGGGTCGAGGGTGACGCGTGCCATGGTGTAGGACGGGCGATAGAACAGTTCGGTCTGCATAGTTGTCTCCTTCCCGTGCGATCTACCCGTTAAACATTCCTGGCACTAGCTTATGCAGATCGGGGCAATTTGCAAATTGGGAGCGCGGCGCGGCTGCACCCACTCTCTCCCATCTTCGCAGGCGCAGAACCGCCCTCCCCCATAGCAACAGGGGAGGGCAGTGCAGGCGCACGGGGCGATGTTGCCGCGAGCGCCCGGATCGGGTGTCTATCGCGTTTGCCGGTGGGTTGCGAGTCGGGCTATCGGACGGGCCACCCGGCAGGTCGGGTGGGGCGTCAGCTTCCGTTGTGGGCGTACTCCAGAGCTTCCTCAAGCGTCTGGAAAACCGCCACCGGCACGTTGCCGAATATCTCGCTGTCCAGCCCCCTGACTGCCAGCTCAAAGAGCTTGAGGTCTGTCACCATCAGAAATTTCTTGAAGTTGGGATGATGAAAGATCGCGCTGCTCCCCCTGGCTGCTTGGTTGGCCGCAAGGATCACGTCTTTCAAGTCAACCTTCAGCCCGCCGCTGACGTCGTTAATGTAGTAGAGCGGCTCGTCTGCGGCATCCAGGTGCTCCGTAATCTGATCGATGGTGGCAGACAGATCGTTGGACACGCTCCACGTTTCAGACAGGGTGCAGACCAGAATTGGCTCGCCGGGCAGCTTCTCGATTTCGTAGGTGCTCATTGTTGATGCTCCGTGTGTGGCTCAATGCGGCTCAGTGCGAACCGGGTTCGACAAGTAAACGTCATGAGCAATATAACAAGGGTTGGGTTGGCCGTGCATGGGGTGTTACCCCTATCGCGGGGCAGGATCGTGCCCACCCCCTCCCACCTGCGCTCGCGCAGATTCGCCCTCCCCCACGCAGCAGGGAAGGGCAATGCGGATCGGGTGGGGCGTCAGCTTCCGTCGCGGGCGTGCTCCAGGGCTTCCTCAAGCGTCCCGAAGACCGACACCGGCACGTTGCCGAATATCTCGCTGTCCAGCCCCCTGGCCGCCAGTTCAAAGAGCTTGAGGTCTGTCACCACCAGGAATTCCCGTAAGTTGGGATGGTGAAGGATCGCCTTGCTCCCCCTGGCCGTCTGGTTGGCGACAAGGATCACGTCCCGTAGATCTAACTTCAAGCCGCTGACGTCGGCAACCAAGTAGAGCGGCTCGTCTGCGGCATCCAGATGCTCTATAGCCTGGTTGAGGCCGTCGCCCAATTCATCGACCGAGTTCCATGCTTCGAATACTGTGCTGACCAGAATTGGCTCACCGGGCAGCTTCTCGACTCCGTGTGTGCTCATTGTTGGTGCTCCGTGTGTGGCTCAATGCGGCTCAGTGTGAGCCGGGTTCGATAAGTAGACGTTGTGCGCAGTATAGCAGGGGCCGGGTTGGGTGTATATGGGGTGTTGCCCTATCGTGGGGCAGGATCGTGCCCACCCCCTCCCATCTGCGCGGGGGCAAATCCGCCCTCCCCCACGCAACAGGGGAGGGCAATGCGGATCGGGTGGGGCGTCAGCTCCCGTTGCGGGCGTGCTCCAGGGCTTCCTCAAGCGTCTCGAAAACCGCCACCGGCACGTTGCCGAATATCTCGCTGTCCAGCCCCTTGGCTGCCAGCTCAAAGAGCTTGAGGTCTGTCACCACCAGATATTTCTTGAAGTTGGGATGGTGAAAGAGCGCGTTGCTCCCCCTGGCTACCTGGTTGGTGGCAAGGATCACGTCTTTCAGGTCTAACTTCAGGCCTCTGCTGACATCGTGGATGTAGTAGAGCGGCTCATCCGCGGCATCCAGGTGCTCCATAGCCTGATCGATGGTGGCAAGCATATCGTCGGCCACGCTCCACGTTTCAGACAGGGTGCAGACCAGAATTGGCTCGCCGGGCAGCTTCTCGATTTCGTAGGTGCTCATTGTTGATGCTCCGTGTGTGGCTCAATGCGGCTCAGTGCGAACCGGGTTCGACAAGTAAACGTCATGAGCAATATAACAAGGGTTGGGTTGGCCGTGCATGGGGTGTTACCCCTATCGCGAGGCAGGGTCGTGCCTACCCCCTCCCACCTGCGCTCACGCAGATTCGCCCTCCCCCACGCAGCAGGGAAGGGCAATGCGGGTCAGGTGGGGCGTCAGCTTCCGTTGCGGGCGTACGCCAAGGCTTCCTCAAGCGCCCCGAAGACCGCCACCGGCACGTTGCCGAATACCTCGCTGTCCAGCCCCCTGGTTGCCAGGTCGAGAAGCCTGGAGTCTGTCACCGCCAGGAATTCCCGCAAATTGGGATGGTGAAACATCGCATTGCCCCCCCTGGCTACCTGGTTGGCGGCAAGGATCACGTCTCTTAGGTCTAACTTCAAGCCGCGGCTGAAGTTGGCAATGTAGTAGAGCGGCTCGTCTGCAGCATCCAGGTGCTCCATAGCCTGATCGATGTTGGCGTGCAGATCGTTGGCCACGCTCCACCCTTCTAACAGTGTGTGGATCAAAATTGGCTCGCCGGGCAGCTTCTCGATTCCGCCTGTGTTCATTGTTGGTGCTCCGTGTGTGGCTCAATGCGGCTCAGTGTGAGCCGGGTTCGATAAGTAGACGTTACAAGCAGCATAGCAAGGACCGGGTTGGATGTATATGGGGTGTTACCCTTATCGCGGGGCAGGGTCGTGCCCACCCCCTGCCACCTGCGCAAGCGCAGATTCGCCCTCCTCCGTAGCAACAGGGGAGGGCAGTGCGGATCAGGTGGGGCGTCAACTTCCGTTGCGGGCGTGCTCCAGGGCTTCCTCAAACGTCTCGAAGACCGACACCGGCACGTTGCCGAATATCTCGCTGTCCAGCCCCCTGGCCGCCAGATCGATGATCCTGGTATCTGTCACCACCAGGAATTCCCGTAAATTGGGATGGTGAAGCATCGTATTGTTCCCCCTGGCCGCCTGGTTGGCGGCACGGATCACGTCCTGTAGGCTTAACTTCATGCCGCGGCGGAAGTTGGCAATGTAGTAGAGTGGCTCGTCTGCGGCATCCAGGTGCTCCATAATCTGATCAATGGTGGTAAGCAGGTCGTCGGTCACATTCCGCGCTTCAGACATTGTGCTGACCAAGATTGGCTCGCCGGGCAGCTTCTCGATTTGGTGCGCGCTCATTGTGTCCCCCTCTTGATACTTCATGTGCGGCTTACATGCGGTTTGGTGTGAACCGGGTTCGATAAGTGGACGTTATGAGCAGTATAGCAGGGGCCGGGTTGGGTGTACATGGGGTGTTGCCCTATCGCGGGGCAGGGTCGTGCCTACCCCCTTCCATCTGCGCCCAGCGCAGACCGTAGCAATAGGAGAGGGCAGTGCGGGTCGGGTGGGGCGTCAGCTTCCGTTGCGGGCGTACTCCAGGGCTTCCTCAAGCGTCCCGAAGACCGACACCGGCACGTTGCCGAATGCCTCGCTGTCCAGCCCCCTGGCCGCCAACTCAATAAGTCTGGTATCTGTCACCACCAGCATTTCCCTGAGATTGGGGTGGTGAAACACCGCGTTGCCCCCCCTGGCCGTCCAGTTGGCGCCAAGGATCACATCTTGTAGGCTTAACCTCAAGCCGCTGCTGAGGTCGCTAATGTAGTAGAGCGGCTCGTCTGCAGCATCCAGGTGCTCCATAGCCTGATCGATGCTGGCAGGCAGATCGTCGGCCATGCTCCACCCTTCAAACGTTGTGTGGACCAAAATTGGCTCACCGGGCAGCTTCTCGATTTTGTATGTGCTCATTGTTGGCGCTCCGTGTGTGGCTCAATGCGGCTCAGTGTGAGCCGAGTTCGATAAGTAGACGTTATGAGCAGTATAGCAGGGGCCGGGTTGGGTGTACATGGGGTGTTGCCCTATTGCGGAGCAGGGTCGTGCCCACCCCTTCCCATCTGCGCACAGCGCAGATTCGCCCTCCCCCGTAGCAACAGGGGAGGGCAGTGTAGGCGCGGCGAGGATTAGGGTGATGTGGATGTAGAGGCGGGGCGGCCAGCCGACCACCCCGCCGCGCAGCGCGTGCGGTGGGTTCCTGATCACACCCAGCCGCGCACTCGCACGGCCTCTGCCACCCGGTTGACGGCCACCACGTAAGCGGCCATGCGATTGTCGATCTGGAAGCGCTCCGCCGTTTCGTGCACCTCGTTGAAGGCAGTCGTCATCTTGTGCGTCAGGCGCCGGTGGACAGTCGGCTCGTCCCGGTGGAAGCTGTAGGCGTTCTGCACCATCTCGAAGTACGACACCGTCACACCGCCCACTATCAGAGGACGGCCGAACTGTCGACAGCCGTCAGCATCCTCCTCCCCCACGCTATGTGGATGGAGGGGGCCATTCGTCCTGCTTCCTCGCAGTTGGATGAGGGGGAGCGTGCCTCAGAACACGCGCCCGGATAAAAGCGACGCCAGCCGCAATCGGGCAAGTCCGGGTTTATTCTGCGCGACTTTACGCGGAGAGGAGGAGCGATGTATAATCGCAGGTATGGAGTATGCTCCGGTTGGACAAGGTAATCTCATCACTAGTCGGCTCAAGGGGCACTCCATGCTTTGTGGATCTGATGGCACCCCAAATCACAGCAGAAGGAGAATAGAACTGTGTCACAGCAAACACCACAAGAGTCGCTTAATCCTTTCGCAATTGCTCAGAGGCAGCTTGACAGGGCCGCCGAATTTCTGGAACTGGCCCCGGCCATGCACGCGTTCCTGCGCCGGCCGATGCGCGAACTGCGTGTCACGCTGCCTGTCAAGATGGACGATGGTACGGTCGAGGTTTTCGATGCTTATCGTGTGCAATACAACAGCGCCCGTGGTCCGACGAAGGGGGGACTGCGTTTCCACCCCGACGAGACCATCGACACCGTCCGGGCACTGGCGGCCTGGATGACGTGGAAGACGGCAGTGGTGAACATCCCTCTGGGCGGTGGCAAGGGAGGGGTGACCTGCAACCCGAAAGGGATGTCGCCGTCTGAATTGGAGCGCCTCAGCCGGGCGTACATTCGACAGGTAGGCTGCATCCTCGGGATCACGCAGGACGTTCCCGCGCCGGACGTGTACACCAATCCGCAGGTGATGGCCTGGATGGCCGACGAGTTTGCCTACCAAAGGGGCTACACCGAGTTCGGCGTCGTTACCGGCAAGCCGCTCGAGCTGGGTGGTTCGGAAGGACGGATGGATGCCACGGCGCGGGGCGGCATGTACACCATTGACGAGGCGGCCAAAGCGCTGGGAATGGACCTGGAAGGCGCGACCGTCGCCATCCAGGGGTTTGGCAACGCCGGGCAGTATGCGGCGGCGCTGATCCAGTCCATGTTTGGCAGCAAGGTCGTCGCCGTGTCCGACTCGAAGGGTGGGATCTACAACCCACACGGCCTGGACCCGGAAGCGGTCATCCAGCACAAGAGTACGAGCGGGAAGGTTGCCGGTTATCCCGACACAGACGCGATCACAAACGCCGAACTGCTGGAGCTTGATGTCGACATCCTGATCCCGGCGGCACTTGAGGCGCAGATCACAGGGGCGAACGTCAATAACGTCAAGGCCAGGCTCATCCCGGAGCTTGCCAACGGCCCGACGACCCCTGACGCAGATGCTGCCCTGTTTGACAAGGGAGCCTACGTCATTCCGGACTTCCTGTGCAATGCGGGCGGCGTGACCGTCTCGTACTTCGAGATGGTGCAAAATGCCTACCAGTACTACTGGGACGAGCCTACCGTGCACCAGCGGCTCAAGGGGAAAATGGTGGCCGCCTTCCATGATGTCCACGAAACTGCTCAGCAGTTCAATCTCGACAACCGCATGGCGGCCTATGTGGTGTCCGTCGACCGCGTGGCTAAGGCGGTCCAGTTGAGGGGTTGGGTGTAAGGGCGGAACCCTCCGGGTACAAGCCTTGCTGTCAGGAGTTACATAGTTGAGCGCTTCCAGTCACACAGCAGCGGATGAAGAGTGCAGAAAATCTGTGTAATCTGTGGACTGAAGCCCATCGACCTGTGAGACACCAACGTCCCAACTGCACAACCTAATTGTATAAAACGACATCCCGGCGGCCACTCCAATGTGGTCGCCGGTGATCATGCCAAACTCGTTGTAGCCGCGCATCACCGCGTACTCGTCGGCCATCCAGGCGGCCAGCGCCCGGACGGTGTCGATGGTCTCGTCGGGGTGAAAACGGATGCCACCCTTGGTCGGGCCGAGCGCGTCGTTGTACTACACACGGAAGCCGTGAAAGACCCTGGTGGTGCCGTCGTCCATTCTGACCGGCAGCGTGACGTGCAGCTCGCGCATCGGCCAGCGCAGCAGGTGGTGCACCGCCGGTTCAAGTTGCAGGATCTCGGCGACGCCGTCGAACTGCTCCTGGGCGATTGCAAAGGGGTTAAAGGCTTCTTCTTGTGTTGCTTCAACCATGGGATTGTGTTTCTCCTGATTTGTTCAGGATTACAGGACGTTCCCTGGTGCCGGGTGGGGTCGCCCGGCGCGTAAGGCCACCTCCAGAGGGTGGCTGTGTGGAGGTTCGTTCATTCTCAGTTTAAGCGAATCTTGAGCGGCGTGGCAAGTGACGATTGTCCTACGTGAGGGTGTTGGAGCCGCCGTCCGCCCCCTCGACGGGCAGCCAGATGGTGAAGGTCGCGCCCCGGCCCGCCGCGCCCTCGTTGGCCGCCTCGACCCGGCCAGAGTGCTGCTCGGCGATCTCCTGCGCGATTGCCAGCCCCAGCCCGGTGCCCGGCATCCCCGACTCAAGCCCCACCTTGCCCCGGAAGAACCGCTCGAAGATGCGAGGAAGCTCGTCGGGGGGGACGCCCGGCCCGGTGTCGGCGACACGCATATAAGCCCACTGCTTGCCCTCGCGGCGCTCGCCCCCCGTGCTGACGCGAACCTGTCCTCCCTCAGGCGTGTAGCCCAGGGCGTTAGCCACCAGCACGCTCAGTGCCCGCTCCAGCAGGATCGGGTCGCCCTGCACAGGCGGCAGATCGGCCTCCCGGTTGAAGGTCAGCTCCAACCCGCGCTCCTCGGCCTGCGGAACGCGGTCGGCGACGTACTGGCCGGCCAGCGCGTTCAGGTCGACCGGAATTACCTCCAGAGCAGGCCGCTCCTGATCCCACTGCGAGGCGATCAGCAGATCCTCGACGATGTGCTCCAGACGCCTGGACTCGCGGCGCAGCGTTGCCAGGTAGGAGGCGGTCTTCTCCGGCTGGATGCTCAGCAGGTGGTGGTACAGTTTGAGGTTAGCCAGCGGGGTGCGCAGCTCGTGCGAGATGTTGGCTATGAAATCGTTCTTCATGTTCGCCAGCACCAGCAGCCGCTCGTGCGCCTCGCGCAGCTCGGCGGTGCGCTCCTCGACCCGCTGCTCAAGCTCCTGGTACATGCGCGCGTTTGCCACCGCAATGGCCGCCTGGTCGGCGAAAGCTTGCAGGCGCTCGGCCTGCTCCGGCGAGAAGAAGCCCGGCCGGTCGCTGTCCAGGCACAGGAAGCCGACCACCTCCCCCTCCAGCAGGATGGGCGAACCGGCGTACGAGCGCACCCAGGCCAGGCTCTTGAGCTCTTTCCAGCCCAGATACTTTCGCACGTCGGGAACGACGAGCGGCTGCCGCGTCTCGATCATCCGGCTCAGGCTAGGCACTTCATCGACGCGCAGGCGCAGGTTGGACACGAATTCCGCGCTCCCGCGCTCGGCGTACCCGCGATGGCGGACGACGTATGCCTCCTCGTCCTCAATCAGCATGATGGTGGCCGCGTCGTGCGGCACCACGCGCCCCACGTTGGACAGGATGCGGTGCAGCACCTCGTCAAAGTCGAGTGTGCTGTTGAGCACGGACGCCGTGTCACGCAGCGCCTCGGCCAGCACGCGCTGCTCACGCTCGGCGCGCTCCATCCGCGTGCGCTCGGTGATGTCGTGCGCGATGCACAGGATTCCCTCCGGCACCGGGTACACGCGCACCTCGTAGACGCCCGGCAGTCCGTCGGGCAGGATGCGGTCGGCAGTGAAACGCTGCGGCTGCCCCGTCTCCATCACCTGCTGGTAGGCGATGAAATGCGTCGAGTTCTCCACGCCGGGGAAGATGTCGTGGATCGACCGGCCGATCAGCTCGCCTTCGCCCTTGCGCGTGACGCGTGAAGCCGCCTGGTTGACGTGCGTGTAGCGCCACTCGCGGTCGATCACGTAGCAGATGTCGGCGATGCCATCGAAGAGCTGGCGGTGGCGCGCCTCGCTCTCCCATAAGGCTTCCTTGGTCTGTCTGTGCTCCGTAATGTCGCGGACGATGCTGCCCAGCATGGTCCCCTTGCCCGTCTTGATGGGGAAGGTCAGCGTCTGGACGATCCGGTGTGTCCCGTCGACGCGCTGAATCTCTCGTTCGATCAACTGCCCCAACCAGGGGGCCTCTCCCGTCTCCAGAAAGTCGAGGAGCCTGGCCTTGATCTCCCGATGCGCTTCCGGTGTCTGGCGCTCCTCGACCGCCAACCCGAACTGGATATCCGCGAAGGGCCTGCCGAGCGCCTCCTCCCGCTTCAGGCCGCTGATGCGCTCCTGGCCCCGGTTCCATTCGACGACCATCCCCTGCTCGTCGACCAGGACGATGCCGTCCTCCGACTGCTCGACCAGGCTGCGGAACATTTCCTCGCTTGCGCGCAGCGCCTCCCCGGCCAGCTTGCGCTCGCTGATGTCGCGCGTCACGCCCAGCGCCCCGATAAGCTGCTCTTCCGCGTCGCGCAGGAGGGTTATCCGGTTCTCGATCCAGACCGTAGAGCCGTCCTTTCGGATGAACTCAAGTTCCACCGTCCATGCCCGGTGCAGATCCTCGTGCTCCGTGTGCTCGATAGCCATCTCTTCTTCAATGATCTGGATCGCAATCTCAAAGGAGGACGGGGTCAGGATCTCCTCCAGTGTTTTGTCCAGGGCTTCCTCGACGCTGTAGCCGCCCAGGTCTTCGACCGAAGGGCTCATGTAGGTGAATCGGCGCGTCTCGATGTCCAGCGTCCAGATCACGTCCCGGACGTGCTCGGCCAGCAGGCGGTATTTGCGCTCGCTCTCGCGCAGCGCCTCCTCGGCCAGCTTGTGCTCCGTGATGTCGCGCGTCACGCCCAGCGCCCCGACGAACCGCTCTTCCGCGTCGCGCAGGAGGGTTACCCGGTTCTCGATCCAGGCCGTAGAGCCGTCCTTGCGGATGAACTCAAGCTCCAACGTCCGTGCCCGGTGCAGATCCTTGTGCTCCATGCGTTCAATGGCCAGCTCTTCCTCAATGGTCTGGGACGCGATCTCAAAGGAGGCCGGGGTCAGGATCTCCTCCAGTGTTTTGGCCAGGGCTTCCTCGACGCTGTAGCCGCTCAGGTCTTCGACCGAAGGGCTCATGTAGGTGAATCGGCGCGTCTCGATGTCCAGCATCCAGATCACGTCCCGGGCGTGCTCGGCCAGCAGGCGGTATTTGCGCTCGCTCTCGCGCAGCGCCTCCCCGGCCAGCTTGTGCTCCGTGATGTCGGCGCCCGTCCCCACCACGCGGGACGGATTGCCGTCCGCGTCCCGCACCACCGTTCCGCGCGCCAGGAACCAGCGTACACTCCCATCTTTGTGCAGCATCCGGTGCTCGACTTCGAAGAAGGGTTGCTCACCTGCCAGGTACGCCTCAGTCTCGGCCTTCACCCGCTCGACATCGTCGGGGTGGATGTGTTTGCTCAACTCGTCCAGGTGATTGCGGATCTCGTCGTCTGTGTAGCCGATCGCGGCTTTCAGGCTGGAGTCGAGGTAGATCTCGTTTGTTTCCCGGTTCCAGTCCCAGGTCCCAACCCGGCCCGTGCTCATGACGAGCGCATATCGCTCCTTGATCCCTTGCAGATCTTCAGCCTGTTTGTGTTTGGCTTCGGAATCTTGCAGGGCATCCAGTTGGGCGCGCAGCGACTCCAGTTCAGAGATGAGCTGCTTTTTGGATTTGTTTTTGTCGTCCATGCTTCTTCCTTAGCGCCGGAGAGGGCGAGTGCTCAACCGGCGGCAGACATTGATGGTGGACGAGGCCAGGAGAACCGGCGGGCTTCCCGTCTCCCCGGTGAAAAGACTACACAAGGGTAGGAACACAACCTGGCCGGGAGCGTTCGAGCTTCGGGGAGGTTGGGCGAACACGCCGATCCGCTTCTACAAAAAAGGTTATTGGCAGGGATAGACCCATATGGTGAACCAGATTCAAATACCCACTCCAGACTCGAACAGGTCGCCTGGCCAGCTTTTTCCTTATTATAATGTGTTCTCCGGTGTATAATGTACTGTTACAGGGCACAGATCGTTACAGATTGCGAACACTTTTTGCGCATCGCTGCCTTATCCCTATTCCAACACCTCAGCGGGCCTTGTGACACGGGGACAGAAGCTGCTATATTAGGGGCAGCATCAAGGCCCAGGACACAGGAGAAGTTAAAACGATAAGTACTATCCGTGAATCCTCTTAGGGACGCGCCAACGTGTGCGCCCGGAACAGGCGTGGGGATCTGTTCCGACAATTTACGGATAGGCCCAGGGGCGGATAGGGGCCCGGCTGCGCGGTTCGCGACCGGCCCGCGTGGCCCGGCGCAACAGGGAGCATGACCTTGATGAGTGAACAACCGCGGGAAGACACCTCACCGGCTCGCGTTATAGTGATTGACGATAACCCGATGACCAGCGAGACCCTGGTCATGCTGTTGGAAGCCGAAGGCTTTGACGCCCAGGCGATCAACGAGAGCGTCCGGGCGCTTGAATCGATCAAGGCCAGCCCCCCCGACCTCGTTCTGCTGGACGTGATGATGCCGGGCATGGACGGCATGGCCCTGCTGGAGGCCATTCGCAGCCACCCCCCGACCACCGAGCTGCCCGTCATCATGGTGACGGCACTGGACGAGATCATGGACGTGGTGCGCGGCTTCGAACTGGGGGCCAACGATTACCTGACCAAGCCGCTGCAATCCGAGGTGCTGATCGCCCGCGTGCGCACCCAGGTCAAGCTCAAGCGGCTGCAAGATCAACGCCTGCGAGACATCGAGCGCCTGCGCGAGCTTGACGCCCTCAAAGACCGGTTTTTCCAGATGGCCGCCCACGACCTGAAGAACCCCCTCAACAACTTCACCATTGGCCTCAACCTGCTCACCCGGTTCATGCCCCAGGACGAGGAGCCTGCCGAACAGTACCGGCGCGTGTTCGAGGTGATGCGCGACGCGGCCAACGCCATGCGCACCCTCATCGGCGACTTCCTCGACTACCAGGCGCTGGAAGCCGGGCAGATCGAGCTTGACCTGAAGCCCGTCGCACTCAACCCTCTCATCGAGACCGTCATCCAGCAGTTCCACGCTTACGCCGAGAGGAAGGGCGTCAGCCTGCACACGGCGCTCGACCCCGACCTGCCGCAGTGCCTCGGCGACCCCGACCGGCTGACCCAGGTGATCGGCAACCTGATCAGCAACGCCATCAAGTTCAGCCTGCACGACACGCGGGTTGAGGTGCGCACGAGGGTTGCCGGGGATCGTCTGCGCGTCGAAGTCGAGGATAACGGCCCCGGCATCCGGGCCGACGAGATACCGCTCCTCTTCCAGGAGTACGCCCGCCTGGGGAACAGGCCGACCGGCGGCGAGGGCAGCACCGGCGTCGGCCTGTCCATCGTGCGCCACCTGGTCGAGCTGCACGGCGGGGATGTCGGCGCAGAGAGCCAGGTGGGAGCCGGGTCGACGTTCTGGTTTGAGATTCCGCGCGGCGACGATGCGGGAGCGTAAACTGGCTTGACGGAGCACCGGCCCACGTTGCGGGGCGGCGGTAGAGGGGGACGGGGCAGCAAAAAGCAGAGCAGGGAAGGACGCGATGAACACACCGCGTCCCCCCACGTTTTTCGACGCTAACAGTAAACCTTCGCCAGCAGCTACCGGCTACGCCTCATACCTGTAAGCTGTCTACCTGCACCTACTTCTTACCCCGGTTCATGTCAAGCGGCTCGAACTCCGGCTCGGCGGATTTGGGCGGGGCCTCGACCGGCTTGGCCCGTGCTTCGATCTCGGCGGGTGGCCGGTGGCCGTTGTCGCTCGTGCTCTCTTTGCCCCGGCGCGTCAGCAGGTAGGCCCCGAAGCCGATCAGCACCAACGGCCAGACGATGCCACTGGCGATGCTGCCACTGATGTTGAGGATCAGCTCGAAGAAGATGCCGCCCACCAGGAAGATCGCCACCCCGACGCTCGCCCAGCGAATACCGGTCTGCACCAGACGCTGGTCGTCGCTCCACTGGCCGTTGATCACCAGGCCGATGCCGACCGACGTCGGGAAGATGAGCGCCCAGGAGTAGGTCATGCTCTCCCAGTGGTCAAACGTCGCCGAGTAGAGCAGCAGCAGCCCCACCATCGTCACGATGCTGCCGGGGATGGCCAGCGGGCCCGCTTCCTTACCGATCAGCAGCATCCCGACGAAGAACATCAGGCCGGGAATGATGATGAAGAACGGCCACAACACGAGCCAGGATCTGAAGCCAAAGAGCTGCCCCAGCAGGAAGATCGCGCCCAGGCCGATCAATACCATACCGATGATCAGGTTGCCGCGTCCACGTGATTGATTTTCAGCCATATGTCATTTCCTCCTCGCCTGCCGCCGGCTGTATGGCGCAGGGATGTCTCACCAAGTCTCATTACCCTATACGCGCCGGGGGTGGTGCAGGTTGCAGGGAATGGCCCACAACCGGCGAGGGCGAGACAGCACCTCGCCCTCGCGCAATTTACGCCCGATATACCGCACGTCCGGCGTCCGCCCGCGTGCCGGGTTACTCCGCCTGCTCTTCAGGCTCCGGCCCGCACTCGCCGTTTAAGAACTCGATCTCCGGGCAGGATGAGCCGTCACTGAAGACACACAGCACTTCCTCGCCCCGAACGCGCAGTGTGTGGCCCTGCTGGACGCAGTAGCTCCAGTGCTGCCCGCACTCGGCACGGTAGAAGGCCCACTCCTCGCACTCAGTCATATCCGGGAAGATGCACACACCGAACTGGCCGCCGTCCTCGTCCTCGCGGATCTCCAGCAGGTAGCCCAACTGCTCGCAGTAGACCGAGGCCGGGTTAGCCACCCCGACCGGCTCTTCCGGCGGGGACGCTTCGGGCGACGGCTGGCAGGCAGAGATCAACGGGATCGCCGCCGCCAACACAATTAACACACGACTCCACTTACGGCTCACGTTTTCGCTCCCTTCCGGCTGGGTGATGAGTTGGTTGAGACGCGGTCATGATGAAGCCGCCGCCTACTCAGGCAGCTTATCGCCTATCACCAGCACGAAGTTGTCAAAGAAGGCCGGGATTTCGTTTACCGACTGCCCGCCGGTGCTGGTGCCGATCCCAATCGACCCCACCCGCCTGTCAACCAGCAGCTTCCACCGCCCGACCTCGCGCCACTCTTTCTCACCGGCCAGGCGGTAAAATCCGGCCAGCTCGTGAGGCAGGATCCGCAGCCCTAACTGGACCGGGCTATCCACCGGCAGCTCGCCCGCCCCGGCGACGAAGGGACGGTAATCGTCGTAGTTCTGGGCGAGCAGCGTCCAGTTGTCGAAGTAGATGGCGTCGCCCTGGCAGTTATTGCCGCCGACGCAGTAGGTACGCGCCAGCGTGAAGAGCGGCTCGCCCAGCTTGCTCACCACGACCAGCCCGGCTGCCTGGTAGTTCTCCGACGGTGTGAAGAAGACATCCACCTTCCCGCCGACGATCTCCTCCTCTGGAAGCCCCTTCTTGAGGAACAGCATCGGCATGGTAGAGGCCTTCAGCGGATCGATGTCGGGCATCACAGCGGTGCCGGACAGCGCCGGGATGATCAGATGTCCCTCGGCAAGCTCCCACTGACCGGCTGGCTCGTTGTTCCACTGCCACATGTCCAGGTCGAGCGCGTCACCGTCGAACCGGTCCGAAAAGACCGGCGTGACTTCGGCAGCGCCCGGCTCGCCCTCTTTCGGGTAGGCGCAGATCAGCACCTCGTCGACGCGCACAACGCCCTGCCCGGCCTCAATCGCAAAGTTGCCGGGCGGCAGTGGGGCGTCAAACTCCTGCTCCACGAGCTTCTGGCCGTCGATCTGCACCTCGAGCCGTGTTCCCTCGACGTGCAGCATCAGCGCGTGGGTCTGGCCGTCGTTCAACGGGAATGGAGCGGGGGGAGCCTCGATTGGCTCGCCATCCCGCCACACCCCGACGTTTTGGCCAGGCCCGAAGCTGAAATAATAGCCATCGTGGTGCTCCGGTGTCATCTGGCTGAACATCAAGACCTGGGTTTGATCCTTCTCCGGGGGGACGTTGATCATCGCTGTGAAGGTCGACTCCGCCAGTTCCGGCCCGAAGCGCACGACGACAAGCGGCTCGGAGTCGATCACCAGAGCGTGGCGCTCCTCGCCGAACGGCACGATCTCGGCACCCGGCGGCAAATCGAACCGGGGGCCGTCCGGCCCGAAGTTGGTGTAGAAAACCTCCACTTCGTCGAAGGCGCAGCTTGTGCGCGGCACCTTGCCGAGCGGCTGCTCTTCTTCGGGGGGCCGGGTGGCTTCTTCGGCGGGCGGGGCCTGCTCCACAACCGGCGGGCTGGTCGGCTCGGTTGCCGCTGCCGGTGCCTTGCCGCCCAGCAGCTTAAGCCCCAGCAGAATAATCGCGGCCAGCAGCCCCAGTCCCAGCACCACGCCGACGATGACGACCGGCACCATCCGGCCCCGCTTGCGCTTCGTCTCCGGCGCGGGCTGCGCGACCGGGATCGTCCCGGCGTCCACGTCGGCGGCGGCGAATGCCGGGGCCGTCTCGACAGCCTCCTCCTCCAGCACCGAGGTCGGGGCGGACGGCTCGGTCGGCTTGCGGTGCGGCGCTGCTTCCATGACGGCCTCATACAGCGCGTCGGCCAACTCGCCGCACGTCTGGTAGCGATCGTCGGGGTTCTTGGCCAGCGCCTTGAGGATCACCCGCTCGACCGACTCGGTCAGGCCGGGGTTGATGCTGCGCGGCAGCGGGAGCGGCTCGTTGATGTGCTTGATCACGACCGCCATCGGCGTCTCAGCTTCAAAAGGCGTGCGCCCGGTGACCATCTCGTAGAGCACCACCCCCAGCGAGTAAATGTCGCTGCGGTGGTCGACCGGCTGGCCCATGCCCTGCTCCGGCGAGACGTAGGCCGGGGTGCCGATCAGGCCGCCCGTCGCGGTGAACTGGGCCGTACCCTCAACCAGCTTGGAGATGCCGAAGTCGGTGATGTACACGTCGCCGCTGCCGTCCAGCAGGATGTTGGAGGGCTTGACGTCGCGGTGCAGGACGCCCTTCGAGTGGGCGTAGTCCAGCCCTTCGGCGATCTGGCCGACGATGCGCGCCGCTTCCTCCACATCAACCGCCCCCTCCTTGATGAGGCCGGCGAGCGTGCCCGCGTCGAGGTAGCGCATCACGATGTAGGTGATGCCATCCTCTTCGCCGTAGTCGTGGACGGGCAGGATGCGGGCGTGCTCCAATTGGGCGATGGTCTTGGCCTCCTGGTCGAAGCGCCCGGTGAAGGTCGGGTCCTGGGCGAAGTGACGCGGCAGGACCTTGATCGCCACGTAGCGCTCCATGCGAGGCTGGAAGGCTTTATAAACGGTCGCCATGCCGCCTATGCCTAGCTGCTCGATGATCTGGTATTGGCCCAGGGTCTGTCCAGGCTGGATGTCGCTCATAGTTCACTCCCGGTCGCGTGCTTACAATGCCGATGGTTCCCCCTCCCGGCGGGTGAGCCGCTGCCGGGGGCGGAGCGGATCTATCATAGCACTGTACGGCAGCAGGCGAAAGCAGGACAAGGGGCCTGTCACGGAATCGATACACACGAGCAAGCCCCGCGCCCGGAGGGGTTTGCCGCTCGTGTGGGGCTTACACGCATGTTCTTGTGGCGCGCTGCCCATGATCGGGTATTATTTCCGTCAATGCCATAGGGAGGAGATCCTCTTACAACTCTCCGGGGGAAGCGAACCATGAAGTATCTGTCGCTGGCGAAGATATGGACCCAGAAAACGTACGACTGGCTTTCCAGGTACTATGACTTTCTCTCCGGCCTCTCCGCCGAAGCGAAGGAAGGTCAGCAGAAGGTGGTCGAGGGCCTGCACGCAGGCTCGATCCTGGACGTGGCCTGCGGGACCGGGGCGCTGCTGGCCCTGGCGCACGCCAACGGGCTTGAGTGTCACGGGCTGGACTGGTCGCAGGGGATGCTTGAGCGGGCGCGGGCCAAAGTCCCCGATGCCGCGTTCAAGCAGGCCAGCTTCTACCAGATGCCCTTTCCCGACGGGCAGTTCGACTACGTCGTCGAGACGAACGCGCTCGGCGCGGTGGCCATCGACGTGAAGCGGGTGCTGGCGGAGATGGTGCGGGTGTGCCGGGTGGGCGGCGAGATCCGCCTGGCGGACTACGCCCCGCCGCCCCAGGAGACCTGGAAAAGCCGCCTCGCCCGGCAGATGGGTATTATTCTCGGCGACCTGCCGCAGGACTTCGCCGGGATGTTCCGCGAGATGGGCTACGAGCCGCAGGTCGAGGTGCTGGCCGGGTTTGGGATGTACCAGTTCGTCCGGGTGGGGAAGACGCACTACTGAGACATGCATGGAAAACTAAACTCAGCTTGTGCTGTGTTAAGTTGGTTTTGGGCACATTGTTGCTCAGGCCCTCACCCGCCTTCGCCCGACCTGAGGTCGCGCTCAGTCTGCCCTCTCCCTGAGGGAGAGGGCGAGTCGAGGACATTGGCAATGTCCGAGACGGGTGAGGGCAGTGTCGCAATCGACACAATCGAGGAGCAGTTTAGCAGTATATGCAAGGCTCAGTAAGCCCTGTTGAGACTTGACGACCAGCGAGTCGTTATTAGCTGAAATGCCAGCGCAACCTGACGTTGATGCGACCGGGGGTGGGTGTGCAACCCCTGGGTGCCGGTTGCGTATGAATGTATGAATTGGCTAATATTTGTTATTCGGGGGTTTGATCGGCCAAGGGGGGCCAAAGGAGGGGGACATGGAAAACCTGCTGGAAAAGTCAACCCGGTGCTTACTCGTCCAACCCGGATTCTCCGGGCACAGTTTTTTTAATTTCTCAAATGTTGCCGGATTGCTGGGAGCCAAGTATACGGCGGCTCCGCTGGGATTGATGACCGTCGCCGCCCTGCTTCCGCAGCACTGGGAATTCAAGCTCATTGACGAAAATGTGGAGCCGCTGACAGATGCCCACCTGGAGTGGGCAGACATCGTCATGACGGGTGGCATGCTGCCACAGCAGAAAAACATCCTCGCGATCAGCAGGCGCGCCCGCGACATGGGTAAACCGGTTGTCATCGGCGGGCCGGACCCCACCCAGCAGCCACACCTGTATGCAGAGGTTGAGTTCCTGGTGCTTGGCGAGGGGGAGGTGACCATCCCACTCTTCATCGAGGATCTGGGCAAGGGGGTCACGTCCGGCATCTACCAGTCGGACCAGCGCGCCGACATGGAGCAGTCCGTCGTGCCGCGCTTTGATCTGATCCGCTTTGCAGATTACATGCGCGTCGGCATCCAGTTCTCGCGGGGCTGCCCTTACAACTGCGAATTCTGCGACATCATCGAACTCTTCGGGCGTCGTCCCCGCACCAAGACCTCCGACCACATCCTGGACGAGCTACAGGCCCTGTACGATCTGGGCTACCGGGGCCACGTTGACTTTGTCGACGACAACTTCATCGGCAACAAAGCCAAGGTCATCGAAGTGCTGGAAGCCATCCACGACTGGTCGGCACGTCACGGCTATCCCTTTTACTTCAGCACCGAAGCGTCAATCAACCTGGCCAAAGAAGATAAGCTCCTGAGGCTGATGTACGAGACCGACTTCCGCTACGTCTTCGTCGGGATCGAAAGCCCGGACGAGGACGTGCTGGCCCAGATACAGAAGAAGCAGAATCACCGCGTATCCGTCATCGATGCGGTGAGGACACTGACCGCGCACGGGATGATCGTCAATGGGGGCTTCATCCTGGGTTTCGACGGCGAGACGGAGCATACGGCCCGCCGGATGATAGACCTGATCCAGGACGCGGGCATAGGCACGGCCATGGTCGGGATGCTGACTGCGCTGCCCAACACGCAGTTATCCCGCCGGTTGGAACGTGAAGGCAGACTGTTTCACTGCAAGGGCCTGAAGGTATCTGACACCACACAGGACATCGATAACACCACCACCGGATTAAACTTCGCCACGCTCAGGCCGCGCATTGACATTCTGCGCGACCATTCTGAAGTCTTGCGGGCCGTCTACGCGCCCGAAAATTACTTCAAGCGGGTGCGGACGACGGCCCTGAATCTGAGGCCCAACCGCAAGTACCGGCCTAGTTTTGCAGAGTCATTGCGGCGTGCCTGGGCATTCATCAGGGTGTGCCGGGACGTTGGGCTTAACCCGCGCACCGGACTGCAATACTGGAAGACCCTGTTCAGGGTTCTTGCCAGTAGACCTAATTCTGCCGGGGTCGTCGTCAGCATGTCCGCCCTGTATACACACTTTGGCAGGCAGGCGGAATACGTCACCGGCATGCTTGAGGACAGAGTCGAGCTGGTCACGCGCTACGGCGAGGAGAGATATAACAGCATGATGGTCACCGCGTGAACCGGCGCCGGGAAGCTGAGAAGGGCCTGTGAAAACCGTCGTCATCACCGGCAGCACGCGCGGCATCGGCTTCGGGCTGGCCGAGTCATTTTTGGAGCTGGGCTGCGCCGTCGTCGTGAGCGGGCGCTCGCAGGAGAGCGTCGGCAAGGCGGTGGCGAGGTTGTCCGCCGCGCACGACGTGGATCGCATCCTCGGACGGCCTTGCGATGTCACCGCCTACGAGCAGGTGCGGGCGTTGTGGGAGGCGGCCCTGGGGCGCTTCGGGCGGGTGGACGTGTGGGTCAACAATGCCGGGCTGGGCAACATCTACCGGCCTGCCTGGGAGCAGACCCCGGAGCAGATGGAGGCCATCGTCGGGACGAACGTACTGGGCACGATGTACGGCACGCGGGTCGCCTATCTGGGGATGCGCGAGCAGGGGTTCGGGCAGATCTTCAACCTGGAGGGCTTCGGCAGCCAGGGACGCACACGCCCCGGCCTGACGGTGTACGCCAGCACCAAAGCCACCGTGGCCTACTTCACGCGGTCGATGGTCAGGGAGATGGAGGATGGGCCGGTGCTGCTGGGGTCGATCAGCCCAGGGATGGTGGTGACGGCGATGCTGACCGACGCCTACGAAGACCCTGCCGAGTTGGAGCAGTACAAACGGGTCTTCAACATCCTGGCCGACCGGGTTGAGACGGTGACGCCGTGGCTGGCCGAGCGGATGCTGACCAACCGCAAGAACGGGGTGACCCTCAAGTGGCTGACGGGCGTGAAGGTCGTAGGGCGCTTCCTGAGCGCGCCGTTCAGCAAAAGAGACCTGTTCGGCGAGTGAGATGGCCGGATGGTCGGCTGCGGCCTAACGCGGGGGGGCGGATCGGGAGATCGGTCCCCTTTTTTGATGCCGGGCAGGCGGCGGCGCTGTGGTATAATCCGCGCCATGACGGAATCATTCGGCAAACTGACGCTCACCCTGCCCGACGGGCGGGAGGAAGAGATCGCGCTGTGCGGGCCAGGCGTGACGCTGGGCCGCGACGCCGCCAGCGACGTGGTGCTGGCGGACACGCAGGTCTCGCGGCAGCACGCGCGCCTGGTGCTCGACGAGGCGGGATGCGTGCTGGTCGACCTCAAATCGATCAACGGGACGTTCGTCAACGGCAAGCGTGTCGAGCGGGCCGAGCTTGCGGCGGGGGACGTGATCACGCTGGGGCGCTGCACGCTGCGCTACGAGCCTGCCCCCACGCCTGATGGCCGGGAAGCTGGCGACGACGCACCGGGTCGATGAGGCCGCAGCCGCCCGCAACCGGCCCCTCAAGGCCCCCGGACAAAGCATGCTGCCGGTGGGCCGTAGTTTTTCCCATGCATGGGCGGCGGGTGACCGCGCCCATATTTTTGGATACCGGACTTACCTCGCGGCGAGCAGGTGCGCGGCGATGACCTCCGCGATCAGATCGTGACCGCGCGGCGTCAGGTGGGTATCGTAGACCCAGTAGAGCTGTTCGTCGCTGTGTTCGAGGAACAGCGGCAGCAGGTCGATGCAGTCCAGCCCGTGCGCGGCGCAAAAGTCGCGCCACACGTCCTGGGGCGCGGTCGAGTCGATCACCTGGCCGGGGCGCAGGCCGCGCCGGGGCTTCAGCCCCTCGCCCTGGTTGGGAACCTGGGTACTGAGCGGGATCACCAGCACCAGCAGGTCGCGCCCGTCGGCGGCCACCTCACCGGCCAGCAGGCGCAGCGCATCGAGCGCGTAGGCAACGTCGGCCTCGTCCATCCCGGTGTAGGCATCCTTGAAGATGGCATAGTCGTTGTTGCGGATCAGGCTGTGGTCGCGGATGGCATAGTTCAGGCAGAGGGCGGTCAGGTCGCCGGAGGTGTCACGGCAGGGCAGCGACTCGCCATCGTCGAACGGCTCCAGGGGCAGGCCGGACGCGTCGTAGGTGGCCGGGTCGAAGGCGGCCAGGTCGAGGCGCTTGCACAGCGGCCAGATCAACAACTCGCGGGCGACGCCGACGACACCGCCCTTCCACGCCGACTCCGAGACCAGACGCGGGCGGGCCTCCTCGAAGGGGATCAGGCCGATCTCGTTGGTCCACATCAGGCCGCGCTGATAGTCTTTCTGGGGACGGATGGCGACTGGCTGCCCGGCGGCGTCGTGGATCACCTGATCGTCCAGCGCAAGGCGGGCGTCCTCGGTGAAGTCGTTTCCGGCGTAGATCAGCACGACGATTGTCTGGGGATCGTAGGTTTCGAGGAAGGCGCGGTAGGCGAGCAGGTAGCGCGTGGGCGAGTAGCCGCTGACGCCCAGGTTGATCGACTGGACATCGCGTCCGGTCGCCGCTGCCAGCGTCCGGGCAGTCAGGACGCTCAGGTTGGCGTCGGCGGCGACCTCGATGCCGCGCAGCATTGAATCGCCCAGGAACATGATCTGCCACGCGCCGGGGCGGGGGTCGTTGCTGCCGTCGCGGATAACCAGGCCGTTCCGGTCGGTGAAGAAGACCACGCGGTACTCGTCGGCGACGGCGTTGCTCTCGTAGCGCATATTAGGCGAGAAGAAGTAACCGAGCGTCTGGTGGTTGGTGTAGAGCGGCGGCCTGCGGGCGTAAGGGGGGCGGGTGAAGCGCATCACCAGGCTGAGCGCGCCCAGCGTCAGGACGACGGCGAGACCGGCCACCATCAGCCCCTGACCGACGCGGCGGGCGCGCTCCTCCCCGGATAGCAAGGCCAGGACGAGCAGCACCCCGCCAAAGACGGCGACGGCTATCACAAACACGAAGTAGGGGATCGACCAGCGCCCGAAGACAGGCTCGCCGCAGCCGGGGCCGGACCGGCGGGCCAGCGCGGCAGCAGCCGCCGCGACCCCCAGCGCGCCGAGCAGGGCAAGGCCGATTCGCCAGTTGAGGCGGGGGAGCTTCACCGTTCTGCCAGCCTTTCGGGTTGAACGAGCGCACCGGCCAGGATTTGTTAGCGGCCGGGCGGGTAGGTATCATAGCACCAAACAACATCACGTCCAAGAGAAAGTCACGCATGCCCACACTCTGGAATCACCGGAGGGCCTGGGTGCTCCCGGCCCTTGTTTTTTTGCTGATCGCCGCCGCTTCTCTGGATCAGAGCGCCTACTTCCTGCACCACGATACACCCCGCGCGTACGTCAACGGGGCCGACCTCGTCCGGGGGTGCTGGGGGACGAGCGGCAAACCGGCAGCCGGGCTGCTGCTCGGTCTGGTATTTGCCGTGACCGGCGTCAACCCGCTGGGGGGCACGATCCTGCTGGTGCTGGCGGGCGCGGCGATGCTGGCCGCTTTCTTCAGCCTGGCGGCGCACCTGACCGGCTCGAAGCGGCGGGGGATGCTGGCCGCGCTGTGGCTGATCAGCCTGCCGACGCTGATCTACTACACGCGCTACCACATCGGCTACCCGTTGGCCTGCTTCGTGGCCGGGCTGCTGCTCTTCAGCCGCCGACACTACGGTTGGGCCGGGCTACTCTTCGGGATCGCGCTGCCGCTGCACGCCAACTTCGCCGTGCCGGTTGCCGCCTGGCTGGGCTGGTCGGCGCTGCTCGACAGACCGTCGCGGCGGGTGGGCAGCCTGCTCAGGGTCGTTGGGGGCGTGGCGGCGTCAGTGTTGGCCGTCGAGACGGTGCGCTTTCTATTCATCGGGCAGCCGCTGGGCTGGACGCTGGGCATGGTCAGGGCAGTGGAGCGGCATTACAGCATGTACACCGACACCACCTGGCTGCACATCTGGGAGATGGTGCGCTTTTCAAACGGGTGGCTTAACGCGCTGCTGCTGCTGACCGGGCTGGCCTATCCCGCCGTGCGCAGGGGGAGCGCTCCCCTGCTGGACGCAGCGTATTTGGCCGGGTGGTCGATTATCGTGGCTTACACGCTGCGCACCGGCCTGACGCACACCGAGCTTATCCCGCACATGCTGGCGGGCGTGTACCCGCTGCTGGTGATCGCGTCCGTGTTCACGCTGGCGGAGGGGGCCTCCCGGCTGGCCGAGAGGCTCAGGCCGCGAGCGCGGGCCGCTGCCCGGCTGGCGGCGGGTATGGTGATCGCGGCCGGGCTGCCGGCGGCGATGATCAACCACGCGCTGGATGCAGCAGTCGCCTCGCGCACGGCCTACCCGCAGATCGACCGGGCGATGGCCGAGGCTGCCGAGGCCGGGCTGGCGGTACGTTACTTCGGCAACCGGCACGTGGGGGGCTTCTTCGGGCTGCGCCACGGGGTTGAGGTGGTGGTCGACGAGCGGCCGCCCGACGAGGCGATCCCGACCGTGCTGGGGAACACGCGGGCGGTGCTGATCTTCGAGGGCACCCCCGCCTATACGCCTCCCACGCTGGCCGACCTGCGCGCGGCCCTGCCGGACGCGGCGGTGCTGTACACGATCACGGCCTACCCGAACATGGTGCGCTACCGCCCCTTCACCGCCGAAGAGGGCCGCCTGGGCACCGCCGACTTCCGGCGGTTGGATGGCCTGCCCTACGCGCGGGAAGCGGGGGCCGATGTGGGGCTGGTCGAGATATGGTGGCCGCGCGACCCGCAGGGGACGTTTGAGGTCGGGGAGGGGGGCGACCCGACCGTGACGGGGCTGGGGCTGCATCACTACCGGGGCGAGGGGTGCATCTCGACGCGGCGCTACGGCGACGGCACACAGAACTATTATCACGTGCTGGGCGGCAAGGCGGGCGAGGTGTGGGCGGCACTGACCGAAGGCGGCCTGCGGGAGGCGCTGGAGGTGATCCGGTCGGCTGTGGAGGAGTGAAAAGTGGGGGCAGGATGGGCCTATCAGGGCCTGCCCGACCCGCAAGTTGGTGTAAAGTTTGCGCCAGATTTGACAAACTCCAGTCCCCACGTTAGACTCTGCCTCGCGTTGCGGGGTGGAGCAGTGGCAGCTCGTTGGGCTCATAACCCAAAGGTCGCAGGTTCAAGTCCTGCCCCCGCTACCTGACTCGAAGTGACCCCTTAACGGAGACGTTGAGGGGTTCTTTTTTTGTAAGGGGGCGGCGGTGACGGTGCCCGATCACCTGCCGGGTGGATGGTGCACACGATCCCGCCACGTGCTGTTATAATAGGCGCGGTTTTGCAGGCAGGGTCAAAAACACTCAGCAGAGGGAGGATAGCACGTGGTGCCCAGAAAATCGTCGTTAAGCTGCCGGATGCGTGTGCCGGTTGTCGTATTGGCGTGGGGGGTGGCGCTGGGGGTGATCGTGTGGTCGGGTATGCCCCCATCGCCGGTTCACGCACTCCAGGACGGGTCGGTCAGCATTGCCGGGACGCTTACCGACGAACAGGGGCGACCGGTTTGCGCCGCCGAGGTCTCCCTGCTGCTGAACGGCGACGGCGAGCCGGTCGACACCGCCGAGACGCACTGCGAGGACGGCACGTTTACGCTGCTCATCCCGGCGGACGCCGAGATCGAGTCGGTGCAGCTTGTGTTCGAGCGCCCGCACTTCGAGCGCCTGACGTGGCAAGCCGACTCCGGCACCCTGGCCCGCCTGCGGTCGGGAGGAGCGGTCAGGCTGCCCGCGCTGACGATGGCGCGGCGCATCACGGCGGCCTTCTGGATCGCCACGGCGACCTTCGTGGCAGTGCTGGTGCTGATCGCGCTGGAGGTGCTGCACAACACGCTGGCCTCGCTGCTGGGCGTGGCGGTGGTGCTGATCACCAGTGCGCTGGGCCGGTTCGCCTACCCCGGCCTGTTCATCTTCGAGTTTGAGCGCGCGCTCAGCTACGTGAACTTCGAGGTGATCTTCCTGGTGATGGGCATGATGATCGTGATCGCGGCCATCGAGGGCACGGGCATCTTTCAGTGGGTGACGCTACAGGCGTACCGGCTGTCGGGCGGGCGGGTGTGGCTGCTGGTGGTGATCCTGATGGTGATCACGTCGGTGGCATCGGCGCTGCTGGACAACGTCACCACGATGCTGCTGATGGCCCCGCTCACCATCCAGATCGCGCTGGCGCTGGGCGTCAGCCCGCTGTCGCTGCTGCTGCCCGAAGTGCTGGCCTCGAACGTGGGCGGGATCAGCACGCTGATCGGCACGCCGACCAACATCATGATCGGCTCATACGCCGGGCTGAGCTTCAACGACTTCCTGGTCAACCTGACACCGGGCGTGCTCCTGGCGCTGGTCGCGTTGGGGGTGTACGTTATTCTGCGCTACCGCAAGGGGTGGCAGACAGGCGAGAACGGCCCGTCGGAGGCGCTGCTACAGCGACTGGAGGAGGGCGGGCGGATCAAGGAGCCACAGAAGCTGCTGAAGGCGGGCATTATCTTTGGCCTGATGATCCTGGCATTCGTGCTGGGCGAGCGCATCCACATCGTACCGGCGGTGACGGCCATCACCGGTGCGGCCTTCATCCTGCTGTTCGTCGAGCGGGACATCGAGACGATGATGCAGCTCGTCGACTGGACGACGCTGATGTTCTTCATCACGCTGTTCATCCTGGTGGGCGCGATTCAGGAAGTGGGGCTGCTGGCCGTGATCGCGGGCGCGATCAGCCGGGTGGTGGGCGGCAGCCTGATCGCCGCCATCGTGGTGCTGGTCTGGGCGGCGGCGCTGCTCAGCGGCGTGATCGCCAACATCCCCTTCACAGCGGCCATGCTGCCGGTCGTCGAACACCTCAGCCGGATGGTGCCGGGCGCGGCGAGCAACGTGCTGTACTATTCGCTGTCGGTCGGCTCGGCGATGGGCGGCAACAGTTCGCTGATCGGCGCGTCGGCCAACATGGTCACAGCCGGGATCGCCGAGCGGGCGGGCTACCGCATCGGCTACGTCGATTTCCTCAAGATCGGGCTACCGGCCACACTTATCACGGTCGCAGTCGGGACGGGCTGGCTGCTGCTTCATTTCCTGGTGCTGAAATGAGTGAACCTCGCCGCGCAGGGCGAGGCGGCTACCTCGCGGCGGCGGTCGCGCTGCTGCTGATCTTCGCCGCCACGCGCCGGGCATTCCTGCTTGAGCTGCCGCTCTTCATCGACGAAGCGACGGGCATCAGCCGGGCGCGTGACTCGCTGCTCGGCTACCCGTTCGAGGGGCTGGCGCACGCCAAGTGGCTGGGCACGTTCATCTGGTCGCTGTTCCGCCCCTTCGGGCCGGAGACGCTGTGGCTGGTACGGGCGGTGATCGGGCTGCTGGCGGCGCTGACGTGCGCCTCGGCGGTTGGGCTGGGGCGGCAATTGCACTCGAAGGGGACGGGGCTGCTGGCCGGGGCGCTCTACCTGCTGCTGCCCTATGCGGTGTTCTTCGACCGGCAGGCATTGGCCGACCCGCTGCTGGCGGCCTGCGGGGCGGTGATGTTGGTTGCGGCGCTGAGGCTGGCCCGCCGCCCGCACGCGGTGACGACCGTCGTGACGGGCGCGGCGCTGGCGGCTGCCATCCTGAGCAAGTTTTCGGGGGCGGTGCTGGTGCCGGTGCCGCTGCTGACCGCGCTGGTGATGGCTCCGCCCGGCGGGCGCAAGAAGGCACTGAGCCACGCGCTGCTGGCGACGCTGCTGGCCGGGGCGGTGATGCTGGGCGTGTTCGTCGCCGCCGACCGCTACCTGCACTCATACCAGTCGATCCTGCGCCCAGCCTACACGTGGCGCTGGTTCATCCGGCACACCGAGGTCAGCCCCGACGCCGCCTCGACCGTGGATCGCTGGGCGGGCGTGGGGCGCAAATTGGGCGACTCGCTGCCCTACTTCATCGGCTGGCCGCTCCTGATCGCGGGCGTGGGGTCGCTGGCCGGACTGGCGACGCGTAAGCGGCGTGAAGTCGGATGGCTGTGGCTGGTCGGCGTGCTGCCGTTGATCCCCCTGCTGGTGATCGTGACCTGGCTGCCGGCGCGCTACATGGGCTTCGCCGTGATGCCCTTCGTCGTGCTGGGGGCGATCACCGCCGCGCAACTGGTGAGGTATCTACGCGGGACGACGCTGCCCGCGCCGCTGTCGAAGGCGGCGGGCGCGCTGATCGTGGCGCTGCTGCTCGTCTGGCCGGTGCCGCGCTGGCTGGCGCTGTGGGCACATCCCGCCGACGCGGGGCTGCCGCCGTTCGAGAGCGAGGGCTACTACGGGCAGACGTTCTCGACCGAGGGGCTGGCGGACGCCGGGCGGGCGCTGCGGGTCTACGCGGCGGAGCACGGCGAGCCGGTGCTTCTGGTCTTCGACGGGATCGGCTATATGGAGGTTTCGGCCTACTGGGGCGGGCACGCGGGGACGCTGCGCTACTGGCAGAACTCGCCCGACCAGCAGGCCGAGGTGGCGCGCTGGCTGTTGAACGGCGAATCGGTCGCCTACCTGGACACGGGTGACATCCCCGACGGGCCGCACGGCACCCGGACCGAGACGCTGGGCGTGTTCAAGGGCGCAAGGGACACCTACCGCCTGCGGGTCGTCACCGCGCCCGGCCCGGACATGCTGCTTGCGATGTATAACCAGGCTTTCGGCAACCCGTTCGGCGTGGAGGGTGATTACCGGGCGCTGGCCGATCAACTGCCCGGCGGGCGGACGGTCGTCCTGTACCCGCCGCACCAGGTCGAGGTGCTGGCCGGGGCGGTGGGCGATCGGGCGGTTGAGTCGATCCCGCTGGGCGAGGGCTGGCCCCTCGACGTGGCGGCGGCAGAGGCGGCGCTGGGCGAGGCCGCCCGGTCGGGGCCGGTGATCACGGTCGTGTTCTTCAACGAGACGGCGGGCGACCCGTCGCGGGCGATTGAGACGTGGCTCAACCGCAACCTGTTCAGGCTGTCCGAGCGGTGGGTGGGGGCCTTGCGGGTGGTGGATTACGTCACCGCGCCGGGCAACTGGGCCGTCGAGACGCCTGCCGTGACGTTCGGCGAGCGGATCACGCTGCAACGGGCGCGTGTGGGGACGGCCCCGCTGGACGGGGGGCAGGTGGTGACAGTTGACCTGGCCTGGCGGGCCGAGGTGCCAATCGAGCACTCGTACAAGGTAGCCGCCCACGTGGTGGGTGAGGACGGCGAGGTCGCCGCGCAGCACGACGGGATCCCGATGGGCTACCTCGCGCCGACCGACACCTGGACGCCGGGCGAGACGGTCATCGACCGCTTCGCGATTGCCGTGCCGCCGGGGCGCTACGAGGTCCGGATCATCCTCTACGACGAGGCTACCTTCGAGCGCCTGCCCGTGCCCACGCTTGAGGGGAGTCCCGATTGGGTGGTGATCGGCGAGGTCGTGATTGGGGGGTGAGGGGGACGATGGCCGAGCGGCGTATGTTCCCTGACGCATCTCCTTCTGCACCAGGGCATGGCATCCCCGCTATCAGCGAGGGGAAGGACTTTGGACGCCGCGCTTTATCCTACGTGATTGATCTGGTGATCATCCAGGCATCATTTACGGTGGCGAATGTTTTAGTCTGGATGGCATTTGGCCTCGGTTACTGGCTCATGAAAGGACACACACCCACTTTCAGCGAGGGGCGCATCTTCAAATCCAGCTTTGCTCTATGGTTTGGGTTGACTGGTACCTACTTCGCCCTTTTCGAATGGTTATTCGGCGCGACGCCGGGTAAGCTCCTGCTGGGTATGCGTGTGGTCAAAGAGGACGGTTCTCCCCGCACCCTGGGAGCGGCTGTCCTGCGTGCGCTGGCTCAGTATTACGATGGCCTTATGCTCGGCCTCGTTGCCCTTGGCAGCATGAGTAACACTCCGCTCAGCCAGCGCTATGGGGACAAATTCGCGCACACGGTGGTCGTCGGCGTCAAAGCCCCCAGCATCCAAAGCAGGCGTCCGTGGTTTATGTTTCTGGTGTCGGCAGGCATCTATCTGACACTGCTCGGCGGCGTATCGCTGGCCGAATTCCTGCTGATGGTGATGCCGTTTTAGCGTTCAATTGATTCTTTCTGGAACCGCCACTAACGCCTCCCGGTCTACTCATCCAGCAGCGCCGCGTCAAAGAAGGCCACCAGCCGCGCGGCATACTCCTCCGGGCAGGCGGAGGGGCCGCCGGTGTGGTAGGCACCAGGAACCTCCCACAACTCCGCCGACGGGCCTGCGTGCTCGTAGTAACGCCAGGCCCGCGCCACCTCGTCAGGCTCCCTCTGGCCGCACATCAGCAGCACCGGGCGCGGCTCGATGTCGCCGATCACGTCAATCAGCGGCGGGGGGAGCGGCTCCCACGCCATGATGGCGATGGCGCGGTCGTTTAGCCACACCCAGGGGCACTGGAGGCGTCGGCGCAGGTCGGGAGGCGGAGGCAGATCCTCGTAGCGGACAATGGAGGGGCCGTCGGCGGCGACGGCGGCCAACCGCGTGTCGGCGGCTGCGGCGCGGAGGGCGATCTGCCCGCCCAGCGACAAGCCCAGAATGCCGATGCGATGCGGGTCAACCTCCTCACAGCCGAGCAGAAACTCGACCGCGCCGGGCACGTCGCGCACATCCTTCAAACCGTAAGAGCGTTTCTCGCCCTCGCTCTCGCCCAGCGCGCGCTGGTCGTACATCAGGACGCCGTAGCCCGCGCGGTGCAGCGCCTCGGCCTGGAACAGCACACCCCGACGGTCGCCGCCGCTGCCGTGCAGCAGGATCACCGCCGCGCCGTTCTGTGAGGGAATGTACCACCCGGCCAGTGTCAGGTCGTCGCCGCCGGTGAAGGTGACGGCCCGGTAATCGGCACCGAAGTCGGCGGGGGTGGCGCAGCACAGCGTGTAATGGTGGGGCCTGATGTTGGGCGCGGTAATGATGTAGGGGATCCCGACTACGGCGAACAGCAGGATCTCAGCGACCACCAACAGCACCAGGCGGCGGCGGGCCAGCCAGCCCGACCGCTTCGCCAGCCCGGTGACCCCCTCCACCAGCGCACCCGCCGCCAGCCCGACGACCAGACTGCCAGCCAGCCAGGGCAGCACATTCCGGTAAACGTGGCCCACCGTCCCGCCGATCACGCCCACCGCGAGCGCGTTGATCAGGGGGACGCCCCAGAACGGGCGGGAGGGGGTGGTTGTAGGTTGCCGGTTGTCAGGTGTATCGGTCATATGCCGGAGTCTCCGGTGGGCGGGCAGGATCAAGGGGGGCTATTGTACGTGGGGAGGGAGCGAGGCCCTACTCCCCCAGCGCAAACTCGACCGCCGCCTGGGCGTGGATCAGCGTGGTATCGAAGAGCGGCACGGCGCTGTCCTCCGGCTTGACCAGCAGCGGGATCTCGGTGCAGCCCAGGACGATCCCCTCCGCGCCGTCGGCGATCAGGTCGGCGATGATGGCCCGGAACCTGGCGCGCGATTCGGGCTTGAGCACGCCCAGCACCAGCTCGTTGTAGATGATGTCATCGACGACCCTGCGGCCCTCGTCGGGGGGGATGAGCACCTCCAGCCCATAGGTGTCGATCAGGCGACCCTTGTAGAAGTCGCGCTCCATCGTGAAGCGCGTGCCGAGCAGGCCGACCCGCCGCAGCCCCGCCGCCCGGACTTTCCCTGCGGTGGCGTCGGCGATGTGGATCAGCGGGAGGTCGACGCCCGCCTGCACCGTGTCGGCGACGATGTGCATGGTGTTGGTGCAGATGAGGACACAGTCGGCCCCGGCGCGCTCCAACCCGCGCGCGGCCTCGACCAGTGCGTCGGCGGCATCATCCCATCGATCCTGGGACTGCATTTCCTCAATGGCGGCGAAGTCCAGCGAGACCATCACACACTGCGCCGAGTGCAGCCCGCCGAGCTCGCGCTTGACCGTCTGGTTGACGATGCGGTAGTACTCCAGCGAGGACTCCCAGCTCATCCCGCCGATCAGGCCAATTGTCTTCATCGGTTTTCCATCCTTTATGATAGTCGGTGGCTCCCCGCCGGACCTATTGTATGTAGAGATGGGGGCGGATGCGAACTGTGGCAGAGGCCGGGGCCGGGTGCGGAGAAGCGGGCCACCTCTTTCGGATTGAGTTTACCCTTCGCAGTCGAAGGGGAGTTCAAAGTAGGACGCTCCGGTAGGCTGGACGGGCCACTTGTCCGGCGTCTCGTTTGGCAGCAGCGGACGGGCACTGACGGTGTAGTCCTGTTCGCCTTCGCGAAAATACCTGCCGACCATACGCCCGTCAAATGCCTGGAAGACCGGCGTGACCAGATCGCCCTCAATCACGACCTGGACTTCCGGCTCGCCGCCTGAAAGCTCGGCCAGAGGGGGCAGATCGGCGGGCCACAGGTACACGGGTGGATCGCCGGGGAGAAGCCACTGCCCCTGCTCGATCCACAGCAGCATGGTCTCCGGGACGTAGGGGGTCATCTGTTGAGCCGGGCGGTAGGTGCGGACCAGCTCAAGCGCGGCGGCCATTTCGTCAACCAGGTGTTCAACCAGGGTGTAGTTGATCTGTACCTGCTTGTATGGGTCGCCGTTGACCTGGATGATGAAGTCCGTGCCGTTCCCGAACACGATCGTTTCGTCGGGCTTGAAGATTGGATCGATCTCCTCAAAGAAGCCCGTGTCTTCGATCCGGGCAAGCAGCGTGCACATCTCCGCGGTGGACAGCGTGGTCTCCAGGAGTGTGTAACCTGTTTCCCACACTCCCTCGCGAATGATGAGCTGCCCATCGACGAATAACAGCAGGCTCGGCGTAAGCTGGCCTTGATAGAGGACGGCTGGCCCACCCCCGTTCCCACCGTAGGCCCCGTACTGCACCAGGATGGCTTTGGGCGGCAGGGGCGTGGCGGTCGGGGTGAGGGACGGCGTTGGGGTAAGGCTGGGCGTGGGCGGCAGAGGGCTGGGTGTGCGCGACGGGGTGGGTTCCGGGGCCTGTGGAGAGGGGGGGCTCTGGGTGGGTGGCGGGGGCGGTGGTGTGGCTGTGAGCGTTGCGGTGGGCTGTGGTGCCGCCGGTGCGCAGCCGATCACGGCGCTGACCAACAAACAGAATACGGTGATAACCCGCGCTGTTTTATGAGACATTCTGACTTTCCTCCCGGCTGCTAACACCGCCCCGCTTTACTCCACCCCGATCAGGTCGACCTTGATGTCGTACACCGTGGTCTCATTCTTCTGCACCGCCGGAACGTCGATGCGCCGACTCCACCCTCTGCTCATAACGGGCGCTACCTGGCCCAGTATTCCCGACCCCGGCGGAGACAGGTTGGAGCTTGAGTAAACGAAGAAGAGATCGTATTCGCCTGGAGAAACGTTCGTCAGCGTGTAGCTGCCATCGGCTTCGACCGGGGTTGCGCTGCGCCCAAGGTGAACGATACAGCTCTCGGAGCGGTCTTTTGCATCACAGATGGAGGCCATGATCGCGTCAAGCTCCATGCTCTCCAGGTGCTGCTGGTGAAAGCACTCCCCACGCATAGCGGGATCGGGGCAAACCAGGGTCACGATGAGCACGTCAGTCTCATCAACCGGGGCCAGCGGTTCTCCCTCGGCGTCGAGGACGGTGCCCGTCAGGGTGCCCCCCTGCCCGCATGAGACCATCACGGTCAGCAGGACAAGCAAGGCCCCTGTCAGCCATAAACGCGGCAAGCCCGGACCGGCCATCTCTGGCTCCTTTCCTGGTCATCGGCACAAGGTGCTCCTACCCCGGCTCAGTATAGGCCGGTTCTCGCAGCGCCACAAAAAACCCGTTGAATGACGCCGGGTTGACGCCGCAGGCGGCCCGGTATAAAGTTCAGACCATTCTCAACCGCGTAAGGGGGACACATGACCGGAACCATCATCAACATCATCACCGTGCTGCTCGGCTCGGCGCTGGGCGTTGGCATCGGGCACCGTTTCAGTGAGCAGGCGCGCGAGACGGTCGTGCGCGGGCTGGGGCTGGTGACGCTTGTCATCGGCGTGCAGATGGGCCTGGAGACGGCCAACGTGCTGATCGTGCTGGGCAGCCTGCTGGTCGGCGGGCTGCTGGGCGAGTGGTGGGACATCGAGGGCGGGCTGGAGCGTGTGGGAGGCTGGCTGGAAACACGCTTCGGCGGGAACCACGAGGACGCCGAAGGCTCGCAGCGCTTCATCCGGGGGTTTGTGACGGCCAGCCTGGTGTTCTGTGTCGGGCCGCTGACGATCCTCGGCTCGATCCAGGACGGGCTGACGGGCGACTACCGGCTGCTGGCGATCAAGTCGATGCTGGACGGCTTCGCGGCGCTGGCCTTCTCGTCGAGCCTGGGGATCGGCGTGGCCTTCTCGACGCTGACCATTCTGCTTTACCAGGGCGGGCTGAGCCTGCTGGCATCGCAGGCCCAGGCAATCCTGACCGACGCGATGATCACCGAGATGACGGCGGTGGGCGGCCTGCTGCTGATCGGGCTGGCGGTCAGCGCACTGCTGGAGCTGCGTCCGATCCGCGTCGCCAACATGCTGCCCGCGCTGATCCTGGCCCCGCTGGCGGTGTGGGTCCTGACGGCGCTGGAGTTGCCGGTCGCGCCGCAGTTTTAGCAATCAGCAGGTCAGCTATCAGCAGGTCAGCTATCAGCAGGTCAGCTATCAGCAAGTTAGCTATCAGCAGGTCAGCTATCAGCAGGTCAGCTATCAGCAAGTCAGCTATCAGGCGGATTTGCCCCCCGGAGGGTGAGACGCCCCTCTTTGCGCCCGGAGGGTCAGCACGCTACACTTCGAGCGTGGGTGATCTGGATGGTCTAAACAGGGATGGTGACCGTGACCTCGATAGATCAGGCTCTTAAGCGACTGCGCGACGCGGGGTATAAACTCACCAACGCGCGCCGCACCGTGCTGAGCGTGCTGTGCGAGAGCAGCGGCCACCTGACCTCAGCCGAGGTGCTGGAGCGCGTCGACGCGCGCGATCCCTCCATCGGGCGGGCGAGCGTCTTCCGCACGCTCGACCTGCTGACCGACCTGGGGATCGTGCGGCCCACCTACCTGGAGTCGCGCAGCCCGATCTACGTCCTGATGTCCTCCGACGGGCACCACGCCCACCTGATCTGCACACAGTGCGACCGCGTCATCGAGCTGGGCGAGTGCCAGGTAGCCGACCTGATCGCCGAGCTGGCCGCCCGCCACGACTTTCGCCTGACCGGCCACCTGCTTGAGCTTTACGGCACCTGCCCCGACTGTGAGACCGCTTCAGAGGGCTGAGCCGCGAGCACAGCCCCCACAGCAGTCGATCAAAACACACCGGCGGCGGGAGGGGCTGCGCTTGACACGCCCCTCTGAACCGCTATAATCTGCCTCGCAAATGATATTCAGTATCATTAAAAGGGCGAGGACATGGGCGAACACACCGCACGACCTCTCCAGATCGGCGCGTTGATCGTAACGGCGGCCTTTTTCGGGGCCCTGGCGGTGGGTTGTGCGTCCCCGGCTTCTCCGCTCCAAGAGCACATGGCGATCCCGCCGGTGGAGGCCGTCGACCTGGGCGGAAAAAAGCTCAGGGTGGTGGCGACGACCAACATCCTGGGCGACGTGGTGGCAAACGTGGGCGGCGACGCCATCGACCTGACCGTTCTGATCGGGTTGGGGCAGGACCCGCACACCTACCAGGCGGTCGCCGGGGACCTGGCGGCCATCGAAGACGCGCACGTGGTGTTCGTCGTTGGGCTGAACCTGGAAGAGAGCCTGATCGACACCATCGACAACACCGCCAGCGGGCCGGTCGTGCCCGTCTCGGCGGGGGTTGAGCTGATCGCGTTTGCCGATGGGCACGGACACAAAGGCGGGGGCGAAGCCCACGACCCGCACTTCTGGATGGACCCCAACAACGTGATCGTGTGGGCCGAGAACATCGCCGACGTGCTCTCGGCCGCCGATCCGGCCAACGCCGACGCCTACGCCGCCAACGCCGCGGCCTACATCGACGAACTTGAGGCGCTGGACGCCTACATCCGCCAGGAGGTTGCCCGCATCCCCGAAGCGAGCCGCAAACTGGTCACCGATCACCTGGCCTTTGGCTACTTCGCCGACGAGTACGGCTTCGAGATGATCGGGACGGTCGTGCCCGGCGCGACGACCACCGCTGAGCCGTCGGCGGGTGACATGGCCGACCTGGTCGAGCAGATCAAGGCCGAGGGCGTGAAGGCGATCTTCGTCGGCACGTCGGCCAGCGAGCGGCTGGAGCAGCTCGCCGGGCTGATCGCGGAGGAAGCAGGCACCGAGGTTGAGGTGCTGGCCCTGTACACCGGCTCGCTGGACGAACCCGGCACGCCCGGCGCGACTTACCTGGGCATGATGCGCTACAATATTGACAGGATGGTTGAGGGATTGGCCGACTGACGCCGTGACGGCCTGAGTGTAACGAGTGAAAGCATCTCAACCCGATCCGCGCACCACAGACTACCGAAAGGTTGCCGAGCTCCAATGGATCATGCCACTCTGATTATCAACCGTGTCCTGCCCATATTCGCCCTGATCGGCCTGGGCTACTGGATTCGCCGCAGCCGGTTTCTCGCCGAAGGCACCATCGAGGATCTGAGAAAGATAGCCGTCAACCTAGCACTGCCTTCCGTCCTATTCATCTCGTTTTTGGAGATACAGCTCAGGTCAACCTATCTGGTCCTGTTTATCCTGATCTTCGTCCTGTGCGTCGGTCTGTTCGGGTTGGGCAGACTGCTCAAGCGGCTGTTCCGCGTTCAGCACACCTACTACCCGTTCATGATGACCGGCTTCGAGTACGGGATGCTGGGGGTCAGCCTCTTCGGGAGCGCGTATGGACTGGACAAGATCGGCTACATCGCCGTCGTCGATCTGGGACACGAGATCTTCATCTGGTTTGTCTTCCTGGCCTTCCTGCTGATGGAACGCGACGGCCTCCAGAATCCGGGACAACTGGCACAGGCATTTTTCAAGTCACCCGTGATCATCGCGATTCTGGCGGGGCTTATTCTGAATCTGGTGGGAGCCAGGGACTTTCTCTACGAGCGCCCGGTTACGGGAGCGCTGATGGCAACGCTCCAATTCCTGAGCAACCTGACGATCCCGCTGATCCTGATCATCGTCGGCTACGGCATCAAGCTCGACCGGCACGGCTTCAGAGATGCACTGCTGGTGATCGCGGTGCGGATGGCGCTGCTCGTCCCGCTGGCGCTGGTTTTGAACAGCCTGTTGATCCGGGGGCTGTTGAACCTGGAGAAGCCTTTTGAAGCCGCCTTATTCACGTTATTCATTTTGCCGCCGCCCTTCATCGTGCCACTGTACATGCGACCGGGGCTGGTTGAGGAAAGACGGTACATCAACAACGTGCTGACGCTCTACACGGTGGTCTCAATCGCGGTCTTTGCCGTGTACTTCATTGTTAATCCAGGGATGCAGTAGCATGGCATCAAACCCGCTGATCTACGGCAGACAGTGTGTCGTCCCGCCCATCGTTGGCGAGGCGGCGCTCCACGTCGAGGGCGTGAGCTTCACCTACCCCGGCGCACCGCGCCCGGCGCTCGAAGAGGTGTCGCTGACGGTGATGCCCGGCGAACGGGTGGCGCTCGTCGGGCCAAACGGCGCGGGCAAGTCGACGCTGATCAAGCTGATCGTCGGGCTGGAGCACCTGACGGACGGCTCGATCACGGTTTACGGCAACCCATCCGGCGCGTGCTATCACCGGGTGGCACTGGTGCCGCAGCGCACCGAGGTCGACTGGCGCTTCCCGGTGACGGTTCGCCAGACGGTGATGACGGGCCGCTACGTGCACCTCGGCTGGCTGAAGCGCCCGCGCAAGGCGGATCACGAGGTGGTCGAGCGGGCACTGGAGACGATGCAGATCGCCGACCTGGCCGACCGGCAGATCGGCGAGCTTTCGGGCGGGCAGCAGCAGCGCGTCATGCTGGCGCGCACGCTGGCCCACGATGCCGACCTGCTGCTGCTGGACGAGCCGCTCAATCACGTCGACGTGCCCACCCAGGAGCTGATCTTCCACGTGCTGGAACGGCTGGCGCAGGACGGGCGGGCGGTGATCGTCAGCACGCACGACCTGGGCATCCTGCCGATCCACTTCAGCCGGGCGATATTCCTGGACCGGCACGTGGTGGCCGACGGGCCGGTCGACGAGGTGTTGACCGCCGAGACGCTGGCCCACGCTTACGGCGTGCGGCTGTGCACCGAGGAAATGGAAGAAGTGCTGAATGGTCGAGTGGCTGGTTGAGCCGTTTTCGTACAGCTTCATGCTGCGCGGGCTGGCGGCGGGGGTGCTGGCCGGGATCGGGTGTGCGATCCTGAGCGCCTACATCGTGTGGCGCGGCATGGCCTTCGTCGGCGACGCGATGGCACATGCCGTCCTGCCGGGGATCGTGATCGCCTTTATGCAGGGGATCAGCCTGTTTGTCGGGGCGCTGGTGGCCGCCGTATTGACCGCGTTGGGGATCGGGCTGCTCTCCCGGCGGGGCGAGATGAAGGAGGACACAGCCATCGGCGTGATGTTCTCCGGCTTCTTCGCGCTGGGGATTCTGCTGCTCAGCCGCATCACCAGCTACCAGGATCTGACTCACATCCTGTTCGGCGACATCCTGGGCGTCTCGCGCGGGGACGTGTGGATGATGCTGGCGGTGGTGGCGGTCGTGCTGGCGGCGGTGATCGCCTTTTACAAGGAGCTGCTGGTCACCTCATTCGACCCCGGTCACTCGGTGGCGATTGGCCTTTCGCCGGAGATGGTGCGCTACGGGCTGCTGCTGCTGCTGGCGCTGGTTGTCGTGACGGCCATCCAGACGGTCGGGGTGGTGCTGGTGCTGGCGCTGCTGGTGACGCCCGCCGCGGCGGCCTCGCTGCTGGTGCGGCGGCTGCCGGTCATCATGGCGCTGGGCGCGCTGTTCGCCGTGATCGCGGCCTTCGTCGGGCTGTACGCGTCGTACTACGCCAACGTCGCCTCCGGCGCGTCCATCGTGCTGACGCTGAGCGCCCTCTTCGTGCTGGCCTTCCTCTTCTCACCGCGCAGCGGGTTGGTGTGGCGCATCGGGCGGGGCGGCTGAGGGGAATGAGCCGCCCCCATCACGACAGTCCCAGCACCACCGCCGCGTGCAGCGACACCCAACGGCTCGTCTCCTCCTGTTCGCCCAGATCCCACGTGCGCCGCCGGTAAGGGCTGGCCCCCCGCCAGCGCCCGTTGGACTTGCGCCGCGCGGCCAGCCACTCCAGCGCCGCCTCTGCGCCGGGGTGATCGAGCGTGCGCAGGTCGTCCAGCGCGCCCAGGTCGTCGAGCACACGCAGCACAAACAGGATGTCGGCCTGATAGAAGAGCGGGAAGCTGGTTCGCGACCACAGGCCGCTGGGCTTCTCCTGCCGCGCGGGGTAGTTGGCCTCGACCGGGCTGTAGGCTTCCAGCAGCAGCGCCAGCCCGCTCGCGATGGCCGCCTCGACGCCGGGGGTGCGGCGCCCGGCGGGCAGGGCGGCCAACCCCCACAGCGCGCGCGCCGCGCCCCACGAGCACGGCAGGTCGGCATTGTACCGGCAGCGCCAGTCCGTCTGCGTTCCGGCGCGCACCAGCTTATCGACGACATCCTGTACGCGCGGGTCGTCGGCCTGCCTGCCGTGAAGCACGTAGCGCAGCAGGTTCCCCCAGAAGCACGGCAGCTCCATCTTACCGATCGAGATCGCTTCAGCCGACACCTCGCGGGTGATGGTCAGCATGAACGCCGCGCCGCGCCGCACGCGCGGGTCGTCCCGGTTGGCGGCCAGCTCGGCCAACAGCATCATGCTCCAATGGGTGGCGGTGTACTTGGGGGAGTAGTAATTGCGCCGCGTGTGCCAGTGACCCTCGTCGGCCTGTTCGGCCAGGATGGCGGGGATGGGGCCTGTGGTCGCCATCGCCCGCCGCGCGGCCTGGACTTCGGGATCGGATTCCGGTCGCCGGAGCAGGCGGCGCAGTGTCAGGTAACGGATCGAGGGCGTTTGGGCTGCTAACAGCCAGTCGGTCAGGTCTGATTCATTCACTGCGATAACCTCACTTCGCGGCGGCTGCCAATCGGCTGCCTGGTGCAGGACATACAGGGCCAAGTATAGGCGAGAAGGCGTTCATGCGCGAAAGGCGGGCGGCTCCTTGACAACCGATGATATACAAGCTAGAATATACAACGTGATATATTCATCGCACGCCATCGAAGGAAGCGCCGATGTCAACGCGGCTGGTCATTCTGGGGCTGCTGCTTGAGCGACCGCTCCACGGCTACGAGCTTAAACAGACCATCGAGGAGCGCATGGGCGACTGGACGTCCATCGCGTTCGGCTCGATCTACTTCGCGCTGGGCAAGCTGGCCGAGGAGAGCCTGATCGAGCAGGCGGCCACCGAGCAGGAAGGAGGCCGCCCCTCGCGCACCATCTACCGGCTGACCGACGCCGGGCGGGCCGAGTTCATGCGTCTGCTGCGCGAGGTGTGGCGCGAGGTCGAGCGGACCTACTTCACGGTCGACATCGGCCTGTACTTCATGCACGCACTGCCCGCCGAGGAGGTGCAGGGCCACCTGCGCGAGCGCATCGCGCAGCTTGAGGACACGCTGACGTACGTCGCCGCGCACCGCGCCGAGCAGATGGAGCGCATCGAGGGGCTGCTGTCCGACCCGAAGATCGCGGCGGCGGTGGGCGAAAACATGCTGCTGCGCGTCGCCGCCGTCTTTGACCACAGCCAGGTGCACCTCAAGGCCGAACTGGACTGGACGCGCGACCTGCTGCACAGGTTGCAGGGAACGGTAGACGATTGAGCGCGCAATACAGCGCGCAGTTTAACGCGCAGCGTCTTTTTTTTGAGTGCTTATACAAGTTTGCATATTCTATCTTGAGCGACATAGGAGAGTGAGACATGCCTCAATTGGCGAAAGGCGGCAAGTGGGTTTTCGGCTGGGTGGTCGTCGGGGCGGAGCGGGCGATCCCCATCCCACCCGAAGCATGGGACGAGTACGGCTTCCGGCCCGGCGAGGACGTGATCTTCGTGCCCGGCAGCCGCACTTCGGGCGGGTTCGGCGTCGGCACGGCACGCACGCTGGGCGACCTGGCGGGAGGGCTGGCCGGACGCGCGCTCGCTCGCGGGCAATTCGATGACGAGGGGCGGCTGGCGCTGCCGCCGGAGATCGACGCCCAACCCGGCGACCGGCTGCTGGCGGCACGCGGGAGCGGGCGAGCGCTGGGCTTCCTGGCGAGGGGGCCGATCTACCGGGTGGCGGTCGATCACCCGGACGTTGTAGTATTCGAGTAGGAGGGAGCGGACATGCTGAACGGGCACGTCACCGGCATCGACCACATCGCACTGCAACTGTCCGACCTGGAGGCAGGGCTGCGCTTCTTCCGCGACCTGCTGGGGTTTCGAATCAGGTTCGAGTTCGAGTACGAGGGGACGCGGGTCGTGATGCTGCGGGCGGGGAAGGTCGATATCGAGATGTGGGAGAATGGGGAGACAGATCCTCCCGGCGAATCGCAGTCTGCGGCGGACAGGGTTGGGACGCACCACATCGCCGTCGCAGTCAGGGATATTGAGCACGTCGTGGAGACCGTGCGCGGGCAGGGCTACCGGGTCATCGAGGGTATCTACGAGCCAACGCGGGGCATCCGCGAGGCCATCGTCCTCGGCCCGGACGGCATCGCGGTGCAGTTTGTCGAGCAGCACATCCCGACGCTGATCTGGCGTTCGATCAAAGGAGAGTTCAAGTCATGACGAAAGCAGAATCAAATGGGGACAAGCGCCGCCGACTGGTGATCGCGCTGGGGATTTACGTGGTCTTCACGCTGTCGTTTCTGGTGTGCAATCTGCTGGTAGCCACCGGCGAGCGGAACGGCACGCTGGAGACGTTGGAGCCTATCGCCGGGGCGATCATGGGCCTGGTGATGTTCCCGGTCTTCTGTATCGGGCTGCCGCTGTGGCTGGCCCGCAGGTGGGGGCTGGAGTACGCCTTCTGGCCGCGCCGCAAGCGCTGGCTGCTGGGCATGGCGATGGTCGTGGTCACGACCTACCTGATGCAGTTGCAGCCGCTGGCCCAGATCGGGCGCATGGGCATCGCGCTGCCCGACTTCCTGCTGCACTTCGTCTCGACCATGCTGTTCCACATCTCGTACTACCCGCTCTTCGCCGTGCTGCTGATGCCGGTCATCCGGGAGAACTTCGGGCTGGCGGCGGGGCTGGTGGTTCCGGCGGCGCTGTTTGCGTTGTACCACCTGACCGGGTTCTACTACTTCCCCGCCGGTCTGACGCCGCGCATGCTGGTCGGCCTGTTCGCCGCCTACCTGGTCAACCTGCTGTTCTACCTGTGGACGGAGAACCTGATCGTGGTGGCGCTGTCGCACAGCCTGAGCGGCAGCCTGGGCCTAGCCGTGAACGGCACGCTGTTCAACCAGGTGGACGAGATGTTGATCGCCACGGCGGTGATCATGGCCGGGCTGTTCGCCTACATGATCGCGTACGAGGTGCGCCACCGCGACCGGCCCTACCGGAACGGCTGGTGGCTGCGAACCGAGATTGAGGCGTGAGCGCCCACCGGAGGGGGTCTCATGAAGCATAACGTGCGTCCGGGTGTCCTGCTCACTGTGCTGGGGATCGCGCTGGCGGGCTGCGCGACCCTCCCGCCCACTCCCACGCCAAGCGTCACGCCCACCGCGACGGCGACCGCCGCCCCGACGCTCGCCCCTTCTCCAACACCTTCGCTCACGCCCACCCTCTTACCGACTCGAACGCCGATCCCAACACGAATACCGCCCGGCGAGTTTGTCTATCCTGAGGACGACTACCTGTTCATCGAAGACGCTGAATGTCTGCTGCCGTGCTGGCACGGCTTGCGAATAGGCGAATCGGATCTGGCAGCATTTCACAGGGTAGCGCGCGAAGCACTTGGTTTTGGCAGTAACGACGTTATTCTGTCAGAGGAGTTCATCCCATCCAAATATGGTCTTCCCAAAGAGGGGATCCAAACAACGGGATATTCTTTACGTTTCAGCTCTGGGGGCGGTTTTTGGGCTTCTGTCGTGACAGATGAAGAGGCTGACTTACTTCGAGCGGTGATCCTGGATCAATACGAGCCAACGGGGATCACCCCCTTCAAATTCCATACATCGCAGACTGTTTTGCGATTGTTGGGCGAGCCTACGGCCATCTACACCGAATTTCTTGAAGCGGCTCCCACCGCACCCGTAGGAGGTTTCGGCAGGGTCTTCATTATCTATGAGGAGGGAATGGCTTTCTTCACCGTTCACGATGTCTCCGAACCCCTATTTTGTCTTGACCAACCCACCCTCAGCGAAGACATTTTCATCATGGAGCCTTTTTCAGCCGATCTGTCTGATCTGAACGAGCTGCAGGCTGCTATTCTACGGCGGGCATTGGGTACAGATTATCTGCCTTCTGAAGTTGTGTTTGGGATGAATCCGGCGGAGATCACTCAGCTCGCGATGGCTGAGGAGAACGCCTGCCTGCCGATCAGGTGACGGCACCTACGGGGATAAAGTGGTTTTGGGCAGGTAAAAGCCGGGCGGGGAGGCCTCGCCCGGCAGTGAATCCCTCACCTGAAAACTGACCACCGACCGGCTGACGGCTGGCCTCAAAAGGAAGAGCAATCTCATGAAGCACAACGTACATCCGGGCATCTTGTTTGCCGCGCTGTGGATCGCGCTGGCGGGCTGCGCGACCGTCCCGCCCACTCCCACGCCGACCACCGTGCCCACCGCGACGGCGACCGTCACTCCGACTTTGCCCCCCGTCCCCAGCCCTGCTCTCCCCGATTGCCCTGGGGGCCGAGTCTCTTTTTCTTCATATTCCGAAGATGTAAAGAAGGGAACGAATTACGTTTCATGCCCCGATGGCACGTCATTGACCGAAATAGTACTTGATTACCGACAGTCTGATCCCCGTGTCTCTCCCCAGGGTGAGCTGGTTCTCAGAATAGCTGATGACCATCACGCATTGATACTTGAGGATCCTTCAGGACAAGAGGTGAAGCGTTTGGTTGATGACCCTTCTGTAACGCTTTTCAACGCCTCGTGGTCATTTGATGGGAACTATGTTGCATACGACTTTGTCGATGAGCGCAGCTTTTCGTACGGCCTCGAGATCGTTCATGTGGAAACCAACACAGTATCAACCCTCTTTGCTCCAGATAGCTCGCAAGATATATCGGTGTTTGCGGTCAATTGGATTCGGTGGTCACCTTGCAGCTACAAACTATTGATATATGGTGGTACTGTCCCAACGCAAGTTCTGGACATAAAGTGCAGCCATGACAGTCATAGCTGTAGCATGCAGGTGCAAGGACAGCCGGGAAAGTTTACACACACATACACAGCCAATCCTTGGTCGCCTGATGTCACCAGGATTGCATACCCCTGCTATACGTCAACAAAAACTGACGATGAGATAGTTACCACTCATGCCCTGTGTATCCAGGATGTTTTTGGGGAAATGCTATATGAGTTCCAGGAAGATGATCTCGGTATAAGTGGCATAACTTCCTTGTGCTGGTCACCGGATGGAACGCGCCTTGCTTTCGCAGCACATTTGGAGGGCAGCTCCAACACCGACGTGTTTATACTCTCGCCCTCTGGTGGAACCCTTTTCAATCTCACGGCCGGTCTTTTAGGGAATCAAGACTATCCATTGTGGCTTCCTGAGGATCAGTCGCCAAACAGCCCGCCCGGCTAGGCAACTCCCTGTCCACCAGCGCTTATGTACCGGGGGGCGACAGAAGGTCGATGGGGACGAGGGCCGCTAACCGCTGAAAGCTGATCGCTGACCGGCTTCCTTTTTGTGTTTTTGCCCCAGATTCGCGAAACTAAAGCAGCGTCCGCGCGGTGCTGGCCTGGGCTGATTCGTCCGGGGCCGGTGCGACCGGCGCGGCATTAATGCGACGTGCGGAGAACGGGCCACCATGATCGAAGCCGTCAAGGTATCAAAGGTCTTCGGGCTGCGGCCCGCCCTGAGAGGCATCGACCTGAGCGTCGGGGAGGGCGAGTTCGTGACGCTCTTCGGGCCGAACGGAGCGGGCAAGACGACCTTCCTGCGCATCGTCGCCACGCTCAGCAAGCCGACCGGCGGGCGGGTGACGGTTGCCGGGTGGGAGCTTCCCAGGCAAGCCGCCGCCGCGCGGAGCCTGCTGGGGGTCGCCTCGCACCAGCCGCTGCTGTACGGCAACCTGACCGCCGAGGAGAACCTGCGCTTCTACGCACGCCTGTACGCGCTCGACGGGCGGGGCCGCGAGGCGCGGATCGCGGCGGTGCTGCGGACGGTGGGTCTGCACCGCCGCGCGACCGACCTGGTGCGCACCTTCAGCCGGGGGATGCAGCAGCGTCTGGCAATTGCGCGCGCCATCCTCCACGACCCGCCCATCCTGCTGCTCGACGAGCCGTACACCGGCCTCGACCGGGCGGCGGCGGCGACGCTCGACGGGGTGCTGGGCGAGGTCACGGCGCGGGGGCGCACCGTGCTGATGACGACGCACGACATCCGGCGCGGGCTGGCGCTGGCCGACCGGGTGGCGATCCTGGCGAAGGGACGGATTGCCTATGAAGCGTCGCGCGCGGGGCTGGACGCGGACTCGTTTGCCGGGGTGTATGCCGACGTGACGGGGGGCGGCGGATGAGCGACCGCCCACCGACCGGGACTCGTCCTGCCCCGCGCATCACCCCGGCGCTGAAGGGCATCGCCGCGATTGTGTGGAAGGACCTGCGGGCCGAGTCCCGCAGCGCCGAGACGCTCAGCGCGATGTTTGTGTTCGCGTTGCTGGCGATCCTGCTCTTCAGCTTTGCGCTGGAGTTCGACCGGACCGGGCGCGAGGCGAGCGCGGCGGGCGTGCTGTGGGTGACGCTGGTCTTCGCCGGGACGCTGGGGCTGGGGCGCTCGCTGGGACGGGAGAAAGACCAGGGCTGCCTGGACGGGCTGCTGCTCGCGCCGGTCGACCGCAGCGTGCTGTACTTCGGCAAGCTGATCGGCAACTTCATCTTCATGGCGGTGGTGGCGGTGGTGCTGCTGCCCCTGCTGAGCGTCCTGTTTGACACGTCGTTCTTCAAGCCGCTGATCGCGCCGGTTTTGCTGCTGGGCATCCTGGGCTACGCGGGAGTCGGGACGCTGGTCGCGTCGATGGCGATCTACGCGCGCGGGCGCGAGGTGCTCCTGCCGGTCCTGCTGCTGCCCATCGCGCTCTCGATCCTGATCCCGGCGGTGCGGGCGACGCGCGGCCTGCTGGAGGGCCTCCCGCCGGGCGAGCTGCGCGTGTGGCTCAACATGCTGCTGGCGATCAACGTCATCTACATCACGCTGGCGTACATGCTGTTTGACTACGTGGTGGAGGAGTAGACGCCCGGTCGCGCCTAGTACCTTGGTACCTTTTTGTTATGTTGTCCTGTGTGTGTTTCTGCGATAATACTTATGACCTGCGCATAACTCCGATTTGGAGAGACGGGGATTTTGGTGGATACTTGTGATCCACAACCACCCTGACCGGCCACAACGCGCGAAAGACACCGGTATGGAAGACCTGATCGGGCAGACCCTAGATCGCTACGTCATTGAGGAAGAACTGGGCAGAGGCGGCATGGCTATCGTGTACCGTGCCTACCAGCCCCAGGTAGATCGCGAGGTCGCGGTTAAAGTTCTGCCGCGTCCGCTGATGCACGAGCCGGGTTTTCTGTCGCGCTTCGAGCAGGAAGCCAAGGCCATCGCCAGCCTGACCCACCCGCACATCGTCCCCATCTACGACTACGGCGAGGACCAGGGCTGGGCCTACATCGTGATGGCCTACCTGGAGGGCGGCACGCTGGCCGACTGCCTCAGCGAGCAGGAGGACAAGCCGCTGCCGATAGAGCAGGTCGCCTTCATGATCACCCAGATCGCGCTGGCCCTCGACTACGCCCACCGCAACGGGATCATCCACCGCGATGTCAAGCCGAGCAACATCATCTTCGACCGCGACAGCAACGCCTACCTCTCCGACTTCGGCCTGGCCAAGGTCGCCGAGGGCATCACCAACCTGACCGGCAGCCGGATCGTCGGCACACCGGCCTACATGGCCCCGGAGCAGTCCGACCCCGAAAAGCAGGTCTCGCACGCCTGCGACCTGTATGCGCTGGGCGTCGTGGCCTACGAGGCACTGGTGGGGAGGGTGCCCTACGAAGGCTCGACACCGGTCAAGCAACTGGTCGCCCACCTGACCCAGCCGGTCCCCTCGGCCCGTGACTCGAACCCCACCCTGCCGGAGCAGGTCGATGTGGCGCTCAAACGGGCGCTGGCCAAGGACCCGGAGGATCGCTTCCCCAGCGCCCGTGAGATGGCGATGGCGCTCCAGGCCGCCGTCGCACCGGCGCTGCGGCGCGGCGCGACCGAGCTGCTCTCACCGGCCTCGATGCTGGTCGGGGAGCCGGTCGCTCCCCCGGTTGATGATCTGGAGGCCGATACCCTGGCGGGGAGCGAGGTGGTGGCCGAGCCGGTTGAAGTGGAGCGGCAGCCGTTCGAGCCGGAGGTGATCCCGATCCCCGGCGGGCCGTTCACCATGGGCAGCGACGCGACCAGCGACGAGTTTGCCACCTTCAACGAGCAGCCCCAGCATAAGGTCACGCTCCCGACTTACTACATCGCCCGCTGCCCCACAACGGTCGGGCAGTACCGCGTGTTCGTCGAGTCAGGCGGCTATCACGAATACCACTACTGGACCAAGGCCGGGTGGCAGTGGCGCGTCGACGACCGCATCGTCCGGCGCTCGCCGCGCTTCTGGGGCGAGGCGTTGTGGACCGGCGACGACGATCTGCCGGTGGTCGGCATAAGCTGGTTCGAAGCCTACGCCTACTGCCAGTGGCTCTCGGAGGTCACCGACAGGGTGTACCGCCTGCCGACCGAGGAGGAGTGGGAGAAGGCGGCCCGGGGGGCGGACGGGCGAATCTACCCCTGGGGCAGTGAGCCGCCCACACCTGAGATCTGCAACACCTTCGGGTGCCTCGGCTCCACATCGCCGGTTGGCAAGTACAGCCCGGCAGGTGACAGCCCCTACGGCCTGTGCGATGCCAGCGGCAACGTCTGGGAGTGGTGCCAGACCAGGTGGCACCAGACATACGACCAGGAGGGCGACAACTCGCCGGAGGGCGGGGAGCGGCGCATCATGCGGGGCGGCTCCTGGTTCAGCGACAGGCACCTGGCGCGCGTCACCCACCGGGGGTCGGGCGACCCCGGCGACCAGTCGTTTGACTTCGGCTTCCGCGTGGCGCTGTCGGCCCTCAAATAGCACGCCACACGCTGAGATGCTGGAGTGAAGAGGGCCGGTTGCGGTCGTCAACTATATCCTCTATAGTTGGAACATAACAGGCGAGAAGGAACCTCAAGAGAAAGTGCTGTCAGCAGGGATTGACTTCTTGTAAAGACGGCGATATAATACAGAACAATTGTTCTTATATGTACCCGGCAATATCGTAAGCGTGATGGCTCTTGAAAATGGGGGGCCTGGTGAGTAAACATGTCAGACGGGACACTGACGTTTGATTTTGATCGGGAAAAGGCAATAGAGGCCATCCTTTACATTGCCCACAATATTCCTGACCCAAGCTACCATAGCATCAACAAAATCCTCTACTTTGCCGATAAGACCAGCCTGGAAAGGTATGGTAGGTTTATTTGTGGGGACACCTACTATGCCATGAAGCATGGCCCCGTGCCCGGCAACACATATGACCTGATGAAAGAGGCACCGGCTGGGGTTGACTTTAGCTTCCGGGTTGAGAATGGCCGTGACATCGTGCCGTCACGCAAGCCGGACCTTGACGAACTGAGCGACTCGGACATAGAGTGCCTGGACTTGATCATCCACCTGTATGGAAATGTCCCCTTCTGGAAGAGAACCGAGGACAGTCATGACGAGGCCTGGAGGCAGGCCTGGGAGAGTCGGGGCGAACGTTCCAGCAATGTGATGACAGTGGAGAGCATCGTAAGCCTTTTAGACGACTCCGAGGAGCTACTCGAACATCTCAGAACCAGGCACAATGACCGGGCTTCTTGATGAGGAAAAAAGCAAAGCTGTGGCACATTTACTTTGCCAGGAACTGCAACCATGTCAAGCCACTGCCCAAGGACAAGTTTGTCGTAATCGTCCACATTGACAAGAACCCAATGGGTTTTCTTGTCAACTCAAATATTTCAAACTGGCTTCGTAAGCGTCCCCATCTATTAGCTTGCGAAGCCAGCATCAGTTCTGATGAGCACTCTTGTCTTAAGCACGACTCATTTGTCGACTGTCATTCGATTTATGCATTCTTTGACTGGGAACTCACGAGTGAGAGGGGCGAGGTTAGCCATCGAGCTAAAATCAACATACTGAAGGCTATCCGAGACTGCCCGACAATAGAACGGAAATACAAAGAAGCGATATTGAATCGCGATGGCGAGCTACTGGAGGATCAAGAGCAATCCTCCGAAAGTTAAGGCCCGCGGGGAATTGTAGTTTCTTGTAGCACCCGAAGCGAGGCATCACCATGGCCACCGTCTTCATGAAGTGGCTGGAAACCAGCCCCAGAGACTACGACCGGGGCATCCAGATCCTCACGCTGGGAAAGCTGGGACGGCTCAAAGACGAGATCGCCCGGCGGTACGTCGGCCAGGGCAGCCGTGTGCTGGAGATCGGCTGCGGCACCGGGACGCTCAGCGTGCTGATGGCCGGGCGCGGGGCCAGCGTCACCGGCATCGACGCCTCACCCGCCATGTTGTCCGAGGCCGGGGAGAAGGTCGCCGCGCAGGGGTTGAAGGAGCGCGTCACGCTCGAACTGATGGACGCGACGCTGATCGGCGACCGCTTCCCGCCCGCCAGCTTTGACCTGATTGTCTCGACGCTGGTCTTCAGCGAACTGCCCCCCGACGTGCAGCGCTACGTCCTGGAAGCCTGCGCCGGGCTGCTGGCCCCCGGCGGGCGTCTGCTGATCGCCGACGAGGTGATCCCGGCCCGACCGCTGGCGCGCGTCCTGTTCTATCTGGTGCGTCTGCCGCTTGTGCTCGTGACCTGGCTGCTCACCCGCACCACCACCTCGGCGCTGCGTGACTTCGACGCGCTGCTCGCCGGGGCCGGGTTCGACGCGCGCCCGGCACTCACTTACCTGGGCGGCAGCCTGACCCTGTACGAGGGAGTGCCCGCCGCCGAAGCCCCGCCCACCGCCGAGCTGCCCCCCACCGTCGCCGGGCGGCTGCGCCACCGCATCACCGTTCGCAGCCTGCTGATCGACCTGTGGGCGCTGTTCCTGCGCATCATCCCACCCTACCCCAGAGTTCGCCCCGGCCTGTACGCCGTGGGGAACCCGGACCGCCGCTCGCCGGTGCTGGTGACGGGCAACTTCGACCTGACGGTGCGGCGGCTGGTCAGGGCGATTGACGGCCAGGTGGACGCCTGGGTGCTGGTCGCCGACTCGGCGGGCATCAACGTGTGGTGCGCGGCCGGTGGGGGCTACTTCACCGCCGAGAAGATCATTGCAGCCGTCAGGTCGTCGCGTTTGGACGAGGTGGTCGATCATCACACCCTGATCCTGCCGCAGTTGTGCGCCAACGGCGTCGACGGCTGGAAGGTGCGCCAGGAGACGAGTTGGGGCGTCCACTGGGGACCGGCCCGCGCCGCGGACATCCCCGCCTATCTGGCCGCCAAGCGCCGCAAAACCGACGCCATGCGTTGGGTGCGCTTCCCGCTCAAGGACCGGCTGGAGATGGTGAGCGTCACGGTGGGCTTCTACGGTCTGCTGATCCTGGTGCCGATGCTGATCTTCTGGCGGAGCATGTTCTGGCCGGTAGCCGCCAGCCTGATCGGCCTGTCCTACTTCTATGCGGTGGTGCATCCCTGGCTGCCCGGTCGCGACGGGCTGAACAAGAGCATCCCACTGGCCGCCATCGCGCTGGCCGGGCTGGCGGTCTATGCGCTGCTCGTGGAACCGCTGCCCGCCCCCCGGCTGTTCAGGTGGACGGTGGGCCTGACCGGGCTGTCGGTCTTCACCGGGGCCGAGCTACAGGGTATGTCGCCGCTGATGCGCGGCGAGCAGGCCAACTGGGGCTGGGAAGTGGTGATCGGCGCGGTGCTGGGGCTGGTCTACTGGCTGGTGCCGCTGGCCGTGGGGTGGAGGTGAGCGGTGAGCGAAACCCCGACGTTCTGGGCCACGCTGGTTGAACACCTGCAGGTCGCGCGCACGCTGCGCGGACTGCGCATCTACTTCGACGCCGGGAAGTGCATCGGCGTGTGGCAGTGCTACGAGGTCTGCCCGGTGGGCTGCTGGACTCCCGACCGCGAGCGGCGGGTGGTTATCTATCACAGCCCTGAGCTGTGCATCGCCTGCGGGGCGTGCGTGCTGCAATGCCCGGAGGGGGCCATCGAGCTGAGGTAGCGGCTGTGTCTGTATTGGCTACTGGTCGTGCTGGCGGCACGGTGAAGAGGATTCCATGCCACCGTTTTTGAGCCACCTGCTCGGCATACTTGCCATGCTGATCGCGCTGGTGCTGATCGCCGCCTGGCTGCTGGCCGGGCAGATCGTGCGCCGCCGCAAGCCCGACCCGCCCTCGACGCCGGAGGACTTCGACCTGCCGTTCGATCACGTCACCTTCACCGCGCGCGATGGGGTCGAGCTGGGCGGGCGCTTCGTCGGGGAGCCGGGGCGCAGGCCGACCATCATCCTGTGCGCGGGGCTGTTCGGCAGCATGGACGGCGACGCTCACATGCTGCCCGCCTTCGTCGAGGCCGGGTTCGACGTGCTGCAATTCGACTGGCGCGGGCACGGCATCAGCGACGGGCAGCGCAACACGCTCTCCATCCGCGAGGCGGGCGACCTGCTGGGCGCGATTGACTTCTTGCAGGCCGAGGGTGTGACGCGCATCGGCCTGATGGGCTTCTCGATGGGCGGGACGGTCGCCCTGCGCGTCGCCGCCGCCGACCGGCGAGTCGGCTGCGTGATCTGCGACGGCGGCTTTGTCGACATCGGGCACGTGCTGGAGGGCTTCATCGCCGGGCGGACGCGCCTGCCGGTTGCACTGTTCAAGCCGGGGATGTGGCTGGTGATGCGGCTGGTCGAGCTTCGGCTGGGCGCGCGGCTCGGTCAGGCCAACCCGCTCCCGCACGTGGGGCAGATCAGCCCGCGCCCGGTGCTGTTCATTCACGGGGCCGACGATCCACTCGTCCCCCGCGCCGATCAGGACGCGCTGTTTGCCGCCTGTGGGGAGCCAAAGGCGCTGTGGCGCGTCACGGGGGCCGGGCACCGCGAGGCCTACCAGGTCGAGCGGGAGGCGTATTTACAACGCGTGATGGACTTCTTGCGCGCAAATCTGACGTAGCGTCCGGCTATAAGTTGCAGGCTATCTCTCACAGGAGGAGACCATGCCAGACCGCAGCGAAGAGATGAACCACGCGCTGGCCGTCAAGGCCAAATACGAGGACGACCTGCTCGCGCGCCCCGGCGTGAAGAGCGTCGGGGTGGGACTGCGCCAGAAGTCCGGCGAGTACACCGAGGAGGTGTGCATTGTCGTGACGGTGCACACCAAGCACCCGCTGGGCGACCTGGAGGCATCCGAGGTGCTGCCCACCAACCTGGAGGGCATCCCGGTCGACGTGCAGGAGGTGGGCGACATCGGCGTGTGATCGCCCGCTCCGAAGCCGGTGCTTCACCGGCTGCTGACCGGCTGCCCGCTACACCATCGACTGGCCGCAGTAGGGGCAGTGCTGCCAGTCATCCTGGAGCGGGCGACCGCACTGCGGGCAGGTTCTCGCCGGGGCGGTCGACCGCGCTCCCAGCGCCTCGAACTCGCGCGCCGATCCCCCGGCCCTGGGCCACTTCTGGGTGATCTTGTGCAGCTTGGCCCGATCCCTGACGTAGCTCTCGACGTAGCCGCAGTTGACGCAGACGTAGTTGTCCAGTGTGGCGTTGATCCAGGTCGTGATGGGGAATGTGTTCGCCCAGTAGCTTCCCATCTTCGCCCAGGGGCCAAGATAAGCCCCGGTGTACACGTCGCTTGAGCCGCACTTCGGGCAGATGCCGTCCTTCATACCTGTCTCCCAGTCTTGAGAGGAAAACCAATTGCCGATACTATTATCCCCGGCAGATAGGAGGAGTCAACATGATAAAAATTTCGCTGCCCACAAAACGACCGTTCAACTGGAAAGTCTTTCTGTTCCTGGTGGTGCTGAGCATTCTGGCGGCGTTCGCCCTCATCCCCTACAACCAAACGCTCATGGCCCCATCGCTGGACGCAGACGCCCAGTCGAATCTCGTGAGGCAGACGGCGCTGAACATTCCGTTCTACGCCGTGCTGGCCGCGCTCGGATTGCTGCTGGCCGGGCGCATCGGGTTGGGCCTGCCCTTTGTCGAGGGTTGGCTGGATAAAAAGCCGCTCCGGGGCCGGTTCGGTGGCGTGCTGGTCTTCGCGGTGATCGCGGGAGTCGTGGTCGGGCTTGCCACTCTTGGGCTTGACCTCTTCGTTTTCAGGTCGTTCGTGGAGGCGGAGCTTGAGAGCGTCGGCTACACTCCACCCGAAACCCTCCAACCGCCCGCGTGGCAGGGGCTTCTGGCCTCCTTCTTTGGCGGTGTGATCGAGGAGATCATGCTGCGTCTCTTCCTGCTGACCCTGCTGGCCTGGCTGGGGAGTCTGGTAAGCCGCGACGAGGAGGGGCGTCCGACGCTTGCCGTGCTGTGGATCGCCACCGTTCTGGCGGCGCTGGTCTTTGGCGCGAGCCATCTGCCGGGCCTGGTGGATGCTGGCCTGCCGCCGACGCCGCTTCTGGTCACGCGCACGATCCTGCTCAACGCGCTGGTGGGAGTGGTCTTCGGCTGGCTGTACTGGTCGCGCGGCCTGGAGAGCGCCATGCTGGCCCACTTCTCCGCCGACATCGTGCTGCACGTGCTGTCGGTGCTGGCACTGCCGCTGCTCGCGTGACACGGGCCAACCGCTCGTTCCTTCCGGCAACGCGTAGGGGCGGGTTTGAAACCCGCCCCTACTTGAAATGGGAGGTGTGCGCCGGACACCGTCTCCCCCATCCTTACTCTTTCTTCTTTTCCTTCTCCATCTCCTTGCGCAGCGTCTCGATGTTCTGCTGCACCACGTCGGCGCGCGGGTCGGCCAGCATGTCCAGGATCTCGTAGGCCTGCTCGTAGTGCTCCAGTGCCAGCCCCAGCGAGCCGGTCTTCTCGTACAGCAGCGCGATGTTGTTCAGCGTCGAGGCCTGCTCGTGCCGGTCGCCGATCTTCTCTTTGAGCGCCAGGCTGCGCTTGAAGTGCGCCAGCGCGCGCTCGGTGTCGCCCTGGTTGAGGTAGCTGATCCCCAGGTTGTTGAGCGCCTGCGACTGCCCGACCGTATCATTGAGGTTGGTGTAGATCGCCAGGCTGCGCTGGTAAGTCTGCTGCGCGCTCTCGTCGTTGTTCAGGCTCTCGTAGACCGCCCCAATGTTCAAAAGCGTCTGGGCCTGCCCCTGCCGGTCGTTGAGCACGCTGTACATGTCAAGCACGCGCTGGAAGGCGTTCAACGCCTCGTCCCAACGCTCCTGCCAATATAGCACGCCCGCGATGTTGTTGATCGTCTCGGCGATGTCCTCCGTCGCGCCCAGCGTCTGCCGGATGGCGAGGCTGCGCTCGTAATGCTCCTGTGCCTCCTCGTACTTGCCCTCACGCTCGAAGATCGCGCCGATGTTATTCAGCGCGGCGGCCACGCCTGACGGGTCGTCCAGATCCTGACTGACCTCCAGGCTGCGCTCGAAGAGCCTGTGCGCCTGGCCGAGGTTGCCCAGCACGGTGTGCGCGTAGCCCAGGTCGCCCAGGTAGGTGTGTTCGCGCATCAGGTCGTCTTCCTCGCGCGCCTTCTCGACGACCGTCGTCGCCAGTTGCACCAGGTTGGCCCACAGCCCGCGCCGCTCGAAGTAGCTCATCAGCGCGTCGGCGAACACCTGCGCCGTGCCGGGGTCGGCCTCGTTGCACGCCCGGAAGGCGGCCATGATCTGCACAAGCTGGGCGTCGATCTGCTTCGGGCTTGCGCTGGCCCGCTCGACCAGCCCCAGGTAATAATCGCGGACGTGCTCGCTGGCCCCGGTCAATGAGGCGGGTGTCGCCGCCCGGCGCAGGTGATCGCGCAGCGCCTTGTGCAGCGCATAGTAGCCGTCCGGCAGGCGCTGCACCAATGCCGACTCGACCAGCATGTCCAGTGTGCTGCGCGCCTCGCCGAGGAGCATCTCCCAGCAGGCAGCCGCCGCCTCGACCGAGAAGGGCGCGCCCGACCCGGCAGCGAAGGCCCCCAGCAGCGCCGAGCGCTGGAGTTGTGCGCCCCCGAAGCGTGACAGCACCAGGTTAACGATCAGGCCCAGCGCGTTGGTGCGTGTCTCCGGGTCGTCGGGGTCGAGCGACGCGATTGGCCCCTGATCGTCGCGCAGAACTTCCAGCAGGCGCAGCCAGGTGATGCCCTGCCGCGCCTGCCCGCCGACCAGCGCCAGCGCCAGCGCCGACCCGCTCAGGCGCTTGATGATCTCTTTGACCGTCGGCAGGTAGATGTCGGGCAGCATACCCGCCCACTCGACGAGCAGGTCGAGCGCTTCCTCTTCGCGCAGCTTGTGGACGGCGTAGCGGCGCGTCTTGAGCGCGTAGGTGATCTCGTCCACTTTATCGGTCGTGATCAGGCGGACGCAGTCCTTACCGCCGACGTTGAGCGCCTTCACCTGCTCGATGTCGGTCACCTCGTCAATGATCAGCAGGCAGCGCGTCTCCTGGAGCAGCGTGCGCAGCGCCGCTGCGCGGCTGGTGGTATCGGGCAGGTGGCTGAGGTCGTTGCCCAGCGCCGCGCCCCAGACCGCCTGTGCGTGCTGGGCGTCACCATCCTCGCCCAGCGAGGCCCACAGCACACCGTCGGGGAAGGCTTCGAGCACCTCCTCGTCGTGGGCGATGGCCGCTGCCAGCGATGTCTTGCCCGCGCCGCTGGTGCCGTGCACCGTCAGCGGGGCCAGCGAGGCGCTTGGACGGCCCAGCAGCAGCCGCTTGATGGCCAGCAGCTCGGCGCGCGGGACGAAGTGGGGGGGCAGGTCGACGGTCTGGTAGGGGACGCTTTTGTCGGTCGGCCCATCCACGTACTTAAATTCGATCTCTTTGAGGCTGCCCGTCTGCGCCTTATCCATCGCAGAGCTTGTGGCAGGTTCCTCGGTCATAGTCATTCATCCTCAACCAAGCGGCCTATAACCGGCTATATACGCTTTCATAACGTGATTTCCAGCCCAGTATAGCATAACCGCACCGGTTGCGCTTGGCAGTTGAAGGGCCTGTTGTGGATCTGAAAGGCGGCGGTGAATCGGGGGCGCGCTCACTCCCACGTCACGTCCGGCAGCCAGACGAACGTCCCCGTCGCGTGCCCGACCAGCCGGTCATCCGCATCGTAGAGGCGCATCTCGCACACGTCCTGCCGTCGTCCCGATTTGATGATCCGCCCCTCGGCGCGCAGTGTGGTCTCCCTGGCCGGGGCCAGGAAGTGCACCGACAGCTCACCGGTGGCGACCCACGTTGAGAGGTCACGGTGGGCGGCGACGGTGAACCAGCCCGCCGTGTCGAGCAGCGTGCAGTACACGCCGCCGTGAATCCCGTCCTGCCCGTGATCGAGGCTGGGGTTGTAGGGCAGTTCGACCACGGCATTGCCCTCCTCGGTGAACGAGAGCCGCATGCCGAAGGTGCGCACGATGCGCGCGCGCTCGCGGAACAGCGTCAGCAGTTGGTTGATACGCTCGGAGTTCATGGGTTGGGGCCTCTGATCTGAAGGTGCCACATCGGGTATAATGTGATCTACGACAACGGGTTGTCTCTGGAAGGGTAACATGGCCGAGCGAGTCGTACCAGAACGCCGTGTGACATTTGAGGAGTTCATCGAGGAATACGCGGGCCGGCGCTACGAGTACGTCGATGGGCGGGCCGTGCCGATGGGGCCGGAGATCATCGATCAGGACGGGAGGGTGATGGTGGCACCAACCAAATCGGCGCATGGTCTGATCGTGGGGCGGCTGACGATCATCATCGGGCAGTTTGTGCTCGAAAACAACCTGGGCGAGATTTTCGGCGCGGAAACCGGGTTCCTGGTGGATGAGAAGACGCAGGAGCTACGTGCCGCCGACGTTGCCTTCTACCCTCGCGAGCGGCTGAAGGAGATCAGGCGCGGGGAGTGGCTGCCGTTTCCTCCTGCCCTGGCCGTCGAGGTGGTCTCCGAGCACGACCGGGCGGCAGAGGTGCGTCGCAAGGCACGGAGCTATATGGCCGGTGGCACCCGTCTGCTGTGGATCGTTTACCCCGGAGAGAGGGTGGTCGACGTATACCGCCCCGGCCAGCCGACGGAGACGCTTGGCGCAGCGGATACCCTCGCCGGTGGAAAGGTGCTGCCGGGATTCTCGGCACCGCTCGGCCAGGTTTTCGCCGCACTTGAGGCGCTGGGGGATGGCGATTAGGCTCACACTTCGCCGCCCGTTGAGAGCGGCGTGGCCTTTTGCTGGTTGGGCAGGTTGTTGCTCAGGCCCTCACCCGCCTTCGCCCGACCTCCGGTCGCGCTCAGTCTGCCCTTCTCCCGGCGACCAGAGGTCGCTTAGGGAGAGGGCGAATCGAGGACGGCCATGCCGTCCGAGATGGGTGAGGGCAGTGTCGCAATCCACACTATTCAGGTTAACAGACCCACCTTGCCGGGCGCCTTTTGTTCCTCACGGCGTGCGCGCGCAGCGGAACCCCTGATTGTCGTCCGTGCGATTGGGCGAGTTCCATCCCCGGTTTGAGAGCCGCACCAGGCTGGCACTGTTGTCCCACGCGCCGCCGCGCCGCACCCGACCGCTGCCGGTCGACGGGCCGGTCGGATCGGCCACGCTCTCGTCCGGGTACGGCCCGTACCAGTCAAACACCCACTCCCAGACGTTGCCCGCCAGGTCGTGGATGCCGAACGGGCTGACCCCGTCGGGGTAGCTGCCCACCGGCGCGGTGTCGTTGGGATAGCCATCCTCGGCCCGCTTGTCGGCCCAATCGAAGTCGCAGCCCGCATCGCAGAAGTTCAGCAGGCCCTGTGCCACGATGCTGTTGCCCCAGGGATAGATCCAGTCGTTTTCGCCGCGTGCCGCGTATTCCCACTCGGCCTCGGTCGGCAGCCGCCCGCCGCGCCATTCGCGGCAGTAGGTGTCGGCCATGGTCCACGTCACGTGGATCACTGGGTAGTTCCTGAACGCCGGGTTGCCGAAGTAATTGTTGCGTGTGTTCGACTTGGTTGCTTCAGGCGGTTTGCACACCCCGGCTTCGACGCACTCCTGGTACTGGGCGTTGGTCACCTCGTACACGTCCAGCCAGTAGGCACTGGTCAGCACCACCCGGTGGATCGGCTCCTCGTCGCTGAAGTTGTCCGTCGCGCAGTTGCCGCCGCTGCCCTGGCAGATGATGAACGCCAGGTCGGTGTCAAAGCCCATGTTGAACTTCCCGGCAGGGATGCGGGCCATCAGGACGCCGCGCTTGTCCTCCTCGTAGATCACCTTCCTCGGATCAACGGTTGGCTCTTCGGCGGCTTGGGTGAGCAGCGCCGCGGCAGTGGCCGTCGTGTCTTCGGCGGCCTGGGTCAGCAGGTACTCGATGGTGGCCGTGGCGTCGAGGTCGGGGGTGATGCTCGGCTCCTCGGTGACAGTCGTCGGCACGTCGGTGGGTGGGAGTGTATCGGTGGGCGACAGCGTCGGCCCGACGACCGCCTCCTCCGTCGCCGCCTCGACGCTCGGCGTGGGCGTCGGCTCGGCGGGCGAAGGTCCGAACACCCCCGCCAACGACAGCGCGGTCAGCACGATCACCACCGCCGCCACCGCGCCCCCGGCCCACATCCAGGTCGATGGCCCCCTCAGGTCGCCCGCGACGCGCTGCGAGAGCGGCAGCGGCTGGGGCGCGCCCTCGGCCACGTCGAAGACGAGGTCACCGCCCTGACTCCCGCGCAGGTGCCCGAACTGCGGGATCTGCGCCCGGCGGCTGCTGGCGGCCATCGTCTGCTGAAGGTATAGGCCCAGGTCGGTGAACGAGAAAATCCCATCCGGCCCGGTGAGGTCGATCCCCAGCGCCTCGATCAGCAGGTCGGTCATCGAGTCGTAGTCGGATACGGTCTGGTCGCCCGCCCCGGCGCTGATCACCTGGTAGGCCCGCCGGGTGGTGAACTTCTCGGCGGCCACACTCTGGGCACGCGTCAGGCCAAGCGCCTGCCCGCTGAAGCAGGCGTCGAAGATGAAACCGACGTGCTTGGCTCCGGCGTGGCGGCACAGGTCGGTCACCTCCTCCATCTCCAGCGCGGTGAAGTCCTGTTCGGGAATCGTATCGACCGCGGCCAGGTAGCCGGTCTCGTGGCCGAAGTTATCGACCAGCGTGTAACCGTGCCCGGCGAAGTAGATCAGCACCCGGTCGTCGGGGCCGGTGCTGCGCAGATCGAACAGCGCCCGCAGGATCGCGCGGCGGGTGGCCTGCTCGCCCAGCAGCATCGTCACCTGGAAATTGTGCGGCGGCGCGGCCAGCGCCTCGGCCAGCCTGCGCGCGTCGTCCTCGGCTTCGCCCAGCGACACGAAGTGCGGGTCGGTGTACGAATCAATGCCGATGATCAGCGCGTATGAGTTTCTATAGCCCGGTTGGTACTCTACCATGGCACATCCCCATCCTCGTCATAGCCGCGAATAACCTGTCGGTCTCATTATACAACGCCCCGCGTCCCAGGTGAAGCGCCATCGGGAGCCAGGAAGCGCGAAAAAGTTGAGGAAAATCGCGAGATAGCCGCGAAGTATAGTCGCGGGCTTGCCCCTCACCCCTGTCTCGCCGCGACCCCCGGTCGCCCCGCGACATCCCCTCTCCCGGCGGGAGAGGGGACAGCGCGCTCGGAGTGCGCGCAGGGGTGAGGGCAGGTAGTGAGGACATTGTTCCACACCCAGGGGCCGCAAACAGGACCGACATACAGAATCTCTCCTCCACTTTTTCGTACTATGCGGGAGCCGGTCAGACAACAAAAAAGCCCGCAGCCTCGCGCTCCGGGCCGGATGAGGTCGATAAACCCGCCGGTGACCTACATCGACATGAACTCGTTGAACGCCCTGGCGAACTTGTCCGGCGTGTCCCACATCACGAAGTGCCCGGCGTCCGGGATCCACACCGCTTGGGCGTCCCGGATGGAGCCATCGCGGAAGTACCGGATCTGGTTGGGGCTGACGATCACGTCACGCCCCCCGTAGATGCCCATCGCCGGCATCTCAATCTTGTCCAGCCGGTCGGCGAAGTTGGTGCGGTGCAGCGAGCTGATGCTGCCGTAGAACGAGTCGACGGTGAAGCCCTCTGCGTTGTTGATGGTCATGTCGTAGAACAGGTTGGGGTTCTGGCGCGAGACGAACGGCGACCACAGCCGGATGAAGGTGCGCAGCAGCGGGTTTTTCTCGCCCATCAGCATCAGACTGGCGATCAGGCGCGTCCCGGCCAGCTTGAGGAAGAAGCTCAGCGAGCGCCCGTCAACCGGCGAGCCGACCACCGCCACCTTCTTGACGCGATCCGGGTACTTGAGCGCCACGCCCAGCGCCGTCGTGCCGCCCATCGAGTGCCCCATGATCGGCACCTTGCCGATTCCCAGGCGGTCCATAAACTGCGGGATCAGTTCAACGAAGTCCTCAACCAGGAAGCTGGCACGGCGCTCCTTGTCCGACTCGCCAAAGCCCCACAGGTCGGGGGCGTACATGCGGTACTGGCCGGCGAAGGTCTCAATCGTCGAGCGCCACGTGTTCCAGGCTTGCGTCCAGCCGTGAATCAGGATCACCGGCGGGCCGGAACCGTGAACCTCGTAATGGACTACTCCCTGGTCAGTGACAAGTGAGGGCACGTGCGTCTCCTGTGTTGCGATGCAGGCAGGTGTCAGGCCAGCCGCTCAGGCCGACCGGCGCTGAAAAATCGGCGGGGCTGCCGGGGCGAGGGGCCGGTAGAACGCCGGTCGGCGATGACCCGTCCTAGGCTTTCTTCTCCTTCGCGGCGGCCTTTTCTCCTCCCTTGTCTGCCTCGTCCATCTCTTCCAGGATGCTGTACAGCAGTTCCAGCAGCACCTTCTTCACGCTTTCTTTCTCGTGAGCGACGCAGGGCAGCATCTTGACGCTCTCTTCCAGACGCAGCGCGATGCGCAGGTCTTCCACTTCCCAGGCATCGTCCATGTCCTGCTTGTTGGCCGCCACCACGTAGGGCGTCGGCGCGTAAGCGCGGAAGGTCTCCAGGATCGAGTTGGCCTCGCGGAAGGTCTCCGGGCGGGCCGAGTCGACCAGCACCACAAACCCCAGCATGCCCTCCGAGAGAATCTCCCACATGAAGTCGAAACGCCGCTGGCCGGGTGTCCCGAAGAGATACAGCACCAGGTCGTCGCCAACGGTGATCCGCCCGAAGTCCATCGCGACGGTGGTCTCATCCTTGACCCGCTCGGCTTCGGTGCTGATGGCTTTCTCGGTCGAGACCACGTCGATCTCACTGATGGAGCCGACGAACCGGGTCTTGCCGGAGTTAAATGGGCCGGTGATGACCATCTTAACGGTTTGTGTTTGCATCGTACCTCACTCTTGCGTCGTGTAGCAGCCAACCGTGCGGCGCGGACCGCGACCTACTCGGCACCCATGCCCTGCAGGTGGCTGATCAGGCGGTGGACGATTGCCCGCTTCTTGGTCCGCTCCTCGCTGGACAGTTGCTCTTGCTTCCGGTGCTGGACCAGTTCGACCAGACCGGCCTCGCGCAGGCTGCCCACTGCCCGGCGGATCTGCTTATCGTTTATGCTGAGCCGGTTGGCGATCATGCGAATGGTGTTCTCAGGCCCGACGTATTGCAGCACCCGCTTCTCGTCGTTGCTCAGATTCAGGTCTTTGAGCCTGACGCTCGGTCGCTCGGTGTACCTGAGGCGCACGTCCAGGCTGGGGATCTCCTCTTCGAGCTGCTCGTCACGTTTCTGGACACGGGCGATCTGGATGATGATGTTCTCCAGGTCGAGCGGGACGGTGATGCGGTCTTCGCCCAGCAGCAAGTCAGGGCTGAAGTCAAACGCCCCCTCTTTCCAGTTCGCAAACTGGTTGACGGCTGCCACCGCGTGTTTCTTGACGCTCTTGACGATGTCTTCCTGGGAGATGTAGCCCTTCTGGATCAGCATCAGACCCAGTTGCTTGTCCCCGGTCTTCTGGGCACGCTTGGAGAGCGCGCTCGCCTGCTCCTTGGTGATGCGCTTGTCACGCGCCAGCACCGACGCCAGCGATCCGTCTGCATTGCCGACGACGGCGTAGACCAGCTTACCATCGCGAAACGACAACTGGGCATTGCCGCCTTTGCGGTCAACGGCCAGCGTGCCGGTCTTCTTCGACAGGCTCACTAGGTGGAGGATCTGTGTTCCACTAAAGTCTTTTAAATTCCCTTTCATCGTGCCATCCTGGCCGCTTTCAGGTGTCGCCGGTGATGAGTTCTACAACCATTACCTAACAAACCGACGTGCGGCTAGTATACACATGGACGAAATGCGAGTCAACCCGGCCCCCCGTTTACCCTGTGTCCTGTTATACGTTTGTAAAAAGCGTCGCCAACGACCGCGCCCACCGGCGGCGCGGGGGCGCGTCACGGCCTCTCCCCCCGGTTTTACAAGCGGGCCGGGCTTCCCTATACTTCAGGGAAGCGCTTCTCCCGGAGAGCGCCTTCAACCAGTGAAAGGAACGCAGAACAGCATGCCAGACGAAAAGAAGCAGACACAGGAACGCGCCGCACGCCCCTGGCCTTTCGGCTACCTCCTGCTGTGGCTGATCACCATACTCTCACTGCTGATGAACGCGATCACGCTGCGCCAGATCGTCGCCGCCCGCCAGGCCGCTCGCCAGGCCATCGGCGACGCCATCGCGGTGCTGGAGGGCTTCCAGGGGCAATCCCTGTCCTACACGGTCGTCGTCGACGAGATACTGATCATCGATACCGACATGCCGCTCGACGAGACCATCCCGGTCAGCATCGACGAGGTCATGCCGGTCGACACCATCGTCACGGTGACGGTCGACGGCGGGATTCTGGGGCCGATCCCGCTCAACATCCCCCTCCAGACCAACGTGCCGGTTGACCTCGACTTTAATGTGCCGGTCAACCAAAGCTTCCACATCGCAGCGGCGGTGCCCGTCTACTTCGAGGTGCCGGTGCAGCTCTCGGTCGGCGAGACCTCGCTCTACGGCACGCTTGAGGAGGCCAAACTGCGGCTGCTGGGGCTGTCCGAGCGCCTCGACGCGCCGCTGCTGCCCCTGCCGGGGCGCAGGTCGGCGGGGGGCGATGCCGGAGAGTGACGGCGCGGCACGGCGGCGGAAGGCGGGGTAAAATGGGGCCGCGGTGGCGGTGGATGTGGTGATGTGAGGATGGCCGGGGGCCTGACGTTCGACTGAGGAGGACAGTCTGATGCCTGATCGGGAGCGCGTCTCTGTTGAGGTGGACGGCAGCGTAGGTCGCGACGTGGTCGTCGCCGGGCGCGATGTGGTCATCGACCGGCGCACGCTGTCGCGTGAGGAGCGCCTCAACCGGCGCAACCGGCGCATCTTGCTGGACAAGGTGCACGACTTTTGGGTCGTGGGTGTGCTGGAAGACTCACTCTACCACGAGGCGCTGATCCGGCTTGCCATGACGCCCGACCCCGGCGCGGTGGGCAATCCCTGGGACAGCATCCTGCGGCGGCCCGGCAGCCACGACGAACCGCTGTCCTCTGAACAAGGGATCGTCGACGTGTTTGACGACCTGGGCGGCGAGCTGTTAATCCTCGGCCAGCCCGGATCGGGCAAGACCACGACACTGCTCGAGCTGGCCCGCGACCTGATCGCCCGCGCCGAAGAGGACGAAGCACGTTCCATCCCGGTCGTGTTTAACCTCTCCTCGTGGGCCGAGAAGCGGGAGCCCATCGCCGAATGGCTGGTGGACGAGCTCAACGACAAATACCAGGTTCCCCGGAAAGTCGGCGAGGCGTGGGTTGAGGCCGACGAGCTGCTGCTCCTGCTGGACGGCCTCGACGAGGTGGAGGAGGAGCACCGGAACGCGTGCGTGGAGGCCATCAACGCGTTCCGGGACAGGCACGGTTTGATGCGCCTTGTAGTGTGCAGCCGCACGGCTGAATACGAAGCCCTGGCCGCCCGCCTGAACCTGCAAGGGGCGGTCGTCTTGCAGCCCCTCAGCCGCGAGCAGGTTATCGACTACCTGGATCGTTTTGGCGACGAGCTATCCGCCATCCGTGACACCCTGCAAACCGACGAGACGCTCTGGGAGCTGCTTGACACGCCGCTGATGCTGAGTGTCGTGACGCTGGCCTACCAGGACGCGCCCGGCGAGTCTTTGCCTCCGCCCGGCACGGTTGAGGAGCGCCGCAGGCACCTGTTTGATGCCTACGTCGAGCGTATGTTTGAACACCGCCTTATTGACGTTCCCTACGACCGGGGGCAAACCGCCCGCTGGCTGGCGTGGCTGGCCCGCAGGATGGTCGCGCACGCCCAGACGGTCTTCCTGATCGAGCGGATGCAGCCCACCTGGCTGGACACCGACAGACAGCGGCGGCTCTACAGGGACGGTGCGGTGCTGGGTATCGAGCTGGGTGTCGGGCTGGTTTTCGGGCTGTTTGCCGTGCTGTTTGCCGTGCCGGTTGCGGTGCTGGTTTTCGGGCTGGTTTTCGGGCTGGTTGTCGTGATGGTTGGCAGGGTGGTTTTCGGGCGGGTTTTCGGGCGGGGAGAAATCAAGACCGTCGAAACGTTGAGTTGGTCGTGGCGTCCGGCACTAAAAGGGTTGGGGGTCGGGTTGGTTCTCGGGCTGGGTATCGGGCTGCTTTTCGGGCTGATTGGCGGGCTGCTTTACTTGGGTATCGGGCTGCTTTTTGGGCTGGGTATCGGGCTGCTTTTCGGGCTGATTGGCGGGCTGGATCGCAGGCAGCTTGAGACAGGCTCGGTTCCCAACCAGGGCATTAAACGCTCGGCGGGGAACGCCGTCCTGGTTGGGTTGGTTGTCGGGTTGGTTGTCGCGTCGGTTGGCGGATTGCTTGGTGGACTGGTTGGTGGATTGCTTGGCGGGCTGATTGGTGGATTGCTTGGCGGGCTGATTGGCGGGCCTGTCCTTGGGCTGGTTTTCGGGCTGTTTTTCGGTGGCGGGGCCGTCATCCAGCACGTCGTCCTGCGCCTCATCCTCACCCTTACCGGCCACATGCCTCCCAACTACGCCCGCTTCCTCGGTTACGCCGCCAAGCGGGTCTTCCTGCGCAGGGTCGGCGGGGGCTACATCTTCGTCCACCGCCTGCTGATGGAGCACTTCGCCGCGCTGGAGCCGGTGGAGGGGTTCGGGGTGGCGGCGGATGCGGTGGTATAATGGTGGTCGGCGGGCCTGACGCTCGACTGAGGGGGACAGTCTGATGCCCGATCGGGAGCGCATTTCTGTCGAGGTGGACGGCAGCGTAGGCCACGATGTGGCCATCGACCGGCGCACGCTGTCGCATGAGGAGCACCTCAACCGGCGCAACCGGCGCATCTTGCTGGATAAGGTGCATGACTTTTGGGTCGTGGGTGTGCTGGAAGACTCGCTCTATCACGAGGCGCTGCTCCGGCTCTCCATGACGCCCGACCCCGGCGCGGTGGGCAATCCCTGGGACAGCATCTTGCGGCGGCCCGGCAGCCGCGACGAACCGCTGTCCCCTGATAAGGGGATCGTCGACGTGTTTGACGACCTGGGCGGCGAGCTGTTGATCCTCGGTCGGCCCGGATCGGGCAAGACCACGACACTGCTTGAGCTGGCCCGCGACCTGATCGTCCGCGCCGAGGAGGACGAAGCACGTTCCATCCCGGTGGTGTTTAACCTCTCCTCGTGGGCGAAGAAGCGAAGGCCCATCGCCGAATGGCTGGTGGACGAGCTCGACGACAAGTACCAGGTTCCCCAGAAAGTCGGCGAGGCGTGGGTTGAGGCCGACGAGCTGCTGCTCCTGCTGGACGGCCTCGACGAGGTGGAGGAGGAGCACCGGAACGCGTGCGTGGAGGCCATCAACGCGTTCCGGGACAGGCACGGTTTGATGCGCCTTGTAGTGTGCAGCCGCACGGCTGAATACGAAGCCCTGGCCGCCCGCCTGAACCTGCAAGGGGCGGTCGTCCTGCAGCCTCTCAGCCGCGAGCAGGTTATCGACTACCTGGATCGTTTTGGCGGCGAGTTGGCCGCCGTCCGTGACACCCTGCAAACCGACGAGACGCTCTGGGAGCTACTTGACACGCCACTGATGCTGAGCGTCGTGACGCTGGCCTACCAGGGCGCACCCCGCGAGTCGCTGCCTCCGCCCGGCACGATTGAGGAGCGCCGCAGGCACCTGTTTAACACCTACGTCGAGCGTATGTTTGAACACCGCCTCATTGACGTTCCCTACGACCGGGGGCAAACCGCCCGCTGGCTGGCGTGGCTGGCCCGCAAGATGGTCGAGCACGCCCAGACGGTCTTCCTGATCGAGCGGATGCAGCCCACCTGGCTGGACACAGCCGGGCAGCGGTGGCTATACAGGGTCGGTGCAGTGCTGAGTGGTGCGTTGATTTTCGGGCTGGTTGGCGGCCTGGTTGCCAGGCCGGTTGACTGGCTGGTTGTCGGGCTGGGGCTGGTTGTTGGGCTGCTTTTAGGGCTAGGAGAAATTAAGACCGTTGAGACTTTGAGTTTGTCGTGGCGTTCAGCGCTAAGGGGCCTGTTTTTTGGGCTGGTTGGCTGGCTGGTTTTCGGGCTGGTTGGCTGGCTGGTTTTCGGGCTGTATTTCGGGCTGTTTGGCGGGCTGTTTGGCGGGCTGTTTGGCGGGCTGTATTTCGGGCTGGAGCACGAGCTGCTTGACATAGGCGCGGTCCCCACCCAGGGCATGAAGCGCTCCGACAGGAATGC
>CAZRXG010000017.1:0-80297 GCA_964603985.1 uncultured Anaerolineae bacterium | reverse complement strand
CCGACCCTCACACCCACCCCTACAGCCACACTCACCCCCAACCCCACGGCCACCCCCACAGCCACACCCACCCCCACAGCCACACCCACCCCCACAGCCACACCCGTACCCACACTTCCCCCAATCGAATGCTCAGCTCCCGCGATTGAGATCACGCACGTCCCCGACTATGGAAGCTTTGACAACCTCCAGGGGCGGGTGGGGTGTATCGAAAAGCTGTCTGACTACAATGTGGCGGTTTATATCTACGTTGGTGGGTGGTGGACGAAGCCATACTGGAACGAACCATTGACGCCCATTGGGATGGACGGAACCTGGGTCACCGACATCACGACCGGGGGCATTGATGAACAGGCCACCCGAATCGCCGCTTTTCTCATTCCGGCTGACTACGATCCCCCTTTGCTTAAGGGCACGGGGGTGCTCCCGGCTGAGTTAGGCGAAAACGCGGTGGATCATAAGGAAGTAGAGCGGTCTCCGACGGGGGCTTCTCGCACTATTGAGTTTTCCAACAACACTTGAAGAGTCAAGGTCAGCAAGACCCCGGTCGGCCCTGGCCCCAACTACTTCTCCGACAGTGCCGAGAATGTATGGGTGGATGGTGATGGCCTACTCCATCTGAAGATCACCTTCAGAGATGGCAGGTGGCATTGTGCTGAAGTTATTACCACCGGCATTGTGGGATATGGTACGTATACTTTCCGCTTGACCAGCCGGGTTGACCGGTTAGACACAAACGTCGTGCTTGGGTTGTTCACCTGGGATACTGCCGCACCTGAGTACAACAACCGGGAGATCGATATCGAGTTCTCCCGGTGGGGCGACGAGAGCAATGAAAACGCGCAGTATGTTGTCCAGCCGTGGACGACTGCGGCAAACATGCACCGGTTCGGTGTAGAGTTGGAAGGAGATTATTCAACTCACCGGTTTGACTGGAGCATGGACAGCATCCAGTTCCAGAGCTATCAGGGCCACGACTCTCCTCCAGATCCGGGCAGCGAGATCGAGTCGTGGCTGTACACAGGCGCGGATATTCCCCCGGAGGGGAAAGCAAACGCTCGGATCAATCTGTGGTTGTTCGGAGGAAGTCCCCCGTCCGATCTGCAAGAGGCTGAGGTAATCATCGAGAGCTTTGAATTTGTTCCGAGGGCAGATTAGCCTATCTTGGCTCATACTGGACGATATTAGGTTTGAGTACTGATTGGGCGCGGGGATCGTTGCTTTCCCCGACTTCGGTGAGGCTCTGGTAGCAGAATCCCGTGAGCGCGGCCTACTCACCGGTTGGGGTAGGGGTTACCGTACCCTCTGACGTGCTCTCATCGCTCTCCGTGAGGTACTCCAGCAGCGCCGTCACCGCCGGGAGGTTGCGGGCTGTGGGCGGGGCAAGATCAAGGTACTCCTCCAGCGTGTCAATGGCCTCCTCGACCCGGCCCAGCGCCACCTGCGCCTGCGCGATCCCGTACAGCGCATCAATGTAACTCTCGTCCAACGCGTACGCCGCCTCAAAGTCGGCGATTGCCTCCTCCCAGCGCCCCAGGTTGAGGTAAACCGTCGCCCGCAGCCCCAGCGCCTCCAGGTAATCCGGTCGAAGCCGCAAGGCCGCGTCCGCTTCCAACGTGGCGGCGTAGTACTTCCCCACCATCAAAAACCCCAACCCCCGCGCGTAGTGCGCTCTGGCATTGTCCGGTGCCTGCTCCACCGCGATGTCCAGCACCCTGAGCGCCAGATCGTACTCCTCGATCTTCAGGTAGGCCATCCCCAGCTCGACGAACAGGTCCACGCTGTCCAACCCCAGGTTGAGCGCTTCCTCAAAGTCCGTGATCGCGTTGCGCGGCTGCTCCATCGCCGCGTAGATGCGCCCGCGCAGATAATGGGCCTCGGCCTGCTGCGGGTCAATTGCCAGCGCGACGTTGAGATCGATCAGCGCCAACTCCACCTCGCCGATAGCCAGGTACAGGCTCCCCCGTTCGATGTAACCGTCAGGCTGTTCCGGTGCCAGCGCCACCACCCGCTCAAAGTCGGCCAGCGCCCGCGCAAAATCGCCCCTGGGTAGGTACAGGTCACGGTACAACCGCCCCCGTACCAGGTACGTCGCCGGGTAGCCGGGGTCGAGTTCCTCGGCCTGCGCCAGGTCGTCCAGCGCGGCCTCGTGATTCCCGTCGTGGATGTGGATCCTGGCCCGCGCGACGTAAGCGTCGGGCCGGTACGGGTCGAGCGCGATGGCCGTCGAGAAGTCCTCGAAGGCCGCCTGTAAGTTGTCAAGCTCGACGTAAGCCAGCCCGCGATTGTAGTAGGCATCGGCGTAGTTGGGGTCGTCCAGGATCGCCAGCGAGTAGTCGTTGACCGCCTGGATGTAATTCCCTGCCTCAAAGTTGATATTCCCCGCCCGCAGGATGTCCCCCGCCGGGCCTGGGTCGTAAGTCGGGGTCGGCGTGGACATCGGGGTAGGGGGGAGCGTCGGCGTTGGCGTGAACGGTGCGACGATGTCGGCGGGCGGCGGGTCGGTCGGTGGCGGCGTCGATGGCACGCCCGTCGCAGCGGTCGGGTTTGACGAGGCCGCCTGGCAGCCTGCCAGCAGGCCCGCCAGCGCGACCAGTCCAAGAAGCTGCCTGTGTTTAATACGCTGCCTGTCCGGTGTCATGTGGCTCTTCCCCAAAAGACGTGCCCCAAGTATAGAGTCGGGAGTCCACCCTGGCAAGACCCTCTACAACACCCGCCCATCCGTCCCACCGCCTGCCGACATCCCTCCCCGCCGCCGGACTCCCCCTCATCGCTGGTGGGGAGGTGGGATTCTGACACGCCGATACGGTTGCGATCTCCGTTCCATTGATGGTAAGCTAACCCTTGCCTGACGTTACCATCTTAGGAGTTACGTGGTTGAGCGTTTCTGGCCGCACAGCACCGGGTGAAAAGGGCAGTTAATCTGCGGACTGAAACCTCCCGGCCTGTGGATCGCCAGCGCCCCAACTGCGTAAGTCCTGCATCTATCATCGAGAACGTGATAAGCCGTACAGGAGGGTGATGCTGTGGAAGAAGAGTTGTCCTTGCGGCGAAGCGTGTGGATTTCCAGTCTGATCACCCTTGCCGGGCTGGTGATCTTCATCGGTGTTGCGGCGCTGATCCCCCGGCCTGCCGGTGGTATCGGCGTCCTGGCCCTGGGGGTTTTCCTGGCGCTCGTCCCGGCGGCGGTCTGGCTGGTTTTCTTCTACCAGCAGGATCGCACCGAGCCGGAGCCGAAGCGGCTGGTGGTGCGCATGTTCGTCTTTGGCGCGCTGGCTGCGGCTGCCTTATCGCTCGTCAGCCGCGATATCGATCAGGCGCTTGACCAGTTCCCCAACCTGATTGTGCGCCTGCTGCTGACCATTTTCTCTCTCTCCCTGATGCAGGAAGTACTCAAGGTGGCGATGGTGCGCTACGTGCTGCTCGGCACCAACGAGTTCGACGAGTACCCCGACGGTATCGTGTACGGGTTGGCGTCGGGCATGGGCTTCGCCACCATTCTGACTATTTCCTTCGTGTTCCGCTCCCCCGGAGTCATCCCGCTGGCCGGTGCCATCCAGGCGACCGACAACGCCCTGGTGCACGGTGTCCTGGGAGCCGTCAGTGGCTACTACCTGGGCCGCGTCAAGCTCGACGGCAAAAAGCTCGGCTGGATGGCCGAGGGCTTGGCGATTGTGACCGTCGTCAACGGGTTGTATCAGGTCTTTGGCGATGAGCTTTCGAGCCGGCTTACTTTCAACCCCTGGTACGGTCTGGGGGCTGCCGTCCTGGTGGCGCTGGTCGTCGGCGTGGTGCTGTTCTACTTCTTCCGCCGTGCTCTGCGTCGCGCCACCGGCGACCTGAGCACCGTCTCCATCCAGGCCCACGCCCGCTCGCTCGACATGCCCTGGGACATTCACGTCCGCTACGACTTCCTGCTGATCGGCGCCCTCGCTCTCGCCCTGGTCGTGGGGTTTGGAGCCGGGCTGATTTTGCGCGAGCAGGTGGTCGCCTACGAGGGCGATGAGCTGCCGGTCGAGTTCGTCTATCCTGCCGGTTGGGCCGTCCAGGCCGAGGGCGCGGGCGGCCTGACCCTGCGCGACCTGACCAGCAGCGCCGCGTTCAAGACCACCATCGGTGTAACCAGTAACAAGATACGCAGCAATGCCTCGCTCGATTTCCTGATAGTGCAGCGCGTCGCGGCGGATGAACAACCTATGTATACCGAGACCGGGTGGCAGGCGGATATTACCGTAAGCGGCTATCCGGCCGTCCGGGTCGAGTACCAGTACGCCACCGAGACGGCCAGCGGCCCGGCTGTGGTTCACGGGCTTGCCACCCACGTCCTGGTCGAGGATCGGCTGTACACCTTCTGGTACGAGGCCGACCCCCGCGTCTACGACGATTACCTGGGCCGCTACGACCGCCTCTTGCGGTCACTTCGTTTTGAGACTGAGCGGTAAAAGGGGGGTGTCACGATGGTTCAGGAGATTAAACCAATGCGTCGAGTAGTCCTGGTGATTTCGGTGCTCGTGCTGGCTGCTCTGGCCTGCAACGCGCCTGAAACGACCACCGCTCCCCCACCTGAGTCGGCCCGGCCCACCGAGCAGCCGATCATTCAGCAGGAGCCTACACCGCTCCCTGCCGAGCGCCCCACCGAGCTGTCCTCTGAGCAGATTGCCCACATCACCCATGCGGCGGTGCAGATCGTCGCCGCGCGTGGGGCCGGTGACGAATTGGAGGCACTGTGGGGCGGTTCCGGCACCATTATCTCTCCCGAAGGCGAGATCCTCACCAACTGTCACGTCGCCTGCGGCGCGCCCGTGATCGTCGTCCTGATGACCACCGAGCCCGACCAGCCGCCGGAGCCGAGTTTCATCGCCGAGATCACGCACTTCGACGAGGAGATCGACCTGGCGATCTTGCAGATCACGACCGACATGGACGGCAACCCCGTCAGCCCCACCGACCTGCCCTACGTGGAGATCGGTGACTCGGACAGCCTGCGCCTGGCCGACCCCATCCGCATCTTCGGCTATCCCGGCGTCGGCGGCGAGACTATCACCTACACCACCGGCTCCGTGAGCGGCTTCGAGAGCGCCGACGTCGGCGGGCACTCCCGGCGCGTCATCATCAAGACCGACGCCGACATCGCGGGCGGTAACAGCGGCGGGACGGCGGTCGACCTGTATGGCCGTTTGGTCGGGATTCCCACCTGGGTCAACCCCGATGTACGTGAGGGCGTGACGATTGGCGGCATCGGCGTCTTGCGCCCCGTGAATCTGGTTTCCTATGTGCGCCAGGTGGGCGAGGGCACGCCGCCTGAGCCTGACGCCGCTGCGCTGCCGCCCGGCGAGGATCCCGACCCCTACGAGCCGAACGACGACCAGGATACGGCCAAAGGCCCTCTGGCGTCAGGCGAGACCATCGAGGGTTATATCTCGTGGGAGGGCGACCTGGACGCTTTCTACATCACCACCTCGACCACCCAGCCCATCCTGGCTACGCTGACGGGCATCCCGTCCGGCACGGACTACGACCTCTATCTGCTTGACGAGAGCGGCGTTCTGGCCTACTCCGAGAGCGAATCCCCCGAAGAGATGATCGAGTTCTCTCCCCCGTCGCGGGGGACGTACTACGTCGTGGTCGCCTCTTACAAGGGGTCGAGTACGACCAGCCCCTACAGCCTGACCGTCACCTACGACGGCTCTTCCAAGGCCGCCCCCTCTACCGGCGGCATCCGCGTCTACGGCCAGGCGGTTGACGCCAACACCAAGAAGCCGCTGTCCGGGGGCGTGTTCGGCTTCCTGGTGCCGGGCGTCACCTGCTACGAATTCTTCAGCGCCCCCGAGCTGGACCTGAATCTGGTCACCGCTTCGGCTGAGACCGACAGCAAGGGCTTCTTCACCCTGGTCGGGGTGCCGACCGGCGCAACCTATTCGGCCTTCTTCATCTATGGGAAGGACTATATCTGCGAGAACAAGTGGCAGAATATCCCGCCCGATATGATCGAACTGGATCTCGGTTTGATCGAGATGTCGTTTGAATGATTGCGTTGCACGTCCGTGCCGCGCGCCCGGCGCGCAGTAAATAAGGCGCGCACTCCCGTAGGGGCAGACCGGTGTGTCTGCCCCTTGCTCCGGGCGTGGTCGAGTTTTGGGGTGAATTGTTTGTTGTCCGCAAATTTGCAGAGTAATCTGCGCAATCTGCGGACTGAATCCGGGAAACTCGCCCCCCAATCCAAGCGCACCCCTTTCCACTCTCCCCTGTTGACGCGCCGCTGGCGGGTGTGCTACAATGCCTGCAACGTGAAGAAAGGAACAGGTTGACGCTCACCGTGATTGCCAAATCGCTGCCCTATCTGAACAACGACAATAATAACGATAACGACGTTTGCGTCTGCGGGCGGGGCCTGGCGACGCGCTGAGCGCATCTTGCACAGACCAGACGACCGCCCGCACCCCTCGCCGGGCGGTTTTTCGTTCTGGCTGTCGCTTGCAAAGCTGTGCCGGTTCGGGCTACCTTGTACACTGAATCCATCATGAGCAGGAGAGGACTTCATGCTGAAAACACACACCTGTGGCGAGCTGCGCACCGACCATGTTGGCCGGGAGGTTGTGCTGGCGGGCTGGGTCAACAAGTGGCGCGACTTCGGTAATCTGGTCTTTATCGACCTCCGCGACCGCTGGGGCGTTACTCAGGTGGTCGTCGATGCCGGGTCCAACCCTGAAGCCCACGCCGTCGCCAGCCAGGCCCGGGGCGAGTACGTCCTCCAGGTCGAGGGCACCGTCAGCGCCCGCGACCCGGAGACCGTCAACCCCAACATGGACACCGGTGAGATCGAGGTGCACGCCGGGCGGATCGCCGTCCTCAATCCCTCCAGGACCCCACCCATCGAGATTGTCGGCAATAAAGAGGCCAACGAGGAAGTCCGCATGCGCTACCGCTACCTTGACCTGCGCCGCGCACGCATGCAGCACAACCTGACCCTTCGCCACCAGGCCATCCTCTTCATCCGCAATTTCCTGAGCGACCGCGAGTTCCTCGAGGTCGAGACGCCCATTCTTTTCAAGAGCACCCCCGAAGGCGCGCGCGACTACCTGGTCCCCAGCCGCGTCCATCCTGGTCGCTTTTACGCCCTGCCGCAGAGTCCCCAACAGCTCAAGCAGCTCCTGATGGTCGCCGGATACGAGCGTTATTTCCAGGTCGCCCGCTGCTTCCGCGACGAAGACCAGCGCGGCGACCGCCAGCCGGAATTCACCCAGCTTGACCTGGAGATGAGCTTCGTCGAGCGCGAGGACATCCTCGCTCTGATCGAGTCGCTCATGATCGCCCTGATCGAGGAGGTCTCCGGCAAGGCGTTGACCTTCAACCCCTTCCCCCGCCTGAGCTACGCCGACGCCATGTCCCGCTACGGCACCGACCGCCCCGACCTGCGCTTCGGCCTGGAGCTGTCCGACGTGAGTGCCATTGCCGCCCAGAGCGAGTTCAGGATCTTCACGTCCACCGTCGAATCCGGGGGCGTGGTCAAGGCGCTCGTCGCGCCCGGCTGCGGCGATTACAGCCGCAAGCAGGTCGGCGAGCTTGAGGAGATCGCAGCCGAGGCGGGCGCAAAGGGTCTGGTGCCCGTCACCGTCGAGCCGGACGGCGGCGTGCGCTCGTCCATCGCCAAGTTTTTCGCTGGCGATCTGATGGCCGAGTTGGTCTCCGCGACGGGGGCCGCCTCCGGCGACCTGATTCTGCTGGTGGCCGATCAACCCGCCGTCGCCAACGAGGCGCTGTCCGCGCTGCGTACCGAATTTGGCGCGCGTCTGGCGCTTACCTCGGACGATGCGATGTGTTTCTGCTGGATCGTTGACTTCCCGCTCTTCGAGTGGAACGAGGACGAGTCGCGCTGGGATCCCTCACACCACATGTTCACCTCGCCCCGGCCCGACCAACTGTCTCTACTGGAGGACGATCCCGGCGCGGTGCACAGTTGGCAGTACGACCTGGTGTGCAACGGCTACGAGGTCGCCGGGGGCAGCGTCCGTATCCACGACCGCGCCGTGCAGGAGACCATCTTCCGCCTGATCGGGCTGGATGTCGAGCAGGCCCGCGAGCGCTTCGGCCATATGCTGGAGGCTTTCGAGTACGGTGCGCCCCCGCACGGCGGGATCGCGGTCGGGCTGGATCGGCTGGTCATGTTGATGGCCGGCGAGCCGAATATCCGCGAGGTGATCGCCTTCCCCAAGACCCAGCGCGCGGCTGATCTGATGGCCGGGGCACCCAGCCCGGTTGAACCGGAGCAGCTTGAGGAACTGCACATTCGGCTGGCCGACGACGTGTAAACCGGCCCGATCTCGCGATCTGGCCGGGCGGCGCGGCGGAGCTTGCCTCATACGCACTCAGAAGGAACGACTATTTGCAACCCGCGTGTCCATGTGGTAAAAACGTAGTTGCTCTGACATGCTCGTGATCGTACTCGGTCATGAACCAACACCTAACGTTCGGGGGGCTGGACGTCCGCTAACAAATGCGAGGCCTTGAGCCACCGCTGCTTTAGCGGCCCGGCACCCACCTGTGAAAACAGGTTCACGTGCGTTGGCGAACACAGCGTGTCAGGGCCTTATCTTAATCGGTGATAGGACCCGCTCCGGGTGGTGCCCGGAGCATTTTTGTTGCTGCTTTTGGTCGGTCGCGGGGCGGGCGGAGGGGAAAAGGGTTGCAGGCGGCATTTCGATGTGCTATGCTCACTTGCAGGTAGGGGTAGGTAGTCTCTCCTCCAAACTATACCACCAGGTCACAGAGTCACTTGATCCATGCTTCGTGAGCGTGTTGCTAATAATATCTATGTCTTCACCAGTGAGCTTTACGCGCAGGTGACGGCGGGCGCGATCATCACGCCTGCCGGTGCCATCGTGATCGACACCCTGCCCTTCCCGGTCGAGACACGCCAGATCATCAGGTTCATCGAAGATCGGCACGACACGCCGGTTCGTTACGTGGTCAACACCCACTATCACGCCGATCATACCTACGGCTCGTGTTTCTTCAGGCACGCGCGCGTCGTCAGCCACCGCCTGTGCCGCGAGTTACTGGACGGGCGCGGGCGTGAAGCGCTGGCCCAGGCCAGGCGAAGCTCACGAGAGATGGCCGCCGTGAGCCTGCGCCTGCCGGATGTCATCTTCGACCAGGGGGTCATGAATCTGCATCTGGGCGGTGTCACGCTGCAAATCTGGCACACGCCGGGCCACAGCCCCGACTCGACCGTCTGTCTGGTCAAGGACGAGGGGATCCTTTTCGCCGCCGACACGTTAATGCCCATCCCATTCTTCTCCGACGGTAGTTGGGAGGACTACGTTGCCAGCCTGGAGTCGCTGCTCGCCATGTCGTTTGAAAACGCGGTGCAGGGGCACGGCGAGGTCATTCTGCGCGGCGAGTTAGCCGGCAAGATCGAGGAAGATCTGCACTATCTCCACACCGTGCGCGCCCGTGTGGAGGAGCTGGTCAAGAAGAAGAAAGGCCCCGAAGCGCTCGACAGCGTCGACATCGAGGAGTGCGGCAAAAGTCGCATTCCGCTCAACGGTCTGGTTCAGCAGTTGCATCACGGCAACGTCGTGTCACTCTATTCGCAGCTTACCGACGAGTGCCAGACCGCCTGACCTTCCCCCCTGATCCCCTGCCCGCCTGATTGCTGCCCCGCCGCCCTGCTGCCCCCAACCTGCGCCGGTGAGAGGGCGTTCAACCCCTCCCTCCGCGCAGCGTGGGGGAGGGGTGGCGCGGCTTTGCTGCGCCGGGGAGGGGGGTGGGGTTTAAACCGGCGGCCAGGGATAATTGCGCCCTGGGCCGGGCTGCGGGTAAACCCCTTCTTCAATCAGCCCCTCGACCCGCCGTCTCAACACCGCGATCTCTGCCACGCTCAGCAGCGTCTTCAGCTTCTTCCCCAGGTCGCCAAACTGCTCCCGCAGCCTGCACAGGTCATCCAGCAGCGCCGCCGGGATCGCCTGCCCGGCAAAGTCCCAGATCACGGTGCGCAGTTTCGGCTGGACGTGGAAGCACAGCCCATGGTCGATGGACCGGATCACCCCCTGCTCGTCCAGCAGGCAGTGCCCGGCCTTGCGGTCCGCATTGTTGGTGACGTGGTCAAACAAGGCGATGCGCGCCAGTTGCGGTCTGTGCTCCGGCCCGAGGGTGAAGTAGGTCCGATCCGGGTCGTGCGGCACGAAGATCTGCGCCATCCCGATGCCGTGCGGGCCATCTCGCATCACCGTCGGCGGCACGATGTGCCACCCCAGCGCCTCGCTCACCACGAAGGCGGCTGTCTCACGCTGGCACAGCGTGCCGTCCGGGAAGTCCCACAGCGGGCGTTCCCCCCGGCGCGGCTTGTAGATCGCGAGCGCTTCTAGCTGCCCGTCGCCGACCGTCACCAGGAAGGTGTAATTCGTGCTCCAGGGCAGGATGCCGTGTGCTTCCTTCATCTCACCCTGTGTGAGCAGTTGCAGCGCCCGCTCGCCGGACATGTCCGGCTGGTTAAACGTCAATGCCATGATCGTATACGGGCAGACCGAATGCACCTTGAGCATTTAATCTGACCACGGCGGAAATGTGGTTCGTCTGGCTGCCTGGCTGCTTGGCTGCCCGGCTGCTTGGCTGCCCCCTCCCCCCAGCGCCGTCAGGCGCGGAATGTGGGGGAGGGGTCGGGGGTGGGGGGCAAAGTTCATCAGGTCTGCCCTGGCTGCGATGTCCGTCGATCAAACCCGCTGCGCTAGGTCTGCGTCAGCTCCTTGCGCCGCCCGTTGCTCTTCGGGCAAAAGTGCCCATCTGGGTCGATGGGGCGTCCACAGTTCCCACAGATTGGCCGCCCGGCTGCCACGACCTCGCGTGTGTGGTCGACCAGCGCCCGCGTCTGCGTGCGTGTGGCCGTCATCCGGACGACGCGCGGCTCTGTCGGTGCATCTTCGGGCAGCAGTTCGTTGACCACCAGGATGATGCGGTCGTTGTCCACATCGTAACCCAACCCCATACTGGCTGCCCTGAAGACTGGCAGGATCGGCTCGTGGAGGTCCATGTCCAGCGCCGACGTATCGACTTCGGGCGTCGACATCTCAAGCTGCTTCTCGATCTCATCCAGGATCGTGACGATGCCGTCCGCCAACGCCGATGCCTGTTCCTTCTCGATGGTCAGCGTCAGCAGGTCCTTTCCCTTCCCGACCTGCAGGTGAAAAACCCGCTGGCCGGGCGGGCCGATGGTGCCCACCGTGATGAAGTCTGCTGAGTCAAATTCAAGCTCTTCAGGCATAAATAACCTTCGTCCGGGAGGCCGGTGGAAGCTGCCTCAACCCAACACAACCCTGCTCACGGGCCGGTCTTTGACCCTTCTGGTTGGCCTCAACCGCTCTCCCGCTGGTGGTCATAGTGGCCGGTATCGTTCAACTGCACGATGAACGGTCTCATCCGGTGCAGGTCGATGATCGAGATCGACGCCGGTGAGATCACGATCCGCTGGAACAGGTCGAGGTGCATCCCTGCGTAGTAGGCCACCACGGCCTTAATCACATCCGAGTGCGAGAAGATCGCCACCGCGCTCTGCGGGTGCTCACCTGCGATGCGCTCCAATGTCCCCACCACGCGCGCCTGCATCTCGTGGAAGCTCTCCCCCTGCGGGAAGCGCATCCCACTCGGATATCCCTGCACCACGCGCCACAACCGCGTCCGCGCCAGCTTACGCAGCCGCTTGCCCGTCCACGCCCCGAAGTGGACCTCCCCCAACCCTTCCTCGATCCGCAGTTCAAGGTCCGGATGGTGTTTGAGCACCGCCTGCGCCGTCTCGACGGCCCGCTCTAACGGGCTTGAGTATACCGCCCGGAGTTTTGCGGCTGCAAGGCGCTCCCCCAACGCCTCAGCCTGGCGCTGTCCCGCCTCGTTCAGGTGGATGTCGGGCGTCCATCCGGCCAATCGTCCGCTGCGCACCCAGTCGTTTTCCGCGTGTCGTATCAGGAGGAGTCGAGTCATGACGGTGTTCCTCAGCCTGCCACGACGCCGATCGGCTTCGTCTCCGGCGCACCCTGTGCCTGTCCGGGCAGCCGTCCCTGCATGCTCCACGGGCCGGTCCACGTGATTTCAACGTCCACCAGATTCCCGCGCCGGTCAGCCTCGTCCTCAAAGAACACCAGCTTATTCTGCCGCGTCCGCCCGCGCCACTTCCCCCGCTGTTTGCCCTCGACCAGCACCTCGACCCGCTGCCCCAACAGGCGGCTGTTGATCTCTCCGACCACCTGCTGCTGGAGTTCGTCGAGCCGATGCAACCGCCGCTTTTTCTCCTCCGGCGGCACGTCGTCCGCCATCGTGCGCGTCGAGAGCGTCTTCGGGCGCGGACTGTACATTGCGATGTGGGCCTTGTCCAGCCTGAGGTCGGCCAGCACGTTGTAAGTCTCCTCGAACTGCTTCTCCGTCTCACCGGGAAACCCGACGATGATGTCGGTGTTGATCGCCACGCCCGGAACGCGCTCGCGTATGCGCTCCACCAACCGCCTGTAATCGGCCTGCGTGTAACCACGCTTCATCCGGCGCAGCACCTCATCGTCCCCCGCCTGGATCGGCACCTCAATGTGCTCGCACACCTTCGGCAGCTCCGCGACGGCGTCCAACAACCGGTCGCTCATCCAATTCGGGTGCGAGGTCAGGAAGCGTATCCTCTCGATGCCCTCCACCTCGTGCACCACGCGCAGCAGGTCGGCCAGGTCCTGCCCATCCGGGATGTCCTTCCCATACCTGTCCACGATCTGCCCCAGCAGCGTCACTTCCTTCACCCCCTGCACCGCCAGCGCGCGCGCCTCCACCTCGATCTCGCCCACACTCCGGCTCCGCTCCACCCCCCGCCGGAACGGGATCACGCAGAACGAGCACGCATGCGAGCACCCGTACACGACCGGGATGTATGCACTGACCAGCTTTCCACGCTCATGCGCCGGCAGGATCAGGTCACCGTCCTGCAGCGCATCACGCAGGGCGCGCTCGGCGGCCTGCTGCTCGACTGCCTCCTGCTCCACCCCACGATCCCTGAGAAAAGTCACCATCGGCTCCGGGTCGCTGGGCGGCATGAACACGTCCACGAAGGGGAAGCGCTTCCGCAGCGGCAGCGGGTCGCGCACCCCGACCAGGCAGCCCATCACGCCGATCACCCTGCCGGGATGCCGCTTCTTCAGCACTTTAAGCTGTCCCAACCGCCCGTAAACGCGATCTTCGGCGCTCTGCCTGACCACGCACGTGTTCAGCACGATCACGTCGGCAGCGTCGGCCTCATCGGTGTGTCGCAGGCCCAGCCGATCCAGCTCGCTCGCCAGCCTCCGCGAGTCTGCCTCATTCATCTGGCATCCCCACGTGCGGATGTTATACGTTTTTGGGGTGGGTTGTGTCATCTGCGCCTTTCCCTCGCACCGTGATTTGTGCTGCTGGCACCTCCTCATGATAGCGCATCCGAGGCGAAATTCAAGGCGCGAAAGACTTGACATATCGATGATTGTCGATATAATAGGGGTGTGATGAGCGTAGACCCGGTCGATTTTGCAAAGGCCCTCGCCGACGAGACGCGCCAGGAGATCATGTCACACCTGTGCTGCGTCTGGCTGAGCGTGAGTGATCTGGTCGATAAGCTCGGCGGCAAAGTCAACCAGCCGACGGTCAGCCACCATCTTAAGAAACTGGAGAAGGTCGGTCTGGTTCTCGTCCGGCAGGAGGGCAGGCAGCGGTTCTACACGTTGGATCAGGAACGGGTCACGCTGTGCTGCGGCAGGCTGGTGCGCACCTTTGCGCCGGACTACGCAGCCGACGATGATCCTGTCGGCGACACTTCGGGCACACAGGATTAAAAGGCTTCTTTTTTTACTCCAAAACATTGATGGTTATCAATATATCAGGGAGGAATTGACATGACACAAGACAAGGACGGTATCCGCGAGGCCGTGCGCGAACACTACGGCACTGTCGCCAGGGAAGCTGACAGGGCTGCGAAGAGCAGCGTCACCTGTTGCGGCCCTTCGGTGAGTGAGGCGGATTGCGATTGTGGGCCTGCTTTGTACAATGTCCGGCTACTGGAGGCCCTGCCCTTCGATGTGACCGGTTTCTCACTCGGCTGCGGCAACCCCATCACCATCGCCGGGCTTCAACCGGGCGAGACGGTGCTTGATCTGGGCAGCGGCGGCGGCCTCGACTGCTTCCTGGCGGCGCGGCAGGTCGGCCAGCAGGGCCACGTCATCGGCGTGGATATGACGCCTGAGATGTTGGACAAAGCCAACGCCAACAAGGCGCGTATGGGCGTCACAAACGTCGAGTTCCGCCAGGGGCAGATCGAGGCCCTGCCGGTCGACGACGCGAGTGTGGATGTTGTGATGTCAAACTGCGTGATCAACCTCTCGCCGGACAAGGAGGCGGTATTCCGCGAGGCGTTCCGCGTTCTCAAGCCCGGCGGTCGCCTCTCGATCAGCGACGTTGTCACCGAGGGTGAATTCAGCCGGGAGATGCGCGTTCAACTGGATATGTGGGCCGAGTGCATCACCGGCGCAATCGATGTGGAGCGCTACGTCGGCATGCTGCGAGCCGCCGGTTTCGTCGCCGTCGAAGTGGTGGACAGAGTCGAAGCCGATGACGCCGTCGAGCAGCAGGAGGGCATGCCGCGCGTATTCAGCGCGCGTATCACGGCGCGCAAACCGGCCTGAAGGGCCTCGCGGGTGACTGCGTGAACGATACCCGCTGTGCGGACTCCGGCTGTGTTCCAAGCGCGGTCGCTGGGGGGGCACGGGTGGCTTTGTCCCCCACGGGTGCCTCTTCTCTCACCCCCTGACGAACATCCAGTTGCTCACCACAAAGTACGTGATCACACCCGCCAGCATCCCCACGCTGCCCAGGTTGATCGCGAGCGGCCATACCAGCCCTGCCACGCCCAACCCGGCAACGACCAACCCCCCTACGACCACCCCCGCCACCAGCGCCCGGTCTCGGATCACCTTGCCGCGCTCATCGCGCCGCAGCGGGGTGAGCGGCCTGCTGGGGTCGATCAGGTAGCGCCCACTGTGCGCGTACCACACGAACATCGCCAGCATCACCACGCCGGTCAGCGCGCCCAACCACCATCCACTCTGCCACCCAATCAGCAGCCCGAACAACGCCGATAGCACGGCCCGGCTGATGTAATACGGGATCAGTTCACGCTTCATCACTGCACTCCTCATTTCATTCCTCATCCGTCAGCCAGAACAGGTCATCAACCACCGTCCCCAGCGCCGCTGCCAGCGCCAGCGCCGTGTGGATCGAGGGCGTGAAGCGCCCCTTCTCGATGGCGATGATGCTCTGGCGCGTCAGCCCGACTGCCTGGGCCAGCCTGTCCTGGGTCAGGCCGCGCTCGCTGCGAACCTCCCGCACCCGGTTGGCTACGTTGTCCGCGTTCCCCGCTGGCGACATGACCTGTTCTCGCCTCCTGGTGTGTAAAGTATAGTTTACATTCCGCCCTGATTGTAATGTATACTTTACATTTTGTCAAGCGCTTTCGCGTGGATTCGGCGTCAGGGATGCGGTTACCGGAGGATCTATGGATTACGCTGGCAGGCAAATACCAATCTGTGAAATCCGTGTAATCCGTGGACTGCTCCTTCCCCCCTCACCTTAGCAACCTTTCCTGCCGCACCAGGTCTGCCTGACGCTCTCGCTCCCGGATCAGCCTCACCTGCCCATCCTCGCCGATCATCACCTCCGCCGGGCGGAGTCGGCTGTTGTAATTCGACGCCATGCTGATCCCATACGCCCCCACCTTGAGCACCGCCAGCAGGTCTCCCCGGCGCGGCAGCCGCATCATGCGCCCTCTGGCGATCACGTCCGTGCTCTCACAGACCGGCCCCACCACGTCAACGCGCCGTTCAGGCCGATCTTCCCCCCGCTCCACCGCCCAGATCGGATGGTGCGCCTCGTACAGCACCGGTCGCAAAAAGTCATTCATCCCCGCATCCACCACCACGAACGTCTTGCTCGCCGCCCGCTTGATCGCCAGCACGCGCATCAGCAGGACGCTCGCCTCCGCCACCAACGCCCGCCCCGGCTCCACCAACAGCATCAACGGCAGGTCACCCATCGCATCCCGCAGCACGCCCGCCCACTCTCCGATCACCGGCGGCCTCTCCTCATCCCGGTAACGCACACCCAACCCACCCCCCAGGTCAACGTACTCCAGCGCGTCCCCCTCCTCGATCAACCGCCGCGCCAGCGCCACCACCTGCCCCGCCGCCTGCCTGAACGGCTCCAGGTCTGTGATCTGCGACCCAATGTGCATTGACAACCCGCACAATTGCAGCGCCGGGCGGTCCCTCACCAATCCCACGACGGCCTCGACCTGCCCCCGCGCAACGCCAAACTTGCTGTCACGCTGCCCTGTCGCGATGTGCGGGTGCGTGCGCGGATCGACCTCCGGGTTGACCCGCAACGCCACCCTCGCCACCTGCCCCATGTCCCCCGCGACCCCGGCCAGCGTGTGCACCTCATCCTCCGATTCGACGTGCAGCGCCCGGATGTTCGCCTCAAGCGCCTGCCGCATCTCGCCCGGCGTCTTCCCCACCCCCGAATACACGATCTTCTCCGCCGGGACGCCCGCCCGCAGCGCGCGGTAAAGCTCCCCACCGGAGGTCACATCCGCGCCCATCCCCATCTGCGCGAAGGTCTGGATCACCGCCAGCGTCGGGTTGGCCTTAACCGCGTAGCAGATCAGGTGCGGGGTCGGCCCGGCCAGCGCCGCGTCTAACTCACTGGCCGCCCGCCTCAACGCCGCCTGGCTGGTTACGTAAAGCGGCGTCCCAAACTCCCCCGCCAGCCCCACCAGCGATACCCCGTCAAGGTGCAGCGCGTGCTCCCTGTATTCGAGCGTCATGCGCTCTTCCCTGCCTCGCTTGCGGGCTTCCTCCCGATCACGATCCCCGTGCCCAACTGGAACGTCAGGCGACTTCCAACCTCCTGCGGATTCAACCACGCCCGCGCTTCCTCCGGAGCCTGGAGCAGCAGCGCCCGCAGCCGCGTCACGTCATCCCCCCTGACGTTCATCCGTGCCGTCCACTCATCGAAGTCCAGTTCCTTGTGGTAACTCTCCCGATGCGTGACATCCAACCCCGCCGCAAAGCAGAACGCCTCCCAATCGTCCAGGCTGTACGCCCACCTGTGCGACGGGTCTCGCAGCCGCTCCCACGTGTTCACGAACCGCGCGACCTTCGGCTCCCCACTGACCACATTGTCCGCCAGCGCAAAGATCCCACCGGCGGCCAGAACGCGCACCACCTCCTGCACAAACGCCGCCGCATTCTCAAAGTGGTGCGCCGCGATCCGGCACGAGACGCAGTCGAAGGTCTCATCGCGGAAGGGCAGCCACCCTGCGTCGGCCTGGCAGAATGCGACTTCTGTGGCCCCCTGCGCTTCGAGGTGCTCCCGCGCGGCCAGCAGCATCGGTCGCGTCAGGTCGGTCGCGATCACGCTCCCCACGTGTGGCGCGAACGCCAGCGCCGTGTGCCCACCCCCCGTCGCGATGTCCAGCACGCGCCAGCCGGGCTGCGGCTCCGTCAGGTCGAGCAGCCGTTCAAGGCTGCGCCCTTTGGCGTGCACCGCGCTCGTGACGTATGCGCGGGCGCTCGCGCCAAACTGCGCCTGGATCAGGCGTTTGTGTTGCTCGCTCATGCCGCCTATGATACCAGATGTGCGTTTGTGCCGTGTGCCTACTTCGAAGTGGATGCAGCCGCCGGGAGCTGTCGATGCCTCGAAGAACTATAGAGCAAATGATTGTTCGTCTGCTGGGTGTCATTGCTGTGGTTTTTTTCGCTGCATGGGCATTGGACGTTAGGGTTGTTCACGATCCCGTAAGCTGCAACGTCCGCAACACTACTATTCCTGAGGCACCTGTTTATCCAAATAGTGTGCTGGTGAGAAAAGCCGTCATCTTCGATTTATCGGAGTTCTCTGTTTATGAGTACACATACGAAACGACGGGGTCATACGAGGACATTGTAGAGTACTACGCTGCGGCAGGATGTACGCCATACGACTGGCTCGTATGCAAAGGTAGTGCTTCGCCATTCGGCGACTATGAACTTTATATCGTGGATGAGCCTTTGGGCGATGCCATTACCTACCGCCTGGTCGTAAAGTGGGACAAATGCACATCAGGTTGGAGGGAGTACTTTGTAGAGGATTGGTGATCGAGAGGGTATCATGAAACGGATTACTCTGGCAGGCACCACTTTCGAACTATCCGAGTCGGATTACTGGGAGTTGATAAGAGACGCAAATCTAGGCGCAAGCGTTGCCGCCGAACACATACAGAACACTCAGGTCAATGGCTTTGGTGATGTTCTGGAGAAGCACATATTAAAAGAGTTGAGGAGAGGAGATCTAGTAATTGAAGAATTGATTGCTCAGGTTGAGGACGCAACACTTAAGCATCTGTTCCAGCAGCTTGCCGCCGAGATGGTCAAGTTCTACGAGATCAACGATCAACTGGTCGAATATGTAGCACACTACTTTGGCATGCCTCCTCCACAAAAACGCAAAGATCGGATAAAGCTGCTGAGAAAAATGGATCGCCCCAATGTCGGGGCTGTCTGGATAGCAGAGCCGGGATATGACCGTATCAGCCAGGCATCATATAAAGTGTATGAAGGCGTTCAACAGATAGTAGAACAAATAAACAGCCGAATTGCAGAGTTGGAAGAGACTGATTAGATGTACAACCTGTTTGCCTCCTGGCAGAAGCCTATGAATCCGCATCACCCTCGTCGTTGACATGGTAGTGTTTGTGTTGAATCCGTAAAACGAGGTCAACGACAAGCCAGGCTGATATGCTTATTAACAGAGTAATCAGCCCATAGGCAGGAGAAATAATTCCAACAAAGCCACCAACTATCAAGAATATGCCAGACACTACCCCGAACGTCCCTGCCGCCTTTGCCAGTTTTCCGGTCAACGGTAGCTGTAGATCGGTCAGAATGAAATCCCATTTCCGCCTTAATACTACCTCACCGGTTTTAATGGCTCTCAGGCCTGATACTAACAGGCTCACTCCTGCCAAAAAATTGGCACAAACGATTACAACTTTTAGTAGATTGACTTCTATCATGGTGAAAACCTACTCGAAGGTTAACGGTTGATGGTGCCGCTTCCCTGAGTATACCATGTCGAGCCCGGCCTTCTTTGGCGGCGAGATGACGCTTAATCCCGCACACCATTTACAACTTGCGAGTCAGCACCAGGTATAGGGTTCCGGCGGTGGAGAGCACGGCCAGGTACGGTATGGTGTGATGCAGCTTCAAGACGATCTCCGGCATTGGCTTGTCGATGCTCAACAAACCGCCGGTAACAAACAGGCCGAGAAAAAACACGCCGGTGACAATGCCAGCCGCCAATTCAACCGCGCTCAGCGCAGCCACCCGGTTTATCCGGCACAGCGTGACGACGAAAAGGACCACCGCCGCCAGCGCAATCAACTTGTGGACGGTAAAGATGATGTCATTGTACGGCTTGCCGGATCGGCTTAGCCAGAAGCCGGAAAGAAAGATAAAGAGGCCGAATAACCCCGCGCCTGCAATTCTTAATTGCGTGGTTCCCATTTCAACTCCTCGGCTCATTTGATGGTGTATTGCAGTACCCAAAAACCTGCAACCATTCCGATGCAACCAACGAGAATCTATACGGATTTATGCGATAATAAGTCGCAGCCCAGCCCTTGAAAGCGCATCCCACACCCCACCGACCAAACAACCATCGCCCCCGACGATGCGGTCGACCGCTGCACTGCCTTGAGTCTGGCCTTTTTAGCGACGAGGTGATGGACTGTCCAGGCGGTTCCCCCTCGCCCTAGGCATGCGGAGCATGCCGGGAGGGAGAGGGGGTGCCGACCGGAGGTCGGCGGGGGTGAGGGCCGTGAGCAAATAGCGGACCGCCGCGATGCAGCATTCTGCTTAACAACGTGCCGCTCCACTCCACCGAGTCCCCCCGTGCACGGGGGGACGGATGAGCCGTCAGGCTCACAGGGGGGTGAGGTCGGCGGGGGTGAGGGCCGCTGATAGCTGACCGCTGACCGGCTGATAGCTGACCGCTAATTCCAACCCACCTCTAACCACATTCGAACAGACGTTCAATTGACTTCTCGCTCATTTGTGCTATAATGAATAGAACATGGGTTCTATAGGGCGCACGGTCATTGCGCCCGCGACGACCCAATTAGACCACCGGCCTGTGAGCGTCCGTGCAGTGAGGCCGCTCCCAGGCAGAAAGGAGAGAAGCTGCATATCCGGGCATCCCGATCATAAGCCCTTGGGAGCTTATTGCCGGGCGACGAACGCAGTTCGTCCCCGGCAGCGTCGAGGCGTCGCCAGCCACAGGTCGCTAGGGGCGGCCCCTGCCAGGCCAATCCGGGCGGGCTGGCGTGGAATGACGCCCGGGATGGCACCGCGCGCTCCCACCGCGTCTCAGGACCGCGCGCCGTGTGCGAATGACCTGCGTGCCGCCCTGCGGGCACGCTGCACAGTTGGTCAGCCGCTGGAATTGGTGTTATCAGGCCAGCCATCGATCACCTGCGCACCGCACTCCGTCGTGCAGCACCCACCGGCAAACTCGCCGCCACCGCGTAGGCGTGCCAACTGAATACATCATCGAACACAGAGACAACGGCGTTATCTCGAAGCAGGGATCTACGAGGTAGCTGACACTTCCACAAGAAGGGAACCCCCGGCATCCCCCATCATCCCAACGCCTCTTCGATCTCCCTCCGTACCTCTTTCTCAGTCTCATCCCTCAAAGCCGCGCGTAACGCCTCCCCCGCCCCGCCCAGTTGTCCCAACGCCCACGCCGCGTGGCCGCGCACCAACCCACTCTCATCCCCCAGCAGCGGAACCAGGTGATCGACCAGTTCCCGCGCCTGGCTGTTCCCCGCCGCGATGCACGCATTGCGCACCAGCCCTTCCCTCCCGACCCGGTAGATCGCCGTCCCCCTGAACCACTCCGCAAACGAGTCCGGCGTCAGGGCCAGCAGGGTAGGGAGGGGCGGCGCCGCGCGGTCATAATCCAACAGGTCAAAGGCCCTCTCCCACGTCGGCTCCGCGAACCGCTGCCATGGGCACACCTCCTGGCATACGTCGCACCCATAAACCCGGTTGCCCATCAGCGGGCGCAGCCCGGCGGGGATAAAGCCCCGGTGCTCAATCGTCAGGTACGAGATGCACCGCCGCGCGTCGAGCACGTAAGGGGTGGGAAAAGCGCCGGTCGGGCAGGCAGACAGACAGCGCGCGCAGGTGCCACAGCCGGGCATCGGCGGGGGATCATCGTAATCCAGCGCCAGGTCGGTGACGATCTCCCCCAGGAAGAACGCGCTCCCCCGCCGGGGGTGGATCAGCATCGTGTTCTTGCCGGGGAAGCCCAGCCCCGCCCGCCCGGCGTGACTGCGCTCCAGGATCGCGCCCGTATCGACGTAAGCCCGCATCCCCGGCCTGCTGCCCACCTCCCCCGCGATGAACTCCGCCAGCGTCTCCAACCGGGGCAGCATCACCTCATGATAATCCATACCCCAGGCGTAATTCGAGATGCGCCCCCGCAGCGGGTCGTCCACGATCTCACCGGGCAGATCCAGCGTATAGTAGTCCATCGCCACGACGATCAGCGAGCGCGCGCCCGGCAGGATGACGCTCAGGTCTTTTCGGCGAGCAACGCGGTCCTCGCGGGCCATGTAGTCCATCGTCCCATGCATGCCCGCCTCGATCCAGCGCAAATAGGCGTCGAGGTGTGGGCCGGGTTTCGCCGGGGCGATGCCCACCATCGTGAAGCCCAGTTCGAGCGCGCGGTCTTTGATGTGCTGGCCGAGGGCACTCATCGGAAACCCTTTCTCTTCACCTTGCCTGATGCGAGTATAGCACCACCGGATGGACGAAACAGACTGCCCCGAAGGACAGCCTGCTCGCGAGAAAAAAGGAGAGAACGTCTTATGGCCTATTTACCGGCCAGATGCTCCTTGATGGCTGCCGCCGCCCGTTTGCCTGCCGCCAGCGCCTCGTTGACCAGCGCCGGGCCGGTGACGTTGTCGCCACCGGCGAAGATCTCCGGTCGGCTGGTGCGTCCGGTCTCCTCGTCGATGACCAGCAGTCCCCACTTGTGTGTTTCGAGATCGCGTGTGGTCTCGCCGATCAGCGGGTCGGGCCAGAAGCCAATAGCCAGCACCACGTCATCAACCTCAACCTCGTACTCCGAGCCTTCGATGGGCACCGGTCTCCGACGCCCCGAATCATCCGGCTCGCCAAGCTCCATGCGGATCATCTGCATGGCATCGACGTTCCCGTCTCCGTCCTTGTCCAGCAGGGCCACCGGCGCGGTCAGGTAGAGGATCTGCGCACCCTCTTCCTCGGCGTGATGGCGCTCCTTGGGATTGCCCGGCATCTCCGCCTCGGTGCGGCGGTAGTAGCAGATCACTTCTTCCGCTCCCAACCGGATGGCGGTGCGCAAGCAGTCGGTAGCGGTGTCCCCACCGCCGATCACGGCCACGCGCTTGCCCACCTTAATGGGTTCGTGCATGTCTGCGGGCAGCATATCATCGGGTACGTTGGGCCGGATCAGAAACTGGAGTGAGCCGTACACCCGCCCCAGGTCTTCGCCGGGAACCTTCATACTGGCTTCCGTCTGGGCCCCGGTTCCCACGAAGATTGCGTCGTAGCCTTCCTCCTCGATCAGCTCGTCGAGGGTAACGTCCTCGCCGACGCGGGTGTTCACCGTGAACTTGACGCCCAGGTCACGCAGCCAGTCGGTTTTCCACCTGACGATGTCCTTACCCAGCTTGAAGCCGGGGATGCCGTAGATCAGCAAGCCGCCCGGTGCAGGGTGTGCCTCGTAGACGGTGACATCGTGCCCGGCGACGGCCAGGTCTTCGGCCACGACCAGCCCGGCCGGCCCGGCTCCGATGACGGCGACCTTCTTGCCTGTCCGGCGGGCTTTTTTTGGCAGGGGGACACCCGTTTCCCTGCGGTGGTAATCGGCCACGGCGGCCTCAATGGCCTGGGTGTTGATGCCCCTGTCGCGCTTGGCCAGCACGCACGCCCCGGCGCACGAGTCATCGGTCGGGCAGACGCGCCCGCAGATCTCCGGTATCGGGTTGGTTATGCGGTAGATTTCGGCGGCCTTCAGGAAGTCACCCTGCTCGACGTACCACAGGGCCAGCGAAACGTCGTTCCCCAGCGGGCAGGCGGCCACGCACGGTGCTTCGGGGCAGTGAATGCAGCGCGCGGCTTCGGCCTGGGCCAGCTCCAGCGTAAATCCCAACGAGCACTCGTCAAAATCCTTGACGCGCTCCAGGGGGTCGCGGTACGGTTGGGCGACGGGGTCCAGCTTCATGCGCGTTTTGCGGTCGATGGATTGCATATCTGGGGTCTCTGCCATCTCCTTGCCTCCAGCAGGGAAATCGAGCTAAAAAGCAACGGTCGCACTTAACAGCATACCGGCTGCCGAAGCGCTTTACCAGTTTCGAATGTCACCCCTCATTGTGCCAAAAGTCACGCATGAGGAAGAAACGGGTCTGTTTGGTCGACAATCGATTTCTCGCTGGAGTGGGGCACAGATATAATAAAGATGTGCGGATCGACGTTTTCTGACCCAGTTCAGAAGGAGGGAACAGTGCCTGAGAAGAGAACGATCATTGTCTGCCTTGTAGCGGTGAGCGTGCTTCTGGCGGCCTGTGGGGGCGGCCCGACACCCACGCCCGCGCCGACCGAGCCGCCGCCTGAGTCGGTCGTGGAGCCAACAACAGCGCCCACCGAGCCGCCGGAGGAAGGTGAGCCTGCCGTCCCTACCGAGGAGCCTACGTCTCTACCGGAGCCTACGCTGGAGCTTTTCGACGCCGAGCCGACGCGCGTCGAGTTCGAAGCCGACGACGGGACGATGCTGGTTGGGACGTTCTGGGCACCCGCCGAGCCGTCCGCGCCCGGCGTGCTGCTGATGCACTGGGCACGCGGGGACAGGACGGACTGGTACCCGATCGCCACGCTGCTCCAGGGGCGGGCCATTGCCGAGTACGCGTCTGCGATGCAGGCTCCCCCCGGCTACGCCGTCTTTGCCTTCGATTTCCGGGGGTATGGCGAGAGCGGGGGCGAGCAGGACTGGCCGTCCAACGTGGCCGACGCGCGCGAGGCGCTCGAAGTGTTCCGCTCGCAGCCGGGAGTCGACCCGGATGCCATCTTCATGGTGGGGGCCAGCATCGGCTCGGACGCAGCCGTCGACGCCTGCGGCGAGGGATGCATCGGGGCGGTGTCGCTGTCGCCGGGTGGTTTTCTCGGCATCCCTTACCTCGAGGCGCTGGTAGCATTGGGGGGTAAGCCGGTGCTGTGCGTTGCCGCCGAGGGGGACAGTCCTTCGCACAGTGCCTGCCGCTCCGGGGAGGAGTTGGGCCTGGGCGACTACCGGGTGCACATCTACACCGGTTCGGCGCACGGCATGCAGATGTTCGACATCACGGATCAGACCCCGGCCCTGACGGACTTGCTGTTTGCCTGGCTGACGGAGCACACGCCTTAGCGCCGGAGGAGCGGTCTTACTCGCGCGGCTTTCTGCGGCGCAGCACCAGCGACAACCACGCGACCCCGGCCAGCCCGAAGCCGACCAGCGCCGGTACGGTGCGGTCGTTGACGTACAGCAGCGTGGCGGCGATCAGCAGGCTGGCCGACATGAGCGCCCGCGTGAGGCCGCTGACCGCCGATTCGAGGCGGTAGAGGTCGCGCCGCAGACCCCGGCCCGCGCTGGTCTGCACCTGGACCGCCCCGCGCTGCACGCGCCCCAGCACGTCCTGTAACTGGCGCGGCAGGCCAATCGTCACCTGCCCCAGCGCGACCGCCTCTTCGATCCAGGTCTGGATGTTGCCGGTGGTTTCCTGCGAGACCAGCTTCTGCGCGTAGCTGGCGATAGGCTCCCAGGGGTTGAAGTCGGGGTCGAGCGCGCTGCAAATGCCGGAGAGCGTGCCGACGGCGCGTCCCAGGTAGATGAAGTTCTGGGGGATCTGGAAGGGCATCTTGTAAAGCAGGTCTCGGTACTTGACGATAAAGTCCCCCATCTCCGCGCGAGGCATCTGGACCAGTTCGGGGATGCTCTTGCCCCAGATGTACTCCAGGATTTCCGCCTCGGCCTCCTTGATGCGCTCGGTGTCGGCTGACGGCAGCAGGATGCCAAGCGCCTGGTACGACTCCAACAGGCGGTCGGCGTCGCGCGTGCCGACTGCGATCAACAGCTCGCGCAAGCTGTTCTTCATCCGGGGCGTGATGTGCCCCACCATGCCGAAGTCGATGAACACGATGTAGAAGGGCTGCCCGTTGTGAGCCGCCTCCTGGCCGGGCATCTGTTCGTCAGCTTCGTCCGGCAGGGGGTGGATGTACAGGTTGCCGGGATGGGGGTCGGCGTGGAAGAAGCCGAACTCGAAGATCATGCGCAGGTAGATGTCCAGCAGACGGCGGGCCACCACTTGGCGATCCACGCCCGCCGCGTCGATGCCCGCGTGGTCGCCGATCTTGATGCTGGTAACGTCCTCCATGGTCAGCACACGCCGCGTGGAGGTCTCGCGGTAGATGCCGGGGACGTAGACACCCATGTCATCGGCGAAAAGCTCCCGGAAGCGGTCGGCGTTGTCGGCTTCGGCGACGTAGTCCAGTTCTTCCCACAGCGTGCGCGCGAACTCGTCCAGCAGCGCCGGGACATCGGCGCGTTGGCTGATGAGCGGCCAGTACATCATCCAGCGGGCGACGACCTTCAGGGCGGCCAGGTCGGTGGCTACCATGTTCTCGATCCTCGGACGCTGCACCTTGACGGCGACCCGCTCACCGCTCTTCAGGCGCGCGCGGTGCACCTGTCCCAGCGAGGCCGCGGCCATGACGGTTGTGTCGAACTCCTTGAACACCGTATCGGGGGACGCGCCCAGTTCGGCCTCGATGACGGGCAGGATGTCCTCCAGCTTCTCCGGCGGCACCTCGTCCTGAAGACCGGCGAGTTCGTCGGTGATCTCGGGCGGGATCACGTCCACGCGGGCGCTGACGAACTGCCCCAGTTTGATCATCACGCCGCCCATATCGACGGCCAGTTCGCGGAAGTCGCGCGCGTAGCCGCGCAGCCGGTTGGTCCGCCCGCGCGCGACGCCCTTTTCGCCGATCACGCGCCGCAGCGCCACCTCCCACCAGATGATGTTGAGGGTTATCCTGGTGAAGAAGCGCATCAGGCGGCGGTAGCGCCGCCGGTCAAGCGAAGTTTCTACCTGTTCATCTGATTGTGTTTTTTGGTTGGTCATGGTTTCTCTTTGTGTGGCTCAAGCAGCCTGCCGCCGGATGGCATCCCTCCCAGGATTATAGCACCCGCCCCGCGCCTCTTGACGCCGGGTTCCGGGCGATCAACATCCTTTTCACCGCCTACCGTTCGAGTTCGAGCACGCCCCGGCGGATGGGGTAGGCCGCGCCGCAGTGGCCGCACTGCACGCGGTCACGATGCTGGATGAATCCCACCGCGCCGCATTTCGGACAGCGCAGGATCTCCGGCAGCGGGCGCACGCCGCCGGGCCCGCGTCCTTCGCGGAGGGCCCACACCAGTTCGTAGTCAGCCTGCCAGTAGACGATGGTGATGTCGAACATGCCGAGCTGCTCCAGCAATGCGATGAACGCCTCCTGGCTGTGGGTCTTGCCGGGCATCAGCCGAGCGTCAAAGCCCTTGCGGCGCGACGTGAGCAGCAGGCCGCCGGGGCGCAGCACGCGGATCACCTCGGCCAGTTGCCGCTCCGGGTTGGGCGTGAATTCGAGCATTTCCAGGCAGGTGACGGCGTCAAAGCTGCCGTCGGGGAAAGGAAGGCAGGCGGCGTCCTTCCAGACCAGGTCGACGCGGTGGGCCTGATCGCCGATCTTCTGCGCGGCGATGAGCAGCATCCTGCGCGAGGCGTCCAGGCCGACGATGCGGCCCTGAAACGTCGGCTGATCCAGGAGGGCGAGCGGCAGGCGGGCGGTGCCGGTTGCAACGTCGAGCACCAACGGGGCCGACTGGTAGCACAGCGCAGCGGCCAACGGGCGGCCCAGGAACCGGTCTTCCATCCGGCGGTCGTACCGCTTGATGTCGTCGTAACGGCGGGCGGTCAGGTCGTAGAGCCAGGTGACCACGCGCTGGCCCAGGTAGACTCCTTCGGCGATGACGAGCTGCCAGTAAGCCACGACGCCCACCAGGATCACACCGGTGGCCGCGAGCAGCCAGATCGCCCCACGTGTCATACCGGCGGCCTACAGGATGCCCTCGGCGCGCAGCCACCGCTCGCTCTCACGCAGCCCCTCTTCGAGTGAGACCTTCGGCTGCCAGCCCAGCAGGTCTTTGGCCTTCTGGTTGCTGATCAGGCCCTGGCCGCACATCTGGGTGATCGCGTAAGTCAGCTTGAGCGACAGGAACGGGTCGGCCAGCACCCCCAGGATACGCGCCAGCCAGCAGGGGATGCGAATCGCGCGCCGGGTCGGGATCATGCGCATGTAGCCGCCCAGAAATTCGGCCAGCGTGATCGGGCCGTCGTCGACGCCGTTGAATATCTGGCCCACGGCGTTGGGGTGGGCGGCGCACAGCACGAGCAGGTCAACCAGGTTGTCGATGTAGACGGGAAAAACCGTGCCGCGCCCGCCGTCGAACAGGGGAAGCTCTCCCTGTTTGGCCCACAGCGCGATGCGCTTCGTCCAGCCCACCGACCCCGGCCCGTAGACCATGCCGGGGCGTACAATGACGTAGGGCAGGCCGGTCTGCTGGCCGACCTGATGCAGGGCAGCTTCGGCGCGTATTTTGCTGTCGCCATAGGGATCGCCAAAAGGCTCAAGCGGCGTGTCCTCGTCCACGTCTGTGTCGCCCTGCGCGCCGTAAGTTGCGATGCTGCTGGTGAAGACGAAGCGCTCGACGCCCGCCGCCGCGCTCGCCTCGGCCAGGTGGCGCGTCGCCGCGACGTTGACCGTTTCGGCGTCTGTGACCGGCCTGTTCCGCCCCAGCCAGGCGGCGATGTGCATCACGACCTGCACGTCTTGATCGATGATCTCACGCATGCGTGGGTGATCGGTGATATCGCCCCGAACGATCTCGATCCCCAGCGCGGCCAGCGCGTCGCCTTTGCCGGGGGTGCGCTCCAACGCCAGGACGTGCGCGCCCTCGGCGTGCAGGCGGTGGGTCAGATGCCCACCGATGAAGCCGGTCGCGCCGGTGACGAATATACGCTTGCCTGCCAATGAGTCGATCACGGGGTCGCTCCTTCCGGGTGCGGCGGTTTATAAAGTGCGCTGGCGCTCAGAGGCGGGGGCGTGGGGTGGAGTAGTCACCGCCCGCGAGGATGCAGAGGACGGCCCGGGGGTGCCCGGCTGCGTTTTTTGTCCCTGCGGCGATTGCGGGCCGGGTCCCGGTTTCTCGAACGGCCAGGGGGCGGGCGTGTCGCTGGCCGGGACGGGCCTTGCGCGGCGGCTGTTGAAGGACATCTCGACCGCCATCTCGCTGATGCTGATCCCCTGCGTATCGACCGGCAGTATCCAGCTCTCAACCTCCGCGTCGGTGGCTGCCTGGAGCGCGCGCGTCATCGCCTGGGCGATCTCCTCATGGTCGGCGGGTGCAAAGGCGATCAAGGCCGGTCCCGCCCCGCTGATGGCGACCGCCGCTGCGCCGTGCCGCCGTGCCGCTTCGACGGCTTTCTCAAAGCCCGGGATGGCTTTACCGCGCGCCGGTTCGTGGAGGCGGTCACGCATCGCAGCGGCGAGCAGGTCGAAGTCGCCTGCGCCCAACGCCTGCAGAACGAGCGCGGCCCGCCCGATGTTCGACACCGCATCGGCCAGACTGACGGATTGGGGGAGGGCATCGCGCCTGTTCGCGATCTCGATTGCGGGGAGAACGACGACGATGTGCATGGGGGCAACCGGCACACTGGCATGGATCAGCCTGCCGTCCTCGTAGTTGCTGACGACAAGCCCACCGTAGAGCGCGGCCACGATGGCGTTGGGGTGGCCCTCCATCTCGATGGCCGTCTTGAGCGTCTCTTCGCGGCTGAGCGGGCTGCCCAGCAGCACGTTGGCGGCGACGACCCCACCCAGCAGGGCGGCAGCACTGCTTCCCAGGCCGCTGCGCGGCGGGATGCCGCTTTCCAGGCTTATCCGCAGGCCGCCCGGCGCGCGGCCCGTCTTGCGGAAGACGCTCATGGCGACCTGTGCGACCATGTTGCCGGGATGGCGGGGGAGACTGTCGGCACCTGCGCCGTACAGCTCAACCTCAAGGCCGCGTTCGATCTCGGCCAGCTCGACGACGTTGTACAGCCCCAGGGCGAGCGCCATACTGTCGAGACCCGGCCCAAGGTTGGCGCTGGTAGCAGGAACGGTTACGCGTACTGTGGCCATTTACCTCTTCTTGCGCCTGGCGATCCCCATGTGAGCACACTCCGAGTGTGCCAGGCGTGTGGTTGCCGGATGTGTTGATCTTGTGGACGGGTGGTGGTATCGGCACCAAGTGTAGCGGCTGTCATCCGGTGGCGCAAACTATGCTGGTCGCCTGGTGAAACACGAAGCAGAGAGGCGAAAAACGAAGACCGGTCGTGGCTGTCGGCTTCCTGTCATCGTATCAGGCAAGCAGGATATTATGGATCTGGTAGGTGGCGGCCTCTCCCGGCCGGTGCTACAATTCGGCCCTGTTGCTGCCAATAGACACTATGGAGAGAAGGTATGCGCTTGACCTGTAATCCGAGGGTCTGGTTGGTTGCGTCTGTCTGCATCCTCTTGCTGGCGTCGTGTGCCGGGCAGGCGGGCCAATCACCGACCCAGACGCCAGTGGTCATCATCGTGACCGGCGGGACTCCCGACGGGACGCCGGGCAATGTACCCGAACCCTCACCCACGCCTGATATAATCCCCACGCCGTACGTCTGCCGGGCCGAGATCGTCGAGCAGTCTTTTGAGAACGGGCGGATGTTCTGGGTGGGGAAGACCTTCGAGCAGCGCTGCCAGGAAGAGCAGGACTTTGAGCCTGGAAGTGGTGAGATATGGGTCGCCATCTTCGACGAGAGCGGCCTGAGCGGGGAGTGGCTGATCTTCGAAGATGACTGGGACTCCCGTCTGGAGCCGGAAGAAGACCCTGACCTGGTTCCACCGGAGGAGGGCCTATATCAGCCGGTACGTGGGTTTGGCAAGGTGTGGCGCGAGAAGCTCTCTGCGGCCCAGCGCGAGGCGATAGGCTGGGCAACCGTGTTCGAGATCAGGTTCGTGACGGAGTACCGCTACGAGGCTGGCGGCTTTGTCGACTCGGAAGGGCAGTACGTCCCTCGCCCGGGCCTGCACGTGTTTAACAGCTTTGGGGATGAGCGGTTCTTCTTTGACGAACCCAGCCAGACCTTCGACTACGTCCCGGCAGACTGAGGGCCTATCCAAGAGCCGCTTGCGGTAGGGGCGGTTCGCGAACCGTCCCTACAGTTCGATACTGAGCGCCGTTTTACGGGGCTTTGAGTTATGTGGCGGGGCCATCAGGTCTCCGCCAGTTCTTCTTCGGAGAACTTTTCCACCTGGTACACATCGGCTTCCATGCCCGGCTCAAGCCACGCCCGGCGCGGCAGTCCCATCTTCTGGCACAGCCTGTCGAGAAACTCAACCGGGTCGGGGATCTGCTCCCACACCTGCGGGAGAAAAGTTGCCCGGTGGAAGCCTTTGCGCAGCGTCACGCCGTCGATGCCTGGGCGGATCAGGTTGGGTAGGTCTGGGGGGGTAGGAACTTCGAGCGGCTGTGAAGGGGTCAGAACCGAGATCTCAATCTCCAGTTCCGGCTCTTCCTCCGGCCTGACGGGATCGAAGCGGTAATCGTGGATGGCCGTCTGCGCAGCAGTTTGCAGTACTTCCTGCGCCAGGGGGAGCTGGGCAACCAGCGTACCGGTGCAGCCTCGCAACTGGGCATTCTTCTGCAGGGTGATGAAGCAGGCCCCCGGCTGCCGGAGCTTCTCCGGCAACTCCTCCAGGTTGAGGCCGGGCAGACTTTTGCGGCTTGCAGCCGCCTGGATGCCCTGCCGGGCTATCTTGAGTAAAAGGCGGCGCTCCTCTGTTGAGTAATTCTGCGTCTGCTTCGCTACCATGGCGCACTATCTGCCTTTGATCTGATTACCGGCGTTCACTCAGTCTAAGCTTATAGTACAGGTAAGCGCGAAAACACGCCACATATCTGCGAGAAAGTGCCGCTACCGGGCGCTGTCAAACGTGCGGAGGATGGCGGGGGCAAAGCCGGTCAAGTCGGTCAGGTCGTTGGCGAGGGCGTGCCGCGCCTGGCCGACGACCAGCGTCGGTACGGGGTTGCGGGTGTGCCCGCGCTGGCTCAGATCTTCGAAGTTGCCGTGATCGCTGGTGAGTACGATCAGCCCGTCGCGGTCGTCCCATTCGGCCAGCAGCCCGGCGAGCACGCGGTCGATGGTCGTGATCAGGCGGAGCGTCTGGTCGATGGTGCCGCGATGGCCGAGATAGTCGGTCAGCCAGTGATCGAAGAAGGCGAAGTCGTATGCCCGCGCCAACTGTGCGAGCAGCCGCCCGGCCTCGACGGGGGACATGACCGGGGTATCCTCCCGGTTCATGCGCACGCGCCAGACTTTGCTGGCCGCGTCGTTGTGGGCCGCGTAGCCGCGCCACAGCTCGCCGGTGAAGTCAACCGACATCGCCCGCCGGTCGAGAAAAGCCTGCCCGTCAAACAGCCGGACGCCTGCGTCACGCATCGCCAACTGGGCAGAGGAGGGCAGGCGCTTGCCGCTCTCGATGCCTTCCAGGAAGCGGGAGGGATAGGCGTTCAGCATACCGACTTTCAAACCGGCCTTGACCAGCTTTTTGGCGAAGCCTTCGCGCCGGATGATGGCGGCGATTTCGGGGGTTGGCTTGGGGCCGTAGTGGCGGCCAAGCACGGCGGGGACGTTGACGCCGGTCATGATGGCGGCCTGACCGGTCGCGCTCTGCGGTCTGCCCTCGACGCCGAGCCGGGCATCGGTGGGGATGAAGGTGCCGCGCTCGCTCTCGACGCGGGGGAGACCGCGCAGCCAGCGACGACCACCGGTGAAGCTCGTCAGGGTGGGCAGGTCGGCGGCGGCGAGGGCGTTGCGCTCAGGATCGTCGTCGCCCAGGCCGAAGCCGTCAAAGAAGAGGAACAGAACGCGCATCAGGCCAAACCAACCCGTTCGAGGCGGTACCAGGCCGACGCAGAGTGGGCGGCGGTATCTTCGCCCAGGTCGGTCCACACCAGCCGGAAGGCGGGCGCAAACAACCCCTCGACGGCCTCCGGCCCGAGGCCGCCCGGTCGGCCCGGGGTGGGACGGAACATGTAGAGCATGAAGACGCCGCCCGGCCTGACGATCCGTGCCAGGTCGTTGGCGTAGACGGCCTGCGCCCCGGTTGGAAGGCTGTGCCCGCAGCCGATGTCCATCGCCAGGTCGAAGGGGCCGCCCAGGTCCATCAACGAGAGATGGGCGATATCGCCGACCAGAAAGCGCGTCCGGTCGGCGACGCCCGCGCGGCGGGCCTTGCGCCGGGCCGCGTTGATCGGGCGGGCGATGTAGTCGATGCCGACCGCCCGCCAGCCGTGTTGCGCCAGGTAGATGACGTTGGTGCCCGTCCCGCAGCCGAGGTCAATCGCGTGGCCGGAGGGTAGCTGCTCGCGCTCGATCAGGGCGACGATCTCCGGCGGGGTGATACCCGTGTCCCAGGGCACGCGGCCCATCAGGTACCAGGCCCAGAAGAAGAGCCGCCGGCTCATGAGCGCTCAAGCTCGTACAGGAAGCGGGCTTTGTCCAGCACGCCGACGCTCTCACGCAGCCGGTTGCCGTCCGCGTCGAAGTAGATGAAGGTGGGTGTAAAGACGACGCCGTACTCCTCGACCAGCGATTTGCCCGGCTCCTGGTCGATGTTGAGGCGGATGATCTGGACGCGCTCTCCGGCTTCCGCCTCAAAGCCGTCGATGATGGGTTTCGCCGCGATGCAGGCCATACAGTACGACGAGAAGAACTCAACGACGGTGGCGTGTTGGCCGGTTTTAAGCATCTGCTCAAACTGCTGCAACGTGTTTGCTTCCTCGGTCTGGGTGGTGTGCAGAAGCTGCCATACCACGAACAGTGCGATCACCAGGATCGCCAGCACGATCATGTCTGCAAGCTGCACACCGTTCCCCGCCAGCAGGAAGCTCACCACGCCAAGGAAAATGATCGAAAAGACCGGGTAGCTCCAGTAGTTCAGTACGCGTACTAACAGCCTCATGGTATCCGTTCCCCCTTTGTGCTCGGACGAGGCCGGGCGGCCTACTCTGACCGCTCGTAGGCCAGAATATAGCGATCATTGCCCTGTAATGCGACCGGGATGGCCGTATAGGGTGAGCCTGCTCGCATGGTCAGCGCGAGCGCCTCCGCCGCCCGGTCGACGAAGCTCGCTTCGGGCAGCGAGTAGGTCGTGACGACGAGCAGCCCGCTCGCGCTCATCTCGCCGGAGCAGGCCGCGATTGCTTTCTGCCACGTCTCCGGGGCCCTGGCAACGTCGGGGTGGCGGATGACGACCAGATTGTACGGCCCCGGCGCGGCTTCCGGCAGATCGGCGGCGTTGCCTGTGACGGTGCGCACCCGCTCGCCGTACTCGGACAGCCGGTCGGCGAGGCGCTCGATCACCGCCGGGTTGATGTCGACGGCCGTCAGCCGTGATCGGGGGAACAGGGTGAGCAGGTCAACGCACACCTCGTACCGCCCCGGCCCGACGATCAGCAGTTTCTCCACCTGATCGCGGGTCTCCGCCGGGCAGAGCCGCTGCAAGGCGTCGAAGAAGCGGGTCAGGTCAACGATCCGCATACGCCTCCGCCGTCCTGCCGCGATCCAGAAAGCGGCGGATCAGTGCCAGCGGGATGGTTCGTATCTCCTCGATGCCGAGCGCCAGCGCCACCGCGAAGTAGACGCCTACACCCAACGCCCCACCGCCCACCACCGCGATCAGCGCGCCCGGCTGTAAAATGGTCTGAAAGGCCCACAGCATGCCCCCCATGACAGCCGCCGCCAGCCCGGCCTTACCGACGTTGACCAGGATGCGCCGGGCGTTGACGCCACGCCAGCGGAAGTGCAGGATCGTCAGCCCGATCAGGGATTCGACCGTCACCGCCACGCCGTTGGCCAGCGCCAGCCCGCCGTGCTCAAGGCCGCCCTCGGCGATGGGGCGCGAGAGCCAGATGGCGAGGCCGATGTTCAGCGCAGTGGTGAAGAAGGACACCAGCAGCGGCGTCAGCGTGTCCTGCTGGGCGGCAAAGGCCCTGACGACCACGTCCAGCATGGACTGGCCCAGCAGGAACACCATGTAGAATTGCAGGGCATAAAACACCAGCTCGGTGCTCTGTGCGGTGAACTCGCCGCGCTCGAACAGCAACCGGATGAGGGGCCGACCGAGCATGATCATCCCGACCGCAGCCGGGATGCTGAGCGTGAATATGGCGCGCAGCGCCCCGCTGAGGGCCTTGCGCTGGGCGTCCACGTCTTTGCGGGCGGCCATCTTCGTCATGGTGGGGAAGATGGCGAAGGCGATGGCCGTCCCGACGAGCGTCCAGGGGATGTTCATCAACTGGTAGGCGTAGCCCAGCGCCGAGACGCGCCCCTCGCCCAGCGCCGAGCCGATGCTGCCGTTCAGCCAGCCGATACTGATTCGGGCCATCAGCAGGTCGACGACGCGCGGTGCCATGAGGACGAAGACGCGGCCCAGGGTGGGGCTGCGCCAGTCGAAGACCGGACGCCATCGGACACTGAAGGCGATCAGGCCCGGCACCTGGATCAGCAGATGAAATGCCGCGCCGATGACCGCGCCCCACGCCAGCCCGAAGATGCCCATCGAGGGGGCGAGGGCCAGCGCGCCGAAGATGATCCCGCCGCTGTACACGACGGGGGCGAGGGCCGGGAGCAGAAAGTGCTGGTGGACGTGCAGCGTGCCCGTCAGGATGCCGCTGGCGGCGAAGATGATGGTTGAGAACAGCAGGATGCGGATCAACTGCACGGTCAGGCGCTGGATGTCGGGTGGGAATCCCTGTCCGATGCCCCAGCCCGGCGCACCGACCAGCGTCGGGGCCAGCAGGGCGGCCACCACCGCCGCCAGCCCGGCCAGCACGAAGACCAGGGTGACGACCTGGCTGAACAGCCTGTTTGCGTTGTCTCTGCTGTCTCTGGCGAGCAGCTCGGCGTAGACCGGCATGAAGGCGAAGGTCAGCGTGCCGTAGGCCAGCGTCGCGACCAGCAGTTCCGAGAGGCTGTTAGCCGCCGTGTACGCGTCGAGCGCGGCGCTGGTGCCGAATTTGTTGGAGATGATGCCCTGGCGCACCGGCCCGATGATGAAGGACGCCGCCAGCCCGCCCACCACGACCAGCGTCGACCGGGCGACCTGGACGGCGCTGTCGCCATTCTGCTGCGGGGAGGGGACTGGAGTCGTCTCATCCATTGGCTGCTCCGTGTGCTGGCAAAATGATAAGGGCGGCTGTCGTCTGTGCCGCGCGGCGCTGCGGCTGCCGCCCTCGCTGTGGCGAAGTCAGAAGCGAAGTGACCCGGTTTTACCCATCGTCTTCCAGTTCAGCCAGCGCCAACTGCGCTTTTTCGTAGCCTGGGTTGTAGTGCAGCGCCTGCTTGTATTCGCGGCGCGCCGACCTGATCTGCCCGCGTGCCTCGTAGACCCGCCCGCGATAGTAGTAAGCTTCCTCGGATTCGGGGTAGTTGTCAATCGCCAGGATGGTGTTGGCCAGCGTCATCACGTCCTCGTAGCGCTCCGCCTGAAAGTACGACTCGTAGATGCCGAACTGGTACCACAACATGCGGAAGGGCAGCCCGACGCTGCGTGCCTGGTCGTAGGACGCTGCCGCGCTCTCGTAGTCGCCCAACTCGGTCAGCACGCTGCCCAGGTTGAACCAGCCAAACACGTCGTCTGCGTTGAGACGTAATTCGTCCTGGATGCGGCGCAGGGCGTTGACGTACATGGCCCCGTCGTCCATGTCCTCGCCGATGATGGCGGCCACCTCGGCGGCCTGGTCAGGCTCGTAGACGACCAGATAGGTGCGGTTGAAGTGCCGCCACACCCGGTCGAGGCTGTCGTAGGGCCAGTGCTCGACGGGAAACTCCTGGTTTTCGTGCACCCGGTTGCGCCCCCAGTAGGAGTCCAGGGCGAGCAGTTCCTGGTCTTCTTCCGAGAAGCCGATGATCAGCATGTAATGGCCCATCCAGCCCTCTTCCGGCAGTTCGTCGAAGCCGCGCTCGATCATGACCGGGTACCCGGCGGCGATAAGCGCCTTGAGCACGTCGAGGGTGCCGTTGATGCGCACGGTTGCGCCGTAGCCCAGGCTCTCGACGTAGGCGGCCAGCTCGTGGGGGGTGACGTTTGAGTCTTCGGGGTGGGGCTTGATCACATTTGAGATGTCGTTCTGGGTGACGTTCACGCCCCAGTAGCTGAGCAGCATGGTGAGCGTCGCCGGGCCGCATTTATTCCAACCCTGCCCGGTGTAGACGAAGTCCGTCAGGAGGTGGCTGGCGAGGGGCGTTGCCTGTTCTCCTTCGACCTCCTCGGTGCTCTCCGGCACGAAGGCCGGTGTGAGGGTCGGCGTTGGCCCGAAGGGGATGGGCGAGGGCTGAACGGACGCGTCGCCGCTGGCGGTTGCTTCGGGCACGGTGGGGGGCGGCGTCGGGCTGATGGCAAACGGGGACGACGTTTCGGACAGCAGATCGACGGCCGGGTTTCCCTGCTGGGGGATCGGGGTAGGCAGCGTCTTGGATGGCCCGGAGTCGAAGATGATCTCCTTCAGGCCCTCCGGTGCGTAGGCGACCAGATAGCGGTCGGGGATGAAGCGGCGCGCGACGCCCGGCAGCCAGAAGGGCAGGGTCACGGCCAGGGCCAGCGCAAGCACCGAGGCGCCGATCACGATCCAGGCCACACGTTGGCTTTTCGTTCTCTTGGGAGTGGCGTGCTTTTGAAGCTGCGGGATGCCGGGCTCTGAACGGGTCACGGGTTTACCCTCTAGTTTTCGCCGAGTGTGTCAAGGGCAATCTGCGCCGCAATGTAGTTCTCGTTGAAACGGAGCGCCTGGGTAAGCTGGTAGCGCGCCGCACTGGTGTCGCCTTGCCGGGCGTAGGCCAGCCCCTTGTAGTAAAAGGGTTCTTCGGTTTTCTTCTTTTCCAGTACGCTGTCGGCCAGCGTGATCACGTCGTCGTAGCGGCCTACCTGGAGATAGGCGTCAAAGGGCGTGAACTGGTACCACAGGAAGCGCCAGGGCAGCCCCAGGTCACGCGCCTGGTCGAAGGCGGTGGCAGCCTCTTCGTAGCGGCCCAACCCGACCAGACTGCTGCCCAGGTTGAACCACCCGAAGGGGTCGTTGCGGTCCAGGCTCAGCTCAAACTGGGCGGTGTAGAGCGCCTTGGTGTACATGGTTTCGTCGTCCATGTCTTCGCCGATGATCGACGCCACCGCCGCGGCCTGGTCGGGTCGGTAGGCGACCATGTACCGCCGGTTGAACTGCCGCCAGTACCTGTCGATCTCGCGGTAGGGATAGTACCAGTTTGGCCGCCGGTAGGTGTCCATCGCGATCAGGCCCTGGTCTTCGATGGAGAAGCCCGCGATGGTCAGGTAATGCGATGTCCAGCCCACCGTCTCCGGCTCGGGGTCGTAGCCGGTCTCGATCAGGACGGGATACCCGGCCAGCAGCAGTTGCTTGAGAAGCTCGATGTTGCCGTTAACCCGGATCACCATTTCGTAGTCGTAGGTTTCGATGAAGGCCGCCATCTCGTCAGGGCGGACGTTGGGGTCTTCAGGGGTGGGCTTCAGGAATTCGGCTGCCTCGGTCTGGGTGAAATCTACGCCCCAGTAGCTCATCATCGTCGCGAGCGAGGCCGGGCCGCAGTTGTTGTAGCGCTGCTGGGAGAACGAGAACCCCTGGAGCAGGTGGGCGGCCTGGCTCAGGTTGGCGGTGTTGTCCTTATCCTCTGCCCTGGGATCGACCTCGTAGGAAAAGACCGGCGTCAGGGTGGGGGTCGGCGCGACGGCGAAGGGGGTCGGCTGGATGTAGCCACCCGACGGGCTTCCTCCGCCCCCAGACGCGGCAGCCGGCGGCGGGGTGGGCGTGGCCGTGGGGGCCAGGCCGACGAGCAGATCGTCAGCGGCGCCATCGTTGGCTGCGACTGCGGTCGGCACCTGCTCCTCGACATCGATGTCGAACACCAGGCGCTGCACAGAATCCGGAGCGTAGGCCATGATGTAGCGGTCGGGGATGACCCACGAAACGGCGGGCATCCAGTAAGGTGCCGTCACGACCAGTGCCAGCACCGCCAGCGATCCCCAGATCACAGCCCAGGCCAGAGACGGGCCGCGTCTCGACCTGCGGCCCCGGTAGCCTGAGAGTTGGGGCAGGTGATTCGTGTGTCCCCGTCCGGCCCGTTTGCGCGATGCGTCGGCCCGGAGCCGGGGAAGCCTGTCTCGACGTTTAAACAGAGCCATTAACAGTCTACTTCAGATCTTGACCCAAGCGTTACCAATACCGTGTTACGTCATCTATAGCGAATCTTGGCACTTTCTGCCAGTCTGTGTGGGGAGCGCGACCGGCCACGCCGCGCGGCGGCGGCCTCGTGGTGGGGGTTTGGTGCAGGTGTCTGGCGTATTTTTATCAGGTAATGGCACGAGTGTACCCTGCGTTTAGCCTACGATTTCAAACTCTGCCGTAAAGTGGCGGAGCAGCTCAGGCTGCCTGACGATACGCACCCCGCGGATCTGGTCCTTGCGGGCGGCGATGGCGGCCAGCGTCTCGATGACGAAATCCATGTGACTGCGCGTGTAGACGCGCCTGGGAATCGCCAGCCGGACCAGCTCAAGCGGTGGGTGGACGACCGCACCTGTTTCGGGGTCGGGGTGTGCGAAGACGACACTGCCAAGCTCGACCGCCCGGACGCCGCCCTCCAGGTAAAGCTCGATCACCAGCGCCTGCCCCGGAAACTGATCGACGGGGATGTGGGGCAGGAAGGCCCCCGCATCGACGTAGATGGCGTGTCCGCCGGGCGGCTCGATGATCGGGATGCCGTGCTCCAGCAGGCCGTCCCCCAGGTAGGCGACCTGCGCCAGCCGGTAGGCCAGGTATTCCTCGTCCAGCCCTTCAGCCAGCCCGCGCGCGATGGCCTCCAGGTCACGCCCGGCCAGCCCGCCGTAGGTGGGGAACCCCTCCCGCAGGATGAGGGCCTGCTTGATCTGTTCGAAGAGGGCATCGTCGTTCACGCACAGGAACCCGCCGATGTTCACCAGGGCGTCCTTCTTGGCGCTCATGGTGCAGCCGTCGGCCACGCTGAACATCTCCTGTGCGATCTCAAGCGGGCTTTTGTCGGCGTAGCCCTCCTCGCGCAGCTTGATGAAGTAGGCATTCTCGGCGTAACGGCAGGCGTCGATGATGAAGGGAATGTTGTGGCGGTGGTAGATGTCCGCCACGGCCTTGATGTTGGCCATGGAAACCGGCTGCCCGCCCGCGGCGTTGTTGGTGATGGTGATCATCCCGAAGGGGATGCACTCGACGCCCGTCTCCTCGATGAAGCGTTCGAGCCGGGCCGGGTCCATGTTGCCCTTGAAGGGGTGGTGGGTGGACGGCTCTCTGGCCTCGTCGATCACCAGGTCAATCGGGTGACCACCGGCGGCGCGCACGTTGGCCCCGGTGGTGTCGAAGTGCGAGTTGTTGGGGATGCGGTCGCCGGGCTTGATCAGAATCGAGCACAGGATGTGCTCCGCTGCCCGGCCCTGGTGGGTGGGGACGAAGTGCTTGAACCCGAAGATGGTGCCAATTGCCTCTTCGAGCTTGAAGAAGTTGCGCGCGCCCGCGTAGGACTCGTCGCCTTCCATAATCCCGGCCCACTGGTGATCACTCATGGCGGCTGTGCCGCTGTCGGTCAATAGGTCGATGTAAATCTCCTCGGCTCGCAGTCTGAAGACGTTGTAACCGGCTTCACGCAGAAGCCGCTCGCGCTCGGCCCGTGTTGTGCGGCGGATCGGCTCGACGACCTTGATGCGGAAAGGCTCGGCTGGAAGGGTTGGCATGTGATGCTACTCCTGGCTGGTGTGGAAACAGATGCTTATTCCAGTATAGTCCGGGCCAGCGTCATTGTGAACCGGTGAGAGGCGAGGCGGTCGGCCACCGGAGGCCAGCTTCTCTCTTCCCGTTGCTGGCATGGACTGTACATGCGCTCGCCTGTCGTGACGTTGACAAGCGCCTTAAAGCATCTTAAAATCCCCTCTGCTAATTGTCAATGTCCGGATTTGGCAACTTCCCCGGCGTCTGGGGGTATTTCAAAGTGTTGGGCAGTTCCCGCGCGGGAGGCGGATCGCGGTGCGTCCCCGTGCCGGTTTCACGGGATTCTGAAATACGCCCGGCGTCCGGTGCGGCCTGATGCTGTGAAGATTCAGGTGATTTGATAATCCCTTGGAGGGAAACCCATTATGGAAGTATATGACACTCAATCATTGCGCAACATCGCCCTTGCGTCGCACCAGGGGGCGGGGAAGACCTCGCTGGTCGAGGCCATGCTTTTTAACAACGGCGTGATCAACCGGCTGGGCGATGTGCAGCAGGGCACGACGGTCGCCGACCACGACGAGGAAGAGATCGCGCGCGGCATGTCGCTCAGCACGTCACTGGTTCCGATTGAGGCCGGTGACCTGAAGCTGAACCTGCTCGATACACCCGGCTACACAGATTTCCAGGGTGAGACCGAGAATTCGCTGCTTGTTGCCGATTTGATGCTCTTACTGGTTGACAGCAGCGCCGGTGTGGAGGTGGGCACCGAGATTTACTGGGGGTTTGCCGACGAGTTCAACCTGCCGCGTCTGGTCGTTATTAATAAGCTGGACCGCGATACGGCCCGGCCAACACAGGCATTGCTCGACCAGTTGGGCGAGGTTTTTGACGTACGATTTGTGCCCTTGCAACTGCCCGTCGGCGAGACAGGCTCATTTTTAGGCGTGGTTGACCTGCTGACCATGAAGGCTCGCATGGGCACCGACGGCAAAGCGGAGGACATCCCCGCCGATCTGGCCGACGAGGCCGACGAGGCCCGGTTGGCGCTGGTCGAGGCGGCTGCCGAGTCCGACGACGAATTGTTAGAGAAATATTTTGACGAAGGCGGTCTGACCGACGAAGAGATTATGCGGGGGCTTAAGGCCGGGCTGCTCTCGAAGACGTTTGTGCCGGTGGTGTACACCAGCGGGGTGGGGAACGTCGGGGTCAGTGTGCTGTTTGAACTGCTGACGCAGATCTCCTTCTCACCGGTGGAGCGCGAGGCGTTTGTCGCAGACAAGGCGGGCGAGGAGGTCACACTTACCGCCGACGATGGCGGCCCACTGGCACTGTACGTTTTCAAAACGACCGCCGACCCGTTTGTCGGTCGCCTGACGTATTTCCGCGTGGTTTCAGGCCAGCTCAAGGCCGACAGCCGGTACTTCAACCATACGCGTGACGAGGAAGAGCGTTTTGGCCCGCTGTACGTGATGCGGGGCAAAGAGCAGATGAATGTCGACACGCTGCACGCCGGTGACATTGGGGCCGTCGCGAAGCTGAGCCACACCATCACGGGCGATACGCTTGGTCTCAAGGATACGCCGCTCATCATCCACGCGCCGGAGTTCCCGAAGCCGGTCTACAGCGTCGCCGTGACACCGGCCACGCAGGCCGACTCGGCCAAGATGGGGCCGACGCTGACCCGCCTGTGTGAAGAAGACCCCACACTCCAGTGGCGGCAGGAGGCGGCGACCAAGGAGGCGTTGCTGGAGGGGATGGGCGACGTACACGTCGATGTTGCCATCAAGCGGGCGGCGCAACTGGGCCTCAACCTGGAGGCGGCTGTGCCCAAGGTTCCGTACCGCGAGACCATCACCAAGACGTTTTCGACCCAGTACCGTCACAAGAAGCAGACGGGTGGAGCAGGCCAGTTCGCCGAAGTGCATCTGCGCGTCGAACCGCAGGAGCGGGGTTCCGGATTTGAATACGAGAGTGAGGTCTTCGGCGGCAGGATCTCACAGAGCTTTATTCCGTCCATCGAGAAGGGCATCAAGAGCGTGCTGCAACAGGGCGTCATCGCCGGTTACCCGGTGGTGGACGTCAGGGCCGTGGTTTATGACGGCAAGGAGCACCCGGTCGACTCGAAGGACATTGCTTTCCAGATCGCGGGGCGCGAGGCGTTCAAGCAGGCCGTGCAGGGGGCCAGCCCGGTCCTGCTTGAGCCGATTGTGGTGGTTCGCATCACCGTGCCCGAATCGAACATGGGTGACGTGATCGGCGACCTGTCGTCACGCCGGGCGCAGGTGCAGGGCACGGAGAGCATCGGCGGCAAGTCGGTCATCACGGCGCTTGTGCCGCTGGTCGAGGTGCAGCGCTACAGCAACGACCTGCGCTCGTTCACGCAGGGACGCGGCGTCTACACACTGGAGTTCTCCCACTACCAGCAGGTCCCCGCTCACATAGCGGAGCAGATCATCGCCGCGGCGAAGAAGGAGGACGAGGAGTAGACTGCGCGTCGCTCTACACCATACGAAACAGAAAGAGGCCACCGGGGTTGAGGTGGCCTCTGGCGATCAATCGGGTTGGCCTAGCCGCCCAGCAGCGTTTTACGTACCTTCAGCAGGGTTCGCAGGCGCTTCTGGCGGGGCGTCGGGTCGCTGACCATCAACAGGCCTGATTCGTAGGCGGCCAGCCCTGCGGTGCGGTCGCCCAGCCTGAACTGGAGCAGCCCCTGCGCCATCAGGATCTCGCCCTCACGGTTTATGTCGCCCAACTTCTCGAATAACACGGCGGCCAGCCGGTAGGTGTTCAACGCTTCGTCCGTATCGCCTTGCTGGCTGTACAGGGGAGCCAGGTTGCCCAGGGTCTGGGCTTCGCGGCTTTCGTCACCGGCCTCGGCGAAGGCTTGCCGGGCGCGTTCCAACAACCCCGCTGCCTCGGCGAAGCGACCCTCGACGCGGTGGATGACGCCGGAGTTGTTCAGCATTTCGGCGGCATCGAGCGGCTGGTCGGTCTCCACAAAGGCCTGGTATGCCTGTTCGAAGTGTTCCAGCGCCTCCTGGTAAGCTCCATCCTGGAACAGGCGCAGACCTTCATCTTTTAGACGCGTTGCTTCTGATGACATAGGTGCTTCTTTTAGTAGGTGATCTCCAGGATGCTCTCTGCGATGGTGCGCAGTTTGTTGACTTCCATGTTGCTCAGGCGGATGGCGAGATCCAGGTAACTGCGGTTGATGGGCTTCAGGACGAATTCGCGCAGGTCGGACGGCATCTCCAGGAACGCATCGAAGTCCTTCTGCGCCTGGAGCCAGTTGCCCACCGGCCCGTGCCCCTCGCGCAGGTCGTTAAGGCCGCCCTGCACGGCGCGGACCAACATCTCCAGCGCATGGACGGGGTAGGCGATCATCCCCTCCTCGACGGCCTCGATGTCCTCCTGGCCGATGCCCGTCTTCTCCGCCACCTGCGCGACGGTCATACCGGCTTTTTCGCGCAGTTGGCGCAGCTTGAGGCCGATGATGCGCTGGCGGAGCATCAGCAGATCCGGCACGCGGTCTTTGATCTCCTCCTCGCGGCGCTGGGACGCCAGCGTATCGGTGCCCCAGAAGTGGTCGATGGGCAGGTTGAAAACGTAGGCCAGGATCTCAAGTTGGGGGAGTGTGGGAGATTGAAGCCCCACCTCCATAGCCCGGTAATCCTCCTCGGAGATGCCGAGCAGGGAGGCACAATCGGCCATGTCGCGCCCGGACGCCTCGCGCGCGTCCTTCAGCAACACGCCCAGAATACGATTCTTGACCTGGATGAGTTCCTGTACATCTGACGCCATAGCAACCTACCTTCCCCCGGTTAAGTGTTAGTTCACCGGCATTATAGATGTCAAGCGGGTGAGTGTCAACCGGCGCGCGGCCCCGTTGGAGGGGGATGTACTTCGTGCTACAATTGCGCGCTGAGTGTCGGCTATGGAGGAGAAGACCGTAATGCGGATTCCGCAGGACTTGGCTCGACAGGTTGAACGGGCGATCCGGAGTGCACAGGAAGCGGGCGCACTGCCCGCCTTTGACATCCCCCCGATCAAGGTCACGCGTTCCGACAGGCCCGAATACGGCGACTACGCCACGCCCGCCGCCATGCAGCTTGCCAAACCGGCCCGCATGAAGCCAGACCATATCGCGGAGGCGATCCTCGCCCACTTCCCGCCGACGGAATACGTCGCGGCGGTCGATAGGGTAGGGGGGTTCATGAACTTCCGGCTGGCCGAGGCGTGGCTGCAACGGCAGGTAGACCTAATCCTGGAGCAGGGCGAGTCGTTCGCGCAGATGGACGACTTCGCCGGGAAGCGTGCCCAGGTGGAATGCGTCAGCGCCAACCCCACCGGGCCGATCACCGTCGGGCGTGTTCGCGGCGGCGTGATGGGCGATACGCTGGCCCGCCTGCTGCGCGCGATGGGCTACCGGGTCGAGATGGAGTATTACTTCAACAACGCCGGGCGGCAGATGCGCAAGCTGGGGGAGAGCCTTAAGGCGCGCTACCGCGAGCGGCTGGGGCTGGACTTCGAGTTCCCGGAGGACGGCTATCAGGGGGATTACCTGTATGACATCGCCGACCGGTTGATCGAAGAGCAGGGCGACGCGCTCAAGGACGACGACTGGGAGCCGTTCAAGGAGTACGCGGAAGCCCACATCTTCGAGACGATCCGTGCCGCGCTGAAGCGGATCAACATTGTCTTTGATAACTATTTCAACGAGAACTCCCTCTACGAGAGCGGCGCGGTTCAGGCGGTGGTCGACGACCTGCGCGAGCGCGGTCTGGCCTACGAGCAGGGTGGGGCGATGTGGTTCAAGACGACCGAGCTTGGCATGGAGCAGGACAAGGTGCTCATCAAGTCGAGCGGCGAGCCGACCTATCGCACGCCCGACATCGCCTATCACATCGACAAGCTGGAGCGCGGCTTCGACCCGGCGATCAACATCCTGGGCGCGGATCACATCGAGGAGTACCCGGATGTGCTGGCCGGGCTGCGGGCCCTGGGCTACGACGACAGCCGGGTCAGGGTGATCATCCACCAGTTTGTGACGCTCATCGAAGGCGGCGAGGAGAAGCGCATGAGCACGCGCAAAGGCCAGTTTGTCACGCTGGACGAGCTGGTTGACGACGTAGGGGCCGACGCGGTGCGCTACTTCATCCTGGCCCGCAGCCCGAACAGCGAGATGCTCTTCGACCTTGACCTGGCGCGCAAACACTCGAACGAGAACCCGGTGTACTACATCCAGAACGCGCACGTGCGCTGCGCGAGCATCGCGCGCAAGGCCGGAGAGGAGTACGGCCTCACGCCGGAGGGCGGCGACGTTGCGCTGCTGACCGACCTGCGCGAGCTGGCCCTGATCCGCAAGCTGGTCGAACTGCCGGAGGTCGTCGAGCAGGCCGTGCAGGAGTTAGAGCCGCACAAGCTCGCCTTCTGGGCGCACGAGGAGCTGGCGCGCCTGTTCCACCCGACGTACGAGGAGATCCGCGCCCTGCACAGCGAGGTGCCGGAGGATCTGGCGCGGGCGCGGCTCAAGCTCTACGCGGCGGCGCAGGTCGTGTTCAAGTGCGTGCTCGATCTGATGGGCATGAGTGCCCCTGAGCAGATGTGACACCCGCTCTGCGGCGAGAGGAGCAGGTTCCGAATGGGCCTCAAACCCGACCAATGGATCAGGATGATGGCGCTTGAGCACGGGATGATCGAGCCGTTCATCGACCGGCAGGCTGGCACCGGGCGCAACGTCGCCGGTTGGGTGCTTGACAGAACGAAGAGTCAGGCCTTACTATGAGTGTGCGTGAGCGAAAATCTAAGAGGCAGGAGGTGATACTGTGCTGCGTAATCTTGGCCCGGTTGAGTTGATTATCATCCTGGCGATTGTCCTGCTCGTCTTTGGCGTGGGGCGGGTCTCAAAGGTGGGGAGAGAGCTTGGCTCCGCGATCAGCGAATTTCGCCAGGGCTTGAAAGGGGACGAAGAAGAGGGTGAGGGCGAAGCGGAGGACGAATCGGCTGACGCCTGAGCTTTTGTGCCTCACCTGTGATCGCCGGGGTTGACAGCGCTCTGATCCCCCGGCTATAATCGCCGATAATGGGGCGGTTAGCTCAGTTGGTTAGAGCGCTTCCCTTACAAGGAAGAGGCCACAAGTTCGAGTCTTGTACCGCCCACCAGTGACAAGCGCCCGGCCTGGGTCAAACAGCCGGGCGCTTGTTGGATTTCCTCCGGTGTGCCGGACGTGGAGCGGCTAACCCAGCGAGCGCGAGCCGACCCGGCTCACGATAGAGCTGCCCTTCCACGTCTCGTGCTCAAATCCCTCAGCGGCGGACAGCGTGAAGGCGAACAGTGCTCCCAGGTTGGGAGGAAGCTCCCGCGCCTCGGTGTAGAACTGGACGTACTCCCGTCCTTTGATGTCCTTGTTGACATTTTCGCTGGGGTTGCTGAACTCGGTGACGAAGATCAGCTTGTTGGGGAAGCGGTCGCAGTAAGCCCGCACCTCGGCAATCGAGTCCAGGTAGGTCGAGCCGTCCGGCCCCCAGTAGGTGTGCATGCAGATGAAGTCAGCCTCACGGGTGGCTGCCTCGGCCTGCGCGAGGAAGGTCTCGGAGTCGGCACGTAGATTCGGCTCATCACCGCCCGGTGACAGGCCGGGGAACCCGAACTGCGCGCCGGGCATCAGGTTCTTGAGCAGCCGGACCGATTCCAGGAAATAGTCGCCGAATTCCTTGCCGTTGCGCCACATCACCCACATACCTTCCGGTGAGTCCGGCTTGTGCAGGTTCGGCTCGTTGTGCACTTCGAAGTAGCGGATACCGGCATCGTACAGGCGGAGGGCAGTGTCGGCGTTCTCGCGGACGAACCGCTCGGCGGGGATCTGCTCGGAGAAACGGCCAAAGAGACGCGCCAGGATGAACTTGACACCCTGCTGCCGCAGGCGGGCGACGACGTTGCCGCCCATATCCCCGGCTGAGATCAGCTTGACGGCCTCGATCTTCGCCTCATGAATGACGTGGTAAGCCTCGTCGTCCCACGTCCACTCGCCGATGTCGGTCGGGCCGTGCAGCCCGACCAGCGCGTGGCCGACCGGCCATTCGAAGTAACCCGGCGCTTCCTCTAAGAGCCACGCCGCGCCCCACCCGGTGATGTCTCCCGGCGTCCTGACGTGTATCCACTGCCTGCGCTTGCCCAGTTGGGCGCGTAGCTGGCGCGGGTCGCCGATGGTCTCCATGCGATCTGAGGGCATGACCAGCGTGACCGGGCTGTGCTGGGCGCTCGGCCCGGACCGGATGCGGAGGCCATCGCTGGCCGTGGTGCGCACGTAGAGCTTGTCATCCGGCTCCGGGGGCGCCTCACCGGTGGGCACGCGCTCGATGAATTCGCCGGAGAGCCAGCCGTTAATGCCCCTTGCGGTGCGCACTTTGAGCCAGGTGTTCTTCTCGCCGATCTTGGGCAGGGCCTCGTCCTCCGGGTCCAGCACTTCCACCATTTCGCCGAGCGGGACCGTGGTGAGCGTCTTGAAGTTTTCGGCGGCCCCGCTGATGACCTTCACGCCGCGCGCGACGACCGGCGTCACGTACAACTTATCCGGGTCGGGGTCGTGCGGCTGGGGGCCGGTGTAAAGCTCGCTCAGCCAGGCGGCGACGTAGCCTTCGTCGCCGGTTGGGATGCGCACCTTGATCCACTGCCCGCTCCGGCCCAGCTTGGCGAGCACGTCCTCTTTCCTCTCCAGCGCGCCGAGCTTGTCGCCGGGGTGGACCAGCCCGACGACGGGGTGATCTCCCGACGGCCCTTCCCTGACGCGCAGGCCGTCTTCGGGCATGGGCGTCACGTACATCGAGGGCAAGACGAACGGCTCGTCATCCTCGTCCTCCGTCTGATCGATGTAGTCGATCAGCAGATCGGCGACCCTGCCCTGGATCTCAAAATCCTTCCACAGCTCGCCCAGCGTGCCCCAGGTGAAGATCGTGCAGCCGATGAGGTAGGGGTCTTTCTGCATCTGGCGGTCGGCCCACTGCAACTGCTCGACGTAGTAATCCTCCGCGTCGTTGCGGCCATCGAGCCTGCTCCAGGCGGGTCCCAGCGTCGACCAGGAGCCGCAGGTATACCCGGCCAGAACGTCGGTGTCGACCGTCCCGGCCATGTCGAAGCCGAACTCGGTCAGAGCGATGCGAATGTTCGACCAGCCGTTTGGCTCGATGTGCCGCCGCCAGACCTTGCGGTAGCGGGCGAACAGCCAGCCCTCGTAGCGCTCTTCGGGGAAGGGCACGCGGTTGCCGCTCAGCAGCTCGTCGGACTGGTTGGGGCCGTACCACAGGTCCATCCACAGACCGGCGTACTCGTGCAGACCCAGGATGTTGCCCAGCTCGTGGGCGACCTCCAGCGCCGGGTAGAAATCCGGCCAGACGTCCTCGCGCCCGTCGCCGTCCTCGTGGCTGACGGCCGGGGTGCCGGTCGCGAAGTTGCCGATGCAGGCTTTAAAGCCCTCCGCCGCCATCAGGCGCTGGCGCTCGGCCTCGAACTCGCCGTACTGGCGCAGGCTGTCCCAGTTGGACATCTCGTTGAAGCTCTCCCAGTAGGCGAAGGGAACCTGCACCATGGCGGGGCGCATGCCTTCCACCCAGCGCGCGGCTGCCCCCTTGGGATCCTCGCGTCCCCCAAAGCGCAGGAAGTCGTCGGTCACCTTCCAGTCGCGGGCGATGAAGATGGTCTTATCGCCCAGGGCTCTGTACAGGTCGCATAGCATGCCCATCGAGCTGATGATTTTGATGATCTTGGTCTCGGCGCGGACCATTTTCTCGATCTGGCCGTGGTGTCCCTGGATGTCGATGTGGAAGCCCAACTTGCTTTTCATGCGTGCCCCTCCTCACTGCTGTGTGCGTGGACTGCCTCACTCAATCGTCCCCTTTGTAGCATAATTCGTCCGAGAGGCAAAGTCAGATGCCCGATCCCCACGCGAACGCAAAAGGCCCCCTCCTGAGCGGAAGAGGGCCTTGATTGCGAATCCCGGTTGCTCTTGCGGCGAGGTTACGCCGACTCAGGTTCGGGGACCGGGCGGCAGCACAGGACAAGCTCCTTGGCGGCGCGCACCTCGTCCAGCCGACCAATCGGCGTGGTGTGCGGCGCTTCGTGGAGCAGGTCGGGCTGCTCGCGCGCCTCCCGCGCGATGGTCAGCATCGCGTCGGCGAACGCGTCCAGCGTCTCCTTGCTCTCGGTCTCGGTCGGCTCGATCATCAGCGCTCCGTTCACCCGCAGCGTGGTCCCCGCCGGTCTGCCGAGCGGGAAGTAGTTGGTCGGCGGGTGGAAGCCAAAATCCATCAGGCGCTTGGCTACGTCGAGCGCGTGCACCTCCGGCTCCAGGTCGAGCAGGTCCCCTTCGGCGACGAACTCGTGCATGCAGGTGCGGTTGCCGTATGGGATCTCCCACGCCTCGGCGAGGCGCTTCATCAGGTAATTGGCATTCAGGACGGCCATCTCGCTGACGCGGCGGAGGCCCGCGCCGCCGTTGACCAGCATGTAGGTGTAGGCGCGGACGATTATGCCGAACTGCCCGTAGAAGGACTTCATGCGCCCGATGCTCTTTTCCGGCGTCACGAAGCCGTATTCGGGCATGTCCTCGCCGGAGACGGGATCGGCGACGATGTCGACGACCGGGCCGGGCAGGAAAGGCAGCAGCCGCTCGGAGACGCCCACCGGCCCGGAGCCGGGGCCGCCGCCGCCGTGCGGGGTGCTGAAGGTCTTATGCAGGTTGAAGTGCAGCACGTCGAAGCCCAGTTCACCGGGCTTGACGATGCCCATCAGCGCGTTGAAGTTGGCCCCGTCGCCGTAGATCAGCCCGCCGCAGTTGTTCACCATCTCGACCACCTCGAGGACGTTCTCTTCGAACAGGCCGAGCGTATTGGGGTTGGTGAGCATCAGGCCGACGACGGTGTCGTCACACTGCTCGCGCAGGGCGTCAATGTCGACGTTGCCGCGGTCGTCAGAGGGAAGCACGATGACCTCCAGGCCACTCATGGTGGTGCTGGCCGGGTTGGTGCCGTGCGCCGAGTCGGGGATCAGCACCTTGACGCGCTTGGTGTCGCCCCGGTCGAGGTGGTAGGCGCGCATCATCAGGATGCCGGTAAATTCACCGTGCGCACCGGCTGCCGGTTGCAGCGAGACGCCCGCGAAGCCGGTCAGCTTCTTGAGCCACTCCTGCAACTCGTACATCAGCTCCAGCGCGCCCTGGACGGTGTCGGGATGCTGGTAGGGGTGCAGCGCGGCGAAGCCCGGCAGGCGCGCCATGTCCTCGTTGATCTTGGGATTGTACTTCATGGTGCACGAGCCGAGCGGGTAAAAGTTCTCGTCGATGCTGTGGTTGAGGTGTGAGAGGCGCAGGTAGTGGCGCACCACGTCGATCTCGCTCACCTCCGGCAGATCCAGGTCATCGCGCACCAGGTCGGCGGGCAGGTCTGCCGGTGGAACGTCCAATTCGGGCAGGGTGACGCCCGTGCGTCCCGGTGAACTCAGGTCGTAGATCAGTGGTTCAATCATTTTGCTGCCTCCGCCAATCCCTCTACCAGGCTGTCGATCTCTTCACGGGTGTTCATCTCGGTGACGGCGATCAGCAACTGGTTCGTGCGTCCGGGGAAGTCGCGCCCCAGGTCGTAGCCGCCGATGATGGTGTACTCGTCGAGCAGGTGCCGGTTGATCTCGTCCACTGGCTTGGGGCACTGAACGACAAACTCCTTGAAGAAGGGTTTGCTCTTATCCACGCTGTAGCCTGCCAGCCGGTCGATCTGGTCGGCGGCGTAGTGCGATTTGTGGTAGCACAATTCGGCGACCTGGCGCAAACCGCTCTTGCCCATGATGCTCATGTACACGGCGGCGGCCAGCGCGATCAACCCCTGGTTGGTGCAGATGTTGCTGCTCGCCCGCTCACGGCGGATGTGCTGCTCGCGTGTGGCGAGGGTGAGCACGTAACCGGTTTCGCCGCTCACGTCGACCGTCTCGCCGATGAGCCGCCCGGCCATCTTGCGCACGTACTTCTGGCGGGTGGCGAAGATGCCCAGGTACGGCCCGCCGAAGCTCATCGGGATGCCCAGGCTCTGCCCCTCGCCGACCACGATGTCGGCCCCCATCAGGCCGGGCGGTTTGAGCATGCCCAGCGCGACCGGGTCGACGGTGACGCAGGCCAGCGCCCCGTGATCGTGCGCGGCCCGGATCACCCGCGCGATGTCCTCGATCTGGCCGAAGAAGTTGGGATAGGCGACTGCGACCATGGCCGTGTTGTCGTCAATCGCGGCGATGAGCGCGTCCAGGTCGACCGAGTCACCCTCGTCGCCGGTGATGGTCAGGCCCATGCCCTGGGTGTAGGTGCGGACGACGGCGCGGTGCTCCGGGTGGACGCCGGGGCTGAGGACGATCTTGCTCCGCTTGCCGCGCAGCACGCCGATAGTTGTGATCACCGCCTCGGCCAGCGAGGTCGCCCCGTCGTAGTGGCTGGCGTTCGAGACCTCCATGCCGGTCAGCGCGCAGATCATGCTCTGGTATTCGTAGATGGCCTGCAATGTGCCCTGGCTGACCTCCGGCTGGTAGGGGGTGTAGGCCGTGAGGAACTCACCACGCAGAATGACGTGGTTGACGACGGGCGGGCTGTAGTGATTGTACGCGCCCGCGCCGAGAAAGATGGCCGTCTTGCCGCCGGGGAGGTTCTCGCTGCTCATGTCTTCGATGAGCCAGGCGACCTCCATCGGGCTGAGGCCCTCCGGCAGGTCGAGCTTCGGGAAGCGAGCCTCTCCCGGCACGTCCTGGAACAGGTCTTCGACGCTCTTGATGCCGATCGTTTTCAGCATGGCCTCAACGTCGGCTTCGGTATGTGGTAAATAGCTCATAACCAACTCCTGGTGATAGGCCAGCGTGACCGGCAGGCGCGGCTGGATCGCAACTGCGCGCGGTCCACCACGCTACGAGATGTTTTCTGTTGGTCGCCTGGCCTTACACAGATGGCAGCCGTCTGTCACTCGCGCTCGTCGCAGTGTTTGGTGTAGGCTGCCGCGTCCATCAGGTTGTCCAACTCGGAAGGGTCGGACAGCTTCAGGCGGATCATCCACCCCTGGCCGTAGGGGTCTTCGTTGACCACCTCCGGCGTGTCCTCCAGGTCGCCGTTAACTGCCACGACCTCGCCACCGGCGGGCACTTTGAGCGGCGCGGCGGCCTTGACCGACTCGATGACGCCGAACTCATCGCCTGCGGCGAAGGTGTCGCCCACTTCCGGCAGTTCGACGTAGACGATGTCGGAGAGTTGATCCTGGGCGTAGTCGGTGATGCCGACCAGCCCTTCTTCGCCCTCCGGCCTGATCCACTCGTCGCTCTCGGTGTACTTGCAGTCGGAGTCGACTTTCCAATCACCCATGTGTTATATCCTCGCTTTCTTTGATGAACGTGTTTGGTCTGATGCGAACGACAGGGGAGCACACAGCAAAATCCCTTGCCGTATGCTCCCCTGTCGTCAACCTGAGAGATTCACCCCCTTTGATGGGGAGTTGCCCCTTCGGTGCTATTCGTGGCGTCTGCCGGACAGCTTTCCAGGTGGAGGGTGATGCAGGGTCCTGGTGCCTGAGAGTTTCACCCGGCAAAGCGCGCCCGCGCCGGGCTTGCCCCTTCGGCGCTCCTGTTGGAGTCTCTTCCCCACATCACGTTTATTCAGTTTGAGACGATCTACTACCTATAGTTATTTTAGACGAGCGCAGGGGCCGTGTCAACGCTTCAAGCGCCAGTCGCGCTAGCAGCGGCGCTAGCAGCGCGCTAGATCTCGATTGTGACGTAGTGCGGCTCGTCCTTCTCGCTGCGCCCGATGACGCGCATTTTGAAGGTGTTGTTGCCAAAGCTGAGATCCCATTCCCCGCTCAGGCGCGTGTGCCCGCTCACGACGTGGCGGACTTTCGTCTTGGGCGCGATGACCCGGCCCAGCGACAGGTTGAAGGTGTAGGCTGCCCCGAAGCGCCAGCGGATGTCATCCGGGATGTGCATGATGGCTTCCTTGAAGACCGGGATGTGCGTGACCACCAGGATGTGCTCGACGGCGCGGTTCCGTTCGAGCGCCTCGATGCGGGATGCAAAGCCTTCATGGAGGTAGCTGGCAAAATCGCGGTCCGACCAGGGCCAGTCGATGTGGCGGGCGTCGCTGCTGACCAGCCCTTTCAACTGCTCGTACTGTTCGGGGGTGTACCCCAGCTTGGTATCGCGGCCACTGTAATCGTACCAGGCCACCGTCCCGCACACACCCACGCCGTCCAGGACGAGGTTCTCCTGCTCAAGCCAGACGAAGCCACCCGCCCGGATGGCAATCATCAGCGACTCCTCCCAGAGCTGCTGGCTGGATGGTCCCTCTTCGCGGTGCCAGACATCGCGGTTGCCGGTGACAAGCGCCTTGGGGCAGGGGAGATCTTCAAACAGCGACAGTGTCTCTCTGAAGGTGCCCAGCGGCTCCCCGACATTTCCGGCGATGATGAATAGGTCCGGCGCTTCGGCCTGGATGTCACCGGCCAGCCGCTCAAGTGTCTCCGGGGGCTGGACATAACATAGACCTTCAGTGACGACGACACGCATGGATTACCAATCTCCGTGCAGAATAAAGTGTGCTTTCGCGCTCTCTCCCGTTCACACGATGCGCGGGATGCGGCTGGAGATACCCGTCACAAGCTCGTAGCTCGTTGTTTCCAGGCTGGCAGCAAGCTCCTCGACCGTGATCGTCTGTTCACCCTGCTGCCCGATCAAAACGACCTCGTCGCCCGTCTGAACGTCCGGGATGTGGGATATATACACCACACTCTGGTACATCGCAACCCGCCCGATGACCGGCGCTCGTTGGCCGCGCACCAGCACGTCGACCTGGCCGGGCGGCGAGTCACGGTAGCCGTCGGAGTAGCCGACCGGGATGATGGCAACCTGTTCCTCGGTCTCGGTCTGGTAGGCGTTCCCGTAGCCGACGAACCACCCTGCCGGTAGCGTCCTCACCTGGACGACGTGCGTCTTCCACGCCATCACCGGGCGGAAACCCGGCGGGCAGGGCACGTTCGCCGAGGGCGCGATGCCGACCATCGCCAGCCCGGCGCGCACCATCGTGAAGTGGCTCTCCGGCAGGGTCAGCAGGGCAGCCGAATCGGCGGCGTGGATGTGGGGGATGTCGATGCCGGTCGCGCGCAGGTTTTCGTTGACGGTCGCGAATCTGTCCAGTTCCCCGCGCGTGTAGGCTATCTCAGCCGGGACATCGGCCAGCGAGAAGTTGGTGTACACGCCCTCAAGCCGGAGGCCGTCCATGCGCACCAGGTCGCGCACCAACGGGATGACCTCGTCCGGCAGGAGACCTCCCTGCCCCAGCCCGACGTCAACTTTGACGTGCACGCGGGCAGTGCGTTTAAGCTCGCGGGCTACCTGGGCGAAGATGCGGGCCGTCGCACGGTCGTAGAGGGTCACCGCCAGGTCGTTGAGGATGACCTGCTGTGCCTCCCAGGCGGGCGCGTATCCCAGGATCAGGATAGGGGCGTCGATGCCTGCCTGTCGAAGCTGGCATCCCTCGCTCAGCGACACCACGCCGAGCAGGTCGGCCCCGTTGTTGATCGCCGTGCTGGCGATCTGGGCCGCGCCGTGCCCGTAGCCGTTGGCCTCGACGCGGGCCATCAGGCCCACACCCGGATTGAGGCGACGCTTGAGCGCCCGCACGTTGTGCGCGGCGGCGTCCAGGTCGAGCTTGATCCACGAGGGCCACGCCGGTTGTGAGGAGACGAAGTCGCCGGGCACGGCTTGCTGGCGGGGCAGCCAATCCCGGTCGGCGACGTTGCCCAGCAGTTGCGCGCTGACCTCCTCCATGCGCGCCCCCCGCCCACCCGTGACCAGCACGATGTCGTCCCGCCGGATGAAGTCGCGCACGATGCTCGCCGCGTCGCTGTGGCGGTAAGCGAGCGCGGTCTGCTGGCCCGACATTCCCGCCTGGCGCGCAGCCTGCCCGGCGATGGCGGCCAGATCGCCGCGTGTCACCAGCAGGTTTACCGTCTGGGCCGCCTGCTGGCCGATCTCGCGGTGAACCTGCCGCGCGATCTCGTCCCGGCAGTGCACGTCACCCAGCACGAACACGCGCCGTCCCTGCCCGCTCTCGACCCCCGCCAGAAGTTCCAGCGCGGCCAGCGCCGAGGTGGGGGTCGCGTCGAACGTATCATCGATCAATATGCTTCCCCGCATGCCGTCGAGCAGGCTCAGGCGGCCCGGCAGGGCGCGCAGGTCGGTCAGGGCCTGGAGGCCGTCCCTGATCGGCACGTCAAACAGCACGCCAACCGAGAGGGCCGCCAGGGCCGCGTACAGCCCCGGGCGTCCCAGTGTCGGGACCCAGCGCCCCTTATAGCTGCGGCTCGCGTGGCGCAGGTCGAAGCCCACCTTGTCGACGTGAAACTGAACGTTGTAGGCCGCCAGATCGACGTCTGAGCGGTCCAGGCCGTAGGTCAGGAGGTTGGCGCGGGTCTGGTTTTGTATCTGACGCACCTGCTCGTCGTCGCAGTTCAGGATGGCCGCCCCGCTCTGGGGAAGCGCCTCCAGCACCTGTCTGCTCTCCGACTGTGTGCGCTCTATCTCGCCGATGATCTGGGTCGCGTTGGGGCTGATATTGGTGACGACGCCGATGTGCGGCTGGGCGATAGCCAGCAGGTCCGCCATCTCACCCGGATGTTCGCTCGCCAGCTCGATCAGGGCGATCTGGTGCTCGGCCTCAAGCCCTCCCAGGCCCAACGGGATGCCGTGTCGCCCCGGCAGCATGTCCGGGTTGTTGTAGACCCGGTACCGTTTGCCCAGCACGGTGGCGATGGCCTCGCACGTGCTGCTCTTGCCGATTGCCCCCACGACGCCGATCACGGTCGTGTCGTACCGGCGCAGGGTGTACGCCGCCCACTGTCCCAGCGCGGAAACCGTGTCCCCGACCAGGACGACCGTCGTCGTGACATCGCAGGTGGGTGGCTCCTGGCAGAGGACGCCGCCTGCGCCGCGCGCCATCGCTTCTTCGATGTCACGGTGGCCGTCGTGGCTACCTGTCTTGATGGCGACGAAAAGCTGCCCCGGCATGAGCAGGCGCACGTCGTGGCAGAAGGAGTTGAACCGCTCGGCAATGATATCGCCGAAAAGCTGGCCGCCGGTTGCGTTTCGAAGGTCTTCCAGGCTGATCATGGCACCCCCAGCACCAGTATAGCCATGCCGGAAGGCTTTGGAAAGTGATGAACTTGTGATATGCTAAAGTATATTTTCGCCGGTATCAGTAATCATTCATTCTCATGAGGTGAGTCGAATGGGGAAAGCAGAGGAATTCTTCAGGCTGTGCACAACCCTGCCGCTTGAAGAAGTCAGAGACGAACGCGATGAGGCCAGTGTGCCGGAGTTGGCGCGTGTTGCCGAACTACGTGATGCGGGCAATATGCAGGAGGCCGTTGACTACGCCATGGCTCTGGTGAAGATGTACCCCGACTACGACCTGATCCCCTTCATGATCGCGTACATCTATTACCAGAAGGAATTCCCGGCTGAGGCGCGGAAGGTCGCCGTCGATGCCATGTCGCAGTGTAATCGCAAATACCGCCTGTATTCCGTCGCCGGGCTGGCCGAATTCGACCTGGGACGTTTGCCGGAGGCGCTGGTCTGGTGGTCGCGCAGCGTGATCGCCCAGTGCATGGTAGAGGACTTTCAAGAGTACGACCCCTTCCTGCACCTGGCGCACGCCGCCGAGATCCTGGGAGCAAAGCGCCAGGCCACCCTGCTCTTCCAGATGACGGACGCCATTGAGCCGGACTCACATCCACGCGCGGACGACCAGTCCATCAACAAGCTCATGCCCCTCAAAAAATCATGGGCCGGTAAGGTGTTGGTTGATGTCCTGAAGTACATCGATGCCAACTACCTGCAGGGCTAGCGAGCACTCGATTCGGGCGTTTATCGCAACCACCGTGCGACCACCGTCTTTGCCAGACGGTGGTTGTTTTTATGTGCCGCCGGGCGCGGCTGGTGTTATAATGCGGCGCTGTGTCTCCACAGGCGTTCACCTTTCAATTGGAAGCCACCGACGGCCCTGCCCGCGCCGGGGTGTTTCACACTCCCCACGGCCCCGTCCGGACACCGGTCTTTTGCCCGGTAGGGACCCAGGCGACGGTCAAGGCCGTCACGCCGCGCGATCTGGCCGACCTGGGTGCGACGCTGGTCCTGGCTAACACCTATCACCTTTATCTGCGTCCCGGCGACGAGCTGATCCGGGAACTGGGCGGCCTGCACACCTTTATGGGGTGGGGGGGGCCTATCCTGACCGACAGCGGCGGCTTCCAGGTGTGGAGCCTGGGTGACATCAACGAGATCGACGACGACGGCGTGACCTTTCAGTCACACCTTGATGGCTCCCGGCACCACTTCACGCCGGAGCGGTCGGTTGCCATCCAGCAGAACCTGGGCGCGGACATCATCATGGCCTTTGACGAGTGCTCCGACCCTCTCGACTACGACTACAACGTGGCTGCCCTGGATCGCACCCACCGCTGGGCCGAGCGGTGCCTTACCGCGTGGACGACTCAGGAGCAGCAGGCGTTGTTCGGCATCCTGCAAGGGGGAAGCTTCGACGATCTGCGCTGCCGGTCGGCGCGCTTCCTGACCGGGCTGGACTTCCCCGGCTACGCCATCGGCGGGCTATCCGTCGGTGAGAGCAAGGAGGACATGCACCGCATCCTGGAGGCCGTCACGCCGCTGCTGCCTGCCGACAAACCGCGCTACCTGATGGGCGTCGGCACGATAGAGGACCTGATCAACTGCGTGGCGCGGGGGATCGACATCTTCGACTGCGTACTGCCGACGCGCGTCGCGCGGCACGGGGCTGCGCTGACGCGCCGGGGACAGATCAACGTGCGCAACGCCGTCTATGCGCGTGACAGGTCGCCGCTGGATGAGACGTGTGACTGCTACACCTGCCGGAACTTCAGCCGCGCGTACGTGCGCCATCTCCTCAACAGCAAGGAGATGATAGCTTCCACTCTGTTGAGCATCCACAATTTACGCATGTTGGTGCGCCTCACCGAGCAAATGCGAGCCGCCATCTACGAGGGGTGTTTTTCCACCTTCGCAGCCGATACATTGGCCCGGCTACACACACCTGCATCCACCCAAGGAAACGGACGTTGACCATCTTCCAGGCAATCGTTTTGGGTATCGTTCAAGGCGCAACCGAGTTCATTCCGGTTTCAAGCTCCGGCCATTTGGTGCTCGTGCCCTGGCTGCTGGGCTGGGAGACACCCGGCCTGACGTTCAGCGTGGCCGTTCACTTCGGGACCATGTTCGGCGTGCTGATCTACTTCTGGCGTGACTGGGTGAGGATGATACGCGGCGGTATCCGCTGGCTGCGTGAGCGTGACGGCGACGACCCCGACGCGAGGCTCCTGGCGCTGCTGCTGCTGGGCACCGTCCCGGCCATCGTGGCCGGTGCGCTGTTCTTCGGGTTCTTAAAAGGCGCTTTTGAAAGCCCGCTTATCGCGGCGCTGCTGCTGCTGGTGACCGCCGCCCTGCTGTGGATCGGTGAGTGGCTGGGTAAAACAAGACGCCGTCTGGAGAACCTGACCTGGCGGGACAGTCTGATCGTCGGGTTGGCCCAGGTGGTGGCGTTCCTGCCCGGCATCAGCCGCTCCGGCTCGACGATCACGGCGGGCCGCCTGCGCGACGTGCAGCGCGACGATGCCGCCCGCTTCAGTTTTCTGCTGGCTACGCCGGTGATCCTGGCTGCCGTCGTGATGGAGCTGGTGGACCTGTTTCGGGTGGGTCTGAACTCACCTGAGATGCTGGCGCTGCTGGCCGGGTTCTTAAGCGCTTTGATCAGCGGCTATCTGGTCATTCGCTGGCTGCTGGCCTTCCTGCGGACGCGCTCGACAGGCATCTTCGCCGCCTACTGCGTCGTCGCCTCGCTGATCAGCCTGCTCGTTCTGCTGCTGCGGGGCACGTGACCGTGACCGGCTGGCGGGCGGCGGAGCCTGTCTTACTGCTGGCTGCTCTTATCACCGCCGGGTGCGGACAGCCGATCCCGCTCAATGGGGACGCGTCCCCGCTCCGTCTGGCCGCCGATACGGCCTCCGCCCCACTCGCCGAGAGCCTGCTTAACGCCTACGAGACGCGCCAGCCTCACGCGATCCTGACGCTGGCTCACGGCAACCGGGACACCGCGCTGGCTGCGCTGTCCTCCGGCGAAGTCGACGCGGCGCTGCTGCTCCACCCGCCTGACGAGCGCGAGTTGTTCAGCACCCCGGTCGGATTTGAGCTGCTGGTGATCGTCGCCCACCCCGGTGTTACGGTTGAAGACCTGGCACGCGGCGATCTGCGGGCCATCTTCTCCGGTCAGGTGAGGAACTGGTCGGCACTGGACGGGCCGGATGTTGGTATCCAGGTCGTCTCACGTGAGCGGGGAAGCTCAACGCGGCTGGCTTTCGAGGCGCTCATCATGGAGCAAGCCCCACTGACGCCGTCGGCCCGTCTGGCCGTCGACGAGGGGCACGTGCTGGAGCTGGTCGGCACGACGCCCGGCGCTGTCGGCTACGTCGCCCACAACGCGCTCGACGAGCGTGCTCTCTCCCTGAGTGTGCTCGCCCTGGGCGTTGAGGCTGCCTTCCCGACTCTGAGTGCCGCCCGCGACAAGGCGTACCGCCTCGTGACGCCCGTCGTATTCGTGTCGCTCGAAGAGCCGGAGGACAACGTGCGCGCTTTCCTGGAGTGGGTGCTCGACGACGAGGGCCAGGCCGTGGTCAGGCGTCACGTGCTTGGCCTGAGCGATTGAGCCTCACCGCAGCCAGGGGTTAGACACGCGCTCCTCGCCGATGGTCGTCGTCGGCCCGTGCCCCGGATACACGACCACGTCGTCGGGCAGCTTCAGCAGCACGTTCTTGATCGAGTTCATTATGGCCCGCATGTCCCCGCCCGGCAGGTCGGTGCGGCCAATGCCCTGCTTGAAGATCACGTCCCCGTCAAAGAGCGCCTTTTTTGTTTCCTCGTACAGCGAGACGTGGCCCGGCGTGTGCCCCGGCGTGAAGAGTATCTTGAAGCGCAGCTTCCCGACCTCCAGCACTTCGCCGGGGACCAGCAGGTGAGCAGGCTCCGGGCTGGGCTGCATCGGGATCTGCCACTCGTCGGCACCGCCCTTGTTTCGCAGCAGGGGGATGTCGTCCTGGTGTATCGCCAGCGGCGCCCCAGTCTGCTGGTGCAGGGCGGCGTTGCCGCAGATGTGATCCCAGTGGGCGTGGGTGTTCACGATGTACCTGACGTTCGCCTGGCGTGCCTTGATGGCTTCGATGATGGATGGGTCATCCCAACCCGGGTCGATCAGCACGGCTTCGCGGGTCTGGCGGCAGGTCACCAGGTAGGCGTTGGTCTGGATAGGTCCCACGGTCATGATGTCAACGTCCATACTCACTCCCATTTGCATTGGTATTGGCGATGAAGAATAGGACTAATGCATTATACCGCGACGGGGTGGGCTTCCAGTACTATGTAGATAGGGAACAAACCAGATTCTAATTCTGGAGCGTGTTCGCGATGGGCGAGGAGACCCTGTACGCCCCACACTATCATTCAAGCTGGGCGTTGGTTGTAGGGATCAACGCCTATCGCAGCATGCCACCCCTTAACAGCGCGGTCAAGGACGCCCACGACGTGGCGAGCCTGCTGATGGGTTATCACAGCTTCCCGCCGGAGCAGGTCATCCTGCTGACCGACGAGATGGCTACCCGTGACAACATCCTGGCCGTCTTCGACATGGTTATCACCCCCCAGCACATTGCACCCGACGACCGGATCATGGTCTTTTTCGCCGGGCACGGCCTCACGCGCCGGGCCAACGACGGGAGCAAGGTCGGCTACATGGCACCGGTTGACGCCGCGCCGCGCGCCTGGCGCACGTTGATCGAGATGGGCGACCTGATCGATCAGGCCAAGTTCCTGCCGGCCAAACACATCCTGTTCATCATGGATGCCTGCTACAGCGGGCTGTCGTTCCGCCGCAGCCACTACGCCGCTCCCACCATTGAGCACTTCCTCATGCACCGCGCGGTGCAGGTCATGACCGCCGGGCGCGAGGATGAGCAGGTCATGGACGGGGGCGACCCGGACGGCAATTCGGCTTTCAGCGGCTACCTGCTGGACGCCCTCTCCGGCGAAGCGGCCACAGCCACCAACCTGATGACGGCCAGCGACGTGATGGGCTACGTCAGCCGCCACATCAAGGCCCGCCCCGATGTCCGCCAGACGCCGCAGTACGGCTGGATCGAAGGCGACGGCGACTTCGTGTTCACGCTGCCCCAGGGCGTGTGTCTGCCGCCCCGCCTGGAGGTGACGCTCCGCCAGGGGACGGTTCCGGCCCGCCTGATCGCCCTGAACGAACTGACCGGGATCGCGGACGGCTCTGACAAGGTGCTGGCTCAACTGGCTCTGGAGCGCCTTCAGGAGGTCGCCGAGAGCGACCCCGATCCCAGGGTGACACACACGGCTCTGCGCCTGCTGGGCATCGACATTCCTCCGCCGCCCGCTCCCTCGGAGCCGACACGCGCGTCGCGGCCTGCGCTGCGTCTGCGTGACAGGCTGGCGGGGCTGTGGCGGCGCTATGCCGTGATCGTCTTCCTGCTGCTGGCGCTGGTCTGCCTGGGGACCGTCGTCGCGGGTGGAACCGCCGTCTGGCGGGGCCGGTTGGCTGCCACCCGCGCTGCGCAGGCGTTGGAGGCGGAGCAGCAGGAAACCCCGGTTGGGCCTGGTGCCACCTCTGGAACGCCTGCCACCTCCCCCGGCGAGCGGTCCGCCCTCACCCCCTCCGCGACTGCGATGCTGCCCCCGACGGTCCCGGCGGGGAGCACCGTTCTGTTTGAGGATGACTTCTCCGTCTTGAACGACTGGTGGGAGCCTACCGCCGGGGACGGGCGCGTCCGCCGCTGCGTTGACGGCGGTGAGATGTACTTCACGGTGTACGGCACCTACAGCCTGTGGTTCGACCGCCCGCGCGACCTGGTGCCCAGGGATGCCGTCGTGAGCGTCGATGCCACGCTGCTCACCTCGCAGCCCGACGGCGGTTTCGGGCTGGTCTTCCGGCAGATCGACTTTGACAATTATTACTACTACCGCGTTGGCGTTGACGGGAGATTTGCCCTGATCCTCCAGGAGGGCGGCGCGGTGTCCTACCTGATCCGGCCCTCGGTTCTCGACGCTCCGCCGGTTGAGGACGTGACGCACCGCCTGGCGGCCCGGTTCGACGGCGCCGACCTGACGCTGTACTACGATGGTCGGGCCGTCGCTGCAATCGAGAATAAGCGGTACGGGTCGGGGCAGGTGGGGCTTGCCGTGCAGACCGTCCGGCAGGCCCCGGTCGGCGTCTCGTTTGATAACTTCGTCGTCTACGCGCCCTGATCGGGTCGGTCGGGCCGGACACCCTCGAAGAGGTCGGTTTCCCGCACGCGCGCGCCGTTCACAGGCGGCTGCGCGCGGGTGAAGGGTTCGCGGGTGCCGAACAGCAGGCGGCTGATCGCCTCGCTGATGCGGCGCGGGCCGCCTGCGCCGCCAAGCTGGCTGGCGTGGCACCGGCGGGCCTGGTCGGCGATGTGGGCGTACCTGCTGGTCGCGATGCGCGCGTGGATGGGCGAGTCAACTGCCGCGAATTCGTACATGTTGAGGTCCTGGTTGCGCCCCATTCGGGCCGGGTCGACGCCGAAGAGTGGCAGCAGCCTGACGACGATCCTCAGCATGTGGCGGTCGAAGGTCATGTAGTAGAGTTTCTGCGGGCGGTACGGCTCCAGGCCCACCTCGATCTGCTCAGGATACTGCGCCGGGTCGGCGGCGGCGTCGACGGCGCGCACAGTGGCCTGGTGCATCCGAACGTGGTCGGGGTGGCCGTAACCGCCGGACGGGTCGAACGTCACCACGACCTGGGGGCGCACCATGCGGATGACTTCTGTCACCCGGCGCGTGACTTCGTCGAGGTCGGCGGCGAACAGGCTGTCAGGGTGCCGGTTATCCGGCGAGCCGCGCATACCGGAGTCGCGGTAGCCGAAAGCGTACACCCGCTCAAGGCCCAGCGTTTGCACCGCGCAGTCCAGTTCTGCCCGGCGAAGCTCGGCTATCGTCTCGAATCCCCGCATGAATTCCGGCTCAACCATGCCGACATCGCCGTTGGTGGCGCAGATCAGGTAAACGCCGACGCCCTCGCTGGCGTAGCGCGCGATGGTGCCCGCCATGCCAAACGACTCGTCGTCCGGGTGGGCCATTGATACCAGCATCCGTCGTTCCGGTTCACGCATTACTCGTTTATCCTACCAGTTTTGTCTTAATTGTATCGCCTGCCTCTTCGCTTTTCACTACCTGTCTCAGGTAGGCTTCCAGGAACGCCTCGATCTTCCCGTTTAACGTCGCGTCGAGGTCGTCCGACCTGACCCCGGTGCGCGGATCTCTGGCGTAGCACTGTTTGTAGCGCACGTAAGCGCGCACGGTTCCCTTAGCGCGCACGGTTTCCTCAGCGCGCACGGTTTCCCCCTGGGGCGGCAAGGCTTCGACCACCGCCATGATACGCAGCAGCCTGATCGCCTCCTGCGCCAGGGCGTCGGCGGGCAGGCTCCCGGCCAACCACAGGGCAGGTTGATCGTCACCCAGCCGGACATCAACCTGCGCACTCAGCTGCTTATTGAACACTCCCGCGCCGTCGAGCCGCCGTTTCTTGACGACCGCCAGCTTGGGGTCGTGTTCCGGCAGTTCCTGGTCGGGAAGGTCGGGCCAGGCCGTGACCACTGCCCTGGCGATCTGACGCCTCCCATCCTGAGGGTTGGCCTGCGCGAGCCGGTGCACGCCGCTCTCCCCGCGCAGCAGGCCGTAAGCGCCGTATCCCGCGACCTTAAGCCACAGGGCACGCGTCTCGCCCGCGCCGGTCAGGGCCTCGGAGATGACCGACGCCTGCGATTCCCGGCCTTCGGCCCACTTGAGGTACATGCGCCCCAGCTCGGAGACCCACTCAAAAGTTACCTCGCGCTCTCCCTGTGCCTCGATGTGCAGGTACGCGCCGTAAGCATCCCAGGGGTGGCCGAACAGCAGCGTCAGTTCGGCGTGGGGCAGCTCGCTCATCAGGTGGCGGTAGCGAAGCTGCGCCTCGCCCAGCAGGTCAGAGCCGTCGGTCTTCCCGTCACCCATCCGCTCGACGAACCCGGCCAGCTCATCCAGGTTGCGCTTCAACCGGTCCAGCAGGTCGATCTGGTTGCTGAGGCGTTCGAGTGTGGCGAGCCTGGGCTGGAGATCCTGTGGGTCGTCCCAGAAGGACGGCGTCGCCATGGCCCGCAGCAGGTCGGATAAGCGGGAGCGGGTATCGGCCAGGTTGTACAGCGCTTCGAGCGCTGCGACGCGCTCGTGGAGCGTGGGAAGCGCGGCGCGCAGGTGGTCAGGCGTGAGCCGCTTGAGCACCTGCCGTGAATCGGGTGAGACTGCCAGTGCAGCCTCCTCAAGCGGGAGACTCGTCGGCGGGAGGATCAGAGCCGAGGCGACGCGTTCATTGTGCACAAACAGCCGCAGCAGCGACCCGTCCGGCGGGTCGTTGCGGATCAACTGCTGGGCCAGGGGATAGGTGATCGTCTTCTCGATCTGGCGTGCCAGGTAGCGCGCCCCATAGCGTTCGCTGTAGCCGTGCTCGACCACCCACTCGATCACGTCCTCGTCAACCTCGACTTCCAACCGGCGGCGAACCAGCCCCTCGCGCTGCAACACTTCCTGCACCCGCCGGTACGCGATCTCGCGCAGCACCGGCTTGGTGAGCGGTTTGAAGAAGCACACGCTGTCGATGCGGTTGATCAGTTCCGGGGTAAAGAACTGAACCATCTCCTCCCGGATGTGCTGCTCCCGCTCCTCCAACGGCGCCGCCGGTCCAAAGCCCAGCCGCCCGCCGGAGAGCATGTGCGTCCCGTAGTTGCTGGTCAGGATGAGGATGGCGTTGCGTAGGTTCAGCGTCTCCGACATGCTGTTTTGCAGGATGCCTTCGTCGAACAGTTGCAGGAAGCGCTGAAAAACCTCCGGGTGGGCCTTCTCGAACTCGTCTAGCAGAATCACCGCAAAGGCGTGATCCTGTAAGCGGGTGGTGAACAGCCCCCGCCGGGACTCCATGTCGAAGCCGGAAGGATTCCCGAAGAGCGTCTGCGCGTCCCAGTCCTGCGTGTAGTCGGCCATGTTGAAGCGCACGATAAGATCGTCGCTACCGAACAGGAACTGTGCCAGGGCGCGCGCCAGTTCCGTCTTGCCGACGCCGGTCGGCCCCATGAAGAGGAACACCCCCATCGGGCGGTTGGGGTTGTTGAGGCGGGTGCGCAGCAGGCTCAACGCCTGCACAACCGCATCGACAGCCTGTTCCTGGCCGAGAACCCGGTCGCTGAATTGTCGCCGGACGGCTTCCTCGTCGTACGGCTCGTCGTCGCTGAGCAGCATGGGGGGCAGGCCGGTCTTCTCGCCAAAGCGGGCGATGATGTCTTCCTGGGTGACGCGCGGGCTGGCATCTTTGCGCTCTGACTGGAGGGCGATCCCCTCGCCGATCAGGTCGATGGCTTTGCCGGGCAGGCACTCGCCGAGCGCGAAGCGCCGGGTCAGGTCGATGGCCGCCTGGATGGCCTCTTCTGCGATGACGACGTTCTGGCTGGCCTCAAGGTCTTTGCTGGCCTGCCGGGTTATGCGGTAGGCATCGCCGACGGGCGGCTCGCCGACCTTGACCTCCATCAGGACGTGTTTGTATTCGGGGTGGATCTCAAGAAAGCTGCGCACGGCCTGCGTGCGGCCCTCGGCCAAAACGCGGTTGCTTGAGCTTTGCAACTGCCCCAGCAGAAACTGGGCCATGTCGAACGGGTCTTCGGCGGTCGCCCCGGCCAGGTGGATGGTCGGCAGCGCGTCAACGTACAGGATCACGTCTGGGTTCTGGGCCCACTTTTCCATCAGGCGGCCCAGCCTGTCCTGCCAGCCCTGCACGCCGAAAGCCCGCAGGATGCTGCGCGCGCTCAAGGCCCACAGCTCGCTCTCACGCAGTGCCTCCGGGCAGTTGCCGGACTGGATGCGCGCCGCCACTTCCTGAATGATGACCGTTTTGCCGACGCGCGCCCCGCCGGTGATGACGATTCGGCCCTTCAGCGGCGAGGCGAGCGAGGTCAGGATCTGCTCGACCTCCTGGTCACGCTCGTAGGCTGCCGGTAGCTCGCCCCTGGCCGCCTTTTCGGTCAGGTTTGTGGCGCACTGACCCAGCAGGTCGTGCAGATCGGGTTCTTCTTGCTGCCCCCCGGAACCGGCCGATCCGGATGGTGGAAACATGGGTTGTGTTCCGCCCTTAATCCATCGCCTGTCGTATGGTGCCGGCGCTTATCGCCGTACCTTATTCTACTTCAATAGCTGCGCACCTGCTGCCGGTCGAGGATGTCCTTGAGGAAGTGGCCGGTGTAGCTGTGAGGCGACGCCGCGACTTCCTCCGGCGTGCCCGCCGCGACGATCTCCCCGCCTGCGTCACCGCCTTCCGGCCCCAGGTCGATGATGTGGTCGGCCACCTTGATGATGTCCGGGTGGTGCTCGATGATGATCACCGTGTTCCCCTGGTCGACCAGTGCCTGGAGCACGTTGATCAGGTTCGCCACGTCTGCGGCGTGCAGCCCGACCGATGGCTCGTCCAGCACGTAGAGCGTGCTGCTGGTGGCACGCTTCGACAGCTCCCGGCTGAGCTTGACGCGCTGGGCCTCGCCGCCGGAGAGCGTGGTTGCCGGTTGGCCGAGCCGAATGTAGCCCAGCCCCACCGCTTCGAGCGTGTGCAGCTTGTTGGCGATGGCCGGGATGGTGCCGAAAACCTCAACCGCCTCGCTCACGGTCAGGTCGAGCACGTCGGCGATGTTCATCCCCTTGAAGCGCACCTGAAGCGTCTCGCGGTTGTAGCGCTTGCCGTGGCACACGTCGCACGGGATGTATACGTCGGGCAGGAACTGCATCTCGACCTGTAGCACGCCCTGCCCCTGGCAGGCCTCGCAGCGCCCGCCCTTGACGTTGAAGCTGAAGCGGCCCGGCTTGTAGCCGCGAATCTCGCTTTCGGGCAGCGAGGCGAAAAGCTGCCGGATGGTGTCAAACATCTTGGTGTAGGTGGCCGGATTGCTGCGCGGCGTCCGCCCGATGGGCGACTGGTCGATGTTAATGATCTTGTCGATGTATTCCACGCCCTCGATGCTGTCGTGGCTACCGGCGCGCTCCCGGCTGCCGTGCAGGATCTGGGCCAGCCGCTTGTAAAGCACCTCGATCAGCAGGGTGCTCTTGCCGCTGCCGGAGACGCCCGTGATGCACACGAACTTACCCAGTGGGATAGGGGCGGTCAGGTCCTTCAGGTTGTTTTCACGCGCCCCGTAAATGACGATGTGCTCGCCGCTGCCTTCGCGCCGGGCCTCCGGCATGGGAATGGATTCCCGCCCGGTGAGGTAAGCACCCGTCAGCGAGGCAGGGGTGTTGGTGATCGCATCGAGCGTCCCCTCTGCGACCACCTCACCGCCGTGTTCTCCGGCACCCGGCCCCAGGTCGATCACCCAGTCGGCGTGGCGGATCGTCTCTTCGTCGTGCTCGACGACCAGCAGGGTGTTGCCCAGGTCACGCATCTCTTCGAGCGTCCTGATCAGGCGCAGGTTGTCGCGCTGGTGCAGGCCGATGCTCGGCTCGTCCAGCACGTAGAGCACACCCATCAGGCGCGAGCCGATCTGCGTCGCCAGCCGGATGCGCTGCGCCTCACCTCCCGACAGCGACCCGGCAGCGCGGCTCAGCGTCAGGTAGTCCAGCCCGACGTTGACCATGAAGCTCAGCCGCGATTCGATCTCTTTCAATATCTGGTCGGCGATGGTCAGATCGCGCTCTGAGAGCAGCGGGGACTGCCCGCTGCTCCCCTTGAGCATCGCCACCCAGTCCAGCAGCTTCTTGACGGGGTGGGCGCTGACCTCGTCGATGGGCATGTCGCCCACCGTCACGGCCAGCGATTCGGGTCGCAGTCGCCTCCCGCCGCACACCTGGCAGGGGTGCTCGGTCATGCGGGCCTCGATCTGGCTGCGAATGTACTCGGACGAGCTTTCCTGGTAGCGCCGCTCCAGGTTGCCGATCACGCCCTCAAAGCGGGTGCTGAACCTGCGGGTGGCCCCGTCACGGTTGCGGTAGGTGATCGAGATGCGCCTGTTCCCGGTTCCGTAGAGCATGATGCGCCGGTGCTCCGGCGGCAGGTCGCTCCAGGGTGAGTCCACGTCGATCCCACAGGCTTTGGCGGTCGCCTCAAGAAGCTGCCGGTAGTAGCTGTGGTGGTCCTGGTTGTTCCACCCATTGGCGTCGAAGGGGCCTTCCCGCAGCGTGAGATCGGGGTCGGGAATGAGCAGATCTGGATCGACCTCCAGCCGGATGCCCAATCCCTGGCATTCAGGGCAGGCACCGTGCGGGCTGTTGAATGAGAAGCTGCGCGGCTCAAGCTCCGGCAGGCTGATCTGGCAGTGTGTACAGGCCAGATGCTCGGAGAAGAGCAGGTCTTCGTCCGTGTCCGCCAGGTTGATGAGCACCACCCCGTCACCCATCTCCAGCGCGGTCTCAATGCTGTCGGTCAGCCGTGAGCGGGCGGCCTCGGCTTCCTCGCCGTAGGGATCTTCGTACCGGCGTATCACCAGCCGGTCAACAACCACCTCGATGGTGTGCATCTTGTAGCGGTCGAGCGGAATCTCCTCGTCCACGTCGTAGACCTCACCGTCCGCCCGGACGCGCACGAAGCCCGCCTTGCGCACGTCCTCAAACACGCGCTGGTGGTGGCCCTTTCGGTCCCTGATCAGCGGTGCCAGCACCTGGATGCGCGTGCCGTCCGGCAGCGCCTCGACCGCGTCGACGATCTCCTGGGCGCTCTGCCTCTGCACCTCACGGCCACAGTTCGGACAGTGAGGAACCCCGATGCGGGCGTAGAGCAGGCGCAGGTAGTCGTAGATCTCGGTGACCGTCCCCACGGTTGAGCGGGGGTTGCGGCTGACCCCTCTCTGGTCGATGGAGATGGCCGGGCTTAGTCCCTCGATCTGGTCAACGTCCGGCTTGTCCATCTGGCCCAGGAACTGCCGGGCGTATGCCGAGAGCGACTCGACGTAGCGCCGCTGCCCCTCGGCGAAGATGGTGTCGAAGGCCAGCGACGACTTGCCCGACCCTGACAGCCCCGTGATAACGACCAGTTTGTCGCGTGGTATCTCGACGGTGATGTTCTTCAGGTTGTGCTCTCGCGCGCCACGAACGACGATCTTATCTTGCGCCATAAACCTTACCGCTTCGCCCCCTTGATAGGTGTCTATGTGCTGTTGGTACTCAGATCACGCCTGGAATCGATTGACAAACAACCGAACACTTATTCTACCTCGTCGTGATGCGCCCGGCAACCCAGTTGCACGCCGTTCCTCAACTGGGCTATAATCCTTCCGGTTGAGGGGAAGTGTCGGAACTGGCAGACGAGCATGACTTAGGATCATGTGCCGCGAGGCGTGCGGGTTCGAGTCCCGCCTTCCCCATGTTTTAGTGGAGGGGTGTCCGTAGACCTCCCCCTGAATTTGCTCAATAAGCATGGTTGCCGGGTTGTGATGGGACGCGTGCTCCGGGTAGTTGTTAACCCAATACCAACCCTTTGCCAACCGTGCTATAATAAAGACGCTGCACGCAGAGGCAGAAAGAAAAAGGAAAAGCAGTGCTGGAAGTCGAGACCGAACTTCTCGAGGACCATCAGGCCAGACTGGTTGTATCTGTCGAGCCTGAACGTGTCCGGAAAGCGCTTCAGGCAGCCGCCCGGCGGATCTCCAAGCGGGTTGATATCCCTGGTTTCCGCAGAGGGAAAGCGCCTTATCACATCATCGCCCGCCACTACGGTGAAGAAGCCATCTACGACGAAGCTCTTGACTCGCTGGGGCAGGCGGTCTACAAGGAGGCGCTTGAGCAAAGCGGGCTTCGACCGTATGCAGCCGGTTCGCTGGACGACGTATCATACGAGCCTCTGGTGCTGACCTTCACGGTGCCGCTCGCGCCGGAGATCGACCTGGGTGCCTACCGCGATGTGCGTATTCCCTTTGAGCCGCCTGAGGTGAGCGATGCGCAGGTCCAGGAAGAGTTGAGGAATCTCCAGCGCGACGAGGCCGTTCTCGAACCGGTTGAACGCGCCATCCAGATGGGGGATCTCGCCTCGCTCGACATACGAGGCACACTGGTCGGCTCGGAGGAGGATGCAGAGGACGCAGGTCAGGATGACGAGCAGCGTCTTCTTTTAGATCAAAAGGCAGCCCCGGTCGATGTTGCCGAAGATGCCAGGCTTCCCATGCCCGGTTTTGCGGCAGAGGTGGTCGGCATGGCAGTGGGCGACGAGCGCGAGTTCGACCTCACGCTGCCGACCGATGATGACGATGTGCACGCAGAACTGCGTGGACGGACCGTTCACTTCGAGGTGAAGTGCGTTGAAGTTTACCGGCAGGAAGTGCCTGACCTGGACGACGAATTCGCCCAGAGTGCCGGCGATTACGAAAGCCTGGCCGACCTGGAGTCGGATATCCGCGCGCGGCTCGAAAGGGCCGCCGAGCGTCGGGTGCGCGACAAGCACCTCGACCGGATTCTGACCCATCTCGTTGAGGACGAGGTGGCCCACGTTAAATACCCGCCCGTCATGCTGGACGAGCAGATCGACGACATGGTCGAGGATCTGGGCCATCGTCTAAACAGGGAAGGTCTTGACCTTGAAGCGTATCTCACGATCAATAGAATGACCGAGGACGAACTGCGTGACGATTTCCGCGAGGGTGCCGCCAAGCAGTTGACGCGCGGGCTGATCATGGGCAAGCTCGTCGAGCTTGAGAAGCTTTCGGTCGGCCCTGAGGAGATCGAGGACGAGATCAAGACCAGGACACTCACCTATGGTGCACAGGCTGGACTGGCACAGCAATTTGCCTCGACGCCGCAGGTCCGCGAAGTGATTACCAGTGAGTTGCTCGTGAATAAGGCCATTGAGCGACTGTTCATGATAGCGCGTGGCGAAGTGCCTGACCTCGACGCGCTCGAAGCCGATGAGGAAGCGGGAGCGCCGGTTGAGGCCGCCGAAGAGGGGGGGCCTGCTCCGGCAGGGGCCGGAACCGGTGATGACGGGGACGAAGTGCCATCTGATGAAGCAGCGGAGGTAGCTTCAGAGGCTCCCGCCGGTGGCGACGAGGTTTGAGACTTAGCGTAACCTGCCCGGAGTGGCAAGAACCATGAAAGGAGTATTATCGACTATGTCGTCTAGTGTACCCAGCAACCTGATCCCGATGGTGATCGAAACCACAGGCCGCGGTGAGCGTGCCTATGACATTTATTCTCTGCTGCTGAAAGAGCGCATCGTCTTTGTCGGCTCGCTGATCAGCGATCAGATAGCGAACCTGATCGTTGCCCAGCTTCTCTACCTCAATCGCGAGGACCCGGAGAAGGAAATCCAGATGTTCATCAACTCGCCGGGGGGGGCCGTCTATGCAGGACTCGCAATTTATGATACCATGCAGCAGGTGACAGCGCCGATCAGCACGGTTGCGGTGGGCTTCACGGCCAGCTTTGGCACCGTCCTGCTGACAGCAGGAACGTCGAGTCGGCGGTATGCTCTGCCCAACGCAACCATTCACATGCACCAGCCCCTGGGAGGTGCGCAGGGCCAGGCGACCGACATTGAGATTCAGGCCAAAGAGATCTTGCGTTTGCGCGAGCGGATTAACCTGATCCTGTCGGACCATACTGGGCAGTCTATTGATAAGATCGCCGAGGACACCGACCGTGACCTGTACATGACTGCTGAAGAGGCGGTTGAGTACGGCTTGATCGACGGTGTGCTAGAGACGCCCAACAAACCGGAGTAGCGATCATGATAAACGCCGATCACGGAAGTCCGCAACGATGCTCTTTCTGCCGGAGACCACAGGGTGAGGTCAGACGCCTGATCGCGGGACCGGATAACGTCTTTATCTGCGATGAGTGCGTGAGTCTGTGCCAGGAGATCCTCGAAGAGGAAAACTCGGCTTTACCGGGTGATGAAGACTTCCTTAGCAAAGAGGTCCCGGTTCCCCAGTATATCTATGACCGCCTGAATGAATATGTCGTCGGGCAGGAGCATGCCAAGCGTGTGCTATCCGTGGCGGTGTACAATCACTACAAGCGCGTCAGGACGTATGGGCAGCTTGAGGACGTTGAGATCGACAAGAGCAACATCCTGATCATTGGCCCCACCGGGGTGGGGAAGACCCTGCTCGCTCAGACCCTGGCACGCATTCTTGACGTGCCTTTCTGCATCGCCGACGCAACGGCCCTGACCGAGGCCGGGTACGTGGGCGAGGATGTCGAGAACATCCTGCTGCGCCTGATCCAGGCCGCCGACTTTGACCTGAACCGGGCCAAGCGAGGCATCATCTACATCGACGAGATCGACAAGATCGCCCGCAAGGCCGGCGACAACCCCTCGATCACGCGCGATGTCAGCGGCGAGGGCGTCCAACAGGCGCTGCTCAAGATCATCGAGGGGACGGTCGCCAACGTGCCGCCGCAGGGCGGGCGCAAGCATCCTCACCAGGAATTTATCCAGCTCGATACAACGCACATTCTCTTTATCTGCGGCGGAACATTTTCAGGCATTGAGGAGATCGTCGCCAAGCGGATCGGGGCTAAAGGCACCATTGGTTTTCAGGGCACCGGCAATCGCCGCGAGTACGACGATGTCGAGCTGCTGCGCCACATCGCACCGGAGGACATGATCGCCTACGGCATGATCCCTGAGTTGGTCGGGCGGCTGCCCGTCACGGTCACGGTTGACCCGCTCGATCACGAGGCGCTGATCGCCGTGCTGACCGAGCCTAAGAACGCGCTGGTGCGCCAGTACAGGACCATGTTCGAGCTGGACAACGTTGACCTGGTCTTTATGGACGAGGCCCTGTCTACGGCGGCTGAGATGGCGATTGAGCGCGAGACCGGCGCGCGCGGGCTGCGGTCAATCCTGGAGTCAACGCTGCTGGATGTCATGTTCGAGATTCCTTCGCGCAATGACATCCGCAAGGTGGTCATCGACGCGAAAGCCATCCGGGGGGAGAGCCGCCCCCTGATCATGTCGGCCAAGGAGAAACCCTTAACCTGGTCTGACGGAGAAAAAGCCGCCTGAGAAACAGGGCGGTAGACGACGTTCTTTTGCAACAGGAGACCGGGCGGTCTGGGTCAGGACCGGCCCGGTTTTTTATTTTTCCTGGGCGACGTAGGTTTCGAATGTGTCTACGTCTGAGTCAGGAGAGAATAACTCAACGTAATCCCTTATGTCCTGCAAATGGTGGGTAACCCGATCCTCGCCTACACCGGGAGGGGCGTAAACGACAAATAGCGCTTTTTTGGTATCTTGTGTTATTCGTGTGCGCCTGTCCGGGCCGTATATCACACTGGAAATTATCCCCTGGTTATCGGCCATCATCATATCGCCGGGCTTTAGTGATTGTTCCTTCCCATTCAACATTACGTACTGCTCATGACCTTTCGAGATATCCAATCTGACGGGTAGCTCTAACGCGTTCAGGTCGTGCCCGGCGGTTAATAACATGTTTTTCAGTTCGGCTGCGAACATGGCTTCAACGAGCGCAGCTACATCAGGGAGTGACTTCCCTTTGAGGGCAATTGATTCGAGTTGAAACAGAACATGGTAGTTTTTTCGAAAAGCTTTGTAGTAGGTGCCATACGCCTGGATGATCGGGAGAGCTTCTAAATCTGATTTAGTGGACACCTGGGATCGAAGGAGATTTTCCAGCTCTCTTTTCTTATCATCCAGGGCCGCGCTCTTTTTAGGATTGGCGACGTTCCCTAAGACCATTACTCCCACGACGGCCCCAGGATAGGCTGTCTTCCAAGAGTCTGATACGGATAAAGAAATCATTTCTTCAACCTCCCGCTCGCAGTGGGATAAAGGGGTAGAAAATCTGTGTAATCCGCGTCATCTGCGGACTGAAACCTCCTGGCCTGTGGATCGCCGGCGTCCCAACCGCACAAGTCCTATCCAAAAAAACGTTCCGTCCACACCCTATGACGGAATAGTGAGATCGTCAGGTAAAAATGGCTGTACAGGCGAGACAATGTTTCACCCGGCGCTCAGCCCACAGCGTCCCCCAATACGTTTGGCGGGGTTCAGAAGGGAGGGTTCTCCAACGGGAGTTCGAGCGCCTGGATGACGCCGTTGACCGTCTGGCAGAAAAGCCGCCCGTCCTCTTTGCTGCCGGGGATTTCCTGCCCGTAGTGCATCGGGATGGCGAGGCTGGGACGCAGCCGTTGGGCGGCTTCGGCGGCCTCAGTGTAGCTCATCGTGAATGAGCCGCCGACCGGCAGCAGGGCGATGTCACATCCGATCTTATCCATTTCCGGTATCAGGTCCGTGTCGCCCGCGAAGTAGATATCGTGTCGCAGGAAGGAGATCAGGAACCCCAGCCCTTCATATGCCTTGTCGTGACAGGCCTTGTCGATGGTGTAGGCCGGTACCGGCCTGATGGAAACGCCTTGGTAATTGATCGCACCCTGCCAGGGACGTACGACCTGCACACCCGGACCGATCAGCCCCGCGACCCGGTGGTTGGCTACAATGAGCGTATCACTTTTCCGGATCAGGTTGATGTCGTCCGGTGAGCAGTGGTCGTAGTGGTCGTTACCGATGAGAATCAAATCCGCCAGCGGTGAATCCTCCGGCAGACGCCACGGGTCGATGTAAATCGTGGGGAGGTCGTCGTGGGGAGGCCCGTTGATTCGAAAACTGGAATGACCCAGCCAGTGCAGGCGTTCGAGCATTAACATCTCCTCAAGGCCGTGGCCTCTCTTGATCGATCATTATAATACATCCTCGCACCGTACTACCCTACGGAATCTCTACTATTTGTGTATTTGTGTATCAATTCGGCCTGATTCGCGGAATTCTCACCGGCTGTGTTATGATTCCGTTTGTGGGTGGTCACAGGGCAATGCTATAATCGCTTATCGTTAACAGATACAACGAGGTTGACTTGGGAAGACCCACGTCTATTGCCGCACCAACTTACGACCTGGCCGCTCTGCGTGATAAGTTCGAGGTTACTCGCAGCGGAGTAACCTACCTGAACCATGCGGGCATGTCTCCTCTTCCCAGGCCGGTCAAGCAGGCCCTGCTTGACGCTGCTGAGATGATGGCCCTTCACGGCAGCCGGGTCTACACTGACCTGCTGACGCCGCTGTGCGAGGAACTCCCCGCACGCATTGGCCGGTTGGTGAATGCGCCACCGGGCGAGGTTGCCTTTGTTCAGAACACCTCTGCCGGGATTAATGTTATCGCCCAGAGCCTCCCCCTTCAACCCGGCGATAAAGTCTTGCTGTGCGATGTCGAATTCCCCTCCAACGTTTATCCCTGGCAAAACCTGGCCCGGAAGGGTGTTGAGGTGTGCCTCGTTCCCTCACGCGATGGCGGGCTGACCCTGGAGGCATTGGACGAAGCGAGGGACGAGCGCTGCCGGGTCGTCGCCGTCAGCGGCGTGCAGTTCTTCACCGGTCGCCGCGAGGATCTGGCTGCACTGGGGCGCTACTGCGCCGACCACGATCTCTGGCTGGTGGTGGACGCCATTCAGGCAGCGGGCATTGTTCCCATAGACATGCAGGCGATGGGGATTCACGCCCTGGTTTCAGGTGGACAAAAGGCGCTGCTCGCTCCCCCCGGCCAGGGATTTATGGTTGTGCGCGCCGATCTGATCGAGCAGCTCGACCCCGTTTTTGTCGGCGCGGTGTCGGTCGTCGACCACGAGCACTGGCTGCACTACGACCTGACCCTGAAGCCCGGTGCCCGCCGCTTTGACCTGGGCACGGCCAACATTGCCGGGCTGGCGGGGCTGCGGGCCGCCGTCGACCTGCTGTTGGACGTTGGCGTTGAGCACATCGCCGACTGGGTGACGCACCTCAGCGATCTCGCCATTGCCGATCTGACCGGGCGCGGGCACCGCGTGGTGACGCCGGTTCAGCCTGAGCATCACGCCAACATCGTCACCTTCGCCTGGAACGGTGACCCCGAGGTCGCGATGGCGGCGCTCGACCGGAGGGATATCGTCATGCGTCCTCATCAGGATGCAGCCGGTAATCACTATTTGCGAATATCGACACATGGCTATAATACGGAAGAAGAAGTCTTACGCGTCGGACAGGCTCTAGAGGAAGTGGAATCATGAGTGAACTTAAGCCATCTGCAGTCCAACGTGCACAACAGCAGGCCGCCGAGCGGCAGGCCTCCCAGGCAGGTGCGTCTACCGGGCTGGAGGCGCCGCCCGGTGAGCGTTACGGTGAGGGCGTAGGCGAGTCCTGGACGCCCCGCCCCATTACGTCCATTGAAGACACCGGCCTGAACCAGATCGCCATCGCCGATCTGGTGCTCAAAGTCCTCTACTTCGGCGGTGTTATGTCGGGCTACCGCATCGCTCAAGAAGTCAGGCTGCCCTTCACCGGCACGGTCGATCTGGTGATGGAGCTGCTTAAACGTGAGCGCTGGGTCGAGGTTAAGGGAGGCGGCAGCTTCGGCGAGGGGACCTACGAGTACCTGATTTCGGGTGCTGGCGTCGAGAAGGCCCGCGAGGCTTTAGAGCGGTCGCAGTATGCGGGGCCTGCGCCCGTCCCGCTCCGCATTTACTCGCGGGCGATTTACGAGCAGAGCAACCGGATGCTGGTCAATCAGGAAACCATGAACCGTGCGCTCTCACACCTGGTGATCAACAGGAAGATCTTCGAGAAGATCGGCCCTGCGGTTAACTCCGGTCGCTCGATCTTCATGTACGGCCCGCCCGGCAACGGCAAGACGACGATCTCGGAGTCGGTCGGGCGCGTCGTGCTGGGGCAGACGATGTACATCCCGTACGCGATTGACATCGACGGCCAGACCGTGCGTGTTTTTGACGCCGTCAACCACGAAGTCATCGAGGAAGTAGAGGAGGAAACACCGGGCACGGGGACGACTCGCAGCCGCCCTGACCCGCGCTGGATCAAGATCAAGCGCCCGATGATCATGGTCGGTGGTGAGCTGACGCTCGAAAGCCTGGATCTGGTCTACGATCCGAGCAACAGGTTTTACGAGGCGCCCTTTCAGGTCAAGTCGAACGGCGGTATGTTCCTGATCGACGACTTTGGCCGCCAGCAGGTTCGCCCGCGCGACCTCCTGAACCGCTGGATCGTCCCGCTGGAAAAGCGTGTTGACTTCCTGACCCTGGCGACGGGGCGCAAGCTGGAGGTTCCCTTTGACGTGTTGATCGTCTTCTCGACCAACCTGGAGCCGACCGATCTGGTTGACGAGGCATTCCTGCGCCGTATCCGGCACAAGATCGAGATCGTTGACCCGAACTACGAGGAATTTCGCGAGATCTTCATGCGTGTTGCCCAGGCGCGTGGCCTGCCTTACGACGACAAAATGCTGGCCTATCTGCTCCAGGAGTGGTACATCACGCAGAACCGGGCGCTCCGGGCCGTCCATCCGCGTGACCTGATCGACCAGATGAGGGACATCTCCGGGTATCTCGGTGTGCCCTTCCAGATGACCAAAGACCTGCTCGACCGTGCCTGTGAGGCTTACTTTGTCGAGTTGTAGGTTTGGGCTTATATCCAATGTGTGTGGCAAGGGGGGCAACCCCCTTGCCTGGGATGACCTTTCGCATCTTCTGAACGTCAGCCTCAGGTTTTACGGATAGGATAATGGCCGGTCCCTATTTTGCGATAGGGACCGGCAGCGGGTGGATTCGCCCAATACATGTCAAATCTCCAGAGTCTGCCGTTAGCATATTTCTACCAGGGCCGTATTCTGAACTTCGCTCATAGGGGCGCGCGTCTGCAAGCCCCGGAGAACACGCTTCCTGCCTTTGAGCTGGCTGCCGATCTCGGCGCAGACGGCGTCGAGCTGGATGTCCAGCTCAGCCTGGACGACGTTCCGGTTGTCATACACGATCTCACCGTCGGTGGAACGACCGGTGGATCGGGGCTGGTTGGGCAGAAAACTCTGGAAGAGCTGCGCGAGCTTGACGCAGGCGCATCGTTCTCGGACGAATTTGCCGGGACGCGCATCCCGACGCTCGACGAGGTCTTCGAGACGGTCGGCAGCCGCCTGTTAATCAACGTCGAGTTGAAAGTCTTTGGCACAAGTGCCCGCCTGTCTCAGGTTGTCGTTGATACCATTGAGGCGCATGACCTGGCGAGCCGCGTGCTGGTCTCGTCGTTCAACCCGCTGGCTCTGCGCCACGTTCGCCGCGTATCTCCCCAGACGCCGCTGGGTTATATCTATGCCCCCGACAGACCGGCTTATGTGCTGGGCAAGTGGCTGGCCCGGCCGGTCATCGGCCCGCACCAGGCGCGTCACCCCCACTTTTCGATGGTCGACAGGCGCTACATGGCCTGGACGCGCAGGCGGGGTTACCGGGTTAACGTGTGGACGGTCAATCAGGTGGCCGATATCCGCCGGATGCGCAACCTGGGCGTCGATATGATCACGAGCGACGCCCCCGACCTGGTGCAGGACGTTCTGCAAGGCGAGCTTTGACCTTCTGAAAGGCATCTCCCCTATGCCCCGGCTTCTCATCGTCAACGCGGATGATCTGGGCTACACGCCCGGTGTGACGCGCGGCATCGTCAGGGCGCACCACGAGGGGATCGTCACCTCGTCCAGCGTCATGATCAACATGCCCGCCGCTGCCGAGTCGGTCGAACTGGCCCTGCGCGAGGCCCCCGACCTGGGGCTGGGCCTGCATTTCACGCTCACCGCCGGACCGCCGGTCTCCGCGCCGGATGAGATCCCCGACCTGCTCCAGGACGGCGGTCTGTTCAGGCGCAAAGAGGACGTGGTTGCCCACCTGGCCGGGATCGACATGGCCCAGGTCGAGCGCGAGCTTCGCGCCCAGATCGACCGCTTCGCCGGGGTCGCGGGCCGCCCCCCGGATCACCTGGACAGCCACCACCACGTTACCTACTTCAGCCCGCCGATGCTGGCGCTCATGACCCGGCTGGCAGGCGAGCTTGGCGTGCCGATCCGCAGGCCCATCCCCCGGAAGCAGGAGACGGCCATCCGCCTGCTGGTGAGCCTGGGCATTGCCCCGGATCGGGCCGCCGCCGGGGAGATGGTGAGCGACCTGGGGCGCTTTCTGTCCGACACTCCGGTGCCCATGCCCGACGGCTTCATCGGCGCGTTCTTTGGCGAGGGGGCCACGCTCGGCGATCTGCTCAATCTCATCATCGACATCCCCGAAGGCGTGACCGAGTTGATGTGCCATCCGGGGGAGGTCGACGACGACCTGCGCGCCTGGTCCGGCTACGCCGAGCGCCGCGCCGACGAGCTGGTTGCCCTGACCCATTCCAGCGTGCGCGAGATGATGCATGCCGAGGGGATAGAGCTGGCGACCTTCGGGAGCCTGACCACGTGAGAGACGGAGGGCCGGTCGGCCTGTGGTGGCGGCTGGTTCGGTTTGGCTTCCGCCTGCTCTACAACGAGCTTGCGTGGACGTATGACCTCGTCAGTTGGGGGGTCTCGCTTGGCAACTGGCGGCGCTGGCAGCGTGCCGGTCTTCCCCACCTCGACGCCGCGCCGGGCGACCTGATCCTCGAACTGGGACACGGCACCGCCGACTTCCAGATCGATCTTGCCAATACAGGGTTGAAACCGGTGGGCATCGATCTGTCTCCTTACATGGGCCGGATTGCCCGCCGTAAGCTGCGTCGTGTCGGGTGCCCGCTCCGCCTGGCGCGCGCCAGCGCCATGCAGCTTCCCTTCTCTTCCCGGTGCTTCGACGCGGCTGTCAGCACCTTCCCGACCGAGTTCATCATCCACCCCGACACGCTGAGCGAGGCCCACCGCGTGCTCAAGCCGGGCGGTCGGCTCGTGTTTGTGCCCAACGGGATACTGACCATGGCCAACCCGCTGGCCCGCTTCCTGGAGTGGCTCTATCGCATCACCGGGCAGCGCGGCCCCTGGCCGTCCGAGCCGTTGAAGGCATTTCACGACGCGGGCTTTGATGCCGAGTTGATCACGGAAGATCTGCCGGGCAGCCAGGTGTGGATCATCGTCGCCGTCAGGCGCTGACGGCGCAGGGAAGTGCGAAAAAGTTGAGGAAAATCGCGCCGCCGCCGGTCGTCGCGGTGCGGTGCTCCGGGCTTTTCCCTCACCCCTATCTCGCCGCGACCTCCGGTCGCCCCGCGACACCCCTCTCCCAGCGCTCGAAGAGCGCGGGCG
>CAZRXG010000016.1:77183-80940 GCA_964603985.1 uncultured Anaerolineae bacterium | reverse complement strand
AAAGGAGCAGTGAAAGAAGTAGAATACTCAAACGTAACAGTGAAACGCGGGAGGTTTTCACGACATCTCTCCTCTTTGATCCTCGTGTCTCCAAATTAGGTCGATGTATGAGCGCGGTGTGTAAGATGTGTAAATGGTCTTTCTTTGGTAGAGGACACGTTGAGAGTCTCGTCTCGGTCGATTGTGCCTCCTTTCGGCGGTTTTTCCCTTAGAACGGACGGAATGGGTGCCAGGCGCAAGAAACCGGCGCGCTTATTATACAACACATCGCGGCTGTTACAAAAAACTCGACCGGGGAATTAACAAAGATCCCAAAAATGGAGTGCCAGAGCCACCGCCACCAGGCCGGGTAAATCTACTGGCGGAAGACGTTCTGATCTGCTATGATGCCCCCGCCTGAATTGATAGCAGAAAGTTGCCTTGAGTTTGACATGAACCGTTCGATTTGCATCGTCACACTGCTGGTTGTAACTGCCGTCCTGGTCACGGGCTGCGCCGTGTCGGGTACGCCGGTCGCGGCGGGCACGCCCTCGCCGCCGCCCGTTCCGACGGAGCCGCCTGTCACCGCGACGATGTCGCCCACCGCCCTGCCGCCCAGTGAATCGCCGCCGCCGCCGAGCATCACGCCGACGCCCACCCAGGGTGAGATGCTCCCGCCGACGCCGATCAAGTTTCCCACACCGGTCAGCCCGACCGTGGTGCGCACCGTGCCGACTTCCGTCCCGCCCCCCACGCCGCACCCCCCCAACCGCCTGCTTAACTCCGGCTTTGAGGGAGCGGCGGAGCGGGCCGGGTTCGACACGGTGATGGTGGTTGCGGAGTGGGATCCGTTCTACTGCGCGAAACCGTACACCTCTACGGAGTGCCGGGCGACGCGTCACGGCAGCGGCAACGAGCCGGACCTGAAGCTCGTTAGACCGGACTTCGACGTGATCGGGGAAAGCGCGCGCGTCCGCCGGGGCACGCAGGCACAGATGTGGTTCTGCTCGTACCAGGTGTGCCGGGCCGGTGTTTACCAGACCTTCCCCACCCGCCCCGGCGAGCTGTGCGAGGTGGGTGCCTGGGTGCAGTCGTGGAGCAGCGCGGCGGAGGATGCCGACCCGTCGGAATCCGACCTGAAGACCGAGGACGATCGCGCCAACTCGACGTGGTACGTGCGCGTCGACCCGGAGGGCGGCAACTACGCCTGGGCCGATGGCATGGTGAACAGCCGGAGCTTCGGGTACGAGGATGGTATCTACGACCAGTACGCCCGCATCAGCCTGACCTTCACTGCCACCAGCGACAGCGCCACCGTCTTCATCGAAAATATGCGGCTGTGGCCGTTCAAGAACAACTACAGCTACGTCGATGATGCCTTTGCTTACTGCTCCAAGCCCGCCGAGGAAGCGCCCGCCTCGCCGTTGGACGCGGGCCTGGTGATCGAGGAGTTTGAGCCGGTGAACGCGGGCGCGTCGCCGGGGCTGGTTCCCAGTACCGACAGCGATGCGTGGGACGGGGAAGTGATCCGCGGCAGCGACGTGATCCGCGTGGGGGACGAGTTCTGGCTGTACTACACGGGAGGCGACGAGGATGGCGAGGCGGCCATCGGGCTGGCGACCAGCACCGACGGTCGCACCTGGGTGCGCAAGCAGAACGCGCCGGTCTTCGAGCGGGGGCCGTTCACGACCTGGGATTCGGGCAAGGTCCTCCAGCCGAGTGTGCTGTACGACCCCGCCACCGGCCAGTTCCAGATGTGGTACCTGGGCAACGACTCCTCTTCTGGCAAATACTCGATGGGGTTTGGCTACGCGACCAGCAGCGACGGGATCAACTGGACGCGGGCGACCACCGGCCCGGTGCTCACGCACGGCCAGCCCGGCTCCTGGGACGAGGAGCGCATCGACGGGCCGGACGTGGTCAAGGTCGGCGGGACGTATTACCTGTTCTACGCGGGCACCGGCCTGCAACCCGACTTCGAGCGCAGGATCGGCTGCCAGACCAGCAGCGACGGGATCAACTGGACGCCCTGCGCGGGCAACCCGCTGCTCTCGCCCCGGCCCGACATTGCTACCTTCGAGGGCACGGAGGTGGAACTGCCCAGCGTCGTCTACCACGACGGCCTGTGGCTGATGGCCTACACCGGCTTCCTGGGATCGCAGGGGGAGAATTTCAAGATCGGGATGGTGGCGTCGTTCGATAGGGTGAACTGGGAGCGGTTGACCTACATCCCCATCCCCGACTGGGCACCGTTCGCCCTCTCGCAGAACGCGCCGATCCTCTACTTCGACGCCGAAACGGGGCTGCTGTGGATGTGGTACACGGAGAACGGGAACGGGGGCCGGTTTTACGGCACGAATGCCAAGGTCACACTGCCCTCGCAGTAGACGCGTAGACGGGGCGGCCTGGCTGCCGCGGCGGTGACACTCACTCGCGTGTACCGCCTGTGCTTGAAACGCTGGTTGTGATGCTTGAGCTGACACTTGTCGAGCGGCATGAATCAGCCAACAGTTGAATCACTAATTGCCACTTTGCGCGACAAAGACGCCGATATTGATGTGCGCCGCCGGGCCGCCCGGACGCTGGGCAATATCGGCAGCGCTGCCTTCGAGCCACTGATCGACGCCCTGACCGATGAAGATGCGGAGGTGCGGCGTGAGGCCGCCACAGCGCTGGGCGAGATCGGAGACGCTGCCGCCGTCGGGTCGCTGGCAGCCGCCCTGCGCGATGAAGATTCGCGGGTGCGGACAGTCACCGTCTATGCGCTGGGCAAGATCGGGGACGCTGCCGTAGGGCCACTGATTGCCGCCTTGACCAATGAAGATGTGGAGGTGCAGGGTCGCGCCGCCTATGCGCTGGGCCAGATCGGAGACCCCACTGCTGTGCAGCCGCTAATTGCTGCCCTGACCGATAAAAATGCGGGGGTGCGGAGTAAGGTTGCCGAAGCGCTGGGCCAGATCGGAGACCCTGCCGCTGTAGATCGCCTGATCGCCGCTCTGGGCGATGAAAATGCGGAGGTGCGACACCACGCCGCCATAGCGCTGGGCGAGATCGGAGACCCCGCCGCCCTAGGGCCGCTCATAGATGCCCTGCGCGATGAAAATTCGCGGGTGCGGGCAGTCGCCACCGGGGCGCTGGGCACGATCGGCCTCGCCGCTGCTGTCGGGCCGCTGATTGCTGCCCTGCGTGATGAAGATGCATGGGTGCGGCATACCGCCGCCATAGCGCTGGGCCATATTGGAGACGCAGCCGCCCTTGAGTCGCTCTTAGCCGCCATGCGTGATGAAAATGCGGATGTGCGGCGTAGCGCCACCGAAGCGCTGGGCCAGATTGGAGACCCTGCTGCCTTTGAGCCGCTGATTGCCGCCCTGCGTGATGAAACTGGTACGGTGCGGCATACCGCCGCCATAGCGCTGGGCCAGATCGGAAACCCCGCCGCTCTTAAGCCGCTCTTTGCCGCCCTGATCGATGAGGATATGCCGCTACGGAGTGATGCTGCTGAAGCGCTGGGCCAGATCGGAGACCCCGCCAGCGTGGGGCCGCTGATTGCCGCCCTGCGTGATGAAGATGCATGGGTGCGGCATGCCGCCGCCAAAGCGCTGGGCCAGATCGGAGACGCCGCCGCCCTAGAGCCGCTCTTAGATGCCCTGACTGATGAAGAGTGGCGGGTGCGAAGTGAAGCCGCCAAAGCGCTGGGCCAGATCGGAGATGCTGCTGCCCTTGAGCCGTTGCTAGCTGCCCTGACCGATGAAAATGCGGGGGTGCGGGAAGCCGCGGC
>CAZRXG010000016.1:42420-77083 GCA_964603985.1 uncultured Anaerolineae bacterium | reverse complement strand
CTCTGCGCTGGGCCAGATCGGAAACCATGCCGCCCTAGAGCCGCTGATTGCCGCCTTGCGCAACAAAAACGTGTTTGTGCGGCGTTCCGCCGCCAAAGCGCTGGGTCAGATCGGGGATGCCGCCCCTGAGCCGTTACTAGCTGCCCTGTGCGATAAAGATTGGTGGGTGCGGGAAGCCGCGGCCTCTGCGCTGGGCCAGATCGGAAACCATGCCGCCCTAGAGCCGCTGATTGCCGCCCTGCGCGATAGAGATAAGGGGGTGCGGCGTTCCGCCGCCAAAGCGCTGGGCTGGATCGGAAGCCCTGCCACCCTAGAGCCGCTGATTGCCGCCCTGACCGATGAAGATAAGTGGGTGCGCATCTTAGCCGCCGAAGCTCTTGGTCTGATCGGTAACCCCGCCGCCCTCAAACCCCTGGTTGCCGCCCTGCGCGATGAGAATTGGCGGGTGCGGAACGCCGCCGCCAAAGCCCTCGAAAAAATCGACACACCCGAAGCCTTAGCCACCCTCAGGAAATATCGCGAATCGCAATAAGGCCCCGCGCCGCTGCTCACAAGTTTCACATCACCAAGAACCAACCACCGACAACATACAACTTGCCAAATCCCTGACAAATGATCAGGGGATACTGGAGTTCGCCAATTTGCCTCAAGAAACGCGAGACTCCAGTGCCGATTTAGAAGAAGAAACGGGGGCACGATGGTCGTGCCCCCGACGGCGTTTTACCGGCCCTATCCCCGGCGTCAGGCCGGGTTGAGCGGCTTGCGGTAGCGGGTGTACTGCTTGAGCGCCCGGAACCCCACACTGGCGTAGAGCGTGTCGCCGGTGAGCGCCGCGCCCGCGTCGGCGATCAGGCGGGCCTGCGCCGCGCCGCGCGCCTTCAGACCGTGCAGCGCGTGCAGCAGGATGGCGCGGGCCAGACCGTGACCCCGCCAGGACAGGCAGATGCACACGTCCGTCACCAGACCCACGTCGCCGGACAGCTCGCACAGCACCACCCCGGCGATCTCGTCACCGGCCCAGGCAACCCGCCACAGCGCCGGGTCGAAGGTGGGGCGGTCCTGTAAGGCCCGGTACTCGTCTTCGGGCGCTGCCATGAGTCCCTGCCCTCGCGCGCGGGCCGCCCGTCCGATCTCCCAGGCCGCCCGGCAGTCACCGGCCCGGACGGGCCGCAGCTCGAAGCCGTGCGGCAGGTAAACGTTGGGGATGTGGTGGGCCAGATCGAGCGCCATCTCGCTGAAGACCTGGACCGGGAAGTACCCCTCGTGGAGCAGCAGCCGGGTCGTCTCTTTCTCGGTGCTGCTCGCGCTGGTGTTGATGACTGCGCAGATGCCCCGGGGATGCACGGATGCAAGCCTGCGGATGCGCGCCTCGACCCGGTGAAGCATCGCGGTGCCGATGCCCTTCCCGCGCCACTCCGGGGTCAGGTATCCACGGTGGTGGTACACCGGGACGTGGGCTTTCTCGACCCACCAGTTGATGATGTTGTAACCCACGACGGCGCCATCCACCTCGGCGACCAGGACGTTCTTGTGTCCATCGTGGTAGCGGGCCGGGGTCAGGGCGCGGGCCAGGTCCCCGGCGTTGGGGATGGCCTCGGCCAGCGAGTGCGGGTCGAGCTGGTCCCACTCCCGGCAGCTTTCGACGACGGCTGCCATAGCCGGGTAGTCGGCCTCGCCCTGGCAGGCGCGGAAGACCAACCCCGGCACGGCCTGCGGCAGGTCGGGGCGTACTATCTCAGGTTGTTGTTTGTTCAGCAGGTGGCCTAGCATGATTGCGATCTCCTTTGGCTGGCTCCTGAAGCCCGACGTGCTGAACGGCGTCCGGGCAAGTTACAACATTTGTGCCTGCGGTAACGGCAGCGATGCCGACCTCCGCCCACAGCTATGGGAGCCATGAAGATCGCTGGAAAGAAAAACCGTGGGCGGCGGTGTGGCGGCCCACGGCTGACCTCAGTCAATTAAGGAGGGTGTTATCGGTCAGCAGCAGGCGCACCACAGCCACTGTGGGCATCGATGCCCGGCGAGGCATAAAACGCACACATTACTACTTTGCGAAACGTGATCACCATAGTGGCCTGCTCCTTTCTTAGAAGTTGTGGGAATTGTAACATATTAGAGGGGTGGTGTCAAATCGGGTTTAGGGGAAACTAAATCCGGTTTTTCGGTGGGGAACAGGGGTACGGGGGCGTTCGGATTTTGGGGCGAGTTTCCCGGATTCAGTCCGCAGATTTCGCAGATGGCACAGATTACTCTGCAAATTTGCGGACAACGAGCAATTCACCCCCAAACTCGAACACACCCCAGGGGTACGTATAGCCGCCCGGCTCAAGCCAGCGCCAGCCCCACGCCGACCGCCACCAGCGCCCCGACCAGCGAGCTGATGAAGTTGACCAGGTCGTTGTTCAGCCAGCGCCAGCCGCGCTTGTAACGCGTCTCCGTGCCGCACAGGTGGGTCGGGTGGCGCTCGGTTTCCTTATCGCAGGCGGGGCAGTAGTAGATGGCCTGGACGGTCGCGCCGAGCAGGCTGTCAAAGTAGGCACCGGCCACCCCGCCCACGACCGCAGCCGGGATCAGCCACAGTTCGGCGGGCGTCTGGCCGCCCAGCAACCTCCCGATGGCGAAGAAGGCCAGCGCCGCCAGGCCGATCAGCAGCGCCCCGCCTAGTTTGGCGAACAGCCCTGCCAGCGATATGCCGCCCGACGTACCCGGCTCGACGGGCTGCCAGGTGGTGATCAAGCGCGGGGGCTTCTTGCTGAGGACGCCCAGCTCGGTCCCCCAGGTGTCGGCGTTGACGGACGCCATCGCGCCGACGAACGCGGCCAGCATGGCCGGGTGGCCGGGGGAGGCGAGTGAGGCCAGCGCGATCAATGCGCCCGCGCCGCCGTTGGCAAGCGCCTGGCCCAGGTCGCGCTGGTGGCCCTTGGCGAACTTCTCGGCCAGCTTCTCCTTGGCCGCCGCCTTGTAGTGCGAGAGCAGCGTGGAGGTAATGAAGAAGGTGATCAGCAGCAGGCCCCAGGCCACGCCGCCGAAGCCGAAGATGGCCGTGCCGACCATCACCGCGCCGAGCGCGCCGCCCTTTGAGAGCGAGCCGCGCCGGTAGGCAAAGAGGCCGATCAGGCCGCTGAGGATGATGCCAATGGCAAGCTGGATGAGGAGGTTCATTCCGCCCGGTTTCCTGTTTGCGTGATGGATGGCAGGGATGACGCCCGAAACGGCGTCGTGTGCTGCGAGCCGGTATTGTACCACCCCGTCGCCGTGATGGCAGGTGTGGTTATCCGGCCTGCGAAGTCCCGGCGCTGTCCGCTTCTTCCTCGGCGGGCGGCTGGTCGGCAGGTGGGGGATGGGGCGCGGGGACATCGGAGCGGCGCGCCTCGTGGATGCGGGCCATCGCCTCGCCGATGACGCGGCGCACCTCCGGATCACCGCTCGCGTCGCTCCACACGTCGAGCAGCGCGTGGTAGGCGCTGTTGCGGATGGCGGTGCTTTTGACGCGCGTGCCAAGCTCGCCCAGCGCTTCCGCGACGGCCTTGTGCATGTCGTCGTCGCTCTGGCTGTTCAGCGCGGTGAGCAGGTAAGGCAGGGCGCGCGCATCGCCCGTCTTGCCCAGCGCCCTGGCAGCAGCGCAGCGCACCTCCGGCCCAGGCCCGCGCAGGGCGGCGGCCAGGTCGGGCAGGACGGACGGATCGCCGAGATGGCCCAGCGCCTGGGCGGCAGGCACAGCTAACTCGCCTGTGCCCCCGGCGAACAGATCGCGCAGGGCCTGCGCGGCCTGCTCGCCGCCGATGCTGCTCAGGGCCAGCGCCGCGCGCGCCCGCACCTCGCGGCTGGTGTCCTGGAGCGCCGCGAGCAGGTGCGGCACGGCAGCCGGGTCGCCGATCTTGCCCAGCGCCCACACCAGCGCCTCACGCACGGCGCTGTAACGCTCCTCCATGAGGGCCACGCGCAGGCGCTCGATGGCACGCTTATCCCCGACACAGCCCAGCGCCCAGGCGGCGGTTCGCCGCACCACCCACTGCGGGTCGGAGAGCAGCGTGGCCAGGCCGGGCAGGGCGCGCACATCCCGCACCTTGACACCCATCTCACCCAGCGCCCAGGCCGCCGCCCGGCGCACCACCCACTCCTCGTCGGAGAGGACGCCGAGCAGGTCGGGCAGGGCGCGGATATCGGCCAGCAGACCGAGCGCCCAGGCTGCAAAGCGGCGCTCCTCGCGGTCGGGGCCGCGCAGCGCTTCCAGCAGCTCGGACAGTGAGCGCCCGCCGGGGCCTAGCTCGGTGCCGTCGGCGAAGACCTGCACCGCGCCGGGGGCGCTGCGCCGGGTTGCAACCCCGTCGTCCGGCGGGGATGGCGGTGGTGTTGGTTCCGGGTCGAGGCCCGCCAGCAGCAGGCCGTTCCCCTCGCTCCGGGTGAGCCGGTCGATATGTGCCCTGGGTTGATCGTCGCTCGCCATGCCGGGAACGTCTCCCTCACGTCAGCGGCTGTGCCGCCGGTCGTCACCTCCTATTGTATTCAGCAGCGAAAAGCGCGCCACAGAGGAGAGTGTTTCTCTGGTGCGTAGTAAATCTGTGTAATCCGCGTAATTTGCGGACTGAATCCCGCATGTGGACAGCCTATCGCCCTGCACGACTCTGGCTACGGGAACAGATCCACCTCGATCACCACCATGCGGTGATCGGATGCCACCGAGTCGGGCACCCAGGCATCGACCGATCTCACGCCGCGCACCCACACGAAGTCGATCCGCTCGGTCGAGTTGGGGGCCGGGGAGGTCAGGGGCGCGGGGGTGATCTCCAGCACGGCAAACGGATCGGCGAACCCGGCTGCCTCGATGGCCCGCGCGACCGGGCTGCCCGGACGGGCGTTGAAGTCGCCGCCGAACACCGCCGGTTCGGCGTCCCCGATGAACGCAAGCGCCTCGCGGATCTGGGTTTGCGTGTCCTCGTCTTCCAGCCCCATCCAGATGCCGTAGGCGTTCAGCCTTTCGCCGCCTGCTTCGACGCGGACGAGGACGACGCCGGTTTGCTCCTGCTGGCTGGTGACCAGCGCTTTCCCCGTTGCTGTGGCCGGGTCGCGGTAGAGCAGCGCGATCCCGGTCAGGTGCTCGACTGTGGGGAGATACTCGACGCGCATGCGCAGCCGCCGCGCCAGGTAGTATGCGTCGTCGATGCCGTAGCTCGTCATGCGCCCGGTATCGACCTCCTGAAGTGCGACAATGTCGGCGCCGGTCTCCTCGATGGTTTGCGCGATCCACTCCAGTGACAGGTGCCAGGCGTCGTCGTAGCCGTAGTGGATGTTGTACGTCCCGACCCGCACCCGCCCCGAATCGGCGAGGGTCGTCACGGGGCGCGGCCAGACGGCGGCAATGGCGACGATCACCGCCGCCAGCCCGCCCAGGGCAATGGGAAGCCACTCCGTCCGCCGGGGGGGCAGATCCCCGGATGGGGCCGCGATCACCGCACCGGCCCCGATCACCAGCGCTGCCGCCAGATAAACCGCCCAGCCCATCCCCCGCATCGCGGGCAGCGTGTAGGGATAGGTGAAGGCGAAGGCGTTGGCGAAGTTCAGGACGAGCAGCAGCACGAGGCCCAGCGCCAGCATCAGCCCTGCCGGTCGAGGTGTCGATGGGCTGCTGTCGAGAATGTAGATCGCCATCGTGAGCGCGCTCGCCTGGGCCAGCAGCAGTGCGACGACGGCGGCAGTGCCGTCGAGGAAGTAGCCGAGCATCAGGCCCAGGGCAAACACGAGCGACACCACCAGCCGCGCGGCCCGTGAGGAGCCGCTCGCCCTGACTGCGCGGTGCACCGGTGGGAGCAGCGGCAGCAGCGTGAGGGCCAGCAGCACGGGGGCGATGACCGGGTACGCGCCGTCGCTCCAGCGGGCGATCACGTTGGGCAGCGCCAGCAGGGAGGACTCCACGAACATCCACCCGCCCAATGCCAGCCCGCCCACCAGACCGATTCCGGCGCTGGGATGCTCGCCGGAGGCAGCGCGGCGACGGTCGCGCCACAGCCAGATGGCGATCGCAATCACGGACGCCGACCAGATGCCCTGGATGGGCAGCCATCCCGCCCGCAGGCTGATATCGTAGGTGTGGCCGACCACCCGCAGCACCTGATCCAGCGCCAGGGACGCGATCAGCGCGGTAAATGCCATGCGGCGGGCCGCCATAAGCAGCGTGGCGAGGTACACTCCCCCGGCTGCCAGCACAATCAGCCCGCACCAGTAGCGCACGACCGGATCGTTGATGGTCAGCGCGGCACGGGCCAGCGCCGCCAGCATCGCGGCGATGGAGAGCTTGGTGCCCTGCCCCCGCCGACCGGCCAGCGCCGGGGCCAGCAGCGCGGCGATCACCAACAGGTTGCTGACCGGCAGCCAGAAGTTGAGCTGCCCTTCGAAGATCTGGTCGTAGATGATGCCGAAAACCACCGAGAAAATGACGCGCAGCGCCTGCCAGAGGAACACCAGCACCGAGATGGCTTCGAGTATGCGCAGGCTCGAAGTGTGCACGAGTCTTTTTTGCATCGCAGTCTCCCCCTCCTGACTTGAGGATCAAGAACGCTCCAACAGGAATAACCCTGAGTGCCCTGTTAAGTTAGTTTTTTGCAAGTTGTTGCTCGGGCCCTCACCCGCCTTCGCCCGACCTACGGTCGCGCTCAGCCTGCCCTCTCCCTCAGGGAGAGGGCGAATCGAGGACGGCTTGACCGTCCGAGATGGGTGAGGGCAGCGCCACAATCTGCAATATTCAGCTTAACAGAGCACTGAGTGCCCCGTTAAGTTAGTTTTTGCCCCCCGCCGCCGCGCCCCGGTGGGTTAATCCGGCCTGGCAATGAGCGGGTCGACGATCTCGCGGAAGCCATCGCCCAGCAGGCTCCAGCCCAGTATGAAGAGCGTGATGGTGATACCGGGATAGGTAACCATGTACGGCAGCCGGTTCCACAGGAAAACCCAGTGACGGGTGAAGCTGATCAGCAACCCCCAGTCGGCGATGCACCAGTGGGTGTCGGGGTCCCAGTGAACGCCCACCCCCAGGAAGGCCAGAGTCGCGAGGCTGTTGACAAAGTAGCCGATGTCCATGAACATGACCGCGATGATCGAGTAGATGGCGTTGGGAAGCACGTGAAAAAACAGGATGCGCAAATTGCTCGCCCCGATGGCCCGCGCGGCCAGCGTATAGTCGAGCGATTTGACGACCAGAATGTCGCCCCGGATCAGACGCGCGTACCTGGGCCAACTGAACAGCACCAGCGCGATGCGCGTGGCAGGCACGTCGATGCCCGGTGCCAGTGGATTCCGGGCGTTGATGACGGCGGACGCGGCGAGTGCGGCCAGCAGGGGAGGGAACGACTGTACGACGGTGGCGATCCACATTAAGGCGTCGTCGACGATGCCGCCGTAGTAACCGGCTGCAATCCCGGCCAGGACGCCGATGACCAGGGTCACACCGGTGAGGGTCAGCCCCACGCGGAACGCCGTGCGCGTCCCCCACACCAGCATATAGTAGATGTCGTACTGGTGGCCGCGCGAGGACCCGACGGTGCCAAATGGGAACTCCGCGCTGGGGCCTTCCGGCATCTGCTGGGTGTAGCCTGGGTTCTTGTAGGGCACGTTATAGGGATGGGCGGGGTCGGGCGGTGGTGCCAGGAGTGGTGCCAGGATCGCTATCAGGGCGAAGAACGCGATGAGGACGATCCCGGCAAGCGTCTGTTGATTTGTGAACAGGCTCCCGATGAGCGAGAAGCGGGTGGAAAGGGCGTTCCCTGAAGGGATATTCAACATGGACGATCTTCCTGTCGTGAGGGTTTGTTCGATGGTGAAGAGTCCGGTTGGGAGCTCGCCGGGAACGAGCGGCAAGAAAGATGCTCTCTCGCTCCTGGAAGTAGAGGCCGCCTGATCCGCATAGCATTCGTAGACACAGCGTATTCGTGATCAGCCTGGACTGTATTATAATGCTGCGGGGGGCGTGGTATACCCTGCCTCTACGATCCGATTCCCAACAAAGCGAACTGATACCTCCGCTGGATTTTCGCTTCAGTATAGGGCTATTTGGGGTGACGGGCAAAATTGGTGTAGATTCCCTGTCCAGGGCGACAAGGCGGTCGCCTGCGGAGTTTCGGGATGGGTTTCAGGGGGATCACAGGCAGGTTCTTATGCGAAGATTAGCCATCATGACCGCCGCCGGTGTTCTGGCGTTGTTTCTGCTGGCGTCGCCGCCGGTCGCTGCCCAGGGCGGCACCGCCTACTACGTGATCGACCTCGTCAACCAGATACGCGCCGAGTACGGCCTGCCTCCCTACCAGGCCGACGCCTCGCTGATGGCCGCCGCGCAGGCCCACTCGGAGTGGGCTGCCACGCAGGGAACGCACTCCCACACCGGCCCAGGCGGCTCCACCCCCAGAGACCGCGCCATCGCGGCGGGGTACGGTGGGGGGCAGCAGGTGCGCGTCTGGGAGAACATCTACTACGGCACGCTGGCGACGCCGGAGAGCGCCGTCGAGTGGTGGCGCAACAGCCCGATCCACTTCCAGGGCATGACGCTGGAGAACTACAGCGACATCGGGGCGGGGGTGGCTTACAGCGATTACGGCGGCTTCTTCACGCTCAACTTCGGCCAGGTGGTCGGCGGGCCGCTGCCTGAGCCGTCCTCCGGGCAGAGCGACCAGGCGTCGAGCGCCGCCCCGGCGCCGATCCCGGTCGAGCCGGTGGAGCTGGCCGAGCCGAACGAGGACGGGTCGGTGATCCACACCGTCCAGTACGGGCAGACGCTGTGGGACATCGCCATGTCTTACGACGTGCCCCTATCCGAGATCCTGGCGCTCAACCGCCTGAGCGAAGACGCGGTTCTCCAGCCCGGCGACGAGATCGTCGTCGTGCCCTCACCCGTCCAGATTCAGCAGCTTGAAGAGGGGCCGGTTGTCCACATCGTCGCCACAGGGCAGACCCTGTTCGAGATCGCGCTGCGCTACGGCGTCGATCTGGAGACCATCCTGGCCCTTAACGGGCTGTCCCAGAACACCATCATCCACCCCGGCGACGAGCTACTGATCAAACCCGGCCCGGGTGGTGAAAACCCCATCGTGCGGCCACCGCTCTATCACACCGTCGAGGCGGGGCAGACGCCGATCGAGATCGCCCTGATCTACGGGATCGACCTGGAGACGCTGCTTACGCTCAACGGGCTGACCGAGACTTCGCTTATCAAGCCGGGCGACCGGCTGCTCATCCGGCCCGGCGACCCGACCCCGACGCCTCAGCCCTCGCCCACGCAGCCCGTGACGCAGATCGCCCAGCCTATCACCGTGCCGACGTCCGCGCAGGCCGCGACGCAGGAGGTGGACGTGACAGAAGAACCCGCTGCCGGGAAGAAACCCGGCGGGCGGACGGTTTTGATCGTGGTGGTGGTTGGTGTGGTGCTGGCCGGTGTGGCGGTGATGGTGCTGGGATTCACCATGCGCCCGGACGATTCGGGGGGCGGCGCAGCAAGCAGCGGCGCGGAGGAATGAGGGAGTGATTCGCCAGACAGCCCCGGCCTTCACCGACCGGGGCTGGTTTTGATTCGCGTGAATGGCTACCGCCCGACCGGTGCCTTCTCCGGCTTCTTCCCCGGCTCTGTCACGGGAAGCTCTTCGATCTCCGGCTCGGTGTCGGTGTGAAGCTGCGGGAGCAGGTAGCCGCCGTACATCCGCCACTCGTCCCAGCGGCAGGAGTGAACCAGCGTCCCATCGTGCACGCACATGTCGGGGCACGCGTCACACATGTCGGTGCGCCCGTCGGGCAGCATGTCGGGGGCCTGGATGATGCCCACCGCCTGCGTGTAGATCGGCGCGAAGAGCAGCAGCGGCTTGCGCATGAGGGTCCGCACGTATGCCCGCCAGGCGTCGCGGATCTTGTCGTCGAACAGCCCGGCGAGGAAGGTCTTAAACCCGCTGTGGTGGTTGGGCCGGTGGGCCACGTAGGTCCCCTTCGTCCAGTGGCGGTACGTCTGGGCGGCTTCCATCAGGCGCGGCCCGACCGAGCCGAGCATGTGGCCGCCCGCCAGCCCGACCTGCACCCCAAGCAGCCACTTGATCGAGTCGTGGCGCTGGGTGCCGTTCAGGTAGGATGAGGCGTCGTAATGGGGGAACTCGGAGTGCAGCTTCTGCCACACGTCAAATGAGGTGACGCCCGCGTCCTCCCACACCTGCCGCTCAAACGCATAGCCCAGGTCGTCGGGCGTGATCTTCTCGCCTTCGGGTGTGAAATACTCGACCCCGGTGTCCAGCTCCGCCGCCCGGAAGGTGATGTACACCATGCCGTGCACCTGGTCGATGCGCTCGTTGGCCCAGCGCAGCACGTCGGTGATCTGGTCAAAGTTGGAGCGGTAAACCGTCATGTTGAAGTTACAGTACATCCCCGGCACGGAGGCGACGATCTCGACAAACTCATCGCGCAGCTCGTTAAGCTCGACTTCGGTCTTGCCGTTCCAGCGCGGGCTGCGCTGCTGGAAGCTGTCGACGTGGAAGGAGATGCCCATCGCTCCGGCTTCCCTCAATGCGACCAGCAGTTCGCGCGTCAGTGCGTGGCCGTTGGTGAGGATCAGCGGCTCCATGCCCTGCTCGCGGATGAAGGCCACAACCTCGACGATGTCGGGGTGGATGAGCGGCTCGCCCCCGGCGATGCTGATGTTGTGGACGTTGCGCCACCGCTTGAGGAACAGCACGTCCTCCTTGATCTTTTCCAGCGGGAAGTTGCCCTCAAGCTGCTGGCGATAGCATCCCAGGCAGTGGATATTGCACCGGTCGGTGACTTCCAGCCAGCCGATGGGGTTGTCGTTCAGCGACCACGGCATGCGGTAAAGATTGCGCTTATCGAGTTGCTCCATTGCCAATATGCTCCTTTGCTAAGAACGGGGGCTACCGCGCTTCTCCCCTGGCAGGCGATGCGCGTCCCCCCTCCTAATTTAGAAACCCGCTCGCGTTGTTAACGATACGATGATGCCCCGCCCAATGCAAATCAGGCGTGGGCTTGTTTCACGCTACGTAGACCAGCCGGATGCCGCGCGCGGTGCGGTATTCGCGCTCGATCAGGCCGGCTTCCTCCAACTGCGTCAGGCGGTAGCTGACGCTGTTGATGCTCTCCCAGCCGATGCCCACCTGCATCTCGCGCAGGGTGGGTGCGTAGCCGTGCCGGTCGATGTAGCGGCACAGGAATTCGTACAGCACCTGCGCCGGTTCGCTGACCTGCTCCAGCAGCTCGCGCTCCACCTGCCGCACCAGGAAGCGGTCGCTCTCTTCGGGCGGGAGGGCGTCCTTCCCACGCCGGTCGGGGTCGATGTAGTAGGAGAACAGCCGCCGCCGGCACGCTTCGCAGCGGATCAGCACCCGCTCGGCGCTGCGGATCTGGCGCACCCGCTCGCTCCCGCAGTAGCCGCACACGATGGGCAGATCCCGCTTCCGGCTCCCGGACGATTTGCTCACACCTCACCTCGGTCCGTTTTGATTTTGCGCCATCGGGCGCATTTTCGTACAATAAGCCTGCTGAACCCGTTAACCAGTTCTGTTTCCACGTCGGGCTGTCCCGGCGGAGCAAGGACGCTGCCAATGCCAGACCCGATCCCGAAAGACAACGAGCGTGTTCAATCCCTGGCCGACATCCTCAGCCTGCTGGCTATCGTCGGGCAGGTGGATAAGGCCGCCATCCAGCGCGTGCTGGTCTCGCTCGGCTCCGAGCTGCTCGATACCGAGGGCATCCTGGTCGTCGACCGCAACCTGGCTCAAAAGCTGCTGGTTGAGATCGCCGGGGAGAGCGGCGAAGAAGTGGCCCTCCAGATCGCCAGCGACATGCACTTCCTGGCTACGGCGTGGCGACCGGTGCTCGACGAGTACGTCTCGGTCGAGGACCCCTACCGCCTGATGCCCTTCGCCGAAGTCCTGTACGCGCTGATCAACTACAGCGGCGTGACGCTGCAAAGCCACGAGGCGTTTGAGCGCTTCGGCGGCCCGGACGTGGTGCTGCCGATGCCGCAGCTTACCGCCGCGCTGAGCACGTACCCGGCCCCCAAACCCGGCCTGACCTGGGAACTGGTCGGCTTCCAGGACCCGCCCGATCAGGCGCTGGTCGCCAGCGACGCGGAGAACATCTTCCTGTTCAAGGCGGCCTCGTCGGGCATCGACCTGCGCTTCTCCGAACTGGAGCGCGACAGCGAGGGAGACGCCCGCCGCGAGCACGACGTGCGCGTCGACACGCACCTGTACGCGGCCTTCGTGGCCGGGTTGATGGGCGACATGCTTTATTGGGCGGCCCGGCTGCGGGCGCACGCACTGCCCGGCCACCAACTCTGGCGGCGCATCCAGGCGCTGCTCGCTGCGCCGGGTGAAGGTAAGCCCAAGCCCTCCGGTTGATCGCTGTTCCCAACCGTGCGGGTTTCAGCGTAACACAGCAGTAAGTAATTTGTCAATAAACAAATGGTCGGCGTTTGGTTCGAACCTGGTTAGAAAATTTGTTCTATTCAGCGTTTGGCCCGCCACGCCTCGACTGCATCCAGCGCCTCCGGTGTGCCGAGGTGTGTGAGGGCTTCGGCGGCACGTCTCCGCACGCCGCTGGCCTCGTCCTGTAAAGCTCGGATCAGGGCGGTTATCGCACGTGCGTCGTCGCTCTTACTCAGCGCGCTGACGGCGACCCAACGCACTCCCACATGTTCGTCTTCCATAGCCTCGATCAGGACAGGGATCGTGCGTTTATCGCCGATCTCGCCCAGCGCGGAGGTAGCCGCCATACGCACCCGGTAGTCTTCATCCTGGATGGCTTCGATCAGGACAGGCAACGCACGCTTATCGCCGAGTTTGCCCAGCGCTCTGGCGGCGGACGCACGCACGTCCCACCACTCGTCCTGGATGGCTTCGAGCAAGGGGGGTACTGTGCGTTTATCGCCAATACAGCCCAGCGCGGAGGCAGCCGCCGCGCGTACGTCCTGGTGCTCATTCTGAATGGCTTCGAGCAGGGCAGATACCGCGCGCCTATTGCCGATCTTGCCCAGGGCCCAGGCAGCCTTGCTACACACACCAGGGTCTTCATCGTGCAGAACTTCGAGCAGGATAGGTATTGTCTTCTTTGCGTGGGCCTCTCCCAACCCACCGGCGGCTCCCGCACGCACGAGCGGGTGCTCGTCCTGCAGAGCTTCGAGCAAAGCAGGTACCGCCTCATCGCCGATTGTGCCCAGTGCAGAGGCGGCGAATGCACGCACAACCGGGTGATCGTCCCGCAAGGTCTCGATCAGGGCAGGGATGGCACGTGCGTCGCCGATCCTGCCCAACGCGACGGTAGCTTCCCCCCGTACTGCCTCATCTTCATCCTGCAAAGCCTCGCTCAAAGCAGGGATGGCGCGCGCGTCGCCGATCTCGCCCAGTTTGATGGTAGCCACCAAACGCACGGAATAATGCTCATCCCGCAGAGCCTCGACCAGGGCGGGAACCGCGCGCTGGTCGTCGACCTTGCCCAGCGCGCTGACGGCGACCCAACGCACTCCCACATGTTCGTCTTCCATAGCCTCGATCAGGACAGGGATCGTGCGCTTGTCGCCGATCTCGCCCAGCGCGGAGGCGGCGAACGCACGCACAGCCGGGTGATCGTCCCGCAAAGCCTCGATCAGGGCGGGGACGGCATTCGCATCGCCGATCTCGCCGAGGCGTTTGGCCGCGTTGGCACGCCGGTCCGGGTCCTCGTCTCCGGCGAGCACGTCCATCAGGCGGGGCAGCGAGGTCTCGTGCTCTAACGCTGGCTCCTTGCCGCTCATACCGTTCACCTCCCGGCTGATGCGATCAGCCGCCTGTCCGGGCGCTGATCTCAGTATGCACCCGGAGCGCGGACGGTTGCAAGTCCCGCCCGCCGGGAGGGAGTGGCGCGGGGTTGCGGCGCGGGTTACGTCGCTGTGACGCTTTGAAAAAGCGCCCGGCGTAGGTATACTGATCGGCGCAAGCCCGCACACCGGCACAGAAGGAACCATGACCATACCCTCAACCCCGGCAACGCTCGATTACGTCCGCAGCAACGTCCGCGACCTGCTCAACGAGTTCGATGCGGCGGACGGGCTGGCGAGCTATTACACCCTGCACCACGACCCCAAACGAACCACGCTGTTCATGCACCGCAACAGCAAGGGGGAGGTTGACGGCTTCCTGGCGCAGTGCCAGACCGGCATCGACCTGTTCCGCCCGCTGGTGACGCTGCGCGTGCGCGGCTCGAAGGCGCTGCCTGCGCTGCTCGAAGGGGGGTTGGTGGCGGGGCGGCCCTACCTGCTGGTCGCGCCGGGCACCCTCGCCGAGCGGCTGAAGCCGCACCTCGCGCTGAGCGACGTGACACACAACCACATTCTGCGCCTCGACCCGGGCCGCTACAACCCCGACATGAACGTGCGGGTCGTCCGGCGCGAGGATCAGAGCGGCAATCCGCGCGTCGAGGCCCACGCCGGGAAGAAGACCGTCGCGGCGGCGGGCGTTAACTGGCGCTCGCCTATCTTCGCCGAGATCTACGCCAACGTGGAGACGGCCCACCAGGGGCGCGGGTTGGGCTGGGCGGTGGTGAACGCGCTGGTGGCCGAACTGCTGCACCTGGGCGTCACGCCGCTGTACAGCGTCGACGAGGCGAACACCGCCTCGCGTGAACTGGCCGAGCGCATCGGCTTCGTCGACACCGGCGCGCGCGAGGTTATGGCGCAGGCGGTGCGCCCTCCCGCCGATGAGTGACTTCGAGGTCAGGCCGCTGGAGCCGGGCGACCGCGCCTGGGTCGCCGACCTGCTGACCGGGCACTGGGGATCGACGGCCGTCGTCAGCCGGGGGCGCGTTCACCGGGCCGACACGCTGCCGGGCTTCGCTGCTCTGCTGGATGGGCAGCCGGTCGGGCTGGTGACATATCACGTCGAGGGTGAGGCGTGCGAGATCGTCTCGCTGGACAGCCTGGCCGGGGGTAAGGGAGTGGGCACAGCGCTGATCGAGGCCGTCCGGCGGGTGGCGGTCGAGGCGGGGTGCAGGCGGTTGTGGCTGATCACCACCAACGACAACCTGGCCGCGCTGCGCTTCTACCAGAAGCGGGGGTTCAGGCTGGTGGCGGTGCACCGCGACGCGCTTGACGTATCACGCCGCCTCAAGCCGGAGATCCCGCTGTTGGGCATCGACGGGATTCCGCTGCGGGACGAGATCGAGCTTGACCTGCTTTTGACGTAACGTCGCACACGGAAGGCGTTCATTCATGGCCGAAGCCACGCATTATTTCCCGCCCGATTTCCTGTGGGGCACGGCGACATCCTCCCATCAGGTGGAGGGCGGCAACGACAACAACAACTGGTCGGCCTGGGAGCAGGCGGGCGAGGGCCGCATCTTTGAAGACCAGACCTCCGGCGCGGCCTGCGACTGGTGGGCGGGCCGCGCCGAAGAGGACATCGCCCGCATGGCCGAGCTGAACACCAACACCCATCGCCTGTCGCTGGAGTGGAGCCGCATCGAGCCGCAGCCCGGCCAGTGGGATCACGACGCGCTCGACCGCTACCGGGCCATCCTCAAGGCGATGCGCGAGGCGGGCATTCAGCCGATGGTGACGCTGCACCACTTCACCGACCCGTTGTGGATGGCCGAGCAGGGCGGCTGGCTCAATCCGGAGGCGGTGACGTGGTTCCGGCGCTACGTCAAGAAGGCGGTCGGCGACCTGCTCGACCTGTGCGAGGTGTGGTGCCCGATCAACGAGCCGAACATCTACGCCTCGCAGGGTTACTTCGTGGGCAAGTTCCCGCCCGGCCACCAGAACATGCGCGAGTATTTCCAGGTGGTGCATAATCTGCTGCTGGCCCACGCCGCCGCCTACGAGCAGATCCACGACATCCAGCCCCACGCGCAGGTCGGGCTGGCCAAGCACATGATTGCCTGGCACCCGCTTCATGACAACCCGCTCGACCGGACGATCACGCGCCTGCTCGACCGCGCCTTCAACGGCCTCTCGCTCGACGCGCTGGCGAGCGGTGCGTGGCGGCCTCTCTTCGGGAGGCGGGCGCAACTGGGACAGGTGAAGGGCACGCTCGACTGGATCGGCCTGAATTACTACATGCGCTACGATGCGGCCTTCAGCCTGAAGGCGCTCCAGGCGCTGGGCATCAGCTACGCCGCCCGCCCCGGCCAACCCAAAGGCCCGGCGGATTGGGGCGAGATCTACCCTGACGGTCTGCTCGAGCTGATCAGGCGGCTGGTGAAGCAGTTTAGGCTGCCGATCTACATCACCGAGAACGGCATTCCCGACGAGTACGACCACCGCCGCCCGGCCTTCCTGCTCGAACACCTGCGCCGGGTGTGGGCGGCGCTCAACTTTAGCTGGCCGGTGCAGGGCTACTACTTCTGGAGCCTGATCGATAACTTCGAGTGGGCCGAGGGCTACGACCCGCGCTTTCGCTTTGGCTTATACGGCGTGGACTTTGAGACACAGGAGCGGACGCTGCGTAAGAGCGGCGAGCTTTATGCCGAGATCGCTGCCACGCACTCGATCAGCAGCGACATGGCGCGCCGCTACGCGCCGGGGGTGGTCGAGCGGATGTTCCCCGGCAGGGGGCCGGAGGATCTGCACAGGGTGCCCGCGCGCTGATGGGGGTTAGAAGCCGAAGGCCAGGGCACGGACTCGTAATACTCGCCTGACCGCCTCCCCGTCCGGTGGTTGACGTGCCGCTTCGCGACGCCCTCGATCTGGAGGCCGGTCCGGTCGGCGATCTCGTCGCACCTATTTTAGATTGTTGCCACAGTAGCCGCACTTCGCCGATGTCGACGTGATCCACTGCACCGTATCGGCGGCGGTCGGCCCATTGCAGAATGGGCATCGAGCCGGAAGCCAACTTACATCGAGCCCTTTGAACTCCGACTGAAATTCCTGCATCTCACTCAGGCGCTTTTGCACGGTTCGCCAGTTATAATACCCTTTGCTTACCGAGTTTCCCAGGGCCTCCTGTGCTTCTTCAAAGCGACCTACCTTGCCGTAGGCCAGCGCCAGATTACCGTAGGTGGTCCCGGATTGAGCGCCATCCCGCACGGCCTCTTCCAGCAGCTCGATGGCACGCATAGGCTTGTCCCGGAAGATGTATAGTGCCCCTAAACTGGCTAACGTGAGCTCATCGCGGGGATTGATTTTGAGCGCCTTTTCATAACATGTTTCGGCTTCGTCGAGGTTGTTAAGCTTGCGATGTGTGATGCCGTAGTAACGCCACGCCACGGCACAGTTTTTGTCCGCCTTAACCGACTTCTCGTGGGCTTCCAGTGCTTTATCATAACGACTTAACTGACTGTAGGAGTATCCCAATAAGGCATAAACCTGGGCTTTATCGTAGTGTTTGATACCCTTTTTCAGCCCGGCCTCGCACTCCTCGACGACGGTCAAATAGTCTCGCGCTTGATCGGCTTTGAGTGCCTGCTTGATATGTTGATCTCCCTGTGCCATGTTATCCCTCTCAGTCCACAGGCCAATCAAGCGGCAGTGCTGCCGGAGCGGCTGCGCTGCGTGCCGGTGGCCTTTGTGATTACGCGCTCTCGTCCTGTGTGTCCTGTCCGAAGATAGACGCCCGTAGGGGCCGCCGGGCAGGGATAGGTCACAAGTCAAGGAGACGCAGACAAAACGGCCTGCGTCTCCCCGTCGTAATGCCCGCCCGAAGCGATGGCCTACTCGTCCTCCTCAACCGGCTTGGCGGGCAGCGTGATCGTGAACTCCGCGCCGCCGTCGGGGAGGTTGCGCGCGGTCGCCTCACCGCCGTGCGCCCTGGCCGTCGCCCGTACCATCGCCAGCCCCAGCCCCACGCCCGACTCCGTCTCTTGCACCTGCTGACCCCGGTAGTACCGCTCGAAGATGTGCGGCAGGTCCTCTTCGGGAATGCCCGGCCCCTGGTCACGCACCTGCACGGTGACCGTCTCGCCCCAGTAAGTCAGCGCAATCGCGACCGTCGTGTCCGGCGCGGGATACTTGATCGCGTTGTCGACCAGGTTGAGCACGCTGCGGTAGAGGTGCGTGCAGTCGCCCCGGATCTTGTACGGCTGGCCGATCTGCTTGGACTCCAGCTTGATCGACTTGGCCAGCGCCGCGCCCTCCAGGTCGCCGACGACGTTGGCGACGATCTCGGCCAGGTCACATACCTCCTCTCGTTTGCGGGCGGTGTCGCTCAGCAACGCGACGGTCAGCAGCTGGCCGACCATCTCAAGCACCCGGTCGGCGGCTGATCGAATCTGGCCGACGAACTTGGTAGCCTGATCGCTGAGCTGGCCGTAGGCATTGAGCAGGTCGGTCCACCCCTTAATCGACGTGAGCGGGCTTTTGAGGTCGTGTGACAGCGCCTGGATGAACTCGGTGCGCGCCCGCTCCAGCTTCTTGACGTAGGTGATGTCCTGCATGATGACGATCGTGCCCACGCCCGGCGAGTGCTGGGTGGTGGTGATGTACGTCTCGTCCCCCACCGTGATCTCGGTGGTCTGCCCCACTCCTTCGCTCAGGCCGTCGAACACCTGCGCCATGTGCGTCTCCAGCAGCTTGTTGGCCGGTTCGTTCGAGATGATCACCGCGCCCTCGTCGCTGAGGATCATCAGCGGCTGGGAGAGCGAGTTGGCCGTCGCCTGGACGGTGGCCCGCTCCCGCTCCGAGCGGGCGAACAGGCGCGCGTTCTCGATGGCCGTCGCGACCGGGCTGGCGAAGGCTTGCAGCCGCTCCAGGTCGTGTTCCCTGAAGTTGCCTTTCTGCTTGTTGAACAGTCCCAGCACGCCAACGACCTGGTCGGCCACGAAGAGCGGGACGCAGGCCATATTCTTGGCCGTGACACCGGCAGCGGTGTCGATGTCGGCGTCGTAGCTCTTGTGGTTCTTGACGTTGCTGACCATGATGGGCTTGCCGCTCTTGGCTACCCCGCCGACGATGCCCTTGCCCACCTCAAAGTGTGCGCCTGGGCCGTCGTCGTCCCTGCCGTACAGCGCATCGAAGCTGCTCACGGTTTGGGTCGCCTGGTCGACCAGCCACAACCTGGCCGCTTTGACCTCCCAGTGGCGACCGATGTGCTCGACCAGCACGTCGTGCACCTTGTTCAGGTCGAGTGTGGCCGAGACGGCGTGCGAAAGCTCGTTCAGCGTGGCCAGCTCGTCGACGCGCCTGGCCAGCGCCTCGTTGGTGAGCTGGTAGGCGCGCGAGTTCTGCACCGCGATGGCCGCCAGGTCGGCGACGGACACGAGCAGCTTCTCGTCCTCCTCCGAGAACTTCTTGCCCTCCTCGCGGTGGGCTGCCATCAGCACGCCGATTGCCTCGCCGCCGATGGTGAGCGGCACGTAGAGCAGCGACTCGACTAGGTAGCCGGTCTTGACCTTGATCTGGTCCCCGCCCGGCTCGCGCGACGCGCGGACCGGTTTACCGCTTTCGAGCACCTGCCCGGCCAGCGAGTCCTTGGTAACCGGCAGGCGCATGCGCTTGACACGCTCGTCTTCGATGCCGCCCTCGGCTTCAAGGAAAAGCTCGCCGCTTTCCCGGTCGCGCAGCCACACGCCAACCTCGCCGGCCGAGATCAGGCCGACGGCTGCCTCTGCGACCTGGTTCAGCACCTCGGCCAGCTCAAGCTGTGAGGTGATCGCCTTGGCCGTCTGGATCAGCGCCTCGGCCAGGTCGGCTTTCTGGATCAGCTTGGCGGTGTGGCCGGTGGGTCGCTCGATGATGCGCACCGTGAACTGGAGCCGCCCCAGCGAGAGCGTGTCGCCGTGGTTCAGGCCCTCAGGATTTTTCACGCCGACGGGATGCCCGTTGCGGTAGGTGCCGTTGGTGCTTTCGAGGTCGATCACGAACAGCCGCGTGCCGGTCGGGCGCAGCTTCAGGTGCTCGCGTGAGACACCCAGCTTGGCGGCGTCGAACTCGCTCAGGTCGATATCTGTCGCAGATGTCGGCCCGCGTCCCAGCACCACCTCGCCGTTGATGTCCAGTCCGAAGGCGCGACTGGGGTCGGTAGCCAGGTCAAAGCGCACCCGCCACACCGGGATGTCTTCGTCGACCCTCTTGCGGGGGACAGGCTTGTAATCGACCTGCGGCTCGAAGATCAAGACATCCTGCTCGGTTGTGGCACCGCGCTTGAGCTGGCTGGTCTCGAACACACTGGCGTCGTCAGAGGAGGATGATGATTCCATTGTCTTTCCTCGTCACCGTGGAGCGCGCGTATAACAAATAGAAACTACGCGATTGGGCGCTTCCGGTCATACCATAGTGGGCGAAAGTGAAGTAAACCTGTGTAATCCGTGTACTGAAACCGTCGATCTGTGAGATGCTGGCTTCCCAACTGCGTAAGCCTGATAAATATATAACAGCGCTGCTGTTAGCATAGCATAGCTGCGATGGTGGCGCAACCGTGCTATAACGCCTCGCTGTCTTTTCGTTGTGATAGCAGGCTATCGCGCCTTAAAACGTGAGCTATTAATTTTTGCTTTGCCCGGTGGGTGGGCTGCCCGCGTGCGGCGTCGTGGGTTTCCGGCCTGCTCGAAACGGATTACAATCGGTGGCGAGAGCCTTGTCGGTGCAGGCTCCTGGTCCGTTGCCATCCGGCCCCGGTTTGAGGGTTTTGCCATTTGCGTCATCCCGGCGGGGCACAGTTCGGCAGGGGGGAGAGTGTTTCGCATGAAAGTCGTCTTTGGCCCCGTCCCCTCGCGGCGGCTGGGGCAGTCGCTGGGGATCGACCCGATCCTGCTTAAGACCTGTAACTGGAACTGCGTGTACTGCCAGTTGGGCCGCACGAAGCCGGTCGTCAACGAGCGTAAGGAATACGTCCCACGCGAGGACATCCTGGCCCAGGTCCGGGAGGCGCTGGACGCACACGAGCCGGGCGAGATCGACTGGATCACGTTTGTCGGGTCGGGCGAGCCGACGCTGCACGCCGGTATCGGCCGGTTGATCCGCCGGGTGCAGGCGCTGGCCGATCTGCCGGTGGCCGTGATCACCAACGGCTCGCTGCTGTACCTCCCTGAAGTGCGCCGCGACCTGGTCGCCGCCGATGCTGTCATGCCGTCGTTAGATGCCGGAACTCCTGATCTGTACCGCCGCATCAACCGCCCTCACCCCGATGTCACCTTCGAGCGGCTGCTGAATGGGCTGATCGACTTCCAGCGCGAGTACGAGGGGAAGCTGTGGCTGGAGGTGATGCTCGTGCGGGGGCTGAACGACACGGAGGAGGCGCTACGCGACATCGCGGCTGCACTGCGGCGCATTCGCCCCGACAGCGTGCACATCGGCCTGCCCACGCGCCCACCGGCGGAGACCTGGGTGGAACCGCCTGACGAGGAGAGCCTGATGCGCGCCCGCGCCATCCTGGGCGATGTTGCCAGCGTGATCACCCCGATTGAGGGCGAGTTCGACCTCGGTGGCTACGACAACCCGACCGACGCGGTGGTCGGCATCGTCACCCGCCACCCCATGCGCGAGGAGGAGCTGGTGCGCACGCTGGAACGGTGGGCACCGGGGCAGGTCAGGGGGGCGCTGGAGCAGCTTGAAGCCGATGGGCGGGTGCAGGTGGTGGAGCGTTTCGGAGTCCGGTTCTGGAGCGCGGCCCCGTCGCACTACCCCGACGACGCGCGCAGCCGGGCCGCCGATCCCAGACGCCGCCGAAGACAGCCGGGCGGCGGGGAGGATCACGCCCCGGTGTAGGTGAATGCCGCCCAGTAGAACGGGCTGGCGTGGCGACCGTCCCCGGCCTGATCGCGCAGCCAGATCTGGGCCTCGCGCAGTGCGGCGGCGAAGTCCATCCCCCTCTCCAGGTGATTGCCGTAGAAGCGTTCCATCAGCAGGCGCGTGCTCTCGTCGTCGACCGTCCACAGGCTGCTGACCACCCCCGGCGCGCCCGCCTGCAAGAATCCGGACGGCAGCCCGACGTACTCGTCCGGCGACTCGCGCACGTCGGTGATGCCCGTCTCGCATGCCGAGAGCGTCACCAGCCGGATCGTGGACATGTCCAGCGCCAGGATCTCGGCCAGCGAGAGCGGCTCGTCACCGGCCAGGTACAGCGCCGAGGCCAGCGGGTCGCGGCCCCAGGCAAATGACCCGTGACACGAGAGGTGCAGGTAGGCGCTGTCGACCAGCCCCGCCACGACCGCCTCACGCGTTGCGTCTGCGTCGAGCAGCGGTTGGGTGTCGAACGCGGCGGCGATGGCCTCGGCTTCGGCGCAGGCGTTAAAGAGTGGGGGCATTCGCTCGTACACCTCGATCCCCGCCACCAGTGCCTTATCCCCGTGCCGCTCCTGCGCCCGGCGGTGGCACACCTGGAGCGTGTAGGCCGAGGGCGCGTGGCTCACCCGGTAGTCGTCGATCAGGTAGCGCTTCGTGCCGTCCTCGACGCGCCAGGCGGCGTGCAGTGGCAGCAGTTGCAGCCCGCCCTGCGGCATCAGAAGCATCCGATCGACGCCCAGCGCGGCCAGTCGCTCGTGGATCGGCCCCACCAGCCCGTCCCAAAGCTGCCCGGTGAAGCGCTCGACCGCCTCCTGCCAGACGGGCAGCCTGACCCGCCCGGCGCGGAAAGCGGAGTAGACGCGCCGCCAGCCGGGATTGTCCTCGCTCCCGGTCAGCAGCGCGTGCAGGTCGGCGGCGGTGAAGTCGTCCAGCCGGAGGACGTGCCCCGCCTCAATCGTCTGCTCGCCACCCGGTACGACGAAGGCCGCGCTTCCCTGTGACGTGATGACCGGCGCGACCAGCGCCCCATCTTCGGGGATCAGTCCCAGGATGCCAGGCACCTCCAGGCCGGTTGGCATGAAGTCGGGGTACCCGACGCGGATCTCCTCGACCAGCTCGTAGAGCGCGGCGCGCGCCTGACGCAGCAGGTCGGCCAGCTCGCGGTCGTCGCGGCGGGCGGGAGCGTCGGATGGGGCGCGCATCTCGGCTTCAAGCTCGCGCACCGCCGCCCGCGCGTCGAGCATTGCCTGCTGCCGCGCGTCAGGCAGGATATCCAGGTCGGCGTCGCCCAGCGACAGTGCCTCGGCCAGCAGGCGCGTCTTGCCCCGCTCCAGCGTCAGCAGTGCCCCCGCCGGATCGCCGATCTGCAATTGGCAGTAAGCGGCCTGCGCGAACAGCCGCGCCGTCTCGCCCACCTCGGCCTGACGCCCGGCCTCGGTGTATGCCGCCGCCAGCAGCGCGTCGCCTGCCTCGATGGCCCCCTCGCAGGCGGCCAGCGCGTCCTCCCAGCGCCGCTCGTCGAAGGTCAGGTCGCCCAGGTTGCGCAGCGCCCGGCGGCGGTCGGCGGGGAACCGGTCGAGCGTGAGCACTTCGAGCGCCTCCCGGAAGTGCGTGATCGCCTGCTCGACGTTCTCGGCGCGCTCGCCCTTGATGCGGTCGCGGTAGGTGCGGCCCAGGTTGTTGAGCGTGATCGCCCACTGCTGCGGGAAGGCGTCGCGCGTTCTGACCTCCAGCGCCCGCCGGTAGTGCTCGATGGCCTGCTCGACGTTCACGGCGCGGTCGCCTTCCGTTCGCCCGGCGTGGGCAATCGCAAGGATGTTCTGGATGTAGGCCCACCGTTCGGGGAAGGCGTCGCGGGTATAGACTTCGAGCGCCTGCGCGGCGTGCTCGATGGCCCGCTCGACGTTCTCGCCGCGCTCGCCCATCAGGCGCGTCAGGAAGGCGTCGGCCAGGTTGTACTGCACCAGCGCCCACCGGTCGGGGAAGGCGTCGCGGGTGTAGACTTCGAGCGCCTGGGTGTAGTGCTCGATGGCCCGCTCGACGTTCTCGGCGCGGCTCCCCCGCACGCGCTCCGAGTATGCCCCGCCCAGGTTGGATTGTGTCATCGCCCAATCGGCGGGGGTGGCTTCGAGGGTGCGAACCTTGAGCGCGCGCCGGCAGCGCGCAATCGCCTGCTCGACGTTCTCGGCGCGCTCGCCCCGGATGCGCTCGCGGTAGGCGGTGCCCAGGTTGTTCTGGATCGACGCCCACCCCAGCGGGTCGACCTGCTCGTCGATCACGCTCGCCGCCTGGCTGTAATGCTCGATAGCCCGCTCAATGTTCTCGGCGCGGTTGCCCCGGATGCGCTGCTCGAAGGCGTTGGCCAGGTTGGTCTGGATCGACGCCCACTGCCGGGGGAAGAATTCGCGCGTGTGCACTTCGAGCGCCTGCTGACAGTGCTCGATCGACCGCTCCAGGTTTTCGGCCCGCTCGCCCCGGATGCGCTCGCGGTAGGCAATCGCCAGGTTGTTCTGGGTGGTCGCCCAATCCTCAGGCCGCACCTCGCGCGTGTAGAACCTGAGACATTCTTCGTAGTGCCGGATCGCCTGCTCAAGGTTCTCCGCCCGGTCGCCTGCGACGCGCTGCGTGTAGGCGTTCCCCAGGTTGTGGTGGTTCAGCGCCCAGGCGGTGGGGTAGTCCTCGAAGGTGGCTACCTCGAAGACCCGCTCGAAGTGCTGGATCGCCCCCTCGATCTCCTCGGACGTGTTCTCGCTCTGGGCGTCGAACAGGCTGTTGGCCGCCTCGCCGTGCAGCAGCGCCCACTTGACCGGCTCCTCCTCGCGGCTGACCAGTTGCAGCGCCCGGCGGCACAGCGCCGCGCGGTGGGCCTTGTCGTAGGGGCGGGCCGAGCGGCCCAGGGCGGCCTGGATTCTATCCGTGCCCTGCTTCAGCCCCCGCCGGATGACCGCCCAACATTCGGCATAAGGGCCTTCCAGGCCGGGGTCGAGCGCGTCGGGGCGCTCGCCTGCCAGCAGCCCCTCCACCGCGTCGAGCAGCGCGAGCATCGACGCGTCGTCAAGCTCCCGCGCCCGGTCCCGGATTCGCTCGATCCCGCTGCGCCACTCGTCCCGCTTCTCCGGCAGGTCGATCAGCACCGTAACGGTGTTGGTGGCGATGGTCTCAAGGATGTTATTTCCCTCAGGCATGGTGTGCTCCTTGCGGCGGTGGGCGTTGGACTTATTAAACACCGGCCCGGGGGGATGTCAAGCCGGGTCAGGAAATGCTCACCTGCCCCACGATCAGCGAGGCGGCAATCGACCACATGACCACCCCGATGATCACGTCCAGCACGCGCCACGCCGCCGGGCTGGTGAACACCGGCGCGAGCAGCCGCGCGCCGTAGCCCAGCCCGAAGAACCACACCAGCGAGGCCAGCATCGCACCGGCGGCGAAGAAGACGCGCTCGGCAGCCGGGTATTGGGCCGCAATGCCCCCCACCAGCACCACCGTGTCGAGGTACACGTGTGGGTTGAGCAGGCTGACGGCCAGCGTGAAGGCCACCACCGCCGGAAGAGTCTGCCGAGGGCCGGAGCTGGCCTCGTTATCCACGTCGAGCGCCCCCGGCTTGAGTGCCGAGCGGAACGACAGCAGGCCGTAAAACAGCAGGAACGCCGCGCCGCCCCAGGCCGTCAGCGTGGTCAGCGCGGGGAAGCGCTCCACCAGCGCCCCGAAGCCCGCCGCGCCAATCGTGATCAGCACCCAGTCGCACAGCGTGCAGGTGGCGACCACGGGCAGGACGTACGCGCGGCGCAGCCCCTGGCGCAGCACAAACGCATTTTGTGCACCGATGGCGATGATCAGGCTGGCCCCCAGGGCGAATCCGCGCGCGGCTGTAGCTAGCGATGGAGATAGCATGCTGTTTCCTGTAGTGTTGTCTGTTGTCGGGTTGCGAGTTACGCAGCCGGGCACTTCCGGCCACACCGCAGCGGGCAAAAAGTGCCAATCATCTGCGTAACCCGCGAAATCTGCGGTCTGAGATCCGTTCCCTACTGCCCCACCACCTCGACCGGCTCCAGCAGCAGCCGGTCGCCGACCCGCTCCCCATCCACCATCACCCCGAAGCGGCTGCCGTCGGCCTGCGTGTACAGCCCCACCTCCAGATGATACAACCCCGGCGCGAGGTCGTCGCCCAGCGGCAGGTCGTGGGCCTGCACGAACACGTCACCCGCCCGCCACGTCGAAGCGGGCACGGCCAGGAAGTCCCGCCCGGCGGCAAGCTCGCCCCCCGCGTCGAGCAGGTGCATGAAGATCACCCAGGGTTCGGGCGCGATTACGTCCTGCGTCACGCGCACGTACAGCGTCACCGCCAGCCACTCGCCGGGGTGGGCCATTGTCGCCGCCTGGTATCCAGCCAACTGCGCCACCTCCCCGAACTGCACCGGGTAATCGAGCGGGCGGCGTAGCCCACCGGGGTCATCGGGCGGGAAGGCCAGCGCGTCGGCGGCCCACACGCCCTGGCCGGTCGGCGGCGGAAAGCACTCGAAGAATGCCTCGCCGGGCGGAAGTGCGTACAACGTGTAGACCGGCGACCCGTTGGCAAAGCGCTCCTTGGCGACCGTTGGCAGCCGGTCGAGGTAATCGCGCTGCAGGCGCTCGCCGGGGATCGGTTCGCGCGTCACGAACAGCCAGGCCGGGTCGTCGCCCGCCGGGGCGACCAGCGCGTACAGCCCGTCGAACCAGTGCACGTCCATGCCGCCGTGTGGGCCGCCATGCGGGGTGTAGTCAAAAATGAAGCGGTCAAGGTGATGCGGCTCGCTGGTGCTGATCGCCACCCCGCCCGGCGGGTCGTTGGCCCGCAGATACGCGGCCACCCCGGCCAGGTCGGCCCTGTAAACGCGCTGCACCTCCTCATTCCCCGCCCACGTCACGAAGTACGCCCGCGCCGTCTCGGCACCCACCAGCGTGACGATCACGATGGCCAGTGCAGGCAGCAGCCGTGTCACGCGCCCCACCCTGTCGAGCCGCCTGATCAGCCCGCCCAGCGTGTCGAAGCCCAGCGCCAGCGCGACGTACGTAGCGGGCAGCGCGGCGCTGGCGCGCAAAAAAGCGGGCGGCGAGTCGGTGGCCGCGCTGGGCAGCACGCCGATCAGCAGCCACAGTGGGATCAGCGGCCACGCCTCCGATCCCCTGTCGTGGGCAGACCGCGCCCGCAGGTCGGCGGCGATGGCCCACACGCTGGCCGCCACGCCCAGGACGAAGATCGCCGCCAGCGCCGGGTTGAACACCGGTCGCCCGGCCACGTTGTAGCGCCACAGTGGGTCGCCGCGATGCGTCCACATCAGCAGCGTTCTGGCCGCCGCGTCGAGCAGTGGGCCGGGGTCGCCTTCGCGCAGCGCCTGCAGTGGGATAGCCGTCTGCTGCACGCGCAGGTAGCCGCCCTCGACGCGGGCCAGCGCCACGCCCAGCGGCAGGGTGACCAGCGCCGCCGCCAGCCAGAAGACGGCGTGCCCCCAGGGTGCGCGCCTGAGCGCGTCCCGGCGGAAGATCGCCAGGTGGAGGTACAACGCCGCGAAGACCAACGGCGCGGCGAAGGCTGCCGGGTAGGTGTACAGCGTCAGACCGAGCGCCGCCCCCGCCAGCGCGAAGTCACAGATGCGCGCCCGGCTGATCGCCCGCGTGGTGAGCCAGCTTGCCAGCGCGACCATCGGCGGCAGCGTTACCGCCCGCAGCCCGACGCGGCTCATCCACACCGGCCAGAAGCTCACCGCCAGCAGCACCGCCGCCAGCAGCGCGATCCGCCGCCCGCGCCCCTCGTCCGCGCCGAAGGCCGCCCGCGCCCAGCGGTATACGAAGAGAACCGTCAGCAGCCCGGCCAGCACGGCCGTCAGCCGGATGCCCAGCACGTTGTCGCCGATCAGCGCGGTGCTGGCCGCCATCAGGTAGATGTACAGCGGCTCGTTGCCCGCGTTGGAGGTGAACCACAGCGGCGTGTAACCATGACGCACCGTGTAGGCGTCGTGAGCGTGGAAGACCTCGTCGTGCTGCAAGCCGGGCGGGACGTGGCTCAACGCGATGATGCGAAACGCCGCCGCCAGCAGCAGGATCGCCGTCAGGGTGAGCACCGGTGAGAGGGAGCGTCTGTCGGTCATGCGCCCGATTGTACCCCGTCGGCGAGGGAGGGCGAAAACGGGGGGCGGTGAAGGACGCGGTGTTTGATCACATGATATAATGGATGTAGAACATTCCCTTCGCTCCCTCATCAAAGCCGTTCGCCACGTCTGCCAACCTGTGGAACACTGGAGGATGTGTGTGATGATTGGCCGTACACTGGGCAACTGCCGCATTGTCGAGCAGATCGGCATGGGCGGCATGGCGACCGTCTATAAAGCCTACGACCCCGGCACGGATCGCTATGTGGCCGTTAAAGTCCTGCCGGAGTACTACTCGCGAGACCCCCATTTCCAGGAGCGCTTTGCGCGTGAAGCAAGAGCCATCGCCCGGCTGGAGCACCCCACCATCCTGCCGGTGCACGCCTTCGGCGAGGAGAATGGCGTTTCCTACCTCATCATGCGTTACCTGCCTACCGGGACGCTCAAAGACCGCATCGAGCGCGGCCCGATGCCCCTGGACGAGGCCGGCAGCATTCTCTCCCAGGTGGCCGACGCCCTCGGCTACGCTCACGAGCACAATATCCTGCACCGCGACGTGAAGCCCTCCAATGTTCTGATAGACGAGAGGGGCAACGCCTACCTCACCGACTTCGGTATCGCCAAGATGGTCGAAGCCACGCTCGACCTGACCGGCGAGAGAATCCTGGGCACCCCGGCCTACATGTCGCCGGAGCAGTGCCAGGGAAGTAAAAACCTGACGCCTGCCACCGACCAGTATTCGCTTGGGATTGTGCTGTACGAGATGCTCACCGGGCAGACGCCCTTCCAGGCCGAGACGCCCCTGGCGCTGGTCTACATGCAGCTCAACGAGCCCCTGCCGCCACCCCGCAGCCTGCGCCCCGACCTGCCCGAAGATGTAGAGCGGGTGCTGCTCAAGGCGCTGTCACGCGAACCTGGGGCGCGTTTTGAAACCTGTTCGGCGATGGCCGGGGCCTTTGCCCGCGCGATTGAGGGCGTCCCGGTCGGGCCTCCACCGACCGCCGTCTCGGCGGAGGCGCGGACCATGGAAGAGCCTCCGGCCACGACGCTGGGTCTGGAGGCCGCCCCGGCTGTCCCGGCCCGCCGTCTGCCTCCCTGGCTCTGGGCCGTGATCGGCGTGGTGGTGCTGGCCGGGCTGCTCGGCGGGGCGTCGGCGCTGGGGCTGTTTGCACGGGGCGAGGCGTCGCCGACCCCCATGGCCGGAGTCCCATCCCAGGAGCAACCGGCGCTGGCCCCGGCTGAGGCCACCGCAGTTGAAGGCACCGAGGCTGAGGCAGAGGCCCCACCGGCGTCCGCTCCTACGCCAATGCCGACCCCAACCGAGGCCGGGGCCGAGATGGTCGCCCAGGCCCGCGCCTTTGCCGATCCGATCCTGGCTGCCATCGCCGACCGGGAGCCGGACTTCGAAGACGACTTTGAAGATGAATCCAGCGGCTGGCCGGTCGATCCAATGAGTGATCCCGAACATACTATGGGTGGGCATGCCGCCTACGTCGATGGCGAGTATGCGACGGTTGCCGACGCGCCCGACCCCGAAGCCCCGCTGAATCAGAACTGGTGCTGTTCTCCTGGTGGGAAGCACGAGGCCATGCCCCTCCCTGTAAATTTCGTACTGTCTGTTGACGTACGTGTTGAAGTTGTTCAGGTAGGAGAGTGGACCGTGCACTTCCGGGAGGAGGGAGGCGGGGATGAAAAGAGCGACTTCTACGACCTCAGCTTCGACCAGTCGGGAGTCCTCGCCCTTGACCGGCAACTCGGCGATCAGCAAACCAAGTTAGCTGAGCACCAAGGCAGCCCGCTGGCAGGCATATATGAAACCAACCATATTGTCCTCGTCGCCAGGGGGCCGCAGATCGCCGTCTACGCCAATGGCACGCCGGTCTTATACGTCGAAGATGAGGAATACGTTGAGCAGTCCTCGGGCGTGATTCAGATCATGGTCTGCAATCGTAGAGGTGATGAGCCGCTTGAAGCTCGCTGGGACAACCTGCGCGTCTGGAACATCAGGGACCTTCCCCTGGAGGGCGCCGAGTCCGGGATGGCCGCCCAGGCCCGCGCCTTCGCCGATCCGATCCTGGATACCATCGCCGACCGGGAGCCGGACTTCGAACAAGACTTTGAGGACGAGTCCGGCGGCTGGGCAGTCGGTCCAATAAGTGAGCCCGAAAATACTGTAGGTGGGCACAACGCCTATGTCGATGGTGAGTACGCGACGATTGCCGACGCGCCCGACCCCACCGCCCCCCCGGATCGGAACTGGTGCTGTTCTCCTGTGCAGAACCAGGCCCTGCCCTACCCTGTAGATTTCGTACTGTCCTTTGACGCACGTATTGAAGCTATTCAGAATGGGGCATGGCATGTGCACTTCCGGGAGTGGTGGGAGGAAGGCGGGGGTGAGAAGGACGGCTTCTACGACCTCGGCTTCAGCCATTTGGGAGCCATCGTCCTTGACCGACAATTCGGCGATCAGCGAACCAAGTTGGCTGAGCACCAGGGCAGCCCACTGGCAGGCATATATGAAATCAACCATATCGTCATCGTCGCCAGGGGGCCGCAGATCGCCGTCTACGCCAATGGCGCGCCGGTCTTATACGTCGAGGATGAGGAATACGTTGAGCACTCCTGGGGCGAGATCAAGATCATGGCCTGCAATAATAGAGGTAATGAGCCGCTTGACGTTCGGTGGGACAACCTGCACATCTGGTACATCAGCGACCTGGCTGTCGAGTAAGCGGCAGTCGGCGGGGCGGCCTGCGACCCCGATGTAAAAAAGCGCCCTCCCCCTTCCGAAACATGGAAGGGGGAGGAAAACGAAAACCTCTCGCCCTGCGTTCTTACGTTCTCTCGCGCCTTGCGCTGCTTCTTTGCGCCGCTTCTTTGCGCCGCTTCCTTTGCGCGCTCTAGGACCGGTCGCGCAGCAATCTGGCAGCCAGCCTGCCAGACGGCACCGACGACACGAGTGCGGATGAATACTGGCGCGCCTGCTCGCCTGCGCGGGCGGCGGTGACCAGCGTCCCCAGCGCGAAGATGATCAGCCCGCGCAATCCCAGCGCGGCAACCTTTTGCAGCGCGCGCTTGATTGGGTTTGCCTTCAACTGTGATAAAGCCTGCGGCATTGAGTTCTTCCCCTCTTTATCCATATCTTGCACCCCTCATTATTATTATACGCCATGATGGGCCAAAAGTTACGCATGTGGGCCGTTTTATACGTGATTTTTACGAAAGATGCCGCCCTCCGGGCGCGTCTATAGGATGAAGCGACAGGGACGCTTCTGATCCTCTCTCCTTAATTCGACGGGACGGGGTGGTCGCAAGGCCGCCCCGCCCCGTGTCTTCTCGACTATAATGGGGGAAGGGCATCCATTCACAGTGAAGGAGAGTTTCATATGAGCGACCCCATCTACAAGAAGATCGAGGTGATCGGCACCTCCACCAGCTCGATGGAGGAGGCCGTCCAGAACGCGCTCGCCAGGGCGTCGGAGACGGTGCGCAACATGCGCTGGTTCGAGGTGGTTGAGACGCGGGGGGCGATCAAAGACGGCCAGGTGGATCGCTGGCAGGTCACGGTCAAGGTCGGCTTTACGCTGGAGGAGTGACCGCGCCCGGCGCGGATGAAAGGGAGGGGGGCCGTATGTGAGGCCCCTCGTCCCCGCTCTTTAGTAGATCCCCACCTCCTCCTCGCACCGGAACATCTCCGCCACCGCCGCCGGGTTCAGCCCCTCAAAGATGCTGTTGCACGTCGCGATCAGGTAGCCGCCGCCCGGCGCGCCCTGCTCGATGCAGCGCCTGACCTCCCGCCGCACCGCCTCCAGGTCAGAGCCGCACAATACGCGGATGTCCACGTTGCCCACCAGCACCAGCTCGCGCCCGAACTCGCGCTTGACCGCGCCCAGGTCGATGCCCGCCGCAGGCTCCAATCCGTGCACCCCGGCGAAGCCCGCCTCAACTGCCATCGGCAGCAGCGGGCGAATGTCGCCATCGCTGTGCCAGATGAACGGCACGTCCACCGCATCGACGATCCGCCGGTGGTAGGGCAGCACGAACTCGCGCCACATCGGCGGGGAGATCATCGGACCGCTTTTGTGCGCCGCGTCGTCGCCCAGCACCAGCACCTCGGCCCCCAGCTCGACCGCCCGCCGGTACACCGCGATGCACCACGCGGTGCGCGCCTCCAGCAGCCGGTGCACAAACGCCGGATCGTCGACCAGCCGCACGAAGAAGCGCTCGAAGCCCATCGCCATGTAGCCCGCCGTGAAAGGCCCGTTGTGCGTGCCGAAGATCAGGCAGTGATCGGGGTAGCGCGCCCGCACCGCCCGCACCTCGTCGGCATCGAAGCGCGCCTCGACGTGGCTCAGCGGCGGGCTGTAGCGCCGCAAATCTTCCTCCGTGTCGACCACGCCGGTCGTGTACATGCCGTCCTGCCACACGCGCCCCCACTCGTCGAGGCCGGTCTTCCAGGCATTGCTGCCCGGTGGCATCCGGCTGGGCATCATGACGTTGTCCTGCCCCAGGTTGACGTGCGCGGCGGGGATGTCGGGCTGGCCCAGTTCGTCCAGCAGCGCGTCGATCCAGATCTCGAAGCGCGGCACACGGTCCGTCTGGCGGCGCTCAAGTGCGGCAAACACGCGCTCTCTGGGTTTCATGGTCGGGTGCTCCTGTACGGGTGGGTTGGGGGACAGCATAGCACATCGCGGGGCGCACGGACAATTGTCCGCCCAACCCGTGACAAATATCACTTTTCAGATACAAAGGCTCGCTTTATAATATGTTATAAGGTATACTTTATACCCGGCGATAACACCGCCTTATGACCTTACATCGCAGCATCATCGAGGACGCGGGAACTGTGGCCACAACTACACTTAACAGGGAAGCAGACCTGGTGACACACAGGCAAAACGGGCGGCGTCAAATTATCCCTCTCTGCATGGCCCCGGCGGGCGAGACGGTCGAGCTGGTCGAGGTTCAGGGCGGGCGCAAGCTGCGTAAGCGGCTGGCCGACCTGGGCTTCAACACCGGGGTGCCCCTGCGGGTCATGCAGTCCGGCCTGCACGGCCCCCTGATCGTCGCCGTCAAAGAGGACACCCGTCTGGCGCTGGGGCGCGGCATGGCCCACAGAATCCTGGTTGCTTCCTCAGGTCGCGAGCGGCCCCATTTCGCAAGAAGGAGAAGGCATGGTCGCCACCATCGCGCTCGCTGGAAACCCAAACGTTGGTAAAAGCACTCTATTTAACGCCCTGACGGGGACGCGCCAGCACGTCGGCAACTGGCCCGGCAAGACGGTTGAGAAAAAAGAGGGCAGGACACGCATTGGCGACCGCGAAATCGCGGTCGTTGATCTACCGGGCACCTACAGCCTGACGGCCTACTCCCCGGAGGAGATCATCGCCCGCGACTTCATCGTGCGTGAGCGCCCCGGCGCGGTCGTGGCCGTCGCCGATGCCTCTAACCTGGAGCGCAACCTGTACCTGGTCGTCCAGTTGCTTGAGATGGAAGCACCGCTCATCCTGGCGCTCAACATGAGCGACGTGGCGCACCGGCGCGGCCTCCAGATCGACCGGGACAGGCTGTCGGAGCGCCTGGGTGGCGCCCCGGTGGTCGAGACGGTCGGCATCCGCAGCGCCGGGCTGGACACGCTCCGGCAGGCCATCTCGCAGTTCACAGCCGGGCCGCAGCCCACCACCCCGGTGGCGGTCGATTACGGCGAGGCGGTCGAGGACGAGCTTGCCGCCCTCCAGGCCCGCGTCGAGGCTGAGGGCGCGCTCGGCGAGCAGTATCCCCCGCGCTGGCTGGCCGTCAAGCTGCTGGAGAATGACGAGGACATCTATGCCCACCTCGAAGCGGGCGGCCACGCCGATCTGCTCGCGGCTGCCGGGGAGGCGGTGGCGCGCATCGAGGCCATGACCGGCGAGGAGGCCGAGACGCTGATCGCCGACCGGCGCTATGCGTTCATCGGGCGGCTGGTCAGGGGCGTCGTCAGGCGTCCCAGGGTGTTGGTGGACGAGACTACCTCGGACAAGATCGACAAGATCTCCGCGCACCCCGTCTGGGGCGTGCCGCTCTTCCTGGTCGCGATGTGGCTGATTTTCCAGTTGACGGCCAACGTCAGCACGCCCCTGCTCGACTGGGTCGACGGCGTCATCGGTGGGCCGGTCACCAACTGGGCCGTCGCGATCCTGGGCCTGATCGGCCTGGGCGGCACCTGGTTCGAGGCGCTGATCGTCGACGGCGTGATCGCCGGGGTGGGCGGCGTGCTGACCTTCGTGCCGGTGCTGATGTTCCTCTACTTCGGCATCGCCCTCCTGGAGGATACCGGCTACATGGCGCGCGCGGCCTTCGTGATGGATCGCGTCATGGGTGTGCTGGGCCTGACGGGCAAGAGCTTCCTGCCGATGCTGGTCGGCTTCGGCTGCACCGTCCCGGCGGTCTACGCCACGCGCACGCTGGAGGACGAGGCCGACCGCAAGCTGATCGGTTTCCTGGTGCCCTTCATGAGCTGCGGCGCGCGCCTGCCGGTGTACGTGCTGTTCGGGGCGGCATTCTTCGGCGCGCGGGCGGGCAGCCTGGTCTTCGCCATGTACGCGCTGGGGATCGCCGCCGCGCTGGTGACGGGCTTCGTCATGAAGCGCACCGTGTTCAGCGGCAAGCCCCCCGCGCCGTTCGTGATGGCGCTGCGGCGGGGCCGCCTGGGTGGCGGCGGCCACCTGGTTCTTGGCGCTCGCCAGGGCCCCGTCGGCAGCCTTCTTCTGCGCCTCGGCTTCGGTAAGTTTTTGGGCAGCGGCCGTGGCCTGAGCCTGCGCCGCTTGCTCGCTCTGTTGCGCTTGAGCCAGGGCGGCCTTGGCCGCGTCAGCCGCTTTGCGCTTGGCGGCGG
>CAZRXG010000016.1:0-42410 GCA_964603985.1 uncultured Anaerolineae bacterium | reverse complement strand
TTCGTGATGGAGCTGCCCCCCTACCGCCTGCCTGCCCCCAAAGATGTGCTGCTCCAGATGTGGGAGCGCACCGCCAGGTTCCTGCGCAGCGCAGCGACGATCATTATGCTCACCTCGGTTGTGATCTGGTTCCTGATGGCGGCCCCGGCCCGCGCGGGTGTCGGCGGGTTCAACCGCGTCCGCGCCGAAGACAGCCTCTTCGGGGCGGTCAGCCGGGCCATTGCGCCGGTTTTTGCACCGGCTGGCTTCGGAAGCTGGGAAGCTGCCGGGGCGCTGATCTCCGGCTTCGTTGCCAAGGAGGTCGTCGTCGGGACGATGAGCCAGGTCTACGTCGGGGAAACCGGGGGCGCGGTCGCCGGTGAAGAGCCGGAGACGGCAACTACTTTTCTGGAGGATCTCAAGGACATCGCCGTTGGCTTCGGCAGGGCGGTCGTGTTGACCGTCCAGGAGGCGATCAACATCGTCCCCCGCACGGCGAACGCCATCCCCGGCGTCAGGATGGAGAGCGCCAACCTGCTGGGCGTCGAGGAGGCGGGCGAGGACACCACCAGACTCCAGGAGGCGCTGCGGACCTCGTTCACGCCGCTGTCGGCGGTGGCCTTCAACGTCTTCGTGCTGCTGTACGTTCCCTGCATGGGCACCGTTGCCGCGATGCGCCAGGAGTTCGGCTGGCGCTGGACGCTGTACCAGATCCTCTATACGTGTGGATTGGCCTGGGTGGTGGCGACGCTCGTGTATCAGGTTGGCGGGCTGCTGGTATAGGGAGGGGATCGTGACCACCACACTGCGACAGGTATTGGACATCTTCGAAACCGCGACCGGGCCGCTCTCGCTGGCGCAGATGGCCGCGAGGCTGGGCATCGAACCGGCCATGCTGGAGGGCATGATCGGCTATTGGGTGCGTAAGGGCCGGCTGCGCGAGGTCGGCGGCCTGCCCGCCTGCACCACGTGCGGGATCAAAGGCGGCTGCCCGTACGTCATTCAGATGCCGCGCCGCTACGAGCTGGTGACCGGCGATGAGCTTCAGGCGGAGGCCGCTTCGCCGCCCTGCAATTGCTGCACGTAGAGGTAGGCTGCTGGCCGCGTCTCATTCCTTCCCCCCACGAATTGTTGACAGCAGGCTGGCGTTGAACGCTATAATCAGGCCGATAACATTGATTGATTGATAACCGCCGGGAGAGGCACAATGACCGACCTGTTAGAGATCAAAGACCTGTACGTCAGCGTGGATGGGCAGGAACTACTGCACGGCATCGACCTGACCATCCCCGACGGTGAGGTCCACGCCCTGCTGGGCCCGAACGGCAGCGGCAAAACGTCGCTGATGATGGCCGTCATGGGCTTTTCGGAGTACCGGGTCACGCAGGGACAGATTCGCTTCGACGGCCAGGACATCACCGAGTTGGATGTCACCGAGCGCGCCCGGCTGGGCATCGGCATGGCCCAGCAGCGCCCGCCCACCATCTCCGGCGTCCGGCTGCGCCACGTGCTCGACTACGTTGCCGCCCGCGAGCCGGAGCATGCCGCCGAGGTGGAGGCGCTGGTCGAAGACGCGCGCATGGGATCGTTCCTCGACCGCGACATCAACGCCGGGCTGTCGGGCGGCGAGATCAAGCGCTCCGAGCTGCTGCAACTGCTGGCTACCCATCCCCGCCTCGGCATGATGGACGAGCCTGACTCCGGCGTCGACCTGGTCGCGCTGGAGCTGGTGGGCGCGATGGTCAACCGGCTTTTCTCGATGAATTCCACTCACCCGGCCCGCCGCCGGGCAGGGCTGGTCATCACCCACACCGGTCACATCCTGGATTACGTCTACGCGGACAAGGCGCACGTCATGCTGAACGGGCGGCTGGCCTGCTCCGGCAATCCCAGCCTGATCATGGACACCGTCGCCAGGGGCGGCTACGAGCAGTGCGCCCGGTGCATGGGGAAGGAGAGGTAGGTATATGGCCGTCAAAGCACCGCAGGATCGCCGCGCCGACTCCCCCGACCTCGTCGAGTCCTTCGACCTGACCCGGCTCACCACCACGTCCGACGCCCCGCCCCCGTCCCTGGTCCCCACCGACCGCGTGGCGGACGACGACGCGGCGGCGCTCTCCGAGGTGGGCGTGCTGCTCGAAGGGGAGCCGCGCTCCGGCACGTACATCATGCGCGACTTCCACGCGCTGTGCGCCGAGGGCACGACCGACGATCTGGAGATCCTGCCCATCGCCGAGGCGCTGAACAGGTACGACTGGCTGCGCGAGAAGTATTACTGGCAGGCCACCCCCACCGACCTGGATGACGTCACCGCCCGCTGCGCCGCCCAGCCGGAGCCGGTCGGGTTCTTCGTGCGCGTCAGGCAGGGGGCGAAGGTGACGATGCCCTGCCAGGCCGCGCTCTACATGGCGAGCGCCAACATCGCCCAGATCCTGCACAACGTCGTCATCCTGGAGGAGGACTCCGAGCTTCACCTGATCACCGGCTGCGTGTCGGGGCACGGCGCGGGGCGCGGCGTGCACTTCGCCGTCACCGAGAACTACATCGGCCCGAATGCCACGCTGACCAGCACCATGGTGCATAGCTGGAGCCCGGAGATCGTGGTGCGGCCCCGCTCCGGCACAATCGTCGAGGCGGGCGGCTCGCTGATCAGCAACTACGTCTCGCTGCGCCCGGCCAAAGACATCCAATCCAACCCCCGCACCTGGCTCAACGGCGAGGGCGCGTCGGCCAAGTACCTGACCATCATCCTCGGCTCCCAGGGCGCGACCATCGACATCGGCGGCGAGGTGTACCTCAACGGTGAAGGCAGCAGCGCCGAGCTTGCCCATCGCGGCGTGTGCACCGGCGGGCACATCTACCAGAAGGGCCTGCTGTACGGTAACGCCGGTTGCCGCGCCCACGTCGACTGCGCCGGGCTGCTGCTCGACCCCAAGGTGGATGGCTTCATCGAGTCGATCCCCGGCCTGGTCGCCATGCACCCCGAAGCCCGCATGAGCCACGAGGCCAGCATCGGCAAGATCGCGCCGGAGCAGGTCGAGTACCTCCAGGCGCGCGGCATGGAGGAGCGCGAGGCGATCTCGATGATCATTCGCGGCTTCCTCGATACCGACATTGAGGGCCTCGGCCCGGAGCTTGACGCCCGCATCGCCGAGATCGTCGAGCTGGCCGGGCACGGGGAGGAGTAGCCACCGGGTGAGGGAGCGTGTTTGGGGGGAGACATGGACACGTCCGAAACCTTAGAGATGTATCTCAAGACCATTCTTGAGCTGGAGAACGGCGACGACCCGGTCGCCATCTCGCGCATCGCCGAGCGCTGGGGCGTGACGCCCGTCGCGGCCACCGAGATGATCAAGCGCCTGGTCGAGCGTGACATGGTCGTCCACACCCCCTACAAAGGCGTCACGCTCACCGGCCGGGGCCGCCGCTGCGCGGTCAGGGTGCTGCGCCGCCACCGCCTGTGGGAGCGTTTCCTGACCGATCACCTCGGCCTCGCCTGGGAGCACGCGCACGACCCCGCCTGCCGTCTGGAGCACGTCACCTCCGACGAGGTCACCGAGGCACTGGCCGCCTTCCTGGAGCACCCTCCCACCTGTCCACACGGCAACGCCATCCCCGCCGCCGGACGCCCGCTCGAAGAGCCGCCCGCGACGCCGCTCGGCGACCTGGCGGTCGGGCAGGGTGGGCGCGTGGCGCGTGTCTTCCCGGAGGAGACCGCGCTGCTGGAATACCTGGCCGGGCGCGGGATCTACCCCGGCCTGTGGGTGCGCGTCGAGGGCATCGCGCCCTACGATGGGCCGTTCGAGGTGCTGGTCGACGGGCAGCCGGTCGCGCTGGGGCGCGAGATCGCCGCCCGCATCCTGGTCGCGGTGGACGAGAAGGAGACGGCAGGGTGAGAGGGGAGTGAGGTACTGTCGGAGGCCCCCGGCGCGGGGGCTTTTTGATTCGGGGCAGTGAGGGCCGCTAACAGCTAACCGCCACCCCGCTTTTCATTCCGGCAGCCCGGTGTTATGGTTGCTCCAAAACGGGAGGGGGCGAGCGGGACATGAACACAATCCACTGGTTTGTGCTGGTTCTGGGGCTGGGCGGCATGCTGGGGATGGCATATGCTTTCGGACGAGCGTCACTGCGGCGAGAAATTGAATGTGCCGAGGCCCCGGATGCCGGGCAGCCGCGCGACCGGACACGAAAACGATGGTGGGCCAGGTGGCTGCAAGGTGTGAGCGTCGAGTTGGTCGGGGCTGTCATTACCGCCGTCTTGCTCGGATTTGTAGCCAGCGCCGTTCAGCAGGCCGGGCGCAAGGATGAGTTGATCCTGCAAATGGGCAATCCCAACAGGGAGTATGCAATTGATGCCGTGCGAATACTGCGGATTAAGGGCTGGATTAACGATGGCTCGCTCGAAGGGGCCGATCTGGGAGGGACTGACTTGCAAGAGGTGTTCCTGCAAGAAGCCAGACTGCAAGGGGTAAACCTGCGCGGAGCTAACCTGCAGGGAGCGGATCTGAGCTGGGCCAAGCTGCAGGGAGCGGACCTGCAAGGGGCAAACCTGCGAGGGGCGATCCTCTCCAGTGCCGACCTGCAGGAGGCGACTCTGTCCATGGCCGACCTGCGTTGGGTGCGCCTGTCCAGTGCCAACCTGGAAGGGGCGGCTCTGCGGGAAGCCAACCTGCAAGGGGCATTCCTGTGCGGGACCAACCTGCAAGAGGCGGGCCTGTTCCTGGCCAACCTGCAGGAGGCGTGGATGGAGGGGGCCAACCTGCAAGGGGCATACCTGGGCATGGCTGATCTGCAGGGGGCAAACCTGCAAGGGGCGAACCTGGAGGGGGCAAACCTGGGCATGGCTGATCTGCAGGGGACAAACCTGCAAGGGGCGAACCTGAAGGGGGCGGAAATGGAGTCGATCAAATTCAGCGAGAGAACCCGGCTCCCTGACGGGACCTACTGGACGCCCGGCACCGATGTGACTCGCTTCACCGACCCCGATCATCCCGACTTCTGGCGTGGATACGGCTTAAGTGGTGAAGCCCTGACTGGAGCGGATTTTAGCAATGCCAACCTGGAAGGAGCAAACCTGAGCGGGGCCAACCTGGAAGGGGCGGACTTGAGCGGGGCCAACCTGCAAGGGGCCACATTCGACAGGGACACCACCCTCCCCGACGGCACTCCCTGGACACGCCGCACCGACATGACCCGCTTCACCGACCCCGATCACCCCGACTTCTGGCGCTCCGATGATCCCGACTCGCCTGCCTACCGGGGCGATGCCGACCAGCCCCGCCCCGACTGACTGGGTGCTGACCCCGGTCGGCGGGGGTGAGGGCCGGGTGTGTGGCCGGTCGGAGGCCCCCGGCGCGGGGGCTTTTTGTGCTATACTGACCGTCAGTGAAAGCATACAATTCAGAGGGGGGGATCATGATCCGGAAACTGTGGCCGTTTCTCGTGCTGGCTGCGCTGGTGCTGGCCTCGCTTGCGTGCGGGATCGGCGAGACCGCCACCAAGGAGAAAAGCGCGGCTGCCAAGTTCGAAGGAGAGCCTGTCAAAGAAGCTGCCCCGACCGAAGCGCAGGAACCGGAGGGCGAGGCAGTCGAGGAGCAACCGGTTGAGGAGGCGGTCGAGGAACCGCAGCCCGAAGAGGCCATTGCTACAGAGGTGGTTGCCATCAATTGGTACACCGATATCACCGGCTACTTGAATTTCGTTGGAGTGATCAAGAATACCGGGACCGTCGCTCTTGAGTTTGTAAAGCCTATTGTCACGCTGCGCGATGCCCAGGGGGCGATGGTCGCCTTGGAGTTCACCTATACCGAGTTGGACGTCATTGAGCCGGGCGGAACGTCCCCTTTCATTTTGTTCTTCACCGACGACGTTGGCGAATGGACAGATTATGAAATTATGGTCGAAGCGGATGAGGCAGTGTTCTCCGAGCCATACAAAGACCTCGAAATCATATCGCATAGTGGCAGTGCCGATGAATATACAGACTATATCATAGAGGGGGAAGTCAAGAATATCGGTTCGGAAGATGCCGTGTTTGTTGAGATCTCGGCTGCCCTCTACGACGCCGATAACAACATAGTCGCCGTAGGCTTTACTTTCACCGTGCTCGATACGGTAGTGGCGGGAGGTACCTCTCCGTTCGAGATCATCGTGCTTGATTCGGCGGGCGAAATCGACCACTACGAATTGTACGTGGAGGGGCAAACCGAATAGAATAGGTGATATACCATCATGCCCCCTTTGCGGGGGCTTTTTGATTCGGGGGACTCGCGCGGCAGATCTTTCGTGCTATACTGCTGGTCGTTAACCCCACACAATTCGCAGGAAGGCGGTTATGAGCCGAAAACTGTGGCCGATTCTCGTGCTGGCCGTGCCGGTGCTGGCCTTACTCGCGTGCGGAAGCAGCGAGGTCGTCGCCACGGAGAGCGGTGCGGCTGTTGAGGTCGAAACGCAGCCGGTCGAGGAAGCTGCCCCAGCCGAAGCGCAGGAACCAGAGAGCGAGCCGGTCGAGAAGGCAGCAGAGGAGCAGCCGGTCAAGGAGCCGCAGCCCGGCGGGGTCGTTGCTGCGGAGGTGGCTGCCATCAATTGGTATATCGACGACGTTGGCTACCTGAGTTTCGTTGGCGTGGTCAGGAATACCGGGACCGTCTCTCTTGAGTATGTAAAACCCGTCGTCGTGCTGCGCGATGCTCAGGGTGCGATGGTCGCCTCGGAGTTCACCTTTACCGACCTGGACGTTATCGAGCCGGGCGAAATGTCCCCTTTCATTCTGGTCTTCATCGACGACGTTGGCGGGTGGGCGGATTATGAGGTCACGGTCGAAGCGGAGGAGGCACTGTACTTCGAGCCGTATAAGGATCTCGAAATCATATCGCACAACGGCAGGGTTGATGAATACGCGAACTACGTCGTACAGGGTGAAGTCAAGAATATCGGGTCGGAGGATGCTGTGTTTGTGGGAATCTCGGCGGCTTTCTACGACGCCGATAACAACATAGTCGCCACCGTTTACGCTTTCACCACGGACCATACAGTAGCAGCGGGAGGCACTTCCCCGTTTGAGATCATCGCGTATGAGGCGGCGGGCGAAATAGACCACTACGAGCTGTACGTGGAGGGGCAGACCGAATAGCACAGGTGATGTACCATCATGCCCCCCGCGCGGGGGCTTTTTGATTCGGGGGAGTGGGTGCGTGGTTCACCCCCTGATGTTTCTGTGCATCCCCTGACGGTCGCCCCGCTTTTCGTTCCGGCTGGGCGGGGCTGTGGTTGCCGCCCCGCCCCGTGATGCAGTCCGCTGCCTCAGCCGGAGCAGAGACGGGATTTCCCAAGATGGGTAACTTCTGCTATGCTGAAAGTCGGTGCCGTTGTAGTTTAACGGACAGGCGTAAATTGCCTTTGTCAGAAGCAGGATCATCAGGTTTACGTTTCAGGTCGATCATTTCGCGGTCACACATGCGATTGCCATCTTAACTCGCGGGCCATTCGAGACTTCTCCCCAGACCCTCCCCGCATCTCGTCACTTTAAGCTTCTGACCGCCAGTGATTCCGGGCGTGAGGCTCAGAAAATGCCAGAGGAGGTGCTGCCGTGAACGATGTCGCGAATGTTATCGCAGTGTTAGGGGTCTACTTCGCGCTGATGGCTGTGCTGGCCGTGAGTGTGGAAGCCGTCATTAGCTGGCTAAAGCTTCCCTTTGGCGCCCTACAGGGCAAACCATCACCCCAGCAGGTGCTCGATGAGGTCAAAGGCTGGCTTCCAGAGGACGACCAGGATGAGGCCACCATCGGACGGGTGACTGCGCTGAACAAAGCGCTCAAGGCAATCGGTGAAGTTCCGATAACACAAGATCTGAGCGTGGTCAACATCGTCGAGACAATCGGCATCGCTACCACCAAGCATATCACCCGGGAGCGCAACCGGCGGGCCGTGATTCGAGTGTTGGCCATCTTGTTGGGAATTGTGCTCGCCTGGGTGTTCCAGATTGACACTTTGCAGCTCCTGGCTCCCCTGCTTGAGCCTGCTCAGAGCACCCTGGGGAACGCGGCCCACGTCGTTGGTCTGGTTCTGAGTGGTCTGGCCGCCAGCGCAGGCTCGAGCTTCTGGCATGATCAGTCCGCACGACTGCGCTCCCTCAAGGACGCCACGGAGGCAATTGGGGGATTGGCCGCGGGTGGGAAGTAGACGCTCGCTGTGAGCGCGCCGGAACGCAGCGTTAGAGGGGTGAACTGCATCTTAAATCGATAAATGGCAATCGCATTCTGGCGCTCAGACGATCCGGAGTCGCCCGCCTACCGGGGCGACTCCGACCAGGCCCGCTCCGACTGACCCCTCTCCCAAACACGACCTGCGGTCGGTGGGGGTGAGGGAGCCAACCGCTAATCGCCAACCGCTAACCGCTACTCCTCCTCCGTCTCCTCCTTGCCTGCCCTGTCACGCAGCTTTCTGGCTTTCTTTTGCAGCTCCTGGAAGTATTCCGTCTCGGTGATCTCGGCTACGGCGTGCTCCTGTCTGGTGCGGTCGATCTCGATGCGCAGCTCCTGAACCTGCTCCCTGAGCGCCTTCTCCCGCGAGTACACTTCCTGCGCCATATCCCGAAAGACACACGCCAACTGCCCCAGTTCGTCGCTCCGCCCGGTGACCTCCTCCAGGTACGGGGCCAGATCGAAGTTCCCGGCCTCGATCTCGGCGGAAGCGGCGGTCAGGTCATTGACCGGCTTCGTCACGCGCTGGGCCAGAAAGCCCGACGCGGCAAATCCGACCACGAAGATCACCCCGGCCACAATCGCCGCCAGGGTAAGGTTGTGCCCCATGACGGCCTGCACGTGATCGACCGGCAGCACGACCAGCGTCGCGCCCAGGGCCTGCCCGTCTGCGCCGAGGATCGGCGCGATCACCTTGAGGCCGTCGTCGGTCTGGTAATCGACCGGCTGCTCCTGCTCGATGACCTGTTGGAGAAGCTGCTGATCCCCGGCCGTCAGGTCGGCGGCCTGATACCCCTGAACCGCGCTGTAGGCAAGCAGCACCATCTGCTCGTCGACGACGTGAATGGCGCGGATGTTCCCTCCCTCGATCAGCTCGGCCGTCAGGCGCTCAAGGCCCACCTGATCGCGCAGCTCATCGATCAGCGTGACGTGGTATCCCACCTGCACGATGCGCGGCTGATCGATCCCGCCGACCCCGGCATACTTGAAGATCTGGGTGTCCACCTCACGCTGGCGGGCCTCCTGCACGACGGCCTCCACCTCGCCGTCGAGGAGCGGCCAGAAGATGTGCGCCTGGGGTTGTTCGTCCGGGTCAGGGCTGAAGGTGAAGTCGATCTCCTCGATGTTGCGCAGGTAGGCGTGCCCGGTTTCATCCGTGATCCAGAACTCGTCCAGGGCCGTGGTGTCTGTGATCTGCCTCAGGTGGCGGTTGATCTCCTCGCGTGAAAGGTCGGCATCCTGCTCGGCAATCGCGATCATGTGCGAGGCGATGGTTGCGGCTACGATCATCTGGTCGCCGATGGCCTCTTCAACGTCACGCGGCACCTGATCGGCAAAGCGGGCGCTGCGGGCCAGCAGCTTGGCGATCAGGATGCCGTCGCTTCGGGACTGATCGAGCAGTGCCCGGCGGGCGTTCCAGGTCAAAACACCTGCCGTGCCGAAGACGGCCAGTGCCAGCAGGGCGGTCACCATCCTCAGGATGCGATATTGGAGCTTCATGAGTCGTCACCTCGCTCAGGGAACGCCCGCGAATGTGCGGGTACGTTGGATCCGGCGGGCTGTCGAGTCTTGGGTCAGGCGAGCAGAGCCGCACGCGTGCAGTGTCGGGCCTATCGAAGCCCATCATACACCAATCGGCCAGGGAAGTTCAACCCGATCCCCGCAAGCGAGCGCCGACCAGAGGTCGGTGGGCCTGCACACAAGCGACCGCCGGGTGGGCAGATAGCCGCTGCGGCGGGTCTGACCCGCACCCCGACCCTCACCGCTCCGCCCGCGAATACGAGACTTCGACTATAATGGACTTGTTCCGAAAGATACACCTCACCCGAACCTGCGAAATGCAAGCCCTCCACGCTACCAGGTAGTGATGTTGGTTGGAGACGGACGTGGATGTGTTGGTTGGTCACACACTAAGGCAACGTTATCGCATCTATCAGCAGTTAAAGTCAAGCAGCTCAACCGCAGTCTATCTGGCGCTTGATGTCGTAAGGGGTCAGATGGCGGTGGTCAAGATGATCCTCCCCCAGCACTTCGATGCAGAGTCCGTTGGATACTTCCGGCGAGACACGGCCGCACTCCGTAATCTGGATAGTCCTCACGTTGTCCACCTGCTCGATTGGGCACTCCGCGAGTACAACCGAGAGCTTGACCAGGAGGTGAGCTACATCGTCGTGGATTATGTTGAGGGGCAGCCTCTGGCGGAGATTACTGCTGCCAGAGGTCCCTTTACCGAAGAGGATGCCCTGGCGACCACACAGCAGGCGGCGATGGGGCTGGCAGCCATTCACAACACAGGCATCGTGCACCGATATCTCACAGCCCGCGACGTGATGGTTACCCCGGAAAGAGACGTCAGGTTGATTGATCTCGGCATCGTCAAGCGCGCCGACCGGGCCACACGCACCCGATATGGCACACTCATCGCAGCGTTCCAATACCTCTCTCCTGAGCGGCTGAGAAGGGACCAGGATCCCGACCCGCGGGCCGACATTTACGCCCTGGGCATCATGCTGCGTGAAATGCTCAGTGCTCCTTCCACCGCTGCTGAAGGGCCTCACACGCTCACACTCAGAATGACTCCCGGCGAGCTCGAACCGATCACCGGCATATCCGAACCGGTTGGGGAACTGGTCACTGATATGACGGCCTATGACATCACCGACCGCATTGGGTCGGCGGTGGAAGTTGTACGCCGCATCGAGCAGATCACCGGTCAGAGCCCCACACCTCTCAATGTACAGGTGGAGAAGCGCAGAATCGACGTAGCATTGCCTGAAGCGGTTCCCGCCCCGGCGACGCTGGTCACACCCACCGGTAAGATCATTCCCCTGACGGAATCAAGAAACGTCATTGGCCGGATCCATCCCCGCGACCCCTCGCCCCTGGATATTGACCTGTGGACGTTGGGCATTGAGAATGCCCGCACGGCTTCACGCCGCCACTGCCGGATCTTCGTCGAGGACGGCACGTACTACATCGAGGATCTGGGCAGCATGAACGGAACTTACCTGAACGGCACCCGCCTCGCGGTGGGGCAGGCTTACCCGCTTGAGGACGGCGACGTGATCGTCGTCGGTCGGGTGAAACTGGTCTTTCGACAATCGAGCACAGACTGTTCGCCGCCCTAAGCCTCGACGATCTGGTAGTCGGTGTCAATCGGCACAGACTGCTTCAGCAGCCCAACTGCCGGGCAGTAGCGCGTGTACGACAGCTCGATGGAGCGCTCGACGGCCCTGGGATCGACATCGTGCCCGCTGACGAAAAACGTCACGTGGATGTGGGTGTAGAGGTAGGGATGCTCGTCGGTGCGCCGGTCGCCGCGCACGCGCACCTCCAGACCGGTCACGTCCTGGCGCTTCTTACGCAGGATGCTGATCACGTCCATGCCCATGCAGCCGCCCAGGCTGACCAGTATCATCTTGAGCGGGCGCGCGCCCTTGCCCAGCCCACCGACGTCCTCGGCGGCGTCCAGTGAGATGGTCACGCCGTCACCGGCGTCCGCCTCGAAGTGCATTCCCTCGCGTAGTGTGACGCTCACTTGCTGGCTCATGTTCTCGTTTCTCTCCTTTTTGTAATGGATGTTCCGGTGGGAGCACGCCGTGACGCGTCCCTGCTGCGTCGCCAGCGCGCAAAGATCCACAGCCCCAGCGCCGCCCCGACGCCATCGACGCCCAGGTCAAACAGCGACGCGGACAGGTAAACGCGCCCGCGCGCCATGCTCTGCAAGACTTCCTGGCCCAGCCCCGCGACCAGCGCCAGCCCCAGCAGGCCCAACGCGATCCGCGCCGGGCGTGGGTGGAAGGCGCGTGCCATCAGCAGCCCCAGGACGGCGTAGCCTGCCGCGTGGATCGCGATGCGCTGCGCCTCGACCAGCGCCAGCGGTGGGGCGGCTTCGGACAGGCCGGTGGCGGTGTACATCGCGACCAGCCAGACGAGAGACGGGATCATTCTACGCACGCGTTCAGCACGTTTTTGACGCATTGTAAGCCTCAACCACGTCACCGGGTCAGATGCACGGGCTATTATGCTCCCCCTGCGCACTCTGGCCCCCGGCATTTGTTATGTTTTTCTTATAATAACACCTTATCAGGCTTTGTTCTGGATTTTGTTATGTGCTAGACTGTGGTGTGCGTTCCGGGGGAGCACTGAGGATATTATGAACCTACCAAGCCGCCTGAGAGATGCAAGGCGGTTTATTGAAACAATCGATCTGCGCCAGATCGAGGACGCAGTCGCGGCTGAGGCACGGGCGCAGATGATCATCGTCGGACCGGTCAACTCCGGCAAATCGACGCTTTTCAACCAGCTTAAGGGCCAGAAGCTCTCGGCGGTCTCGGCTGTGCCGGGCACCACCACCGAGGTGGTCAGCGAGCGCTTTGGCCCCTTCTGGCTGCTGGATACCCCCGGCCTGGGCGAGATCGCAGGCTCACTCCACGCCCAGAAGGCGCTCGACGCGCTGGACCGGGCCGACGTTGCCATCCTGGTGCTCGACGGGGCGGCAGGCGTGCGCCAGCCTGACGCCGAGCTGTACCGTCAGGTGCGCACGTTGGGGCTGCCGGTCGTGGTGGCGCTCAACAAGATCGACCTGATCCGCCGTGACCTCAAGGCCGTCGTCCGGGACGCCGAAGTCAAGCTGGGCGTGCCGGTGATCCCCGTCTCGGCCAAGAAAGGAACAAATGTCGCCGATAAGCTGATCCCGGCCATCATCGACTCTCACCCGCGCATGGCGGTCACGATTGGCCGCTCGCTGCCGCGCTACCGCAAGATCGCCGCCAAGCGCGTCATCCGCGAGTCGGCGGCCATCGCCGCCGTCGCCGGGGCGGAGCCGATCCCCGGCCTGGACATCCCGCTGCTGATCGCCGTCCAGGTGCGGATGCTGCTGCGGCTGGCCGCCATCCACGGCGAAGGCATGAGCGCCGCCCACGCGCGCGAGCTGATCAGCGCCGTCGCGGGAGGCGTCGCGATCCGCTACGCGGCCCAGGAGCTGGTCAAGCTGATCCCCGGCCCAGGCTGGGTGGTCGCCGGGGCTGCCGCCGCAACGGGCACGACCGCGCTGGGTCGGGCGGCAGCCATCTTTTTCAACAACAGCCAGAAGCTCAGCCCGGAGCAGCTGCGCGCGCTGTACAAGCGCCTCCGGCGGCGCAGAAAAGTCCCGACCGGCGAGCTGCCAGAGTACTATGACTAGCTCCCGGCGCTCCGCCCCACCGCCTCCTCTTGAGGCCAGTCGGCCACCCGGCCCCCGGCTGAACACCCGCCAGAAGATCCTGGCGGTTGTCATGTTTTTGCTGGCGACCGGGCTGGCGCTGTGGCTGAATCGCGGCATCGACTTACGCGCGGCCCTGCCCCACCTGCTCTTCTTCACGCTGCTCGGCGGAATCTCGTCCTGGATGGTGGCGCGCGCGTCGGTGGGCGTCTACGCGCTCACACCCAGCACCTCGCTGGTCATCGCCGGGCTGGCACTGGGCTACGAGCAGGCCATGATCACCGGGATAGCGGGCAATCTGCTGGCCGGGCTGGTGCTGGTGACGACGGGCCGGGTGCTGGGCACCGAACGCCGTTACAGGGAGGCGGTTGTTTTCCAGGTACTGTGGAACGGCGGCGCGGTCACGCTCAGTCTGCTGCCGGTGAGCGGGCTGTTCACCTCCCTGAACGCGGCCTCCATCGCGCTCACATTTGGCTGGCACGAGCTCCCGACCTTCCTGCTGACGGGGATGGCCTATTACGTGCTGGTGGTGGCCTTCGCCTTCGTGTGGCTGATCTTGAGCGGGTTTCCGCTCCGCCGACAATGGGGCCTGGCGTTACACACACGCTTCTTTAACGGTGCCCTGCCGGTGATCTTCGCGCCGCTGGTGGCGCTGCCCTACTACGTGTGGCCTCACCTGCGCATCCTGATGCTGGTCATATACCTGAGCGTGTCTATGCTGGTCAACACGGTTGACCGCATGCGGCGCGGGCTGACACAGCGCCTGGCCGAGCTTCGCGTGCTGAACAGCATCGGCCAGGCTTTCGGCGCCAGCCTGGAGCTTGACGAGTTGCTGACCATCATCCACGATGAGATCGGCAAACTGCTCGACGTTTCCGGCTTCTACCTGGCGCTCTACGACGAGCAGACCAACACCGTCTTCTCCCCGATTGATTACGAGGGTGGGCAGCCAATCCGATCCAACTCCCGGCCCTTCAAAGAGGACGGTGTGACCGAATACGTCATCCGCACCCGCCGCCCGCTGGTTCTGAACCATAACCCGTTCGCGGCGGCGCGCAGGCTGGGGCTGACCCCGAACGTCACGCGTGAGCCATACAGCTACCTCGGTGTCCCGGTCATGTTTGGGCAGCGGGTGCTGGGTGTGATGGCGCTGCGCAACTACGGTCAGGAGTACACCTATACCCGTCACGACATCCGCCTGCTGGAGACCATCGCCGCCCAGGCCGGCAGTGCCCTGCACAACGCCCGCCTGTACGAACAGAGTCAGCGCCAGGCCGCCGAGCTTTCCTCTCTCAATAAACTTGCCTCCCTGGTCAGCGCCGGGCCGGCGCCGGAAGAGACGCTCGAAGCGATCTGCCGGGTTGTCGCGGATGTGACGCGCAGCCAGAAGGCAGCCGTCTTTCTGCTGGACGAGGACGGCACGACCGCGCGTCTGGCCGGTGGGGTTGGCCTGAGTGCGGCCTACCGCGGCCAATCGACCGCCGTCGACGCCCGGCACTCCGAGCGCACCGTGTTCGTTCGCTACGACGGCCCTGTCGTGGTCGAAGACGTGACCACCGACCCACGCTTCGAAAACACCGCAGACCTGGCCCGCGACGAGGGTTTCTGCGCCATCATGGAGGTGCCGCTGCGCATCGGAGAGCGCGTGATCGGCTCGCTTGTCGCTTACTACGCCGCACCGCGCCGCTTTAGCCCGGACGAGATCGCCCTGATGGAAACGCTCGGCGGGCAGGTGGCCGTCGCCGCCGAGAACACGCGCCTGTTTGAGGAGATGCGCACCCGCAGCCAGGAGCTTGAAGCCCTTTACGAGGCCAGCACTGCCATCAGCGCCTCGCTCTCGCTGAAGAACGTGCTGCAGGCAGTTGCCATCAGCATGTTGCAAGCCCTGGACATCGAAAGTTGCAGCGTGTACCTGACCGACGAGGGCGCTCAGACGCTCAGCCCCGAACTGCGGATGCTGAGCAGCACGAGCAACGGGATCAACCAGGAGCGGATGGAGGGAGGCGGCATCTCGCTGGCCGACCTGCCGGTGGTGACCGGGACGGTCAGGCAGCAGAAGCCTCTGCCCGTGCAGGCCGACAGCTCCACGCTGGGGGAGGGCGAGCTGCGGCTGGCGGCGCAGTGCCAGGTGCAATCCGGCCTGATCCTGCCGCTCGTCAGTCACGGCGTTCTGGTCGGCCTGATCGTCGCCGGTGACCGGGAGGCGGGGCGGAGCTTCGGGCCGGAGGGGACCCGGCTGGCCGAGGCGCTGGCCAACCAGGCTGCGGTCACCATCCAGAACGCGCGCCTCTTCGAGTATACGGGTGTGGAACTGGAAAGCCGTCTGAAGGAACTGGCGGCACTTGAGAAGATCGTGCAGCGCATGGCGCGCCGCCTCGACCCGGACGCCGTGATCGAGCAGGTCACCCGAGCCGCCACGTCCGCGACCGGGGCGGAGTTCGGCGAGGTGGCCTTGCTCGACGAGCAGAAGCACATGCTGCGGCCTATTTTCAGAGAAGGCCCGCCGGAGGGCGAATCCGACGGTGAGTGGCCGTCCGTCGGCGGGGTGACCGGCCGGGCGCTGCGAACCGGGGAGACGATCCTGGTGGGCGACGTTACCCGCGACCCGGATTACCTGGCAGCACGCGACGAGACCCGCTCCGAGCTGGCCGCCCCCATCATCCTCGACGATCACCGTCTGGGCGTGATCAACCTGGAGAGCACCCGGCTCGACGCTTTTACCACCGATCACGCCCGCTTCGTCGCCAACCTGGCCGAGCACGCCGCCATCGCCATCCAGAACGCGCGCCTGTTTGAAACCATCCAGCAGCGCGCCGACGAACTGGGGACACTGCGTGCCCTGGCCGTCGAGATGCTCTCCTCCACCGACACCAAGCAGACGTTGCAGGCCATCGCCCGCGAGGCGATGAAGCGCATCCAGGCGGTTGACATCCACATTTACCTGTACGATCAGGAGAGCGACACGATCACCTTCGGAACCAGTCTGTGGGCGTCGGGCGAGGTCGACCGCGAGTTCTCTACCCCCCGTCCCGACGGCACGACGGCCAGGGCGATCCACACGGGCGAGCGCGTCGTCATCACCGACCCGGCCACGCACGAGCTTACGGCTGAGATGTGGGGCCAGCCCGGTTGGGACGTGCCCCTGGTCAGCGTCCCGATCAAGCGCGGGGATCAGATTCTGGGGACGTTCAATATCGCCTTCGAGAAGTCGACCGCGCCGGACGAGGACATGTTGCGCTTCCTCGATCTGCTGGCCGCGCAGGCCGCCGTCGCCATCGGCAGCACCCAGCTCCACGAGAGCGAGCGGCGGCAGCGCCAGATCGCCGAGTGGCTGCTTGAGGCCAGCGCCGCCATCGCCTCCTCGCTCGAGCTGGGCCAGGTGCTGCTGACGCTGGCCCGGCACCTGCTCCAGATCAGCGGCTTCCACGTGTGTGTCATCACCGAGTGGGACCGCGAGACCGACCTGGTCTACAGCCTGGCCGAGTATACACGCGCCGTCTGGCCGCCGGAGGGAGGCCCGTCACACGCGCTGGACGACTATCCCGTCACAGCCCGCGTGCTGGAAAGCGGCGAACCCGAAGCGATTTACAGCCTGATGCCCGGCGCAGACAAAGCGGAACTGGCGCTGATAGCCAGGGCCGGTCTGACGTCGATGCTGATGTTCGCGCTGCGCGCGGGCGAGGAGGTTATCGGCCTGGCCGAGGTCGGCAGCACGGGCACAGTCATGGCGCTCGATGAGGACGCCCGGCAGCGCTGCCTGCACGTCCTGGACGAGGCAGCTGAGCGGCTGGTCGCGCCCCTGCCGGACAATCCCCGCGAGAGGTTATTTGAGCTGGCCGAAAAACTCGTCGAGGCGAGCGGCGGCGGCACGTGCATGCTCTCGGCGTGGTACGCGCCGGAAGGCGTGATCCGCACTCACGTTGAGTATAACAACCTGTTCTGGCCGCCCGGCGCGGGCCCCGTCTATAAGCTATCCGTACACCCCGGCTGGCAGGATGCACTGGAGACGGGGGCCTCAATCGTCGCCCGGCTGAACGACCCCTCAACCAGGGCCGCCGACCGGCAGCACATGACTGACCGGGGGATGCGAACGATGGTCCTCCAGCCGCTTTATGGCCGGGGAGAACCGGTCGGGTCAATTGAGCTTTACGATGTCACGACAGAGCGCGAGGTGAGCCAGGAGGAGCTTGACCTGTGGCGGGTGATGGCCGACCAGGCGACGGTTGCCATCGCCAACGCGCGGCTGGCCGACCAGATGCGCGCCGACCGCGATCGCTCGCAGGCCATCCTGGACAGCATCCACGACGGCATTCTGATGTTCGACGTGGAGGGGCGGCTGACGATGGTCAACCCGCGCGCCGAGTACCTGCTCAACCTGCACACCAGTGACTACGTGGGGCGGCACTACGACGACATGCTGAGGGAAGTCAGCACCCTGCGGGGATCGGAGGACATGGCCTCCCTGGACGAGATACGCGAGGTGATGGTCGACGCCCGCCGCACCCCCACCCTGATCACGCGCCGCCATTACACGCTCACCCGTCCCGTCCCGCGCGTCATCGAGGAGATCTCCCTGGGTGTGATCGGCCACAACGGTGAGGTGCTGGGCCGCCTGTTCATCCTGCGCGACATCACCCAGGAGCGTGACCTGGAAGCCTACCGCCGGGACATGGCCGACATGCTGGTGCACGACCTGCGCAGCCCGCTGGGCGGCGTGATCTCCGGCCTGCACATGGCCCTCGACGAATTTGAGGCTGCGCCCGACATCCCTGACCTGGAGACGATCCAGACCACGCTGGAGGTCGCCTTTGCCAGCGCCAACAGCCTGCTGGGGCTGGTCGAGGAAATCCTGGACGTCAGCCAGCTTGAGTTCGGTGAGATGCCGCTCGTGATCGTGCCGGTCAACCTGCGGCAGCTTGCCGAGCGCGCGCTGCGGACGCTGGAGACCCTGGCGACCGACGCCGGCATCAAGGTGGACATTGACGCACCCGACGACCTGCCCGACATCGCGGTCGACCGCGACCAGATCGGGCGTGTCTTCATCAACCTGCTCGACAACGCGCTGCGCCACACCCCCGACGGCGGCCAGGTTCGCATCGCGATTGAACCCGGCAACGTCCTCCAGACGGTCACCGTCTCCGACACCGGCGAGGGCATCCCCCCCGAATTCCGCGAGCGCATCTTCGAACGCTTTTTCCGGCTTGAAAGTGACCGCCAGCGCGGCTCGAAAGGCTCCGGGCTTGGCCTGACCTTCTGCCGTCTGGCAGTCGAGGCACACGGCGGGCGCATCTGGGTGGATGACGGGCCAGAGGGCGGCGCCGCCTTCCACTTCACCCTGCCGACCAACCTCCAGCCCGGCCCGCGACAGTAGCCCGCCGGGCGCGCGGCGCGGTCCGGTGTGGCCGGGGTACGGTCAACCCGGCGGGGGAAGCGTGCTGCCATTTACCGGGAAATATGGGGGAAAATCCCCATATGCGATATGGTTACGGCGCGTATACTTGAGGTGCGGCGCATCCGCCTCTAAAACGATCTCGATTGCCGGGTCCTCAACCACGACGGCGGTACTCATATTGACAGGCTCTATGGTATGATTACAACATGACACCAGAAAAGCGCGACGCAATCGCTCGATGGGTAACCGGGGTCGGGATGCTGGCTATCACCGGCCTGCTGTGGCCCGACCTGCGCGCCCTCGCTCTCATGGATTGGCTGCTGATCGCGTCCCAGGTGCTGCTGATTGCCCTGGTGTGGAACCTGGGCGTGAACGTCACTTTCGGGCAGGTGACGTTTCTACCGGCTGCCATCCTGATGGCCTACCTGGCGCTGGGCCTCGAAACCGGCGCAGCGGTGCTGACGGTCGGGTTGATGCTCGGCGGCGCCGGGCAACTGGCGCAGGCGTGGTACCGGCTGCGCGACCAGCACGCCGTCTGGTGGATGGCGCTGGGCGAGGCGGTGATGTGGCCCCTGGCCCAGAACGGCTTCAGCCTGCTGGCCGCCGATTGGGCGTACCGCGAGCTGGGCGCGACCCCACCGCTGACCAACATCACGACTCTGCAAGACCTGTCACCTGTGCTGACCGCGCCGGTCGTCTACCTGATCGTCTACAACCTGATGCTGATCGGCGACCTGTGGCTGCGGCAGATCAAGATCGTCCCCACCCTGATCGAGAACCGGCGCGCTTTGCTGGGCATTCAGCTCCTGCCGTTGGTGCCGATCCCCTTCAGCGTCCTGGCACTGGCCCGGCTGGGGCCGGTCAGCTTCTTCGTTTTCGTGGCGATCATGCTCGCGATTGTGATCGTCGTCAACCGCCTGACGGTGGCCCAGGACACATTGAACGTGCAGGTTTCGCAACTGCGTTCCTTCTCGGCGATGAGCCGCGCGCTGCGCACCAGCCTGCAAACCGATAAGCTCCTCGAGACGACCTACTACCAGGTTGCCAACCTGCTCCACGTCAAGAACCTGCACGTCGTCCTGAACAAGAACCCCGACGCGGAAACCCCGGAGTGGCGGATGGCCTTCGCCGTCGAGGGCGGCAAACGGGCCGAGCGCGAGCTGCCACGCGAACCGGACAGCTTCCTCCAGAAAGTGCTCGGCGAAGGCATCATCCTACTGGCCGACCCGGTCGATCAGAAGGCCAGGCAGATCAAGGCCGACAACCCGCCCAAGGCGCGCGCCTGGATGGGCGTCCCTCTGATGTCCTCCACCCAACTGCTGGGCTGCGTTTACACCTGGCTGGATCACGGCCAGCAGCCGGACCGCTCTTTTGACGAGGCCGACCTGGACCTGTTCGGGGCCATCGCCACCCAGACCAGCGTCGCCCTGGAGAACGCCACGCTCTACGAGGCCGCCCAGCAGCAGGCCAGCCAGCTTGCCCGCCTCAACCAGATCGGCACCTTGATGAACGCCTCGCTCAACCCGGAGCGCGTGCTGGAGCTGATCACCGACTCGATCATCGAGGTGGCTGGGTGCGATAAGGCGGCCATCTACCTGCTTCAGAGCGCCCCCCGCACGCCCGACTCGCCCGATCTGCTGCTGGCCCACGCCCAGGGATTCTCCCCGGAGCATCTCATCCAGGCCAGGGACGCCCGCACGACCCTGGCCGACGCCGAGCGCAAACAGGTGATGGACGAAGGCCAGACCATCGTCGTCCCCGACGTGGATGCCAGAGGCACATCGATTTCGCCGGGCGCGCTGCTGCTGGCCGACCGCGAGGACTTCGCCGCCTACGCCTACCTGCCCTTGCAGGCTCAAAAGCAGTCAATCGGGTTGCTGGCCGTCTTCTACGAGGAGCCGCATTACTTCTCTGACGGCGAGATCGAGCTGCTCGAAACCTTCTCCAACCAGGCCGCGCTGGCTATCGTCAACGCCCGCATCTACCAGCGCGTCGACATCCAGCTATCACGGCGCGTCGGCCAGATCGTGCACATGGCCGACATCAACCGCCGCCTCAGCGCCACGCTCGACCTGGAGACCATCTTCGACCTGATCATCGACACCGCCATGGAGGGGTGCAGCGCCGGCGCGGGCGTGCTGGTGCTCACCCACGACGCCGAGTTCGGCGAGGAGCAGGAGGGCATGAACATGGTGGCCTGGCGCGGCTTCGACCCGGCTAAAAGCGCCCGCGCCCCGCACCACGTAGCCGAAACCGTGTCCGACAAGGTGCTGCAGAGCGGTGAAACCCTGCTCACCTCCGTCGACGACCCGGACGACACCACCGGCCCGCGCTCGCAGCTCAGCGTCCCCATCACGGTCGAGAACCGCACCATCGGTGCCATCACGCTGGAGAGCGAGATGCTGGACGCCTTCAGCGAGGAGGACGTGGCTTACGTCAGCCAGCTTGCGATGCAAGCCGCCGTCGCCATCCGCAACGCCCAGCTTTACCGCCGCGCCCAGATGGTCCGCGACCGGCTGCACGCCATCCTCGACGCCAGCAACGACGGCCTGGTGATGATCGACCCCAAGTCGCGCATCGTGATGACCAACACCCGCATGGGCGACTTCTGGGACTTCGCCCGCCAGGATTTCAGCCAGCGCACCCCCGACCAGTTCCTGGCCGACCCCCTGACCGCACTGGGCGAGGGGTTGGGCTACCGCGAAGGCGAGCTTGCCGCCCTGATGCGCCAGGGGTTCCGCAACCCCAACATGCCGCTCACAACCGACCTCTACGTGGTGCGCAGCGGCACCCGTCCCCGCTTCGTCGAGCGCACGGCGGCTGCCGTCCCCGACGAGCAGGGCAACTTCATCGGGCTGCTGCTGCTCTTCCGCGACGTGACCGAACAGAAAGAGCTGGAGGAGGCACGCGAAGACCTGATCAGCATGATCGTCCACGACCTGCGCGCGCCGCTCCAGGCGGTCATGGGCGGCATGCGGCTGATCGGGGACCGGGTAAGCGCGGACGACAAGATCGTCGAGCAGGCCACCGACGTGAGCACGCGGGCGGTCAAGAAGCTGCTCAACCTGGTCAACAACCTGCTCGACCTGTCACGCATGGAGCACGGCGAACTGGCTATCGACCCCTCGGTCGAGAGCGTCAACGTGATCCTGGAGGATGCGGCCAGGGAGCTTATGCCGCTTGCCCAGGAAGTCAACGCCGTGATCAAGGTCGACGCGCCCGACGGCCTGCCCTACCTGTACGTCGACCGCGATATGATCGAGCGCGTGGTGCTCAATCTGGTCGACAATGCGCTCAAGTTCGCGCCCCCCGGCTCGCTGGTCGCGCTGCACGCCAAGCCGGCTGCGGACGACGAGTTCGTGCAGGTGGAGATCGCCGACAAGGGGCCGGGCGTGCCGGACGATTACAAGGACAAGATCTTCGACCGCTTCTCCCAGGTGCCCGGCCAGAAAGGCCGCCGCCGCAGCGCGGGGTTGGGACTGGCCTTCTGCCGGATGGCGATCGAGGCGCACAGGGGGCGCATCTGGGTTGATGATAACCCCGACGGCGGCAGCGTCTTCACCTTCACGCTGCCGGTTTCGCATGCCCCGCCCGAAGCCGAGGATGCCAAAGCACCCGCCGAGAAGCCTGAGGCTGCCCCGCAGCCCAAAGAGGTTGGCGCTTCCAAGGAGGCCAAGGAAGCCTAGATTATATCGGCGTTCCAACGTACCCGGTGAACGCGCCAACAAAACACCAGGCATCGAGAAACCCGCCGGTCAGCTTTCCAGGCAACCGGCGGGTTTGCCGCATCCCCGGTTTGCCATTAACATGGGGCAAAGCGTCTGAATCACCCACAGGGACTACGTCTATGTCAAAAGACACACCAAAAAACAGGCGACCTTTCTGGATGTGGATGAAGCGGATCGGGTTGGGCCTGCTGGGGCTGCTCGTGGCGGGCATCGTGCTCAATTTCATCCTGACGAAAGTCAAAGATGCGCGGGCCAGCCGCGTCGAGCCGCCGGAAGGCGGGCTGCTGGTTGACATCGGCGGGCGCAACGTCTACATGCGCGGGTTAGGGCTGGAGCACGACGGCCCGGCCGTGGTGTTGATCTTTGGGTTTGCAAATGGGGTGTCGCTCGATTCGGGGTGGTGGGCAGGCGTACAACCGGCCCTGGCCGAGTCGATGCGGATCTACACCTTCGATTACGCCGGGCAGGCCTGGAGCGACCCGAACCCTGAGGGGACCTCACACAACAGCGCAGCCGACGACCTCCACGCCGCGCTGACCGCGCTGGGCGAAGAAGAGGTCATCCTGGTTGCGCTTGCCACAGGCTCAAACACGACTATATTCTACGCCGACCGGTATCCGGATAATCCACATCTGGCGGGGATCGTGTGGCTGGACCCCGACGTGCTCACCCCGGAGATGGTCGAATGGTACAGCAGCGACATCAGCCCGATGGTATGGGACCTGATGCAGGGATTAAGCCCGGCAGGCTTCAGCCGTCTGTACTACAATCTGTTTAACGTCCCGAACAACGAATGGGCGATGAACGAGCGCCTGTCCCCACGGGCGAAGGAACTATTTGACTGGGATGCCTACGACCGGATCGCAGCGCGGCGGGGGACATCGACGGCAGTACAGGCCAAGCTGAAACACTTCGAAGCGTATAACGACGATCTCCGCCGGGCAGCCAGCACACCGCTGCCGACGGACATTCCGCTCTACGTCGTCCAGACCGATATGCTGCGGTTCCAGAGTGAAGCCAACGCGGAGCGGGCCAGGTTAAACGCCCGGCGCGGGCCTATCATGGAGAAGTGGTGCCGGGAGGCGGCAGAGAACTCGGCGGGTGGGCGCTACATCTTCATCGCGGACAGCAATCACGTCCCGATGCTTGACCAGCCGGATGCGCTGATTGAGGTCATTGAGGAAATCGTTGAGCAGGTGCAGAACTGGACTTTCCGGAATCTCGATCAACAACTGGAATAAACTATCGTTGTTTTGGTTTCAGGTGTTCAGCCTGAAACAACCCTCCCTTGAGGAGAGCGACAAGGTGGTCATGATGAGTCAATCAGTCAGGTTCAAGCCGCTGCCAGTGAGTAACGGTCAAAGACTTGCCGCAGGTCACGGGTTTGCAGTACTAATCGACAGGCCTCTTCCAGCAGGGCTCTGGCGTGTTCCTGGCGATGCAAGCGAATGACATCAGCCAGGTTGCGATGAGCATAGCTGCTTGCTTTGCGGACTTCGAGATAAGCGAGCGCCAGCCAGAGTACGACCAGATACTTGTCAACCGACTCAACATGCCACAACCGGCAGTCGGCCCAGCCTAGCTTCTCAGCGATGTACCAATTCGCCACTTCACAGCCCCAGCGTTCATGATAATAGTTCAGCGCCTGGTGAGCGCCCAGGGAGAGGTCGGTCGAGCATAAGTCAGGCGATGGTTGTGCAATGGACTTGAGCATGCGGGCACCTCTTAGAGCAGGATTGGTCTGCTCAGTGTAGCCTCACTTCCCCTTCACCCAAAATCCAGATATACTGACAGCACCGAAAGTTCAGTTTGGTACTCTGAATTGAAACGCACTTCGGAGAAATCGCGGCGCGGCTGACGCGCAGAGCGTTATCGGTAATCCACAAAACAGAGGAGGCTGATCATGTCCATCGAAGAGAACAAGGCTATTGTTCGTCGCCTGTACGAACTCTGCACACGGAAAGACTTGGCTGCGTTATTTGAGTCTTATGACCCAAGCTACATTGAGCATACCCCCAACGGGGACATTTCCTTGGGCAAACTTAAGCAAAGGACGTCCATGTTCTTCTCTGCCTTTCCTGACAGTAGCTTCACCGTTGAGAACATGGTCGCAGAAGGCGACAAGGTTGCCTATCAGGTGACCATAACAGGCACGCACAAAGGCCAGTTTATGGGCATCGCCCCGACCGGCAACCGGATTGAAATGCACGACACGAGCATCAAGAGAATCGTCGGAGGTAAGCTCGCTGAATCATGGGGCACCACCGATACTCTGAGCCTGATGCAGCAGCTTGGCGTGGTACCCAAGCGTTAGCCATTTCATTGAGCGTGTGGTGCCGAACGAACTCTTTCCTTACTACTTCGGATTGAGTTTTCGGCGAATGACCTGCCCCAAAAGTATGTATCACCCCTTAAGTTAGACAAAACGCCAGAGCAGGGGGTGGTGGCACCAGTATAGATTCAGGTGCCGGTGGCCGCCCGCCCGGTCATATTCCCGGCAACGTTTTCTGATCGTCCTCCTGCTGACGGCGCTTCACCAGTTCGCGCCGCTCCCACACCACCTCGTCAAAGGCCGTGTGACGCGGCTCGCGGGCCAGCTCGCGCAGCGTCTCGATGATCAGGCGGTAGTCGCCCTGATAGCCCGCCGCCTCCATGTAACCCTGGATGGCCGCCGTCGGGATGCACATCAGCAGGATCTCAACCACGCGGCTGGCGTCGTTCAGGTAATTGTCGCGGGTGGCAGGCGTGATCTCGTCCTGCGCCAGCCGCGCGTCCAGAAGACGCTCGTACTCGTGAAAAATGGTCGTGGTGCTCATGCGATTCCCCCTCACCCAGAAACACTCCCCGGACGGCAGCCCGGCCCAACCGCCAGCCGCTAGCCCTCCAGCGGCAGCCAGATGGTGAACGTCGTGCCCGCCCCGTCCGAACGGGGGCTGATCACCTCGATCTGCCCCTCGTGCCGCTCCACGATCTCGCGTGCAATCGCCAGCCCCAGCCCGGTGCCCGCGCGCCCCGATTTGATGCCCACCTGCCCCCGGAAGAACCGCTCGAACAGGCGGGGCCGCTCTTCCGGTGAGATGCCCGGTCCGGTGTCGCTGATGCTCACCCCGACCCAGTGCCGTCCCTCGAAGCACCGCTCCAGCGTCCGAATCTCAATCGCGCCGCCCTCCGGCGTGTAGTTGAGCGCGTTGGTCACCAGCGTGCTCAGTGCCTGCTCCAGCAGCGCCGGGTCGGCCTTGATGATCGGCAGACTGGACTGCCCGATGAAAGTGAGTGACAGTGCGCGCTCCTCGGCCAGCAGCGCGCGGTCGGTGACGTGCAGGCGCGCCATCTCGTTCAGGTTGACGGCCTCCAGCTTCGTCGGCAGCCGGTCCTGGTCCATCCGTGAGAGAACCAGCAGATCCTCGATGGTGTGCTCCAGCCGCCCGACCTCGCGCTTCAGCCGTTCCAGGTACACTGGCGTCCGTTCAGGTCGAAGGCTCAGCAGGTGATTGTAGAGCTTCAGGCCGGTGATGGGCGTCCGCAGCTCGTGCGAGACGTTGGCGACGAACTCGTCCTTGAGGCGTGTAAGCTCCAGCAGGCGCTCGTTGGCGAGCCGCAGCTCACTGGTGCGCTCCTCAACGCGCTTTTCCAATTCCTGGTACACCTGCGCTCTGGCGATTGCCAGCGCGATCACCTCGGCGGCCTGCCCCGCCCAGGTGATGTCGTCGTCTGTGAACCGGTGAGGCCGGCTAAACGCGATCAGCAGCGCGCCCAGCTTCAGGCCGCTGACCTGGAGCGGGAGGGCCAGCATCGAGCGTGCGCCGAACTCCTGCCCGTACTTCTTCCGCAGCCGGGGGGATAGGTAAGGCGTGTTCTCCACATCCTCCACGTCAAGCATGGCACCCTGCGTCAGGACGATATCTATCAGGCAGACCTCATCGGGACGGATCTGCAACCGGCGGTAGGGTGTGTGCAGCGCGCCGGAGGCCGCCGCCGGGATGGGCGCGTCCAGATCCATGTTCCACAACCCGATGTAGCAGGCGTCGCCCCCGATGATCTCGGCTGCCATGTCGGCCAGACTTTTCAGCAGGTCGTCCACGTCCAGCATGACCGTCCCGATGCGCGTGATCCGGTTGAGCAGCGCCAACTGCCGGTTGCGCTCCTCGCTCTCGCCGTACAGGCGGGCGTTCTCAATCGCGATGGCGGCCTGGTTGGCGAAAGACGCCGCCATCTGGCCGACGCTCTCGTCATAGGCGTCGGGCGTGGTGCTGTCGACGTTCAACGTGCCGATCAGGCGCCCTTTGACCCGCAGCGCAGCGCCGATCCAGGAGCGGATGTGCTCACTTCCCGGCAGCCTGACCCATCGTTCGTCGGCCTCAGTGTCCGGGATGACGACGACGTGCCGGTCGGCCAGGCGCTCCTCGATGACGTGCCTGGCCACAGTGTTGGCGATCTCCCGCGCGCGCTCCAGATCGGGCAGGCTGCGCCCGGAGATGAAGCTCAAGCGGCGCTCGTCGTCCACCAACTGCACCGAGACGCTGTCGTAATCGACCACCTCGGCCAGCAGGTCGAAGATGCTCTCCAGTACGTCATCCAGGCTCATCTGCGTGGTCAGCAAGGCCCCGACCGCTTGCAGCGTCCGCGCCAACCGCAACTGCCTGCGCTCCGATTCGTACAGCCGCGCGTTCCAGATCGCGATGGCCGCCTGGTCGGCGAATGCCTGCAGGCGGTCGGTGTCAGACGGGTCGAAGGCGTCCGGTGTGGCGCTGTCCAGGTGGATGAAGCCGATCACCGTGTCTTCCACGCAGATCGGCGCGCCGACGTGCGAGCGCACCCACGCCGTCTGCGGGAAGGTGACCCATTCCCCGGCGCTCTGCGTGTCGGAGACGATGTGCGGGCGGCGCGTCTCGAACATCCGTCGTTGGAGCGGTATCGCGTCGATCTCAAACCGGTGGTTGCGCAGCCACGCGTCGACCCTCCGGCCCTCGTAACCCCGATGGCGAGCGATACGCGCAATGCGCGTCCCCGGCTCGACCAGCATGACGTTGGCCGTATCGTGGGGCACCACCCGCTCGGCACTGTCCAGGATACGCTCCAGCACCTCGTCCAGGTCGAGGGTGCTGTTGATCACGGCCGCGATGTCGCTCAGCGCCCCGGCCAGCACGCGCTGTTCTTGTTCGGCCTCCTGCGCCTGCACTCGCTCGGTGATCTCCAGCGTCACCTCGACCCCACCCACCACGTTGCCCTCGTCATCCCAGACGGGGGTGCCACGTACGAACCAGACCCTCCCGTCCGGCGTCTGCTTCTCCCAGCCCTGCGGCTGCCCCGTCTCCATGGCCACCATGACCGGGCAATCCGGGCAGGGGTCGCCGCGCTCCCCCCAGAACTCGTAGCAGTGGCGTCCTATCATCTCATCGCGCGTCTTGCCCACCGACTCGCACGCCGCCCGGTTCAGCCACAGGATCTTCATGTCCCGGTCCGGGTGCACCACGTGCTCCGCCAGACTGTCGAGGATGGTCTGCTTCTCGCTCTCGGCTTCACGCAGCGCCCCCTCGGCACGCTTGTACGCGGTGATGTCGCGTCCGAGCACCTGGATCGCCCAGGGGACGCCGCCCCGCTTCAACAGTGAGGGGCGGACTTCAAGCCAGCGCGGCTCGCCCGCCCGGTTGACGATCTCCACCTCAAGCGGCTCGACTTCTTTCCCCCTCAATATGCGCATAAAAAGCGCCATGTAGCGTGTTAACTTGCCTTCGGGCACCACACCCAACTCTGCAAAGGGCCTGCCGATCACTTCCTCCCTGGTAGTCTCGGTCAGCTTCCCCGCTGCCTCGTTGTGGTCGATGATCGTCCCGTCCAGGCCGAGCAGGACGATAGCGCCCGGCGAGGTCTCGAACAGCAGCCTGTACCGCTCCTCGCTCTCTCTCTGCGCCTCCTCCGCCAGTCTGCGCTCGGTGAGATCCTGGACGATCACGTTGAACCCGGCTATCCGGCCCTCGTGCCACAGGATGATCGGACTGGCGTAAAGGTGGACGGTGTGACCTTCTTTGTGGATCGCCCTGAACTCCAGGCGGGGTTCTTCCACCGGGCTTGTAAAGATATTTTGGAAGAGCTTGAGCATCCTTTTTTTGTCGTCGGGGTGCAGAAAGCGGGCAAAGGGTTCGCCGATCAGCTCCTCTGCCGGGTAGCCGACCATCTCACACAAGGCCTGGTTGACGTAGGTGAATCTCCCCCTGGTGTCCGTGGTGGCCACTCCCGCCCGTGTGCGTTCGATCAGGCTCCGGTACTCTGCCTCACTCCTGGCAAGCGTTTCGCCAGCCTCGTCTTGCCCGGCGATTTCCCCATTCAGGCCCTCGCTCCTGGCTCTGCGCCGCGCCCCCAGGATGAAGGTCCCCGCCAGAAACAGGATCACCAGCACCCCCGCCGAGACCAGTGCGCCCACCAGCCACTCAGGGAGCCCCCACCGCTCGACGCCTTGAAGCCACCCCCCGTCCGGCTGCATGTCCGACCGGGCGTATGCGACGTGCCCACCATGATCTACGAAGGCTAACGGCTCACCGGGAGATATTCCGGTCTGCGCTGACGCATCTGCGAAGGGAGGAGATGCCAGCACGAACCACGGAAGGAGCAGGAACAACAGGAGTACAATGCGTTTCCCCATGGTCATTGTGCCTTCCCTTCTGGTTCGCCGTTCTACCAGAAGGTTATTGGTTCCCGATGCCAGACCGAGTCCATGATGTCATTCTTTTACACAGGGGCCGGTGAAGTCCAAGGGAGAGAGTCGAAGAAAGCAACAGAGGTGATGTTCCGGCTCGTTCAGCCAGGAAGCCGCAACGTATTGCCCGTTATTCCCATTACCTCACTTACTCCGCCACTGGATGTGTTCAAGTTTTGGGGTGACTTGCTTGTTGTCCGCAAATTTGCAGAGTAATCTGTGTAATCCGCGAAATATGCGAACTGAATCCGGGAAACTCACCCCCAATCCGAACGCACCCCCCGCCACAACGCACTTGACAATGCCCGGTATCGCGCCTTAAGTCCAGTATAGCGCAGCCTAGTACGAGTCTATCATGGGCTGGCCGGTAAACAACATGAAAATCATAACAAACCGGTTACAGGTTTCCCTCTCTCCCCAGATCGAGCCGGGGAGGTGCGCCGCCCCTCGCCTGCGCCGCGAGCTTTTTTGTCACCAGCGGGTGGTCACGGTAAACACCCCGGTACTGCTCCGGCAGCATGCTGGCCAGCGTGGCCATGATCTCGGCGGTGTACTCCTCAAGCTGCTCCGCCCGCGCGCGCCCCTCCGGCAGCCGGAACGGCTTCCCGTAGCGCACGTACACGTCGGCCCGCCTCAGACGCGCCCAGCAGGGGATGATGTTCTCCGCCCCCCACACCACGACCGGCACCAGCGGGGCGTTGGCGCGCGTCGCCAGGTAGGCCGCGCCGGTCTTGCCCCGCGCCAGCCCGCCGGTCGCACTGCGCGTCCCCTCGACCGCCACCGCCAGGCATCGCCCGTCTTCGAGCACGGCCATCGCCTGCCGCAGCGCCCTGCGGTCAACCTCCCCCCGGTTGATGAAGATCGCACCCGTGATGCGTAGGAACAGCCCGAAGACGTGGTACTCGTACTTCTCGGCGGCCAGCGCGTGCACCCTGCGCGGCAGCGTGACGCCAACCACAGGCGCGTCGAGGTGGTGCAGGTGGTTGCTGACGAGCATCAGCGGCCCTTCAGCCGGGACGTTCTCCGTCCCCTCGACGTGCAGGCGGGTCAGCGTCCTGATCAGCCACAGGAGAATGGCCTTGGTAGCTTCAAACAGTGGGGATACCGGTGGGTAGCGTTGCTCGGCTTTTTTCATAGCTCCTCGTGCGGGCAGGTCGCAGGATACTTCGGACCAAGTATAGCACCGCCCGGCAATTTATGTGGAATCGCCCTTCGCCCCGGTGATGACCACCACGCGGTCATCCTGCTCCGGGCAGCCTTCGACATCCGCCCAACTCAGGTTTTCGAACAGCATATCTACCAGAAGGTACACCATCAGCCCGGTCAGGGCAAAAATCATGAATTTCTAAGAAATTTGCCTAAAAAAATGGTATGTTGTAAAGTTTTAGAGGGTCGACACGGGGGCCGTGTAACACTTCCGGCTCTCTGTCGTTTAAGTTGGTACAGGATTGATGAGGTACACCCCGCAGGGAGACCCTACATCAAAACACAGCGTAAGCTTCGCCGCATCCCGGCGAGCGGGGGTGATTCAATGGTAACGTTGTTGACTGACGTGGAAGAGAGCCTGAAAGCCAAGCTGGCGCGCGATACTCTGGAGCCTGTCGAAGTGGTGGAAGGGATACGCGAGTGCTTCATTCTGACGCACCGCGCCTTCATACACAAGCGCCAGCCCCAGCGCCCCGTCGAGGAGATCGACGCCATCACCGACGAGATGGTGAAGGACGTTTTAGCTGAGGAAGGCGTCCACCACGAGTCGGCCGCGCGCGCGGCCCTGCGGAACGTGGTTCGAATCATCGACGAGCAGCTTGGCTTCGCCGCCGATCCCGACCTGGCCGCTCATCACACCGAGGTCATTGACCAGTTGATTAACCGTCTGCCGACGATCACCATTTTCTAGAGCGCGCACTCCGGCAGCCGTCGCTGCTGCCCCCGCAAACAGGATCGAACTCCCAGTTCGCCCTGTCCCCGGCCCCCCCGATCAGGGAGCATATTGACGTGTTAGAGCTGGTTCCCGACGAGCATACAACTGCACGAAGGTATGAAGCCTTCGACCCCGAAGGCAAGATTTCCGGGCAGTGGATGCTTGTCTTCATCCGCTGCGCACAGCAGAAGGAACTCTGGCCTTACCTGAGAAAGCACGGCCTCACCGACATCAAACCGGACGAATGGTATCCGTTCCAGACGTGGCTGGATGTCTTGAGCGACATCGGCAGGGGGACCGGGGCCACCGCGTTTGACTTTGCCGACCTGGGCAAGAAGGTTTCCGAGACGACTCCTTTGCCACCCGAGATGGCATCGGCCCCATTCGAGGAGCTGATGACGACCATCTGGGAGGGGTATTCTCTGGGCCACCGCGGCGACGCCGGGGAAGTGCGCGCCGAGATCGTCGAGCCGGGCCACGTCAAACTCACCCTAAAGACCCCCTACCCCGACGACCTCCAGTACGGCGTTCAATGCGGCCTGGCGAGCCGCTACCTGCCGGAGGACGCGCAGTTCTCGGTGGAGTACGACGAGTCACAGCCGCGCCGCGAGGCAGGCGGGGAATACACCATCATCCACATCACCTGGGAGGCGTGACGGGGCGGCGCTCCGGCTGCTCAAAGCGGCGTAACACAGACCGGCGATCACGCGGCGCGAAGAGTCCCGACAGCTCTTCGCGCCGCCTGTTTGCGCTGCGTGCCCGTCAAATTGGTATAAAATGGGAACGGCCCGATAGGAGCATCATCTGGCAGAGATAGGACAATCCATGGAAACACCGCGAGTGGATCGAGAGCGCGTCCACATCCGGGCCGGGCTTCGACCCGGCGACATCGGCTATATCACCTACCTGCACGGCATCCTGTACGCCGAGGAGTACCACTACGACACAACCTTCGAGGGATACGTCGCGCTGGGCATGGGGGAGTTCGCCAAAGCGTACAACCCGGACAAAGACTGTCTGTGGGTCGCCGAGGCAGACGGGCAGATCGTCGGGTCAATCGCCATCGTGGGACGGCCCGGCGGAGAAGCCCAGCTGCGCTGGTTTCTGGTGCATCCCGCCGTCCGGGGCCAGGGATGGGGGCGCGTGCTGCTGGAGGAGGCGCTCCGCTTCTGCCGCGAAAAAGGGTTCCAGTCGGTGTTCCTGTGGACGGTTGGTAACCTTGAGGCCGCCGTCCATCTGTACCGCTCGGCTGGCTTTGAGAGAACCGAGCAGCAGACACACCACATCTGGGGGCAGGTGCTCACCGAGGAGCGATACGATCTTTCTCTCCAGGAAACCGATCAGGCTGACGCAAGCCAGGAGGAATCGACGTGACCAAAGCCGACCACTACCGCGAAGTCCTGCGCACGCTGGGCGAGTGGGAGCCGTACCTGCTCGCCGAGTCCAACCTGCCGGGGCCGCGTGCCAACCTTGAGCTGCTGCAGGTCGTGGCCGACGTGGGCGACCGCCCGCTCTTCGAGCGCCTCCTGACCCACAGCCCGGAGGTCGCGCCGACCAACACGCCGGAGGAGTTCCTGGCAGTGTGCGGCGTCGTGGGGCTGGGCAGGCTGGCCGCCGAGGGACAGCTTGAGCTTCTGGCGCGCATCCGGGCCTATGCCAACGATCCCCGCTGGCGCATGCGCGAGGGAGTCTGCATGGCGCTCCAGCGGCTGGGCGAAAAAGACATGGATCGGCTGCTGGACGAGATGGCGGGCTGGGCCGATGGCAGCCTGCTGGAGAAGCGGGCAGCCGCCGCCGCGCTGTGCGAGCCTCGCCTGCTGCGTGATGAAGCCCACGCCCGGCGAACGTTACACATCCTCGATGCCATCACGGAGGCGGTGTGTGGCATGACAGAGCGGCGCGGCGACGCGTTCAAGGCGCTGCGCAAGGGCCTGGGCTACTGCTGGAGCGTGGCCGTCGTCGCGCTGCCGGAGGTGGGCAAACCGCTGCTGGAGAAGTGGCTTGCGAGCGGGGACAGGGACATCCGCTGGATCATGAAGCAGAATCTCTCAAAGGCGCGCCTGGCCCGGATGGACGGCGAGTGGGTCGAGCGGTGTAAGGCCCGGCTGTGAAGGTCACAGCCGGCGCAGAGTGAGGGCATCGTGGGCACGCGGGGCAGATCACAGATCGACAGGTGGGCGAGGGTTTTGTGGCTGGTGGTGATCGTCTTGGTCGCGGCCAGCGTCCTGCTGTGCATCCACGCGGTCAAACGGCTGCCAAACCCGGTCCACAACACCCTGGCGATAGGCGAAGATGCCCGCCTGGCAGAGCTGGAGGTCGAGCTTAACCCGGCCGTAGAGCTGGACTGGATGACCAGGGCCGACGTGCTGGATCTGCGGCGGGAGGCCGTTTACCGCCACCCCGACCTGATCGTCGGCGACTACCAGCCGTCGGAGGCGGTGTTCGGCCAGATAGAGGACGGCCTGCCATGGTGGGGCTTCAAGGGGCAGTATTTCGGGAGCGGCAACAGGAGCATCGAGGGACCTGCCGAAGAGTCGCGTTACATCATGAACCCCTACCTGCTGGTGGCGGCCAACACCTGGTTTTCGGGAGCAATGTGGGGCGGGACGCGGATCACCTGGGATGACCTGGATAGCCCCGATTTCCCGTACTACTGCCTGCCGGAGTCGCTGTGGTGGTGGCCCGAAGAGGCCCGCGCCGAGGTCGTTTACCCGGTTTCGCGGTGCCTGGAGAGGAAAAATCAATGGGTGACCGAGCCACGAAGTGCGAGCAGCGCCATCTTCGACCTCGTCGCCTACAACGCACGCGACATGAATCTCAGCTACATGTACGTGGCCTACGCGGACTCGCTCAACATCTTCAAAGACGATCCCCCCGGCAAGCCCTATGCCATTCCGCAGTACATTCACCGCGGGCAGAGCTGTGGGTATCCGGGCGGGTGCAACAATATGAGTCCCTCCTGCCCGGAGATCCAGCGCATCAGCATCGAGGCACTCCCCGCACAGGCGACGATCCGGCTGTGGGAGCGCAAGCCGTTGTCCGTCGAGCGCCCCCCGGATATGACCTTCGTGATCCGCTTCGAGTGATGGCACCCTTTTCGCCGGGCGGCTGCGGCAGCGGAGTAGCGAATATACGAAGGCGTTGTATCATTAGGGGTGAGGACGAGTTATCAGGAGCAGGGGATGGTCACAATCATTAAGGCCAAATACGAGGACGGCGTCCTGAAGCCGCTCGAACCGCTCAACCTGCCGGAGAACCAGGTGGTTGAGCTGCGGATTGAGGTGAAAGAGGAGCGGCCACGGAAGATAGCCAAGCTGAAGGGCATATGGGCTGATTATCTGGTGGGAGGGCCACTATCCTACGAAGAAATAGAGGCAATGACCCACGATGAGCATATGCACTCTCTTGAACGGACACTGCGCCAGGTAGAAGAAGGATTCGGCGAAGATAAGGGTACCTGTGGCTGATCGCCGCTGTTTGGTAAGGTGCTGGAGAACTCATCATGGCCCAACATCGTGACGACAACTGGTTCCGGCACGCATTAGAGCAAGCTCCCTGGCGCAGCCAGCAGCGCGCTTCGCTGGTGCTGGCGGTGGTTGTGATCGTGGGCGTGATCGGCGCACTGTATCTGGCCCAGGCCAGCCGCACCGCCGCCGCCGGGCGCAGGCTCCAGACGCTGGAGGCGCAGCGCCAGGCGCTGGAGCAGCAAAACGCTCAACTGCGCGCCGAGATCGCCGCGCTGCGCTCGGTGCCACGCCTGATCGACGAGGCCGAGCGGATGGGCTTCCGGCAGGCCGGCATCGATGAGGTCGAGTACATGTACCTGGAAGACGTGCCGCCGCCTGCCGAGCCGGTCGAGGCGGCGATGCCGCCCCCACCGGAGGAAGAAGTCGTACCGACCTACGAGGAGACGCTGGAAGGCTGGCTCTCGACGCAATTGGAGACCTTCCGTGAACAGGCGCGGCTGTTCGTCGAGAACACCTTCGGGGGAGAGCGGGAGGAGACGCGCTGATGCACGACGTACTCAACCGCCGCCTGAGCTTCGTCGGGCTGGCCTTGCTGGTCGTCACCGGCTTGATCGTCTACCGGCTGCTCTCGATCCAGTTCGGGATCGACACCGCCTACTTCGCCGAGACCGCGCTGACCGAGTACCGCTACCAGGTGACGCGCCGCCCGCCGCGCGGCGAGCTTTACGACCGCAACGGCGCGCTGCTGGCCACCAACGCCGTCGAGTACGAGATCGGCATGTCGCCGATCCTGATCCTCGACCGCGAGGGGACCGCCGACACGCTCGCCGAGGCAACCGGCCTCCCGCGCGAGGAACTGTTGAGCGACATGGGACGGCAGGTGCCGTACATCCTGCTGGTGCGGCCCGCCCCGGCCACGATGGGCCAGCGCGTGCTGGAGCTTGACCTGGACGGCATCGTGGTGACGCCGCTCACCCGCCGCTTCTACCCACATGGGGCGCTGGCAGCGCACGCGCTGGGCTTCGTCAGCTTTGACGACGTGGGCTACTACGGCATCGAAGGCTTCTACGACGACGTGCTGGCCGGGAAGGTCAAGGTGGACGACCAGAGCCGCATCCCCTTCGAGGCGAGCGGCGGGGAGGGCTGGCGGCGTGGCTCGGACCTGTACCTGACGCTCGACAGCGAGATCCAGTATTTGACCGAGAAAACGTTGGCCCGCGCGCTGGAGGAGCACGGCGCGAAGAGCGGCTCGATCCTGGTGCTTAACCCGCGCACGGGCGAGGTGCTGGCGATGGCTAACTGGCCGATCTTCGACCCGAACCGCTTCTTCGCGCAGGACGAGAAGCTGTTCGACAACCAGGCCATCAGCGACCAGTTCGAGCCGGGCAGCATCGCCAAGATCCTGACGATGGCTATCGCGCTGGAAACCGGCAAGGTCGAGCCGGACAGCACCTACGTCGACGAGGGCGTGATCACCGTCGGCGGGCAGGATTTCTACAACTGGGACCGGCAGGCATACGGGCTGGTGACCATGACCGACCTGCTGGGCAAATCGCTGAACGTGGGCGCGGCCCGGCTCAGCCTGGCAATCGGCCCGACGCGCTTCTACGCCGGGCTGGAGAACTTCGGGCTGGGCAGCCCGACCGGCATCGACCTGCAAGGCGAGGTCAAGGGATCGCTGCGTAAACCGGGCAGCGCCCAGTGGCACGAATCCGACCTGGCGACCAACTCCTTCGGGCAGGGTATGGCGGCGACACCGCTGCAAATGGTGGTGGCCGTCGGGGCGGTCGCCAACGACGGCATCGTGATGCAGCCGCACATGGTCACGCGGCGCGTTGACCCGGACGGGACGGTGACGATCTTCGAGCCGACCGCGCTGGGGCGGGCGATCTCGATTGAGACGGCCCACGACCTGACCCGCCTGCTGGCCGACTCGCTGGAGCGCGAGACCTCCAAAGCACTGGTGCCCGGCTACACCGTCGCGGGCAAGACCGGCACCGCCGAGATCCCGATCCCCGGCGGCTACGACCCGGAGCGCACCATCGCCACCTTCATCGGCTACGGGCCGGTCGACGACCCGCAGTTCGTGGTGCTGATCAAGCTGGACCAGCCGACATCCTCACGCTGGGGGTCGCAGACGGCTGCGCCGGTGTTCAGCGAGTTCGTCTCGCAGTTGGTGGTGCTGATGGAGATCCCACCCGACGACGTGCGGCTGGCCGGGGTGGGGTTGTGACGGAGGAACCGGCGGCCCTCTCCGGGCTGCCGGACATTGTGCTACGCTGAACATTATTAAGGCCAAGGATCGGAGATTGACACCAATGTACCCCTTCAAACCTGCTCCGAAGCTCCCGGCGGTGGCGCTGGGTGTGGTCGCGCTGCTGTGGCTGGGCGGCTGCCACCCACCCGCGACGCTCCCGCCGACGTCCTCCCCCACATCCACGCGTCCCCCTGCGACAACTGCACCGGCTTCGCCAACCGCCGCCCCTGCCCCGGCGGATCGCCCCACCTCGACGCCTCTGCCGCCCCCCGAGGCGGGCGACGTGTGCGTCCTGTACCGGCACGAGGGCACACTGTGGCTCAAGCAGGGCGGCGACCCCGCGCAGGAGATCATCGAGGCGGTGGAAGAGACCGATCCGTCACTGTGCCCTCCGCGCACGCTGCTGCCGCGCGCCGAGTACCGCGACCCTGACACCGACGAGCACCTCGTCGCACACATGCTGCTGCACGACTGCCGCCGCCACCCCGACGGCGACGAAGTCTGGTTCAACACCGAGCGCCCAACAGGCTACGGCAGGCACTACCGCAGCGACCTGTGGCGCTACGATCCAGCATGCGAAAACGTCGAGCAGATCCTCGACGACGGGAAGGGCGGGCAGTTCTTCCAGTTCTCGCCCGACGGGCAGTACGTGATCCTGGCGACCGAACGCAACATCAAGCTGATGCGCGCCGACGGGAGCGGCCTGCGGCAACTGTTCGAGTTCCCGGAGTTCTCGGTGTGCTCGGAGGTCAACGCCTGGGTCGTCCCGCTGTGGCTGCCCGACAGCTCCGGCGTGATCGTGCACATCCCCGAAGGCTGCCTGAACGCCGCCGACTCGTGGCCGTTCGGCCTGTGGTGGATTCCCATCGAGGGCGACGCGGTGGCGGTCGATGCGTTCTCAGAGCAGGACCGGCGCAGCATCCTCGACCCCTCCCCCGACCCCCGGGCCATCGACGCGGAGCGCTACGTCTACTGGGAGGAGGGCACGATCTACCTGGGACAGGAGGGCCGCGAGGCGCAGCCGCTGGTCGCGCTGGCCGCCCCGCAGGACGGTTACACCGCCTTTGTATGCCCCAACGCGGGGGGCAGTTAGCCATCAGCCGGTCAGCGATCAGTAATCAGCCGGTCAGCTATCAGCCATAAGCTATAAGCTATCAGCCATATGCCGCCCCCAATTGCCTCTCACCGGTAGATAGTCTATGCTATAGACTACCGGCAGACAGAGTAATAGGCCATAGGCTACATGCCAGACCTGACGCTTGAGTTCATCATCCAGGCCCTCGGCGGGCAAAGTTTTGCGGGCGCGACCCCGGTCGGCGAGGCCGTGTTTGACTCGCGGGACGTGACGCCAGGGTCGCTGTTCGTCGCGCTGGAGGGCGAGAGCACCGACGGCCACCGGTTCGCCAGGGAGGCGCTGGAGCGCGGCGCGGCGGCGGCCATCGTCGACCGCGCGCTGGACGCGCCTTACCCGGTGATTGACCTGCGACGGGGTGCGGAGACCACTCACGAGCCGCCCCTGCAAACGCCGGTGCTGCTGCGCGTCGAGGACAGCCTGCTGGCCCTCCAGGAGGCCGCCCGCCAGTGGATGCGCTGCTTCGATACGCGCACCATCGGCATCACGGGCAGCGTCGGCAAGACGACCACCAAGGAACTGGTCGCCGAGGTGCTCGACGAGCGTTACGTCACGCTCAAGAGCGAGAAGAGCTACAATAACGAGATCGGCCTCCCGGTGACGGCCCTCAAGCTGAATGACGCCTGCGAGCGGCTGGTGCTGGAGATGAGCATGTACGACGTGGGCGAGATCGCGCTGCTGTGCGGCATCGCACCGCCGCACGTGGGCGTGGTGACCATGATCGCGCCGGTGCACCTGGAGCGCGCCCGCACGATGGAGCGCATCATCGACGCCAAGGCCGAGCTGGTCGAGGCGCTGCCGCCCGCGCCGGAAGGCATCGCGATCCTCAACATCGACGACCAGGCGGTGATGTCACTGGCCGGGCGCACGAGGGCGAACGTCCTGACCTACGGCCTCAACCCCCAGGCCGACTTCTGGGCCGACCGGATCGAGGGGCTGGGGCTGGACGGCATCCGCTTCCGGCTGCACCACGCGGACACGCAGCGCCAGATCAAGCTGCCGATGCTGGGCCGCCACAGCGTGCACACCGCCCTGCGTGCGGCGGCGGTCGGGTGGGTGGAGGGCCTGAGCTGGGCGGAGATCGCGACCGGCCTGCAAACCAGTCACAGCCAGCTTCGCCTGCTGGCGGTCACGGGGCCGCGCGGCTCGGTGATCCTCGACGATACCTACAACGCCAGCCCCCCCTCGACGATTGCCGCGCTGAACCTGCTCAACGACCTGATCGAGGGGCGGCGCATCGCGGTGCTGGGCGACATGCTCGAACTGGGCAGCTACGAGGCGCAGGGACACGAGATCGTCGGGATACGGGCGGCAGCCGTCGTGTCGCTGCTGGTCACGGTCGGGGAGCGGGGAAAGATCATCGCCCAGGCGGCGCGCCGCGCCGGGATGCCCGCCGGTGACATCAGGGTGATGGACAGCGCCGAAGAGGCTGCCGAGTTCCTGCTGGCCGAGATCCGGCCCGGCGACACGGTGCTGGTCAAGGGGTCGCGGGCAATCGGCATGGAGCGGGTGGTCGGCATATTGACCGAACAGACAGCGGCAGGGGAACCGGGGAAGCAGCCACAACCATGAGAGACGTCGCATTTTCGCTGGCCGTGGGTGGGTTCACCTTCCTGATCGCGGTGATCTGGGGCGACCCGCTGATCGAGGTGCTGCGCCGGTTGGGGATCGGCAAGCAGATCCGGATCGACATCGCCGGGATGCACCACGACAAGATCGGCACGCCGACGATGGGCGGCCTGCTGATCCTGATCCCGGTGGTGATCGTGACGCTGGGCCTGAACATCGCCCAGTTGGTGGTGATCGACATCACCGGGCGCTCGATCCTGGTGCCGCTGGCAGTGCTGGTGATCTACGGCGGGCTGGGCGCGCTCGACGACTGGGAGGGCATCCGGGGCGGGCGCGCGGTCGGCGTGGGCCTCTCGGCGTGGGTCAAGTTTGCCGCCCAATCGCTGGCCGCCATCGCCACCGCGGTGGTGCTGATGTACGGGCTGGACATTCACTCGGTGGCGCTGCCGGGCATCCCCTTCAAGTTCGACCTGGGGCTGCTGTACCTGCCGATTGCGATCCTGGTGATCGTCGGCATGTCGAACGCGGTCAACATCACCGACGGGCTGGACGGGCTGGCCGGGATCATCACGGCCAGCGCCTTCGCCGTCTACGGCATCATCGCCCAGTTGCAGGGCCAGGTCTTCCTGACACAGTTCTGCTTCACGATGGTGGGGGCGTGCTTCGCGTTTCTGTGGTTCAACGCGCACCCGGCGCAGTTGTTCATGGGCGATACCGGCTCGCTGGCGCTCGGCGCGACGCTGGGCGTGGTGGCGCTGATGACCGGGCAGTGGCTGATCCTGCCGGTGGTGGCCCTGATCCCGGTGGCCGAGACGATGTCGGTGATGCTGCAGGTGGCGAGCGTGCAGATCAGCAAGCGGCTGATCGGCGAGGAGCGGCGCATCTTCCGCATGAGCCCGCTGCACCACCACTTCGAGCTTCTGGGCTGGAGCGAGACGCAGATCGTGCAGCGCTTCTGGCTGGTGGGGCTGCTGGCGGGGATGATCGGCGTGGCGCTGGCGCTGTTGTAGCGATCAGCAAGTCAGCGGGTCAGCTATCAGCAGGTCAGCAGTCAGCGGGGCTGTTCCAGAGGAGAAGGCAATGAGCCTGTTACAGATACTCAAGGTGATCGCGGCGGCGGGCACCATCCTGACGGGGCTGTACTCGCTGGTCAGGCCGAAGGCCATCAAGGGGTTCACCGGGCTGGCCGCCGACAACCCGCGCGCCGTCACCGAGATCCGGTCGGTGCTGGGCGGGTTCTTCGTCGCGTTGGGGGCGCTGCCGTTGATCTTCGGCTCGGCGGACATGTACCGCATGCTGGGCTACACCTACCTGGTGGTGGGCGTGGTGCGGCTGGCCTCGATGTTCGTCGATAAGTCCGCCGGGGAGCAGTCAAACTGGATCAGCCTGGTGGTGGAGGTCGTGCTGGGCGTGGTGCTGATCCTGTAGATCGGCCCGCCCGCAGGCAGCAGCAGAACAATCGTGGGGGGCGCGGATTTAGGCCGCGTCCCCTGTTTCTGTTAGAATGGTGGCCTGCCGGGTGAGCAACGATGTACCCGCCCCCGGCCCGATCACACGGAGACAGATCCTATGGAGTCCGAGAAAGTACCCGCATGGCAGACCGCGGTCTTTGTGCTGCTGCTGGCTTTGGCCGTGGTGCCGATCATCGTCACCCCCTGGGAGAAGCCGCCCTGGGTGGCCCAGGCAACCGCGACCGCGCAGGCCGGCCTCACCGCAACCGCCAACGCCGTCGCGACCGCGACCGGCCAGGCCCCACTCACGGCCACAGCCCACGCACAGAGCACGGCCACCGCACAGGCCCCGCTCACGGCCACCGCCCACCAGCAGGCCACGGCTACCGCACAGGCCGGGGCGACCCAGGCCGCCGGGACGCAGGCCGCCGCCACCGCACAGGTTTTCTTCGATGCGCTGCCGCCGTCTGACGAGGTGCTGCCGCTGGCGTGGCCGCCGCCGCCCATCAGCGACGACCAACTGGAGGCCGCCCGTGCATGTGACATCGAGGGGCTGCTGGAGAGCCGCTATCCCGGCGCGATGCAGATCAACGATCTGCAAGCGGCGTACATCCCGGAGACCGGCTGTGATTGGGCCGTGCTGGCGGTCGCCTACGGGGAGCGCCTCGGCGAGGGCCCGCTGCCGGAACCGATCCGCCAAGCATTTGCCCAGACGTTGAGCGACAACCCGGCTTACGCGCTCTCGACGCCGGTCTTCATGGCGTACCTGGGCAGGCTCTCGGTGAGCGAGCCGCCGCCGGTCGCGCAGCAGGCGATCACGGAGGTCGCCATCGAGTACAGCTACAGCAGCATCGGGTACGTCGGGGACTATACGGCGCGCATCACCCAGGCCAACAGCTATCCGGTTGTGTACGGCTACAGCACCGAGGACCGCACCCTCGGGCAGGACGACGTGGGCAGGATAGGCCACTCGATCTACAAGGAGCTTGACGTTGAGCTTGTGCAGGCGCTTGGTCCGGCGCTGAGTGACCTGATGCCGGTCGATTCCCTGTTCGAGATGCAGGTCTGCTCGGACAATTACCCCGACTGGACGATCACGCTCACGTTTGAGGACGGCACGAAGCTGGACGTGGTCACCAACGGGTCGAACTTCATGTACGTGGGCGGGCCGTGGCAGGTGACCATCGAGGAGCAGACTTACGTGCAGGTGTCGCTTGGGTTCCTGAGAGCGCTGCTCGACATCGTCGAGGCGGCGGACCTGCCACTCGGCGAGACAGCGGCCATGAACTGCGGCCCCAACCCCCAGCTTCTCGACCTGGCTTTCCCGGAGCGGTAGCGGGCGGGCACGGGCGAAAGGCAAAGGCGGATTAGAAACCGGGCGGGTTAGAAACCCGCCCCTACACCGGGGTGGAGTC
>CAZRXG010000015.1:0-85252 GCA_964603985.1 uncultured Anaerolineae bacterium | reverse complement strand
TGCAGGCAAGCATGATCAGGGCCACGGCTGCGACCAGCGGCCCCGTCCTACGGATCTTGTTCATGATGATTTTCTCCCGGTCTGACAAGCGGGTAATGCCCGGATGCGGGGGGATTGCAACGCGGCTGGGTTGAAGACTGGTTGGGGTAAAACACCGGCTTGTTGGGTTAAATGATACTTGAACCGCCGGTGGAGGGCAATTCACCTTCACTCCCTCAAAACAGCCCTTCCGGCAGCTTCAGCTCAGGAAAGTGAAATGCTCACAGGGGCAGACGACGCACAGCATCGCCCGCCCCTGCATCCGGTACGGGACGGCGGCCTGTCACCGCCCCCCACGCACGACGTGCACGCGCTCCTCGGTGAGGGGGCGCACCTGCGTGTCCTTGCCGCGCACCAGCGCGTCGTGCGTCAGCATCAGGCCGGAGAGCCTCTCGACGGCGTGCGTGATGTCGGCCAGTTGCCGGGCCATCATCTCGTCACGCGCCTCGATGAACTCGCGCCAGGCCTCGTCTCGCTCCTCCAGGTGCACCAGCAGATAGCGCACCATATAGATGACCGCCAGCACGCAGGGAACCTGCGCCAGCGCCGAGATCAGTGGTTCGGGCATTTGTTCCTCCTTTATGGGGACTGGGACAGCCCCAGCGCCTCGACCAGGTCGGCCACGACGTTCGCCAGCGCGGACAGGTCCATCAGCCGCACGTCGTCGGTGTCGAGCACGCGGAGGCGGTCACGGGCCGCGTCACGGCGGCTGACGCGCATCTCCTCGGCGGCCTGGCCGCTGGAGAGCATCTCCGGGTCGTGGAGGGCAGCGACGTTCAACACGGTCGTCACCTCGCCAGTCGTGAAGACCTCCCCGCCGATGTGACTCACCAGCGCCTCGATCAGCATGCCGCCCTGCTGGCGCACTTCGAGCGTCACCCCGAAGCCCAGCGCCGCCTCCAGCTCTTCGAGCAGGCGGGCCGGGTTGGCGGCGGGCAGTTCGTTTGGTGTCAGTATGATTGTTTCCACAGCAGTCTCCTTACGTGCGCATATAGCGCAGCCACAGTCCGGGGACGTAGTGATAGCCGCTGTTCGCGCCGGACGAGGCCGAGTAGGCCAGCCCACACACGTCACCCGCTGCCAGGTTCGAGAACACCTCCGACGCGTCCACCAGCGCGACCTCGTCGGCGATGGCGACCACCGTCTGGTTCAGCAGCGACTCGGAGTGGTTGTCGTAGTTCTCACCCTCCGCGCCGTAGTCGCTTTCCAGGTCGTATTCCAGCGTGGTGGTCGCGCTGGAGACCAGCACCACGTCAAGCCCCACCAGCGTGTCGAAGTCGTCGGGCACAGGGAACGAAAACTTGACCCAGTCTGCGCCGAGGTTCGAGAGGCGGGCGACGGGCAGGCTCCCTATCGTGGTAGTGCTGCCGTTCGTGTCAACGTATGGAACCCAGACGCTCACCTCGCGGTCGTGCAGAAAGCCGAGGTTGTCCACCACTTCGGCGTTCCAGATGGCAGCGGTGATCAGGTCACCGGTGCTGCGGGTGGTTGGATCGGTCCAGCTCATTGGTTAACTCCTTCTTTAAAGTCAGGCCGGTGGGGGCACGGCTGGGCCGGGCCCCCACCCCCTACGCGCTACTCGCCCGGTGCGCCGTTCGCTTTGGCCTGGCCGTCTTCGTAGGCGATGGCCGCCACGAGCAGCGAGCCGACGAACGTGAAGATCGCCAGCAGCTCGGCGCGAACCGCCTCCAGCTCCGGCACGTAGGCGACGACCACGTCAAGGACGAGCGTCACCAGCGCCACCATGAACTTGCGGCTGCGCAGCAGGCCCAGCAGCGGGCCGATGAACGGAATAGGGTTGGTTTTCTCAGACATGATTTTTCCTCCTGGGTAGCTTATGGCTTATAGCCGATTGATTGACGACTGAGCTAGTACCCCAGCCGGGTGCTCAGGCCGAGGTTCCCGTACCCATCCTGGCCGAGTAACCAGTAGGCGTACAGGTCGGCGGGGCTGGTGTGCCACGTCACGCGGTGTGACGCGCCGCCCCGCTCGATCACGTGCCGCAGGCCCTCGACGAAGCACCTGGCCTCGTCCAGCGCCAGGTCGGCGTCGCTGACCGCCAGCCGGTCGCCCACGTCGCGGGTGAGTGCGTGCGCCAGCATGGCCGCGCTGACCGTCGCCTCTACCGTCACCGTGATCCAGGGGTGAGGGTCTTTGCGGTTGGTCAGCAGCGCACCGGCCATGTCCTCGGCGACCTCCGTGTCGTCGCGCAGGGGCAGGTCCAGGATGAGGGGCCGCAGACCGTGGTCAAGCTGGCTGTCCTCATCCTCGACGACCACCGTCGCCGGTTGGAAGGCCCGCAGCGGCGTGCCGCGCACCTGGAGCTTGTCGACGTACACCGGCTTGCGCAGCGGCCACAGGCTGGTCAGCGTCAGTTGCGCCGAGGCCGCGCCGAACTCGGCCTCGATCACCAGGTACTCGGTCGTGTCCTGGTGCGAGCCGTCGGCCCACACCCGGTAGGCCGTGTAGTCAACGTACTCCAGCGGCTCGATCATGTCCTGCGCGCCGATCAGGATCGCTTCCTGGTTCGGGTCAACGTAGCGGCACACGATCGTGCGCGGGCGGTAGCGCCTGAGCTTGATCTCGTTCTTGGCCGTCCACAACACGGTCTCCGGGTCGCCGACCTCGCGCGGGTAGACGGTGATGGCGACGCGGTTGGTGACGCGCGCCGCCGCCCGGTCGACCTCCAGCCCGGCCAGCGAGCCGCTCAGTGTGGCCTCAGTCGTGATGTGTTTGGGCCGCGCGTGGCGGTCCTCGAAGACGGGCGTGCCATCGGCAGCGATGTAGAAGCTTCCACCCTCGCTGGCGCACACGTCGCCCAGCGCGCCCAGCATACCCGGCGCTCCGCGCCACGTATCGCCCGCCAGCGGGAAGACGCTCTGCCCGGTATCGAAGTCCTTACCGGTGTACGTGCCCGGCAGCACCGTCGTCTGGCCGAGTTTGCTCGCCTCGGGATGACCCAGCTGCCAGTAATCGAACAACCCCGGCGGCGTGAAGCTGGCATCGACCAGCCGGTTGACCAGATCGCGCGGCTCAGCGTCGAACAGCAGCGGGAACATCTCCAGCCGCAAGCGGCACAGCGCGTCCATGTCGTCCACGCAGACGACCTCTACCCGCTGCGCCGTGCCCCACCGCGTCCGGGCATCCTGGCGGGGATTGATCGCCGCCAGCCGTCCGTAGAACAGCGTATGGGTATTTACCCCGTCACCGGCCCGCAGCCGGACGCCGATCCCGGCCTCGAAGCCACCTGTCGCGTGGGCGTGGCCGGGTATGTAGCGCCCGTCGGGGTTGTGAAGCGCGAAGGTCATGCGTCCCACCCCGGCAACGTTCGCCCCCGACTCGATTCCCCGCTCAATGACGAGCGGCGTGGCCGTGTGCCAGTCGTCGGTCACGTCGGTCCAGGTGTTGTAGCTTAGCTCCAGCTCAAGCATGTATGTTCCGCGTGGCATTTCCACTCCTCTACAATCGCCTTAAGTAACGGTGTTCATCTCCATTGCCGTATGCACCTTGAGCATTTAATCCGGCCACGATGGAAATGTGGTTCGTCCGGCTTCTCCCCTCCCCCCAGCGCCGTCAGGCGCGGAATGTGGGGGAGGGGCCGGGGGTGGGGGCAAAACAATGACCGGATTAAATTGTCAACGTTCGTCAAGCAATGGTGATCACCCAACGGTGCCGGAAGCGCACCCCGTAGAAGCGCACCCCCGCGTACTCGACCACGCCCGGCACCACGCGCGTGATCTCAAGCTCCCGGTCGAGCGCCCCGTCGAGCGTGCCGTCGGCACTGACCGCGTCCAGGTAGTCATCGATCCCCGTCACCAGGTCGGGCAGCACCGCACTCAGCCCGGCATCCGACCAGGCCGGTGCCCAGTACAGCACGTGCTCGACGTGCAGCGTGGCCGTCCATGCCGATCCATCGTAGGTCAGCGTGGAGAGTCCCTGCTCGTCCTCGTCCAGCACGCCGACCCCCTCCGGGAAAGCCGGGGCCAGCGCGGGCAGGTCGGCGGCGGGCAGTGTGTTGGGCAGCTCATCCAGGTCAAAGCTGGTCTGCACGCCCGTCACCTCGATGGCCGCCAGGTTGGTAAAAGCCGTTCGCCAGGACATCGATTGCGCTCCTTTACCCCACCGTCGCCACGCGCAGCCGCACGTAGGGCGCGATCAGGTCGAGCACGTCGCGCGGCAGGCGGGCCGGGGCCAGCGAAACGCCCCGCTCGGTCACCTCGACCTGGGCGGTATCCACCCCGGTGTCGCGCTGGCGGTAGAGCCAGGCGGCCAGCCGCACGGTCGCGTGCACGACCGGCTCCGGCGGCGTGGTGCTGTAACCCCACGTCCCCGCCACGCTGATCGCCCCCTCCGGGTCATCACTGTAGGCCCAGCTCAGGCCGCTGCTCGCCTTGAGCGCGATCCCGAAGTAGGGCGGCCAGTTGATCGGGCGCAGGATGATGTCGTCGCTGCTGATCTCCGCCCCATCGCCGTTGGTCAGCGTCGTCAGGCTCAGCAGGTCAGCGTCGAGCAGCAGCAGCCGCCCGGTGATGTGCGGCCCGACCGCGTCGTAGTAACGCGTCTGCGTGTCGGCGGCGAACCAGCGCCCGCAGTGCGCGTCGATGATGCGGCTGGCGCGCGTCACCAGGTCCTCGATCAGGTCATCGTCGCCCGTCCCGCCGATGTGCAGGTAGGTCTTCACCTCCCCGACCGTCGTGTAGTCCGTCATAACTGCATCCTCTCCTCCGGGGGCCTGGCCCTCAAGGGGCCGCGTTCCGTCCCGGCAATTATCAGATTCTCGTTAGAATTTATGACTATCTTCGTTTTTATCATCTCTATGCGCTATAATCGTTAAGGAATACCCTCTCACTGCTGGCTGACATCACAGCTCAACACAGCCTACATCGCAGCTCAACGCAGCCTACGTCGTTGCTCACCGTAGCCCCATCGTTGTACATCGCAGCGCAGCGAGAGGGCGTTCCACTTTTTCCTCAGGTGCCGGGGGCGGACGCACCCACCGGACGCAACCATCCCCCGGCACCTCGGAGCTTTCCTGCGTCAAACGCCGTCCGCTCCGTCGTGTGCCGCTCAGGCACCTTACGGCCTGACGCCCTTGAGAACCTCAAAGGAGTCTGCGTGACGGACGTTGGCGTCCACGCGCATGATCGCCCGGATGAAGACCTGGTCGTACTCGAAGGCGTTGCCTGCCGCGTCACTGGCGCGCAGCTCAAGCGCCTTGCGCTGCCCGATCACGAACTCCGGCCAGCATCCCAGGTAGACCGCCGAGCAGTCGGTGCTGGTGCCCTGCGTCTCGTCGATGGGGATGGCGGTCGTCGTGAAGACCGGGTAGCCCCACAGCGTCGGCGGGTCACCGGGCGCGGACGGATCGGCCCACAGGTACTTGTTGTTGCTGTCCTTGATCTGGCGCAGCGTGTTGACCGTGCGCGGATGCACGATCCAGGCACGCCCGTCGGCGGGAACGTTGTCCGCGTCGAGCGCGTAGAGCATGTCGACCAGGTTGTCAAACGACGGTGTTCCGCCGTTTGCGCCGAGGGTGGTCGTGTCAACGTTGACGCCTGTGATGTTCTCCAACCCCTCCGGCGTGTTGTCCTCTCCGTCGCCGCGCAGATACTTGATGTCCTCTTCCAGCGCCAGCACGCGCGCCAGGTCGGCCATGACCAGCGCCTCAACCTGCGGGTCACTGTCCTCGAAAAGCTCAGAGGACAGCTTGGTGAGCGCGGCCAGCTTCTTGGCCTGCAACTGCACCTGCCCCCAGGTCTGGTCCGAGGCGGTGATCTGCGCATTCTCGGCCACCCAGTAGGCGGTCGCGCCGCCGGTCTGGGACGGGATCTGAAGCGTGTCACTCGCCATCGGGATCACGGTTGCCCCGGCAGCCCGCACCGCAGTCCGGGCGCGCAGCATCTCGATCAGCTTGTTGCTGTACTCGACCGGCACCAGGTAGCCACCTGCCGAGTCGGTTCCTTCGGCCAGCGCCTTGCCCGCCAGCTGGAAGCGCACCACGTCGTAGCGCCCCTGGCGCATCGCCTTGACGGCGTCGACGAAGGGCGTACCGTTGGCGGTCAAAAGCGGCTCACCGCGCTGGCCGACCACGGCCGGTGTCTGGCGGGTCAGGAACATGGCCTCCGGCCCGGCGTCGGCCTCGCCGAAGCGAGCCTCAAACGCGGAGCCGAATTCCTGCCGCACGATGTTGCGGATTGTCTGTTCGTCCATTGATTCATCCTCCTGATACTCTCTCTCATCCCCCACCGGGGCAGTCTGTACGTCGCTCCCGGTGGGTGTGTTATTCGTCGATGCCCCTGCATCTGGTGGCAGCGTCTCTACCTCGAAGGTCTCTACACCGCTCAGCCCTGCGGCGGCGAAGGTCGCCTTGGCGTGCACCAGCGCCACCGCGTAGGGATTGGCGGGCGCGTGCTGGCGCGCGTCGAGCAGCGAAAGCTCCCCGACCGGCCAGACCAGGATGCGCCCATCCCCGGCGACGCGCACCAGATGACTGATCGCGCCGCTTGAAGCACGGGCCAGCCCTTTCCGGGCAGCCTCCCACACGCGCCGCGCCAGCGCGTTCGCCTGGTCGAGCACCACGCGGAACCACACCCCATCCGCACGGCGCTCCCAGCCGACCTCCTCGCCGATGACCTGCGGCGCGGCCCCACCCTCTGCCAGCCCGTGATAGTAAACAACCGGACGCCGGGTGATGCGCTCCAGCCACAGGTCAGTCTGCGGCGTGAAGTACTCACCCTGCGCGTCTTTCCCGCCGAACGGCCCTCCGTAGGGCACGCCCAGCACGTCGAGCGTCCATTCCTCCGGTGCGTCGACCGGTCTGACCGGCTGGTTCATGTGCGCTCCCCTCCCTTGGGGGCAGATTTGCGCGCTGAATTGCGCGCCTGCCCACTCCTAACCGACCGCGCGACCTCCTCGAAGATCGCCTCCACGCTGCCAACGTCGCGCGCCACGGCTAACTCCTCCTCGATCCGCGCCCGCAGCTCGGCAGGGATGACGGCACTGTCGAAGTGACGCAGCGTCTTCCCGGCCTTCACCCGGTTGATCACGAAGCGCTCCCAGCGCTCCAACTCATCCCGCAGCACCGGTGGCCGAGCTTTCCTGCCATTGGGCGACGCTTCGGCCTTCTCCTCCTGCGGCGCGGGCGATTCGGTCTCCACCTCCGAAGGCTCAGCAGCCTCCCGGTCGCTGACGAAACCATCCTCCTCCGGCGGGAGCAGCGTCAGCCCCAACCCGGCACGCACCTCATTGCGCCTGATCACCCCCGCCTCGAACAGCATCGCCAGCCGCCGGGCCTTGTCGGTCGCCGACTCACGCAGCGCGGTGATGCTGTCCAGGTCCCAACCCAGCCGCGCGTCGCGCGCGGTCAGGTCGGGGAAATGCGGCAGCAGCGACCAGTTCAGCACCTCGGCGACGTACTCAAGCTGCGGGATGATTGTGTCCTCGTAAAAGCTGGCCTTCTGCTCTCGGGCGGTGGCGTAGGTCGTCGCCTCCCACGCGCCCGCCAGCGCCGCCGGTACTCCAAAGGCGGCACAGATCGCCCGGCGGTCTTCAGCCCGCAGGTCAGAGAGCGCCAGGTCGGTGGGCGGGAAGGTGATCGTCTGCCAGCGCAGCCCACCGCCCACGATGCCGGTCTTCCAACGGTTCTCCGGCCCCTGAAAGAGCCGGTGCCACCACGCCCGCACGCGCCGCGCCTCTGTCTCGCCCATCGGCTGGTCGGTCGAAAGCAGGCCCGCCGGGCGGGCATCGTTGGCGAAGAACGCCGCCACGAAGCGCGCCGCCTGTAGCTCGGCGTTCACCTCGCTCAGCACCACCGCCAGCGGACTGAGGCCACCCAGGTCATCCAACGGGTTAAAGTTGCGGAAGACGATCACGTCCTCCGGCGCGTAAGTGCGCGTTCGCGCGTCGATGGTCTGCTTGTAGCCCGTCACCCCGCGCTCACTGTCGGTGATCGGCTCGACGGTCTGCGGGTTGAGCCACATCAGCCACTTGACGCGCCGCGGCGAACCATCCGCCCCGCCCCGCACCTTGAGCCAGTAGGCCACCCCCCAGATGTTGTAAGCCGCCTCGGTCGCGCGCAGCAGGTCGCTCAGGTTCATCGTGAACGGGTTCACGTCCCTGAGCAGCGCCAGCAGCGGGTGATCGGGGATCGGCTCCCCGGAGCGATCCAGCAGGACGAGCGGCACACTTGCCACCGCATCAGCACGCAGCTTGACGCAGCGATACGCCCACACCGCACTGGCGTAGGCACGCGCCAGGTCACCCCGCGACGTGCCCAGCCCGCGCTCATCTTCCCGCCGGATGCCATGAAACGCATCAAAGAGCGGGCTGCCTTTCAACCGCGCCGGGCGGGTGCTGCCGTCCGGGTAAATCCAGAGGCCCTGTGTAGTTGGGTCAAATGCCATCACACCTCTCCTCATATGGATGTCTGCCCACAGGTCGCGCGAACTCCCTCGCCCGGACCCCGCCCGATCTGCGGATAAAACAAACGCGCCCCGCCCTGAGCAGGAACAGGCTGACAGCCGATCGCTGAAAGCCGATCACTACCCAAAGCGAGGCGCCAATCTCTCGCGTTGCCCTCAAAGGCGGCGCTTAGAATATTCGTTCTATATTATAGCACGTCCGTTCTGGTTGTCAAGAGGTTGGCCGGAACTATAACCATATTCTAACTTAGCTCAGTTCAGGACAAGTGAGAACAGGCCATCTCTACGCAAAAAACTGCTTGCCACACCGGTTTTTCCCCCTCATCGTCGCTGTGCTCCGATGTGTCCCCCCGTGCACGGGGGGACGGATGAGCCGTTCAGGCTCACAGGGGGGTGAGGGAGCGATGCATCGCAGTGATGCAGAACTCTACACTGACACCTGTGCTGAACGTGAGCCTCTAACCTTCCACCTGCTCCTGCCCGCTGCCGTCCGCGTTCATCACGAACGACTCATAGCTCCCACTGCGGTTGGACCTGAAATAGATCCGCATCCCATCCGCCGACCAGCGCGGCGAGTTATCGTGCCCCGGCTGATTGGTCAGGTTGGTCTGCCCCGATCCATCGGCGTTCATCACGTAGATTTCCTCATGACCATCCCGGTTCGACGTGAACGCGATCCGCGTCCCATCCGGCGACCAGTCGGGCTGGTAATCCAACGCCGGGTTGTTCGTCAGGTTGACCGGGCCGGAGCCGTCGGCGTTCATCACATAGATCTCCCGGCTGCCATCCCGGTCCGACGTGAACGCGATCCGCATCCCATCCGGCGACCAATCGGGGTCGGTATCCTCGCTCTGCCGGTCGGTCAACCGCGTCACCCCGGAGCCATCCACGTTCATGACGTAGATCTCCGCCCACCCCGTCCGGTTCGACGAAAACACGATCCGCGTCCCATCCGGCGAAAGGTCGGGATAGCCATCATTGGCCGGGTCATTGGTCACGTTGACCACCGTGCCATCCGCATACTCCACGAAGATCTCGACGTTCCCCCCCTCCTGGCTGGCGTAGACGGCCACCACCCCGCTGCCAGGGAGCAGCGTGTCGGTGGGCGCTACGGTTGCGGTCTGCGTAGGGGTAGGGGTGGGCGTGTCCGTGGGCGTGTCCGTCTGGACATCGCCGCCCGCCGGAGGTGCGGTTTCCTGCGAAGGGACACCGGTGGGCGTGGGCGGCCAGGTTGGGGTATCAGGCGGCACGAAGGGCGTGGGCGTATCGACGGCCTCGGCAAGAGGGGAAACTATCACCTCCTCGACGGTCACCACCGTCGGTTCCGGCTGCGACGGCCCCACCCCGGTGAGAATGCACCCCCCAATAAACAACCCGGCTGCAATCAGCACGGCCAGCCGTGCGTGTGTGAGTTGCTTCATCCCATCTCGCTCCTTTACCGGCTTACAAGATAACGACTACTCCTCCTGCGGGACCCACACCCCCCTCGGATAAGTTCCCAGCACCCGAAGCTCGGTTGCCACCTCGGCCAGATGGTCGAGCGCCCGCTGTCCCGGCCCACGATCTCTGTGGCCGATGTAATCCAGGTAAAAGTGGTATTCCCAGGGCGAGCCTGGCCGGGGCCGCGACTCGATCTTGGTCAGGTCAATGTCACGCAGCGCAAAGCACGCCATCGCCCTGAAGAGCGCCCCCGGCTCGTTTTTCAGCGCGAACACAATCGAGGTCTTGCTCTCACCCGGCGGATCAACCGGCTCGCGCCCCAGCGCCAGGAAGCGGGTGTAATTCTGCTGGTTGTCCTCCATGCTCTCCCGCAGGATCGCCATGCCGTACACCCCGGCTGCCAGGCGGCTCGCCAGCGCCCCCGCGTCACGCGCCCCACCGTCACGCAGGTCACGCACACTGCCCGCCGTGTCGTAAGCCGCCTCGGCCACGACGCCCATCTCGGCCAGGTGACGCTCGCACTGCGCCAGCGCCTGCGGGTGCGACCGCACCACCTTCACGTCGGACAGCTTCACGCCGGGGTTGGCGATCAGGCAGTGCTCGATGCGTAACTGCGTCTCCCCCACGATGTGCAGTCCGTGACGCAGCAGCAAATCGTAATTGCGATGAATGCTGCCCGCCAGCGAGTTCTCAATCGGCACCAGCCCCAGATCGTTCTCACCCGCCTCTACGCTGTCGAACACCTCATCAAAGGTGCGGCACGGCACCGGCACGATCCCCTCGCCCAGGGCGTCCAGCGCCGCCATCTCCGAGTACGCCCCCCGCTCTCCCTGAAAGGCTACCCGCTTACCCGTCGCTTCAATCACAGCTTTTCCTCCCATTTGCGTTTTCCCGATTTTACACCCGGTGCCATAATATACCCACGCTCACGAGCGCCTTGTCCCCATCCCTCGCAGAATGAGGGCCTACCGGTGAAAGGACACCCCCATGCCACACGAAGGCCAGATCGGCGTCACCTTTGACAGCGGCGGCTACCGCCTGCTGGGCAGCCTCTTCCTGGCCCAGGGCGACGATCCCAAGCCGACCGCCGTGATCCTGCACGGCCTGCCCGGCATCGAGAAGAACTACGACCTGGCCCACGCTCTGCGCGACGACGGCTGGAACAGCCTGATCTTCCACTACCGGGGCTGCTGGGGCAGCCAGGGCCTTTACACCTTCAAGACCATCCCCGACGACGTGCACGCCGCGCTCGACGATCTGAGCAGCGGGCGCTATCCCCAGGTTGACCCGGCACGCCTGGTGCTGATCGGCCACAGCATGGGCGGCTGGGCCGCCATCCTGGCCGCCGCAGCCGACCCGCGCGCCCGCGCCGTCGCCATCTACGGGAGCGTGACCGACCCCCGCCGCCCCGACTTCACGGCAGCCATCGCCGAGGTCGCCGCCACCGAGTTCACACCCTGGCTGCCCGGCCTGACGCCCGACGCGCTCGTCGCCCAGTGGCGGGAGCTGGACGCCGCCTACGCGCCGGTCGAGCAGGTCGCACGGCTGGCCCCGCGCCCGCTGCTCGTCATCTACGGCCAGGGCGACGAGGCGGTGCCGGTCGAGCAGTCGGAGGCCCTCTTCGAGCGGGCCGGTGAGCCGCGCAGGCTGGCCGTCCACCCGGAGGCCAATCACTCCTTCACCTGGCACCGTCCCTGGTTACAGCGCCAGATCCTCGACTGGTTGGCCGATCTCGACCTGTGAGCACGGGGCGCACGCCATCCCGCCCCCGCGCGGCGCTCCGTCCGGCCTACGTCCGGGCCCGCTTGAAGTACATCCAGTACGAGCGAACTTCGCCCTTGCCATCGCGCGTGATCTCCACGTCGAAGCACTCCCAGCCTTGCTCGCCGAGCTGGTCCATGAACTGATGCGAGGTCGGCCCCGTCTCCCAGTCGGGCATCTCCCGTCCCCTGGCGTAGCGCGGTCGCCAGGCGTCATTGGCATGGTCGTAGGTGATGATCAGGTACTCCCATTTATGCATACAGTAGCCCTCCTTTGTGGTGATCGGCCTGTATCGCTTCCACCCGATTGTAGAATCGCCTGCCGCTCTTGCCAATTCCGCCCATTTGCCACCCACGCCAGGACGCATACAATGGCACCAGATGATAATCCCCATCCAGGCTGCGGCCTTTTGATTCCGCGAGGTAACCATGACCGTTCAACCCGAATCCACGCCCGCGCCCACCCTGCGCGTCCGGCAAATGCACGTCATCTGGCGCAATACCTTCGTCGTCGCCGACCCACTGCCCGACTTCCTCGAAGGCAGCCGCGAGCGCCTGACCCCCCTGCCCTGCTATCACGCCGACCGCCTCTCGCCCCGCAACGTCCAGCCCCCCGGACTGCGCGTGCTGGAGCGCGTCTCGCGCAACGTGGCCAGCATCGGCTACGACGACCTGCTGCGATTCCAGTTCGCATCCTTTGAGATGGCAAGCCTGCGCACGGCCTGCGACAGGCATCGCCGTCCACCCGACGCACTCATGCCCGGCCAGGTTGTGGAGGCCGCACTGGAGGCCGACGAAGCGAGCGCGTGGATCGCGATCACGCCTTTCCTGCTGCTCCACCGGGCCGGGGTGGGCATCATGGAGTACCACGCCTCATTTGACGCCCCCACCGGTGAGGCTGCTCCCGGCTACACGCCGGAGCAGGCTATCGAGCTGGTGCGGCTGGGCATCAGCCAGCAACTGCTCAACCTGTCAGCCGACTGGCGGGCCGTGCTGCCCGCCGACCCCTCGACGGCCCACATCTCCCTGATCGTCGAGGACACCCCCGGCTGGCACCTGGCCGTCGCCAGCCTGCGCGACGTTGCACAGGTCATGGCCGCCCGCCTGAGCGCGCGCTACGAGTCCACCGCGCCGCCGCGCAGACGCCGTCAGCGCAAGCACCAGGAGCGGCAGCAGGCCGTCCTCGGCGAGGCCCCGCGCCCCACCGGCTCGACGACCGTCGTGCTGCTCGAAACCGACCCACCTGCCGCCGCCGACTTCCCGGCCTTCATCGCCGGGCACGCCGCCCCACTGCGCGGCATCGGCGCGATGGACACCTTCTACCACGAGCGCGCCGGGTGGCTGGTCGAGCGCGAGCTAGCCGACAATCTGAGCGTGGACAGCGAGGCGGCGGTCTACCTGCTGGGCAACAGCGAGCTGATCCTCTACAACGACCTGCTGTCCGGCATCCTGCCCGGCCTGGAGAAGCGCCTGCGTCTGGACGCCGAACACGCCGTCACCTACCTCTACGCTCACTACACCGTCCTGCTGGAGTGGGTCTACCTGCAGGACGCCATCCTGCGCTCCTACATCCAGCGCCTCGACGCGCTGGCCGCCGCCCCCACGCCGCACCGCCGCGCGATGATCGCCGCGCTCCAGGGCGCGCTGGCCGACCTGGTGCAGTACCGCGAGGGCATCACGCCCTTCGCCACCCGCGTCGAGTTCCTGGAGCGGGCAGGAAGCTATCACAAGCTCGACCAACTGGCCGAGCGCTTCGAGTGCAAGCAGGAGCTTTTGCTCAGCTACGCCAGCGAGTTCCACGATTACCGCGAGGCGCGCGCCACCGAGTTCCTCAACTGGCTGGCGGGGATCCTGACCGGCGCGGCGCTGGCCGATTTGATCCTCGCACTGACCGGGATCACCGTCACGCAGACGGCGCCTTACCTGGGGATCACGCTGGGCAGCATCGCGCTGGTGCTGGCTATCATGGCGCTGCTATTGCGCAGGCGGTGAGGGCTGGCAGCTGCTCTCACTATGACCTTCTCCGGAGGATCGGCCTCCGGGTTAAAGGAGGTTTTTGGCTGATCAAAGGGTATTGAGCTTCGTGAGGACACTCCTGGCTTGAGCTACCGAGGATTGGGCCTGTAACCTGGGATCGCCGGTCAGCGTGTCGTCGTAGTCAGCTTTATTTCGATCATCGCGCAGACGGTCTAACCAGAGACCGATGCTTTTTCTTCCCTTGTCCTTTGATTCCTTGAAATAGTCGATAACCAGTTGATGATCGCGCCCCGTTCTAGTCAGGGTGATCCCCCGGCTGCGTGCGAAATTACGGGCCGTACAGTGGGCTGCATAATATGCCCGGCTGATGGCCGCACGAAGGGCGGCTTCTTCGGGACCGGGGGCTTCGGGGTGTTGAGACAGAGATTCGGCCAGCGAGAGATAGTCCGACCAGTCAAAACTCATTGGAAAATAAGGTTAAAGTTGAGCTTCCCATTGGCTCTGTCGAGGGCATTTAGCAACCAAGCTTCATCGAACGCATCGAGTTGTGCAAGGGCTTCCTCAACCGGTAGAGATGTCCTGATATAGCCGAACAGCTCTTCGAACCCCTCTGCCTCCGGGTCAGAGACTACCCGGAGTTCTACTTGCGGGTTGGGGCCAAAGAGTTTGCTGAGCGGTCGGCGTGCCTCTATAAGCAGAACATTGATCTCCGGATGTTTTCTTAGAAAAGCAAATATGGTGTCCTCATCCTGGACGGTGTAGAAGCCCTCAATACTTGGCCAGGCCCGGTCGGTTGGATCGATTGCAAGTTCCGGCTTAGTATGGCTCGTGGTGGGCGATGGTATGTACCACCTTGAGGGAGTAAAAGCCTGCAAGATGACTCACTCCTGTTCCGGTTCAAACCTGTTCTTCAGATCCTGAGTAAGACAGTCCTCAAAAGCCTGCTGTATGCGCGAGTGAGCTGTTTTATCCACCCAGCCGATTGCCTCGTCCAGCGATACCGCCTCAGCCTGGACGAGCGAATAGTCGAGGTCAAAGATCGCCACGAGCTTACCCGGTGATTCAGGCGGTGAGCTGGCCAATTGCATTCTCAACCGGTCGCGCTCCTCTTCATATACCACGTCCAGCCCAACCAGGAATGCTTCAAACCTGACCTCGGACATGGATGGGTGCTGCGGTCGGAACTTGAAGTGTTCTTCCAGGTACGTCTTCTTGGCCTCAAACTCGATCCGGTTAATGTACCGCAGCCCAATGCGGTGCAGCCCCTGCGGTTGCGCCGCGCCAACGTAAGCCTCGAACGCATGCCTTATTAACGGTAAGTACTTCTCCCAGGTAGGATACGGTTTGAGATGGTTGATTGCCAGAAAGTTGGGGCTGACCTGAACGAATGCAGTTTCATCTTCCCGCAGGAACTGTTGGCGCTCAATTATGGTTACTTTCTGCTCAACGCCAGCCTCATGTGCCACCCCGGTTATGCTTTCGACCACCTGGGCCTTCCTCTTCCCCGGAAATACGCCCTTGATCCGGTCGTAGATCCGGTCAGGAACGGCCGCATCCCACCGTGCGTCTGAGACAAAGCGGAACTCACACACAACCTCTATGATGGGGGAGTGGCGATATTTGATTCTGGCTAGATCGGCCATCAAGCACCCGCGAAGCCAACGCCTGTCTGAATTCGCAAAGGGACAGAGCTTGTTCACAACTATACTCTCGCCAGGGTGCCTGTGCAACATACCCCCCTCACACCACCGCAATCGCCAGCGTCAACCTGGGCACCGAGGCCAGCCGCCACGCCAGCGCCAGCGCGATCACCGTGTCGTCGTGGCGGCCCGGCGGCGCGCCGTACTGCGTCCCAAAGGGCGTGTTGCTGTAAGCGAAGCTCTCCAACTCGCCCAACAGCACCGGGTCGGGCAGCAGTCTGAGATCCTCGTTCTCAATCGCCACCACCAGCCCCTCAATCAGCGGCGGCTTGCTGCGCGCCGTCGTGGTGAAGCCCTGGATCGGCAGGTCCTGGTCGCGCAGCGCCTCGATGTTCGGCTCGCCCATCGCGTTGGCCTCGGCCAGGATCATCGACACGTCCCACCGCCGCGCCAGCGCCGCGATGCGCGCCCGCTGCACTCCCCAGTTGACCTCGCTGAAGCGGTCCAGTGCCACCATCGCCCCCTCGTCGGCGTCGATCACGACCAGCGCGGTGAAGTCCTCGTAACGCGCGAAGTCAACGCCCATCACGTAGCGGTGGCCGAGGGTGGGCTGCGCGTCGATGGGGGCGATGGCCGCCGCCTCAAGGTTGCGGAACACCTCACCGCCGTCGGCCATGAACTCGGCTTCGAACTCCTGCTTGAAGATGCGATCGGGCATCAGCGCGTGCGCATCGGCGATCTCGCGATCCCCGATCAGCGGGTTGGCCGCGCTCGGATAGCGCCACGCCCGCCAATCCTCGACCAGCGGGTCACGCCCGCGCTCAAAGGCGTGGTAGAACCAGTTGCGTCCCTTCGGCGTCGAGATCATCAACGCCCGCCCCCTGCGATCCGCGAGCGCCGGGCGCAGGCAGGCCGTCCACGCCTCCTCGGCCACGAAGGCCGCCTCGTCGATCACGAGCGCGTCCAGCCCCACCCCGCGCAGGCTGTCCGGGTCCTCGGCGGACTTGACGGTGATGTTGCCCCCGTTCTTCAGCTCGATGTAGCGCTCCGCTTCGAGCTTGAGCGCCCACTCGCGGAACAGCACCGACTTGAGCGCCCTCCAGGGGTGGAAGGCCAGCCCGTAGGTCGGCGCGACCCACCACACCCGCCGACCGCGCCGCGCGGAGTTTACGGCCATCACCAGGCCGAGCGTCGTCTTGCCCCAGCGCCGTCCACAAGCCACGACCTTGAAGCGCACGTCGCACCGGGCGATGGCGCGCTGGTCGGCCCGCAGATCTGAGACGCGATAACGTAACCTGTCGATTGTGTCACTCCTTTCACTTGCCAGCGCCGCCGGGGGCACGGTGTCTCGTACCCCCGGCGTGCTGTGCGTCGCGGTGGGCGGCTGGCCGTCCGGCTCGTGACCATGCGGTCGTTGACATGCTCTCCGGGGCGGCGCGAGCACCTCACCGGTGCCCATCAATGCGCCCCGCCTGTGGTTGGGGTTGCCGCGTGGCGCGCCCACCGGCCCACGTAGAACTTGCGTTCTATATCCATTGTAGCACAGGATAAGCGGCTGTCAATTGGACAAATGTACAACAAAAATTTGCGTCCGGTTGGCGCGTGGTTAGAGGAAGGTTTGTGTACGCCGGGGGTTAGCAGCCCCGGCGCTGAAACACCCAGCTACGTCCAGGCGGTCTTTTTGATCCAGGGGACTGCCGCGCGCAGGTGGGGCACGAAGTCCGGCACCTCGAAGTGGGTGATGTCCTCGACGACGACCAGCTCGACGCGCGCGCCCGCCTCCTTCAGCCTGCCGACCACCTCCTCGGTCGGCGCGAGGGGGATGAACCCGTCGTGGCGGCTGTGGAGCACGTAGAGCGGGGTCGTCCAGGTGAAGTCGGCGGTGTCGGGCTGGGGCTGCCCAGCGATTGGGATGGCCGCCGAAAAACGCGCCTGGTGGCGGGCGGCGATGTACCACGTCCCCATGCCGCCCAGGCTGTAGCCGGTCAGGATCACGCGCGCCGGGTCGATCCGGTAGGCGGCGGTCAGGTGATCGAGCAGCGCGACGACGGCCCCCTCGCTCTGGGGGTTGGCCCAGGCCGAGGTGGGGCAGTCGGGGGCAGCGATGAGCGCGCCCAGGTCACGCAGGGCCGGTTCGACCAGGTCGACGAGCACGCCGCGCCCGAAGAAGGGCGTCACCGGGCCGCCGTAGTGCAGCGCGATGACGAGCGGCGCGGGGCGGTCGGGGGCGAAATCGGCGGGGATGGCGAGCGTGTAGCGCAGGTCCCTGGCCCCTTCGCGGGCAAGGGTTTGAGGATGGATGCCGGGCGTGCGGGCGGGTGGGGAGTCTGCCATGAGTTACCGCGTCGGGTTTCTCCGGCGCGAGGGGGTGTCACGTCGGCTGCGGAGTTCCCGCGCATAGGTGGCGCTGTCCTGAATGTCCTCCCGATCTGCCCACAGGCCGACCACCTCGGACTCCGCCAACTGGCGAGCCGTGAGGACCTGATCGTCGGCCCCGACCAGCAGAATGACCTCGACCTCCTGGCCCTGTTTGAGGGGGAGGTCGGCCAGGGAGATTCTGCCGCCTTCCTCGACCGTCGTGCGGATGCGTATGGCTTCCATGTGCGTGCTACCCGGTATGAATGAACACGTCGAGGCCATCATAGCACGACTCCGCGCAGAAGACGAGACGGCCCGGCGGCGGGGGACTACGGCGCGGCTTCCGTATTATCTGCCAGCCAAGCCACAATAGCAGGGACATCATGTTGGCCCTGGGCGACTTCGAGGATGAAGTCCAACGCCTCAGCAGGCTCCCACGTGACGCGTAGGCCATTGCGTTCCAGGAAGTAGATCATCGCCACGGTCGCGGTGCGCTTATTGCCATCCACAAAGGGATGATTGAGCACGAGCGAGTGCAACAGGGCAGCAGCTTTATCAAGCGTCGTCGGGTATGCATCCTCGCCGAACGCGCTGCTCGCCGGGCGTGCTACAGCCGACTCAAGTAAGGCCCGGTCGCGAAGCGCCGATTGGCCGCCCAGAACCATGCCATTGATCCGCTCGACTTCGTCGGCGGTGAGGTAGCGTGTCACGACTTGGCAAGTTTTTTGAGCAGCCAGGCGTGTTCATCCATGATGCGCCTGATGTCGGCGTCGAACTCCGCTGCCTCTTGCTGGCGGATGAGATACTGCTCCACCGCCTCCTTGACAAGCTCATCAACGCCGCGCTCCTGCTGCTCGGCGAGGCGCTGAAGCAGCCTGACAAGCTGGCCGTCCAGTTGAACCTGCATATGCCGCTCCCAGGGACTGTGTCCTGCCAGGCCATCATAGCACGACTCCGCGCAGAAGACGAGACGGCCCGGCGTCATCCCCTGGCGGCCTGATCTCCCTGCCCGCCGCCGCGTTTCTTCAACTCGGCACGGAACTGCTCCAGGCGCGCCCGGTTCCTCTCCAGATCGGGGTGGTTGACCTGCTCGTCGATCTCCACCACACGTTCCATCAGCTCGACGGCCTCGGCCAACCGCCCCAGCCTGCACAGCATACCCGCAAAGTTATACGACCTGACCGCCTCCTCGACCAACGCACCCAGCGCCCGGCACTCACCCAGTGCCTCGCGGTTGAGTGTCTCGGCTGCGTCCCAATCGCCGCGATGGGCGACGATGTCGGCCAGCTTACCCTTGACAACTGCAATCTGCTGCCGGTCGCCCAGCGCCTCGAACCCCGCCAGCGCCGCGCCGTAGAGCATCTCGGCCTCGGCCCAGTCGCCGTGCCTGGCGGCGATGTTGGCCAGCTTGCCCTTGCTGACCACCACACCCTGCCGGTCGCCCAGCGCCTCGTATTCGGCCAGCACCTCTTTGCGTAGCATCTCGGCTGCGTCCCAGTCACCGCGATGGGCGGCGATGTCGGCCAGCTTGCCCTTTTTGACGGCCGCATCACGCCGGTCGCCAATCTCGATGGAAACTGCCATAGCTTCATTCAACAACTTCTCGGCCTCGTCCCAGTTGCCACGCATGCGGGCGACGTCGGCCAACACCCCTTGCATCGCGGCCACCTGTTGCCGGTCACCTAACTGTTTCATGACGGCGATGGCCTCTTCGAACAGCGCCTCGGCCTCGGCCCAGTTGCCGCGATTGGCGGCGATGTCGGCCAGCTTGCCCTTGCTGACCGCCACGCCCCACCGGTCGCCCAGCGCCTCGAACTCCTCCAGCGCCGCGCGGTAGAGCGTCCCGGCTTCGTCCCAGTCACCGCGCATACGGGCGATGTCGGCCAGTTGGCTCTTGTCGCCCGCAACAAAATCGCCGTTGGCGTGTGTGCTGGCCGATTCATCTCGCCGGTCGCGCTTCGGTTGGTCAGTCATGGCTACGCTCCTGTACGATCAGGGCAGGCTACTATTAAACTCCGCGCCGGGCGACGTGTCAACCGTGTTGGAGCGCAAAGGCCCACCTCGCCCCCCGGCCCGGCCCGTGCTACCATAGTCACCATGCCCGACCGCTACTTCCCGTTCCGCAGGCTTGGCTTCGAGCGCAACCCGTTCGGCGCGCTGACGCGTGACGAGTGGGCGGCCATCGCGGTGCTGCCCCCGGCGGTGGCGGCGGCGCTTGAGGCCGACCCCGCGCACCTGCAACTGATCGGCGAGAAGGGGTTCGGCAAGACGACCGTGCTGCTGTGGCTGGCCGAGCACTTCGGCGAGGCGGGCGAGCGCGTGGCCTACGAGCGCCTGCCCGAAGGCGAGCGCCGCTTCCACACCAGCCTGGGCGGCCTCGACCGCTTCCTGCTCGACGAGGCGCAGCGGCTCGGCGGGCGGCACCGGGCGCGGCTGCTGCGAGCGGCAATGCGCGGACTGCGGCTGGTCGTCGCCAGCCACGACGATCTGGGGGCGGCTTTTGCGCGGCGCGGCCTGCCGCTGACGACCGTCCACCTGGCGGCGGCGGTCACGCGCGAGCATCTGGCGGCGGCGCTGGCGCGTCGGCTGGTAGCCTTCGCACTCGACGACCCGCCGCGCGTGAGCCTCACGCCAGAGGCAGTCGCACTGCTGTGGGAGACCTACGGCGGCGACCTGCGCGCGTCGGAGCTGCTGCTGTACGAGGTTTTCCAGCGCCTGGACGCGCCGGGCGCGATCACCAGATCGAGTCTGGCGCGGATTCTGGCGTCACACGGTCCCGGTCGGGCGTCATGATGAACGGCTGGCTGGCGTTAACGTCCTTAGCGCGCGGGATGTCGATCTTGATCGAGACGGCCCACACGATGTTGACGTAGTGCCCGGCGTAGCTCCAGGGCTGGTCGGGCAGCGTGAAGACGAAGTCCTCCCCGATTGAGACGCCCGCCGTCAGCACGCCCTGGAAGAGGTCGGCCTCCTCGATGACCTTGCCGTCACGGTCGCCGCGTCCCTCGGTGTGCCACTCAAGCTGGAGCAGCAGGTGACGGCACTCCAGGTCGCGGTTGGGCATGACCTCGAAGCGCCCGGTGACGGTCGCGCCCGGCGGGTAGACCATCAGGCCGTCGCGCTCCACCTCGCCCTCCAGCACAAAACGAACGTCCGCGCGGGTGTCTTGTTTGGGTGCCATCAGGCTGCCTCCTGCGGTAGCACGGTAATGTGGTAGAACTCGTAGAAGTCCGGCCAGCGGGCGATCTTGACCTGCACGGTGACGAACCACTGGAGCTTGTTGTTGTTGGCGACGAAGGTGTGCATCGCTTCAGGCGGGATCTCAAAGTCGGCGCGCTCCTCCAGCCGGAAGCCCTTTTGCATGGAGCGTCCGGGGCGCTCCACCTGCCCGATGACGTGGTCGTGGGTGACGGTCACCGTGTCGGTGCCGCTGGTGTAGGTGGCCGTCTCGCGCAGCAGAAGCTGGATGATCACGCTCTCGATGTCGGTTGGGCTGTTGATGTCCTGGCCGAAGGTCAGGTCGAGCACGTCACCGCGCAGCACCTCCTCCGCCGAGGCCCACATGCTGGGCGGCCCCAGCTTGCGGCTGACGATGAGGCCCATCAGCCACGAGCGCCCGATCACGACCGCGATCGTCCCCGCGAAGATCAGCGGGAAGCACACGCACGGCAGCGCCGACATGAAGGCCGTGCCTATGTCTTCGCCCAGCAGCGACTCGACAAACCGGCCCCCCGCGAACTCCAGCAGCAGGAACAGGCCGACGCCCAGCCCCCACCAGCCGAAGACGGTGGCAGCTATCACGCAACCCTGCTGCTTGCCCAGCGCGGGCTTCGCCATGCTGGCGACGCCCCCCACCATCCGCCTGGCTGCGGGCGACCGGGACACGCCTGCCCTTGCCGCCGCCTCGGTCAGCCCACCGCGATAAGGTTGTAATTCTGGCATGCCGGTTTCTTCTCCTTGTGGGGGGCGCATCACACTGCGCCCCCTACAGTGTTCTGATTACGGTGTGATCTCCGGCAGGACGGTCACCTGGTAGACCTTGCGGAAGTCCGGCCAGCGGGCGATCTTGACCTGCACGGTGACGAACCACTGGAGCTTGTTGTTGCTGGCGACGAAGGTGTGCATCGCGTCAGGGGGAATCCGGAAGTCGGCGCGCTCCTCCAGCCGGTAGCCCTTCTGCATGGGGCGTCCGGGGCGCTCCACCCGCCCGATGACGTGGTCGTGGGTGACGGTGACCCGGTCGGTGCCGCTGGTATAAGTGACCGTCTCGCGCAGCAACAACTGAAAGACCACACTCTGGATGTCGGTTGGCCTGTTGATGTCCTGGCTGAAGGTCAGGTCGAGCGTGTCGCCGCGCAGCAGTTCTTCCGCCGAGGCCCACATCACCGGCGAACCGAGACGTCGACCGACGATGGCGGCCTGGAGCCGCGGCCCGCCGAACGCGACGGCAACCGTGCCCGCGACCAGGAGCAGGAAGCACAGGCACGGCACATAAGACATGCCCACCACCCCCAGTATCCCGCCCTTGCGCATCACGAGCGAGAGACCGCCGAGGAGCCAGACGGCGACGAACAGCCCGACGCCGAGCAGCCACCAGGCGACGACGGCCCCGATGATCAAACGCCGCGCATACCCGCCCGGCGCCAAATGCGCCAGGTCGGTGATCCCGGAGGGCTGCCTGACCTGCTCCGCCTGCGCTGTGTCCATCGATGCAAGCCACTCGGCGAACAAGCCTTTGTAGGGTTGCAGTTCTGGCATGGCGATCCTCGCGTACTGCGTACCCGTCACACAGCAATGCCGCGCGCTGCCTGCGGGCGTCCGACGTACCCGACTCTGGTGTATTCTAGTGGAGGTTGAACAGATGGGCAATCGCGGTGCCGCAGCGCGACCTTCATCGCCGGGTGGTGGGTGTTCAGGTTGGGGATTCTGATGTAGACTGTGGCGCGGGCTATGTTGGCATGTCGCTTACTTGAGCGAGATATGATGAGTTTCAAAGAGCACCTTGCGAGAATCGCTGCGGTGGCACTGGTGGTCATTACTGTGTGTCTATGTACTGCTGTGGCACTAGTAGATGGCAAGCCAATTACCAACTGCCGCGAGCGCGATACCATTATTCCTGAGGCCCCTGTCTATCCAGGTAGTGTTCTCACGAAAGAGCATATTGATATTGATGGATATGAATACGCTACATACGTATATGAGTATGAGACCACAGATACATATGCGGATGTCGTGGCCTTTTATATTGCAGCAGGGTGCAGGGAGTATGACTGGCCGGTGTGTATAGGAAATGCCTCACCGTTTGGTGACTACGAGCTTTATATCAAAGATGAATCTCCAGGCGGCAATGTGACATATCACCTGCAAGTCGAATGGGACAGATGCTACCGCTGGAAAGAGACTGTTGTAGAGGATGCTTACAGGAACCCCTGAATGCCAGAGGAGATCTTTACCACCCAAGGGCCTGGGATCGACTTAGAACTCAGGCCCTTGTGCATTCCTGCGGCCTTCGCCCCTTCGCGATTCGGCCCCCTCTCACGAACCGGAGGTACCGATCACGGTTATCACAGCGACCAGGCACACCACGATGACGATGAGCAGCCCGCACCCGATCAGGATCGGGCCGGTGGGTGCTTTCCACAGTTCCTCGTCGGCCAGGTTCGGCATCATGCCGCTGTAACCGTGCTGGCGCAGAAGGTCCGCGATCCGGTTAGCCAGATCGCGTGTCTTCTTGGGCCGCATCCCCGGCATGCGGATGTGTGCCCACCGCCCGCCTGCCTCGGCGGACTGCTGGGACAGCTTAATGACGGGCACTTTGGCCCACCGCGACATGATCGCGGCCATCGCCCAGCCCGCCAGCCCGCCACCGTACATCGCCGTCAGCGTGCGCACGTCACTGACGCGCAGGATCTCAAACGCCTCAAGCTGAGCAACCTGAAACGTCACCGCCCACTTCTTCGCCACCCCCATCGATTGCAGCGCGATGACACCCGTCATCTGATCAAGTCGCAGCCAGGCCGCATGCCAGTTCAGCCTCTTACCCTTCTCGCTCTCCCGCTCGACAAAAACCCTCTCTCTATCTTGCGCCATCTTGCATCATCCCTCACTATGAAAACGACTAAACTTCTCCCATTATAGTCATTCTCATGTGCTGGGAAAGCGGCGGCAGGCAGAGAGTGGCGCTCACTCCGGCAGCGGCACGACCACGGGCATCGGCAGCGGGGCCGCGTCCGGCATGCTCTCGACGGGTTGGACCCACACCGACTCGCCGGGCCTATCCCAACCCAGCAGCAGCGCGTCCTCCGCCACGACCACTATCCCGGTGACGCGTTCCCGCGCCGCGTCCAGCCTGTACTGCACGACCCACCACCGCGCGTCGTTGGTCATCGGGTGGCCGGTCATACCGGTGCCGATCAGCGATTGGCTGTCCGGGTGCCACAGCAGAAACGCCCCTAATTCACCATAGCCGGGCTGTCCGGCCAGCGCTTCGTCAAAGCCGATGATGCCCGAACCGCCGGCGGCAGTCGCGCGCAGCATCCCGGTTGACCCTTCACGGCTTGAGACCGGCAGCAGGATGGTTTGCCCATCCGGCGACCAGATCGGGCGGTCGTCGACGCTGCCACCTCCGGAGCGGTCGACCTCTGCGATCCACCGTTCCTCCCCACCGGCGATTGGGATCACGTACAGCCCGGAGCGTACGTCCACCCCACGCCCAGGCTCGCGCACGAAGGCCACCTCGTCACCTGCGGGCGAGACGGCAAACAGCGGGGCCACGTCGACGGCCAGGAGCGTGTCCTCGCCGGAGGCCATGCGGCGGCGCAGCTCATAGGTAACGTCGGTGGCGCGCAGGTAAACCAGGTCCTGTCCGTTGGGTGCCCAGAAAGCCTTGACGATCACGTCCTCGTCAACGACGGGCTGTGCTTCGTTCGTGCTCAGGTCAACGCTCCACAGATCGGTCAGGGCCAGCCTGCCGGGGCCGGTGGTCGGCTCGCCGTAGGGGTGGCTGCCATAGAGCACCCGGTTGGTCGCCGGGGCATAGTCGAAGAACTGGGGCTTCTCCACCGGCGCGGCAACGTCCAACGCCACACCATCGCCGAGCAGGCACCACCCGCTTAAGTCGGTCGTATCCTGGCAGCGCCGGGGCCTGAGCGTTCGCGTGGCCGTGACGGGTGTGGATACGGCGGAGGTCTCGGTTGCCGGGGCCGGTTCGGCAGGTGCCTGTGCCACAGTCGGTGCTACAACGACCGGGGCGGCGGTCGGGCTTTCGCCCAGGGCCAACCCGCTGAGGTTGCACGCCAGCGCGGCCAGGCCGCCCACGATCACAGGTGCCAGGTGACGTCGGATTCGCATGTCTGGAGGATCTCCTTTGTTTCACGAGGGTCGGGTATCGTATCGAGTCTCGATAGGTTGTTCAACGGGGGGACAGTATAGCGTACTTCGCGCCTTTAGGAGAGCGCCCCCACGCGGGCCATTCTCCTACGGGGGGCTAATGCATCTTGAGTATTTATATCCGGCCATGATGGAAATGTGGCTCGTCTGGCTGCCTGGCTGCTTGGCTGCCCCCTCCCCCCAGCGCCGTCAGGCGCGGAATGTGGGGGAGGGGCCGGGGGTGGGGGGCAAAAACGGTGACCGGATTAAATTGTTAAAGCTCATAAGCCACCCTGCCTGACCGGACGATTGCGGTCTACTGACCGTCATACCCTCCGGGTTGTAACTTTTGCCCCTCGAATGGATATTGTAGATGAGGCGCGATGATAAAAGATTTCACCCAACTGTACCGGAACTATGCCGGTGACGTGTTCCGCTTTGCGCTGTATCTGTGTGGCAGCACCGACTGGGCCGAGGATCTGACCTCGGAGACGTTTGTGCGCGTCTGGACGCGGCGCGATTCGCTGTGGATGCCGACCGTCAAGGCGTACCTGCTGGCTATCGTGCGCAATCTGTACCTCAAGCAGCTCCGAAGCGAGCAGCGCTTTACCCGGTTGGACGATCACCTGCCCAGCCGGGCGTCAGGCCCGGAAGCCAGTGTCGAGCAGCGATCCGAGCTGCGGGCGGTGCTGCGCGGCCTGCAAACCCTGACCGAGGTCGACCGCGCCGCGCTGCTGATGCGCGCCTTGTACGATATGCCCTATCAGGAAATCGCGGCAGCGCTGGGTGTCTCATTGGCAGCGGCCCGGGTGAAGGTTCACCGGGCACGGCTGAAGCTGGTTGATTTCCGCGATCAAGAGATGGATGGAGGACGACATGACAGAAGTGACTCGTGAGATCATTATCGACCTGCTGCCCGCCTATTTCTCCGGCGAGGCCAGTGAGCAGACCAGGCGGCTGGTCGAGGGCTACTTTGAAGGCGACCCGGAGTTCGCCCGGATGGCGCGCCGCATGAACGATAAGCTGCTCCAGGCAACACCGGTGGAGCTGCCGCCGAACCACCAGATGAGGACCCTGCGCCGCGCCCAAACGGCGACCATGTGGCGGGTGATTGCCCTGGCCGTCGCGCTGTTGTTCATTACGATGGTGGCATCTTTCTTCGTGCTGGTTGCGTTCGTGACACCATGAAGGTCCCCCGGCAGGCAGGTTATCACGTTCTGTCTTGCTCCATAAGGAACGCCCGGCCCTTCGCCTCGCCGTGCCGGAAGGCAGCCTCCAACCCGCCGGGCGTGGCGGCGGTGAAGTCCACGCCCAGGCTGCCCAGGTCTACGTCCGGCTGCACGATGTGGATCGGGACGCCCCGCCACGCTGCGGGGATGGTTTCCGACCGGAACAGGTCACGGTAGATAGGGCCTGGCTCCGGGGAGATGGCGATCACGGCATCGTAGCCGCGCCCGACCATCTCGACCGCCGGGCAGGCGCACGTGTACGACGCATCGACGTAAGGCCGCCCATCGATCCAGGCCGGGGTTTTCCAGGCGTGCAGCATGCGCGTCGAGGCGTAAGCCACCGCCTCCAGGTTCTCCGGCGCGAGGCGCAGGTCGACACCGCCGTGCCCGGCGGTGTCGTACAGGTGGGGGGCGAGGTGCTCGTCCGCCCAACTGCGATCCCCGGTGCGCATCGCCAGCAGCAGCTTCTGCCCCAACCGCCGCGCGCCCGGCCCCTGCGTTAATTCGGCGGCCTCACCGGTGACGACCGCGCTGGCCACGATCAGGAAGCGCGGCACCTCCGGCTCGAACAGCGCCCCGCGCAGCCGGGGGCCATGCTCGGCAATGCCGCGCAGGATCATCTGGCTGATGTCGCCCAACTGCCGCAGCACGTCGATGCCGTCCCGCCAGTAAGCGGCCCCGCCCAACGCGTCAAGCTGGCCGGTGGCGGCAAGCGCAGCCGGTACGACGGTCGAGGAGGCGGCGGCGTAGGCATCGGCGCGCAGGCCGGACGCCTCAAACGCGCTCAGCACGCCATGCGTGAAGACTCCCCGGAACGCGCCCGAAGCGCAGGCAATGGCGGTCGGCATCTTATCACCCCTGGAGAGCAGGGCCTAGCTCTCTTCCCCGCCCCGGACGGCGTCCACCACCGACCAGACCAGCGCTCCGACGGTCAGGACAAAGGGCAGCCACACCAGGTAGTCCAACCAGTGCAGCCAGGTGTTGTACCACTCGAAGGTTTCGTACAGCACGAACAACAGCCAGCCCGGCGCGGCCAGCAGGAAGAGCGCGCCGCGCAGCCAGCGCCGTCTGGTGAGGTGCCCCACGCCGACCACGCCGATGAGCAGCCCGGCTGCGACCACGATCTCCTGCCTGGAGCCGTAAACGAAGTCACTCCAGAAAAGTTCGAGTACATCCACCGCAAAGCGGATCGCCACCAGCACGGCGGCCAGCCCACAGAGGATCACGCCCCACCACCGCCTGAGGACGGGCATCACCCCGGCGGGCCGGGGCCGCACCTCCGGCGGCGCGGCGACCGGCACAGGCGGCGGGGCTTCGGTCACGGGTGGAGGCGGGGGCGGCTCTTCATCGAGGAAGACCTGCGCCGTCTGCCGCACGCGCTCGTCCGCGTCCTCCCCCGCGATGCGCGCCAGCCGGTCACGGGCGTAGGCCACCCGCTCGGCATCGTCACCGCGCGCCATGTCGATCAGCGCCGCCACCGCGCCCTGCCGCACGTGCCAGCTCGTCGAGCGCAGCGCGCCACTCACGCCCTCGGTGATCAGGCGCGGGTCGCTCTCCCACCGGAACAGGAAATCGCCATCACCGCTGCCCGGCAGGTAATTGTGATTCGGCTTGTGACCGCTGCGCCGGTTGCGCGCCACCGTGCGCTCAAGGTAATTGCCCAATTCGCGCGCCCGCCAGATGCCCCCCGGCGGCCTGACGTGCTCGCTAACCAGCCACTCCAGCAGGTGGTGGGTGAACAGGCTCTGCTCCATGCCGGGGGCCAGCGCATCATCGACCACCTCTTTGCCGCCCGCCGTGATCACGTAGCGCACCGGGCGTGTCAGGTAGTAATCAAGCTCGCGCGGCACGTCGACCGCCGCCCGCGTCTCAAGCGCCATCCCGCCGAAGCAGCAGTCGAGCAGGTAAAGCAGGTGCTTGGCCTTGAGGAAGCGCGCCTCCTCGATGATGTCGTCCATCGCCAGCGTGGTGTGCCAGCGGCCCGGCTCGGAGTGCGCCAGGCCCAGGTAACCCCGCTCATAGACGCCCGATCCACGCGTCATCCCGTGCCCGGCGAAGTAGATCAGCACCCGGTCGTCCGGCCCGGCGTCGTGGGCCATCGCGCCCAACCACTCGAAGACCGCATCACGCGTCACGCGCCGATCCGCCAGCAGCGTCACCTCGAAGTCATAGTGCTCCTCCAGGACGCCCGCCAGGCGCTCCGCACCACCCACCGCCGCCGAGAGCGGAGCCAGGTGCTTATAGGCGTTAATGCCCATCACCAGGGCGTATGAATTGGCGTAGAACGGCTGGTACTCAAGCATGTCGATCTCCCTCATCACGAGCGACGCTGTTCACCGATTATACTCCCTGCCCACGCGGAGGGAAGCGTATTCCCGTCGCTCGTTGGCGTGAGCCGGGCCGCCGGGGCCTCAGCCTCCGGGCAGTTTCACGACCACCCTGGCGCGGCGGCAGTCCATGCATCGTTCCGGCTCGACGGCCTCGTAAACCGGGTAAAAGGTCTCGGTCTTGCCCCCACCTTCCCAGGTGACGGTGATGGTCATCTTCTTGGGCGTAAGCCCGTGAATCTCCAGCCAGGTCGTGCACTGCCCCAGATTCACCCCCTCGACGGTGCCCTCCACCCGCTGGCCGTCCCGGCACACGTATGCGAACCGTCCCGCGTCCGTGACCGCCTCAAAGGTGTGGTCGGGCGGCAACGGCCCCTCGAAGTAGATCGTCACCCCGTCCAGGCACGCGACCGGCGTACAATCAATGGGGCCGATCACGGGGCCGAGCAGCGTCAGGACGGCGATCAGGATGATGATCCCCAGAATGACCAGCAGGACCCACGTTGGAAGCTTCACTTCTCCAGGAAACATGACATAACCTCGCCAGTAATCCCTTATCTATGTTTCTGCCGGGCGCTGTTCAGGGCCTCAACCAGCGCATTCACGTCTTCCGGGCCGGTGCGGTAATTGGTAACGCACGCCCGCAGCACGTCCGTCGCTTCGTCGAGGCGGGTGGTCGACAGCCACGCGCGGCCAGACGAGACCACGTCGTGGGCGATCGCCTCCAGGTACGGGGCACTGTGCCCCAGAACATCGTCGCCGTCCACAAAGCAAATGACCGCCAGGTCGGTCTGGTTAACGATCCGCCAGCCCGCCGCCTCCAGCTCCCGGCGCAGCAGTTGCCCCATTGCCACCTGGTGGCGGATGGCGTCCGCGTACCCATCCCAACCGGCCACCACCAGCGATAGAAAGACCTTCAGCCCGATAAACCGGCGCGACCACTGCATCGAGTGCGTGTACGGGTCCGTGGTCGGGAGATCGGACCCCTCGCGGGGCATGTACTCGGTCGTGATGCGGCACGTCCGGTGCAGGATCTCAGGGTGCCGGGTGAGGTAGATCCCGGCTGCCATCGGGACGGAGAGCCACTTATGGGCATCAAACGTGATCGAGTCGGCCCGCTCGATACCCGCAAGCAGGGGACGAAGCTCCGGCACAAACACGGCTGCTCCCCCCCAGGCTGCGTCCACGTGGAACCACAACCGCTCCTGAGCGGCGATCTGGCCTGACGCGGGGAGGGGGTCGATCACACCGGCGTTGGTGGTGCCCGCCGTCGCCGCGACCATGAACGGCGCAAGCCCCGCCGCCCGGTCGGCTGCGATCTGCTCGGCAAGCCGGTCGGTATCCATCTGGAACTGGTCATTTACGCGGACAGACCGCACCGCGTTCGTGCCCAACCCGCAGAATCTGGCCGCCTTCACAAAGGAGTGATGGCTTTGCGCGGAGACGTAAAACACCGGCTGCGCATCCAGGGCACGCAGACCTTCAACTGCGAACTGCGGGAACCTGTCGACCAGCGCCGTCAGCAGCGCGGTGTGATTGGCCTCCGCACCGCCGGAAGTGAAGGCACCGTTCACCAGAGCGGGATCGTAGCCGAAGCGCGCGCCGATAGCGCGTATCGTGTGCTGCTCGATTTCGTTGGCGAGCGGATTGTGACTCCAGGCCGCCAACTGGGGGTTAAACGCCGCCACGAGGGTATCCGCCGCGACGCCCATCGCGGTGGGGGCCGGGTTGAACAGGCCGAAGTAACGCGGGTGCGGCGTGTGCACCTGATGGCCCCACAACCCCTGTACCACGAACTCGGCAGCCTCCAGCGGGTCGAGGGGGTCGTCAAAGTCGAGCGGGCCGAGCATTGCCCGTACCACGTCCGGGTCCAGCTCCGGGGCAACGCGCGTCGAGCCAACGCGCTGCATATAATCCTCGACCGCATCGACGACGTAGCGCCAAAGGGCCTGACGTGTTTCTTCGTCAAGCTGGAGTGCCGGGGCTGACATGGTGTCTCTCTCCTCCAGGTGTAGTCACAGAAGGGGCCGACTCTGCGGTCCCGCAGGGTTGGTATTGTAGCGCAATCCGGCGAGAGTGCCCTAACGCACCAGCGAGACCAGCAGTCCCGCCGCCGCCCCGCCGATCACCAACCAGACCGAATTCACCCGGAAGCGGAAAAGCGCCGCCGCCGCGAGCAGGCCGATCACCACCGCCACCGGGTCGGCGAAGGCCGCCTGCCCCAGGTGCAGCGTCACCCCGGCCATCGCGCCCAGCGCGGCCACGTTCACCCCATCCAGGAAGCCGCTCGCCCAGGCCGACTCGCGCACGTGGGGGATGATCGGGTTGCTGATCGCGACGAAAACGAACGACGGGATGTAAAAGCCCAGCGTCGCCAGCGCGGCGGTGGGCACGGGCGGCAGGCCGAACTGCGTGCCCAGCACGTAGCCGATGAAGGTCGTCGTCGTGAACAGCGGGCCGGGCGTCATCTGCCCCACCGCGATGGCGTCGATCAACTGCGGCCCGGTCAGCCAACCCAGCCGCCGCACGAAGTCAGCTTCCAGGAACGCGAACAACGTGTAACCACCACCGTACAACACCGCGCCCACCTTGAGGAAAGTCAGGAACATCACCCCCAGGCTGAACGGCGCAGCGGCACCGGCCAGCAGGGGCACGAGGTGCGCACCCACGCCCGGCAGCAGCAGCCTGACTCCCCTTTTATCCCCGACCAGCCGCCGTGCGTTCTCAACCACCATCACGACCAGGCCACCCGCCACCAGCAGCGCCAGCACATTGCCCCACAGCAGGTATAACGCCAGCACCACCGCCCCCACGATCCCGGTCAACCAGCCCTTGACCGCCCGCCTGCCCAGGCTCCACAGCGCCAGCACGATGATGGGGATGATGACCGGCTTGATGCCGTACATCAGCGCGTCCGCCGTCGGCGTCGCCCCGAAGCGCACGTACACCCACGAGAGCACCAGCACCATGCCAAAGGCGGGCAGCATCCAGCACAGCCCGGCGACGATCATGCCCGGCAGCCCGGCCACCGTGTAGCCGATGTGGATCGCCATCTCGCTGGAGTTGGGGCCGGGGATCAGGTTGGTCGCGCCCAGCATGTCGAGGAAGTGCTGGTCGTCGAGCCACCCCCGCCGCGTGACGACCTCGTCGCGCATCATGGCGACGTGCGCCGCCGGGCCACCGAAGGCAGTGAAGCCCAGCTTGAGGAACAATGCCGCAATCGCGACCAGCCGCCGGGCGAGCGGGGGGCCGGGTTGGGAGGTAGGATGTCCGGTCATGGCGCTTTCTCCCATCAAGACGAACTCTCTCCGGGCATCCGGAGAGAGTCGGGATTGGATAACGGGGGCTTATCGCCGGGCAGCAGGGCGTCCGACTCGACCGTCACCTGTTCCCGGCTGCGCTGTACAGGAACGAGATCAGCACTTCCCCCTCGACGATCTCCCACTCGTCGTCACGCTTGACCCAGTTTTCGTACCTGACCAGCATGCCCGTCTCTTTATCGAAGTAGCGAATGTAGTGCTGCCCGTCCTCCGATTGAACGGTCTTGACAGCCCAGCAGTCGAAGGTGCCCGCCGGTACGGCGATAACGTCCTCCCCGACCACCTGCGAGGGCCATTGACCCTCAAATTTCCAGGGGTACCATTCGTCTATTTTCAGATCGCGGGTGATTTTGAAGATGCTGGGGCCTCCTACGATCTGACCGAATGATTCGTGTTCCTCATTCGAGGTGTCAATTACAATCGATACCTTTTCCTGGATGCCCTCCTCAAGCTCATAGCTGGAGCTGTATCTTCTCTCCGTAACCTGAACCTGTTCCTCGTCGATGAGCCAGGTTTTAGGAGAGGCGTAAACCTCGTTCAACTCGAGCTGGAGGTGCACGCCTGTTTCCTGATCTACCCAGACCGTCTCCAGGTACGACTGGTAGCCGTCCGTATCCCAGGTGGCCTCCACAACCCAGACAGGACGCCCGTTTACCTGGTCCCCGCCCACGACGCTGTAGGTCTTCTCCGATTCGTCCCAGCTCATTCTGTAGACAAAATAATCTCCCACCGTGAGGGGGGGCTTCTCGTATGAGGGAGTGGGTGTGACATAAGTTGGGGGCATCTTCAGCACGATAATCACCCGTTCTCCTGTACCCAGAAGCGTACCGGCGTCAGGGTCCTGATCGTCGACGATGTCGGCCTGCTCTTCGACGGCGGGCGCCTGGCCGATGATCAACTCACCTTCCTCTTCGAGCACCTCAACCACAAACCGGGCGTCTTCCAGGGCCGCTCTGGCAGAAGCGATGTCCATGCCCACCACGTCGGGAACCGGGATACTCTCCACAACCGCCGGTTCCTCTTCCTCTACCGGCTCCTCCTCGGCTGCCGGTTTCCCGATCACCCCCGACAGCGCCAGCAGCACAACCACCAGCACCGCCGCGCCTGCCAGCCCGCCGACGATCCACAGCGGCTTTAAGCCCTGACGTGCGCGTTTCGCACCCGGCACCGGGCGTGTTGGGGTGGACGGCTCAGGCGCGGGCGCGACCTGCACCGGCTCATCGCGCACGTCCTCCGGGGCGGGCGGCTCAGGCGCGGGCGCGACCTGCCCCAGCGCCGCCGCCGCAGACGAGCGGACAATGGCGTCCTCGTCGCCACACAACCGCTCCAGGTGATCCAGTGCCACATCGGCGAGGCACGGATCGTCGCCCTGGGCCGTCTTCAAAAGCTCACGGACGGCCATCACGCGCTGGCTGGGGTCGGCGCTCTCGGCGAAGGCCGTCAGCCACTGGGGAAGCTGCACCACGTCACGCACGCCAAATACAAAGTCGCCGCCGCTGCTGCCCATCAGCGCCGCGTACTGCGGCGTTTGCCGCGAGCGCGAGTGCTGTGCCACCACGTCCTGCAAATACCCCGCCAGGTGGAACGCCCGCAGGATGCCCCCCGGCGCGGGCGCGGCTCCGCTCAGCCCTTCCAGCAGGAACCCCGTGAACAGCGAGTGCCGCCCCGGCCCCCACAGGTCGCTGACCGCCTGTTCACGCGTCCCGGCGGCGATCACCTGCCGCACGGGCCGGGTCAGGTAGTCGGCCACCTGGCGCTGTGCCCCGCTGTCGACCTCGCGCACCGTCGCGAAGCCTGAGAAGCACGCATCCAGCAGGAACAGCACATGCTTGGCATGGCTGCGGTTCGCCAGCCGCGTCAGCTCATCCATCGGGATGGCAGTGTCCCAATAGGCCGTCTCGATGTCGTAGGGCGCGACGCAGCCGATCAGGCCCTCTGCGGTGTCGTAGGTCAAGCCGTGCCCGGCGAAGTAGATCAGCACCCGGTCATCGCGGCCAACCCGGTCGGCCCGCCCCAGCGGATCGGCGAACGCCCGGCGGATGGCGCGCTGGGTGGCCTGCTCATTCTCCAGCCGGATGATGCGCCCGGCGTCGAAGCCCAGGTCATCTTGCAGCAGTTGGGCCACCTCCCGCGCGCCCTTGACCGCCGTTTCCAGTGGCGGGAGGCTGGTGTCCTGGTAGCTGTCGATGCCGATCACGAGCGCCCAGGAGTGTTGGTATTCGGGCGTATAGGATTGCCGGGCCATTGTGTCCCCCTCCGGTTGATCGCGCGGTACGCGGCCCTATCTTATGTAAGGCACGGGCGAGAGTCAAACCGGGCCTCTGGCGGCATATCTCAAACCGAGAGCCTGCGAATCTCGCAGGCCCCACCGCTAGTAGCTATATGTCCGCGCCATCTGCGCCATCTGCGGATTGAATCTCCCCGCCTCCACCGGCTCGCGGCGAAGCGCCGGGCGCCTTACTCCGCGATCTCCACCACCACGCCCTCGTCAGCCCAATTGTAAAGCGCCTCAGCATCGTCCAGGTCAAGGATGATGCACCCGAACGACGTTTTGCGCCCCAGCGAGGCGGCCCACAGCACCTGCCCGCCGCCCCGCGACGGCAGCCCGTGAAAGCCATTCATGAAGCCCGGCCACGACTCGTAAATCCCCAAAAAGTGCGGCATCGTCAGGTCCCACACCGAGGCGTAAGCCAGCGGCTCGTGCGTCTGCACCTGGAAAATCCCCGGCTGGGTCGGCGAGCGGTCGATGCCCGTGCTGATCACGTACTCATGCAGCAGCTCGCCATCCTGGTAAGTCCACAACCGCTGCCGGTTGATGCTGACCACCATCCGCTTGTTGATCACCACCGGCAGCGGCAGCAGGTCGTCCTTCGAGGGAATGGTCAGCACCTGCCCCACCGTGAGCGTTTCGGAGTCGAGGCCAGGGTTGGCGTCCAGGATGCGCCAGTAAGGCATGCCAACGTCCCACGAGATGCTGGTCAGCGTATCACCCGCCCCAACGGTGTACGTCGTCGGCGTGTGGCGGACGATCAGCGCCGCCGCCGACTCCTCGCGCAGCGCCGCCTCAAGCAACCCCGCACTCTCCTGCGCATCGAAGTACCGCCCCTCCCCCAACGAGGCGCTCAACTCATCCAGGTAGGCCGCCAACCGCTCCTCGCCCACGACCACCTCCGGCCCATCCTCGCCCTCCACGACCGCCAACCACGACGCGATCTCCTCCCGCGAGGCCGTCCACTGTAAGTGCTCGTCCGTGATCGGGTCATAGCCCTCAACGCTCAAGTCAGAGGCCAGCAGCCGCTCGGCATCGGCGGCGGCATCCCCCGCATCGGCGACGCGCGGCGCGACCGGCACCAGCACCAGCGGCAGGTAACCGTCTATCAGCGCCAGGCCGGGGGCGGCGACCAGCGCCGCCAGCGTGCCCTCCACGTCCAGCGTGTAACCCGGCACACCCGGCACCGCGACCACCTCACCGCCCTCGATGCGGATCGAGGCATCCTGCGGCAGCAGGTCAATCTTCTCCGCCCAATCTTCTAACCCCGCTCTGGCTGCCTCGGCATCCACCTGCACCACCGGCTCGACCGGCGTCCCGTTCAGCGTGCTGTCGATCATCATCACCATCTCGCCGATCACGCTTCCACCGTGCCCCACGTCGGAGGCACGCCGCGCCGTCGCCACCGGATCGAGCGCCAGCCCGAAGTCCGAGGGCGGCGCGTACCACGAGCGCTGGCCGTCGGTCAGGATGATCCCCCCCTGCTCGACGTTCCACGCCTCATCCAGCGCCAGCGACGCCTCCTCGACCGACATCCCGCCCAGCTTCACGCCCCCGACGTGCACGCCCGGCACGATCAGCCCGAACACCTGGAAGTACCCGTAGGCCCCGACGACCATCATAACGCCCAGCAGGACGAAGGTCACCAACCCCAAGCCCACCCCGATCAGTACCGCGCGCGGCGTGTACCGGTTGAAGGGCCAGCGGCGAGAACGCCGCCTTTTCGCCCGGCGGCGCGCGCGTCCTCTTTCAGGAGCGGGTTGTTGTGCTGCTTGTGCCATGTGTTCCTCTGCTGTCATGTGATCGAGTGTCCGTGATCATAACGTGCAAATGCCCGCCAGGGTTCCAACCGCTCACAGCACTTCCGCAAACGCCCGCACCGGCATCGCCGCGACGCCCCGTCCCTTGATCGGCACGGCGAAGAACCGGAAGCGCTGGCCGTGCAGCCGGTCGAGGTGGGCCAGGTTCTCGACGATCAGGATCTCGTCCCGCAGAAACAACGTGTGGGCCGGGCGGGTCAGGTCACGCGAGTCATCAACGTTCACCGTATCGACGCCGACCAGCTTCACCCGCGCCGCGATCAGCCGCTCGATGACCGCCTGTGAGACGAACGGGTAGGCGTGGTACTGCTCCCTCCCCCAATGCCTGTCCCACCCAAAGTTGAACAGCACCGCCCGGCCTTCCAGGTCGGCGTCGGCGGGCAGGGCCTCCCCGCTCAACGCCTCGAACGGCCCCCGCCCCCGCGCATCGACGACCACACCCGGCAGGATCACCTCCTCCAGCCGGATCTGTCCAATGTCACGCCCATCCGGGTAGCGGTGGTAAGGCGAGTCGAGGTAGGTGCCCACCGAAGTCTGGAACGTGATCTCCGTCACCTCAAATGAGCACCGGCCCTCGTACTTGGGGGCCGATTCGGCGTGCGTCATGAAGGGCCGGATGCGGGCCGTGTACTGTGTGACCGTCCCGTCCTCGTTCTTCAGCTTGAAGCCGGGCATGTTGTCTTCAAAGACGTGACTGAGGTCGATAAATGGGGTCATGATGCTACGACCGTTTCTCAGCGGCAAACGCAAAAACAGCCTTCAGGGAGTCGCGCGTCAACGACGGGTAGTTTTCCAATATTTGCTTCTCCGTCCACCCTGCGGCAAGCAGGTCGAGGATAAAGGCCACGCCTATCCGGGTGCCCTTTACGACGGGCTTTCCAACCAGAATATCCGGGTCCGAATGAATGTACTCTCGCCAATTCATGTTGTCCGATCTCAAATCTCAGGCTCACGTCAGAAGACTCACTATCAGTTACTTCAGGCAACAGTAAATGCGGGATTTCCATCCTCGTCTATGGTCAATTCCGGATTATACCGAATACGGATCTCACTAATTTCCTGATGTGGACTCTTGACAAATATTGGGCCATTATTTTTCCAACGCGAAAACCACTCAGCCATTAGGATTAAATTACCATCATGCCAGCCTGAAAATCGTCTGAGCCTTCTATCGGCAGCATACAACCGTATCCAGATATAGTTTGGCTTCCTAGAAAACCCAATCTCTCTGTCTAATCTTTTTCCTTTAATCCTATGTTTTCGTAATCGCTTGACAATGTGCCTGATGATGCTATGAATCTCTGCATCAGTGATAGTTCCGGTTTCATGCAGTACAACATAGGCCTCAATTCGACGGATTTTTTCGGCGCTCTTGTCGATGATATGTCGGATTGAATAACGCGAGCCCAGCATCTTAAAACCGCCTTGACGCCATTGCTGGATCACTTGTCGCTTACACAACTCCCACCGTGCTAAGAACAAGTTACGCCAGGAGTTCATCTTCCGCTGTAAAGTCGGCACATCAAACCACAGAAGATCAGTTTCCACCAATTTTGCTTCTCTGCATTGATCAATTGTCCAGTTTTTGGAGATCGCTTGATGGAGTACATCCCCATCTACGAATAGGGATGAAGTAACGAGTCTCCCACAGTCTATACTCACTGCAAAGCGTTCATAATCCTCCCCGCCAAAGCTGGCTGAATGCCAGCAGGCAGCAATCGCCTCATATGTGTGTGTTAAGCGCGAGCATGTATCTATCCTGCATGATATGTTCAGTTGCCTCCGGTTGCCTATAACTGCGCGGCTCTCTATCATTGTAAGGAGTTGAAAGCGAGTAGTTGAGGCAATCGCGTCAATAAACAAAAAACGTAGGCCCAATGGAAGACGATGCAGACCATGGGTTTGGACAAGAGGGCGGTGATTGCAGACAAACAAAAGCATTGCTATGAGAATAGAATGACACGTGTCGACCATGTCGTCGAAAAGCTGCGAGAACTCATAAGCAGAGAGGACCTTTTGGGCATTCTTTCTCTTGTCGATATATGTAATCTCAACAAGTCCGAAGTCTACTCCTCCATGAGAGATCGCATTTCTCACAATCGGTTCAAACCCATCAGTCAAAGAAGTTAACTTCTTGTCTTTGAGCGTCTCTACTCTATTGGCGAGGGTTTGACTGACGAAGTCCTTTGGCTTCTTCGCTTTAGGTTTTCGGTTGAGGCGACCCAACATATACAAAGGCACATTGATTAGATGATTGAATACATGCTCAGAGTATCTCTGGTACTCAGGGTGCCACACACTCTCAAATTCGAAGATTTGCTCTGGGTTATCCAGGGATAGTTTATCTTCCTTCTCCCAGCTTCTGGCTGGGCGTAGTAACGACATGATGGAGTGGTTTAACTCTCGCTGAAAGGCACAAATGGCTTCCAGGGCCAGATCAGGACTCTGACTAAAGAAGTCTAGCGCGTCAGAAATGGTGGAATCACGATAGTAAACTAATGGCCTGACCGTAGCGAACTTATAGAGGCTCAGATGCCATTGGTAAAAGGTGGTCTCATCAATATAGTCCGAGAAAGCTTCCAGAACCTGTTGCTTTCTCAACTCCCTATGTATTTTGTGAGTGGGATGAGCCTCAATCATATCATTCAATGCCTGCATAACACTTATCACCCCATCCCTCTCTTAGAGTGCATTGGGCAGTAATGGGACTTTGGACATTCGCCAAGCCTCAACTCTCATCATCCACCGACTGGAGCAGCGCCAGCAGCCGGTCTTCCTCGCAATTTGGCTCCCCCTCAAGCGCATCCTGGTGCCGCCGCGCCAGCGCGACCGCCAGCTCGCTCGCCCCGGCGGCTGCCATGTCCTCCGCCGACCACTGCGGGTGCTGCGCCGAGATCGTCAACGGTCGCCACAACCCGCGCGCCTCGCCCCGCGACCGGCGCGCGTACCGGCGCGGCGCGAACCGCTTCGCCAGCACCACCAACGTCCGGTCAAAGACCGTGTACCGGTAGCGCGCCTTACCCACGTCGTGCAGCAGGGCGGCGACCAGCAGGTCAGGGTGCATGTGCCCCGCCGCCGTGAGCTTGCCCATCACCCGCAGACCGTGCCGCTGGTCGCCTTTCCTCATCCGTTTGAACAGCGCCAGCAGCTCCGGCGAGAGCGCGGCTTCGGCTTCCGTGTAATCAACCGGCAGCACGATGGCCGTCAGATCCCACCACACCTGCTTGAGGCGGTACCACCACATGTCCGGCTAGTACCCTATCAGCAGGCTGATGATCCTCTCGGTTGGCTGCCAGATGAGCCAGCCCAGCGGGTCCAGAAATCCCAGCCCGAGATTGCTCAACTGCGGCGCGATGAACGCCAGCGCGATCAGCCCAAAGAAGATGTACATGTTGGTCTGCTTGTTGCGCTCCCACCAGATCGCCATGTTGGGCGGCAGCGCAGCCAGCATGATCGTCCAGCCGTCGAGCGGGTAAAGGGGCAGGATGTTGAACACGAACAGCAGCACGTTCAAGAATATCATCTGGTACAGGACGTCCACCGGCGACGGCAGAAAGAAGCCGTCCCCCAACCCGTTCATGAAGTTAGGGATCACCCCGAAGCGGAACGGCAGCGCGAACAGCGCCCCCAGGATCAGGTTGGAGACCGGCCCGGCCAGCACGGCCAGGAACATCCCCAGGCGGCGGTTGCGCATCCGGTACGGGTTGACCGGTGCCGAGCCGAGCACGCCGAAACCGATCAACACCCCAACGATGAACCCGTACACGTTAATGTTCGCCCTGGGGTCGAGCGTCATACGCCCCATCTCTTTGGCGGTCGAATCGCCCATCCGGTAGGCGATGTACGCGTGCGCGAACTCGTGCACCGTCATCGCCACCAGCAGCACGATGGCCCGCGAGATCAGGACCGCAGGTGTTAAATTAAACAAAGTGTCCCCCTCTCTGTCACAAAGTCAGCCCGGATTATAGCAAAACAGCGCCGGGTGAGTCATGCCCGGCGCTGCCCGATGATCGCCACCGCCCGACCGACGCCGTCCTCCGCCCGGATCTGCTGGCCCAATTCGGCAGCCCGGCGGCGCATCGCCGCATCCCCGGTCGCGATCCGGATCGCCTCGGTCAGCCGCTCGACGGTCAGCTTCTTGCGCGGGATCGGCTCCGGCCCGGCCCCCAACTCGCACACCCGCCGCCCCCAATACGGCTGGTCACTCCCAAACGGCACCACGACCGCCGGTACGCCCGCCCGCAGCCCCGCCGCCGTCGTACCCGCCCCGCCGTGATGCACGATGGCCGCCGCGCGCGGGAACAGCCATCCATGCGGAACCGCATCGATCACGAACACGTCGTCGCCCCCGCCGCCGATCTCCCCCGCCCAGCCGGTCAGCAGAACTCCGCGCCGGCCGGTGCGCGCCAGCGCCTTCAGCGCGATCCCGGCCAGCCGCTCCATCTCCCCGGCGATGGTGCTCCCGAAGCCAATACACACCGGCGGCGGCCCGGCCTCCAGAAAATCGAGCAGCGCAGAGGGCGGCTGCCAGCCGGAGGCCGCGTCGAGGAACCAGTAACCCGTCACGTGAACGTGCTCGCCCCAGTCGCGCGGCGGCGCGATCACACGCGGACTGAACCCGTACAAGATGGGCGGCGGGTGTGGATTCGCGGCGGCGAAGGGCCACCCCGGCAGCGGCGGCAGGTCAGGCCGACCACGCCGCAGCCACCCATACGCCAGGCGGCTGAACTGCCAAAACGACCGGGTGAAGAAATCGTGCGTCAGCCGGTTGTAAGCACCACCCAACGGCAGCCGGGGGAACATCGGGTTGGGGAAGGCACCGGTGCGCGCAAAGATCGGGTACAGCAGCGCCGAGAAGTCAGGCACGCCCATCGCCTGCGCGATCTGGTGCCCGGCCAGCGTCATCAAGAACGAGTGCACGATCGCATCCGTCCCCCGGCAGGCACGCTGTGTGTCGGCCAGCACCTCCAGCGCCAGGGGGATGGTGTACTCACCCATCACCCGCACGATGCGGGCCAGGTTGTGCCCCGCCCGGTCAACCAGCCCTCGCACCAGGAGGGCCGGGTCACCCGCCAACGGCGCATATTCCAGCCCGCGCTCTGTGATGAGCGCCTCAAATGGCCGGGGCGCGGCCACCCGCACTGTGTGACCGTCCCCCTGCAACCCCACGCCCAACGCCACGTAAGGCTGAACGTCCCCGCGCGAGCCGTAGGCCAGGATCGTGACGTGCATCGCGCTGCCGCCCGACTGCCGACCGCTACTCCACCTCGCGCACGATCACCGTCACCAGCCGGTCGCCCGGTACGTACAGGTTCTCCGGGTCGTGCTCGCCGATCTGGTAGACCGCGTCCATCCCGTCGGCCACCTCCCCGAAGATGGTGAAGGCATTGTTAAGCTGCGGTGCCGAGCCAAGCGTGATGAAGAACTGCCCGCCGGCCGTATCCGGCTGGTCGGTGTGCGCCATCGAGAGCCAACCGGGCCGGTCGAAGGCCAGCTTGCTGTTCTCAAACTCGTCGGGGACGGTGTAGCCCGGCCCGCCATACCCCGTCGCGCTGGGGTCGCCGGTCTGCACCACGAAGCCGGAGATCACGCGGTGGAAGGTGAGGTCGTCGTAGTAGCCGGTACAGGCCAGGTACGCGAAGTTGTTGACCGTCTCCGGGGCCAGGTCGGCGAACAGGTTGACCGCCACGTCGCCGTGCTCGGTGACGATCCAGGCCACGTACTCCTTCTTCGGGTCGATCTTCATCGGCGGCGCCTCGCTGTAAACCGACTGCGCCCGGAGGAGCTTGAACAGCGCATCGAGACTGACGAAGTCAACCGGCGGCAACACGAGCGGCTGGCCGTTCACGTACAGTATCGGCACCCCCTGCATGCCGGGCATCTCAAGCGCGGTGGTGAGGGAGAAGTCGATCAACCCCGCATAGCCCCCGCTCTCAAGCTCCCTGGTGAACTGCTCCTCGTCCAACCCGATCTCCCCGGCATAATCGGCCAACTTCTCCTTGAACTCCTCTTCAGACAGCGGGTCCCACTCCTCCAGGCGCTCATAAAGCAAGTCGTGCATCGCCCAGAAGGCCTCGCTGCCACCCTGACCGGATGCCACTTCAGTCGCCTGAGCGGCCAGATGAGCCTTGTCATGCACATCGACCAGCGGCAGGTGATGGAAGACCACCTGCACCTCGTCGGGATACGCTTCGAGCAGCTTATCGAGGCTCTTCACCGTCTCGGCACAAGGCGGGCATTGCAGGTCGCCGTACAGGGTGAACTGGACGATCGGCTGCCTCGCCCCGCGCGCGTGCTCGCCGGGCAGCCCCGCCAGTACGTCGCTCAACGGAACGTATGGACTGGCTACCGGCTGCGGGTAGCGGTCGCAAAAGTCAACGCCCGCCCCCTTCTCCATGGCGGCCACGTCGGGGCGCTGGCGCTGCCCACCGCATCCGGTGATCACCAACAGCACCACACCCAGCGCCAGCACAGCGCCCACCAGCAACGTCCGATTACGCCGTGTCATGCGTGCACCTTCTCCTTGTTTAGAAAGAACCGGGGGCCGCCGCAACATCAAAGACCCCGGACACAACGATCCGGGGTGCGCGGCGACCGGACGGATAGACACTCAGGAGCAGGTTCGTGCGCCTGCCTCCTATATCCGCACGATCTCCTCCATCTCCATCCCACTCACCAGCAGGTCGGTCAGCTCGTCGCGCGGCCCGCCGTACAGCGCCACCGACCCGTGTCCCGGCAGCACGACGACGATCGCACGCTCACCCAGCGGCTCCGGCGTGAGAAACAGCTCCGACTTGAACAGCGCCGAGAGCAGATGCAGCTCCGCCTCGCGCACGCCACACGGAAAATCGATCTCCGGGAAGCGCTCCGTGTCCGGGTAGACGATCTCCACCCGTTCCGACTCCTTGATGCTGTCCAGCCTGGGCTGCCGGTGAAAGTGGTCGATGGCCGTTACCTTGTGCCACGTCCCCTGCGGCAGGATGTCGATCCGCTCATGCCGAGCAAAGTGAGCTTCCAGGTAGCCCAGGAAGCTGTCAAAGCTGTCGACCAGACCGGCATTGACCAGCGCGTCGGCCAGGTACACCATGCCGTTCTCGTGCGTTTCCACCGACGGCGAGATGTAGCTGACCGGGCAGTCCTCCGGGATGGCCCGCACGTAGCCCGTCTGCGTCAACTGGCTGACCGGCACGATGTGCGCTTCTTCGGCGTCATCGCTGACGCTGATCTTGTTGCCGCCGGAGGTCGTCACCCCCATGACGCCCAGGTCAAGGTCAAGCTGGCTGCGCATGCCCTCGCCCAGCGCCGCCCGCTTCAGAAAACGCAGCACGTGGCGCACCTGGCCGCCTGAGCCATACTGCCCCAGCGGCACCTCGTCCTCGATGATCCCGGCCTTTCCCAGCGCGCGCGCCGCACGGGCGATGTCCGCGTGGACGGGCGACGCGCTCCACTCGGCCCACGTCATCGGCGTCTCAACGTCTCCCGCGTGGTCGTTGATCTTCTGGGCGCTGACGTGCGCCTCCACGCGCAGCGCCAGGCTGTCCAGGATCGCGCTCTCGGCCCCATCGAGCAGGCGATTGTTGCCCGCCATACTGGCCCACAGCGCCCGCTCGATGCGCGCACCGTCCAGCCTGCCCTCCAGCGTGACGCCGATGTGGCCCGCCTTCCTGACAAGCTGTCCACGCGCCAGGTCGAACAGGCGCATGGCCGGGATGCGGCCAACCGCGTTGACGACCAGCATCATGCCACGCGGCTTGGGCATACGCCCCACCAGCGTCACGGGACTGATCTCTTCCTCAAGGTCCCTACCGAAGGCGATAGCCAGGTGGGCCACCGGACCAAGCTTTGTCTCCTGCTCCGGCACCTCGACAAAGATGCAGCCTTGCGCCTCCAGGCGCTTCCGCAGCTGCGCCAGGAAGCGTGCCTGCAAAGCGTTGTAAGGCTCCGTGCCCACCCACACATTGAACGCCCTTGGCTGCCATGTGTATACCCTCTCCGGGTGTCTGGTGGTCGTTGTTGGTTGTTCGTGGACTAGCATACTGTTTGACTCCCCCACTTCGCTTAGTTTATTGGCTGGGGCGACGGTCTCGCCCGCATAAGGCAAAAAGGTGCCGCTGGCGGCACCTCTGTCACGTGCCCGTTGGATTATATCACCCGGTAGCGGGATTATAATCGCAAGCAGACCAGGTATCAAATGCCGGGTTCTGGCGGGAGGCACGAACAAATTGTCACCAAAAGCCTCCCCCTTTGCAGGGCATTGGTAGCTCATTCACTCCATTTCCAGGAAGCCCCCACCCCCCTGCGAAGCCCAACGGATCGTCCGTCCCCCCATGCGCGGGCGACACATCGGAGCGCAGCGGCGATGAGGGTGCCCAAGAAGGGAGGCAAAACCAACTTAACGAAGCACCAGTTCTTTCATTCCCCGGCGATCTTCCCACGGGCGTAGGCCAGCGCTTCTTCGGGCGTGCTGAAGGCCTGGATTTTCAGATGCCCAAACGCCGCATGTCGAAGTCCATCAACGCTCATCTTAACAATGTTTGCCGACGTAACCACGATAACCTCCCATATGTTGGGATGGTGCCATACGGGGTCCTCGCCTCTGGCCATCATGCTGGCGCTGGTCACGATGCCCTGCAGGTCGGGAACGAATCCTCCCGAATCGACAATGAAGAAACACTTCCCGTCCATACCTTCCAACAGTTCGAATATTGTGTCTATCGCCACCGGTAGATCGCGCTCGATGCTGAAAGATTTGGAGAGCTTGGAGAAGATGATCGGCTCGCCAGGGAGCACCTCGATAGTGTAGGACATGATGCTGAACCTCCTTGTCAAGCAGGGTGTGGATTTGTTGGCCGGAGTCTCGCCTATTCTCGCCCATTACGCAAATGGGTGGACGGCACGAATTGTATGAAGGAACGAAAGACTCACAGGCCGCCTGTCGCAAAACTACACCGCAGCGGTGTTATCTTTTATGGGGAGCCGGGGCACAAACTCCAGGGGGACAAATGCACGATACGACTGACAATTCAGAGCACCGCGACCGGGGCCTGATCCTCAAGGCTATCGGCGCGCTCATGCTTCTGACCGGCATTGCCGTCGCGTTTATCGGGCCGGTCGAGATGTACTGCTTCTACCTGTTCTCCGAGGGAGGCCGCCTCCACTACGAGGGGTTTGGCGTGGGGTCGTTCATGTTTGCCAACATCGCCACCCAGATTGTGGGCTACTACCTGATCGCCATCACCGGCATCTCCCTGGGATACGGGCACCTGGCAGGCCGTCGATGGGCCAGGGCGCTGACGCTGACTTTGCTGTGGTTCTGGGTATTGGCGGGATTCCCGCTGATGATCGTGACTTACCTGATATTCATTCAGGCCAAGGACCCCACGCCGGGCACGCTTTTGGCGTCGCTGCCATTCGCCCTGATCGCCTATCCCATCGTGCCGGTGGGGCTGATCCGCTTCTATCAAAGCAAAGACGTACAGGCCACCTTTGAGCGCACAGACCCTACCCCCTCCTGGCTTGACTCGATCCCACTGGCCGTGCGGGTGCTGTGCGCGCTGCTGTGCCTGTACGTTCTGGCGCTGCACGTCATGATCCTGCTGCACGGCCTTTTCCCCTTGTTCGGCACGCTGCTGTCCAATCTACACGGCATCGTCGCCCTTGACGTGGTGATCCTGGTGCTGGTGGGGCTTATCTGGGGCCTTGCGCGGTTGAAGCTATGGGCCTGGTGGGGCACGCTGATCACCTTCGGCGCCCTGACGCTGTCGTCGCTGGTCACGCTGCCACGCTACACCTTCGGCGATATTCTGCTGCTGCTGAGCTTCCCACCCCTGGAAACGGCGGCCTTCCAGAACGTGCCCTTCCAGAGCCACCACATCACCGTGATGGTCGCCGTTCCCCTTCTCGTGACCGTGGCGCTCGTCGTGTTCGTCAAGAGACACTTTCGCGCTGACCCCCCGGTCTGACGAGCCTGACGGTACCGGGGGAGGGGTCGGGAGTGGGGGAGCAAACAATGACCGGCAGGCGGGCAGCCCCCCTGTTGCCCCACCGTCCAGGCGTGCATATACTGGAAGCATCATGAGACCTCCGATGCACAAACTCAACTGCTGTTCGGCGCACGCCATCCGCGCGCTGATCCTGGCAGGCGTCGTGGTCACGGGCTGCACCCACCCCACCATCGAGGCCACCACACCGCCCCCACCCACCGCCATCCCGACCGGCACACCACTGCCGGTGCCCCCGACCAACACACCACCACCCACCACCGAGGCCACCACCCAGGCACAGGCCGTCGCCACGACGCCGATACCGGTCATCATCGACGAGGGCGTGTCGGCACACCACCTGGCGATGCGCGAAGGCTTCCAGGGCGACGTTGACGCGCACGCCGCCGGGACGCGCTACTGGGTATCACTGACGATGCGCGACGACCCCGTGCACGTCGACGGCACCGAGCGGGTGCGCTTCCACAACCCGGTCGACGCCGCGCCCTGCGACAGCGTGTACTTCCGTCTGTATCCCAACGTCTACGCCCCAGAGCAAGGCGACCTGCCCCTCCTGACCGTCGAGTCGGCTGCCATCGACGGTCAGCCCGCCGGGATGCACTTGCAGCAGGGCAACACGGCTCTACAGGTGGAGCTTGGCCGGACGCTGGCCCCCGGCGAGGCGGTCGACATCGACCTGGCATTTGCACTCGAGCTGGCCCCCGACTTCCAGTACGGCGACGGGCGTCTGGCCGACTTCAAGGGCGTGATCGCCCTGTTCGGGCTGTTCCCGACGCTGTCGGTCTACGAGCCGGGTGGGATGTGGTGGACGGGCCAACCGGCGGGCGTGGGCGACCCGGTCTACGGGGGGACGGCCCTGTTTGACGTGCAGTTGACCGCACCGGACGGGCTGGCGATGGCCAGCAGCGGCCACACGGTCGAGGCAGCCCCCAACGGCGACGGCACGACCACCTACACCATCACCACCGGCCCGGTGCGCGAGTTCGCGCTGATGCTGAGCGATCACCTCGAGCTGCTGAGCGCGACCGAGGCGGGCATCACCGTCAACGTGTGGTCATGGCCGGGCGGCCACGGGCGCGATCAGCAGGTGATGGACTTCGCACAAACGGCACTCGCGATCTTCGACGAGCAGTTCGGACCATACCCCTTCGCCGAGCTTGACGTGGTGCAGGCCCCATTCATCGTGGTGGGCGTCGAGTACCCCGGCCTGATCTACCTCAACAACGCACTGTGGAACGAGGACAGCTACACGCTGGAGTGGCTGACCGCCCACGAGGTGGCTCACCAATGGTGGTACAGTGTGGTGGGCAGCAACCAGGTCGACGAGCCCTGGCTGGACGAGGCACTGGCCGAGTACAGCGTCGAGGTGTACTTCCGCACGACGAAGGGCGAGGCGGGGGCCGAAGCGGTACGCGAGTACCAGCAAAAGCAGACCGACATCTACCGCCTGACCGGCAAGCCCCAGCTCCCGGTGGGCCTGGCGACCGGCGCATACGCCGATCAAGAAGCCTACAACGTGTTCGTCTACCGGGCCGGGGCGCTGTTCTACGGCCACCTGTACGACACCTACGGCCCCGACCTGATGCGCGACTTCCTGCGAGCCTACTACGAGACCTACCGCTACCGCATCGCGCACACCGCCGACGTCGAGCGGCTGATGCTTGAGCACTTCGGGGAGGAGGCCGGGCTGCTCTTCGGCCAGTGGATCTACGGCCAGGGGGACGGCTGAGCGCATCGCGGCTGTTCCGCTACTGGAGCAACGCCTCTATCGTGTCATTGGTAGAAGCCACCCGTTCGGCCATCAACTCCGCCATAAAGCGGTGGAACGCCAACGCCAACTCAGGGTCTTCAGTTTCCATCTGCCTGAGTGCATCCACCGATAAGTGAAGCAGCGTCGTGGGCTGTCCGGCGACGACCAACGCAGTAGCAGGCGCTTTCAAATACGTGCCCAACTCGCCGACAACCGTACCCGCATCCATCGTGCGCAGGCGGACTACGCTGCCATCGGCAAGCTCAAGCTGACAGGTCACCCGCCCTGTCTCAATGAAGTAAATCCCACCGGGCGCATCGCCCTGACGCACGAGACAATCCCCCGGCTGAACCTCCTTCCGGCTGAGATATTTCCGCAGCCCGGCGAAGCCATCGGCCTGGGGCAGGGCATCTCCCAATTGCTGCATCAAGGTCTGCGACCTCGCCGCAAGCCCCACGCTCTCGAAGGTCGCAATCATCTGGTCCTCGCACCACTCGACGCCATGATCCAGGTCCGGAAAGACGCGCACCTCCCCACCCTCAAAGGCCACCCTTTCCAACTGGCGACGAATCTCAGTTGAGAGATGTGTAAAAACCAGGACGATGTTCTCCCTTTCCGCCAGTTGCCTCATCTTCGCGAAGCTGAACGCGGCGGAAGAGTCGAGGCCGGTTACCAGCCGGAAATCGAGCACCACGTAACGCGGCGACGGCGAGCTCAAGTCATTTGCGCGCCGACGAACCTGCTCAAACAGCCTGTTGGCCGTACCAAAGAAGATGAACCCATGCAGTTTGAGGATGTGGAGCCAATGTCCCTTCCGGCGCAGCAACTGACGATAGAGCCGGGGACGCTCGACATTGCTATGATGACTGGTGCCTGAGAGTTGGTGCTTGACCACGTTGATGCGGCTGTAATCGACGACGAACAAAATCACGGCCACAACCACACCCAGACCAACGCCTTGCAAGAAGCCAACCGCGCCAACGACGACCAGGATCAGAACGACGAGCAGGTAATCGATCCGGGGCAGCGTGAACCAGGCATCATATATCCACTCGATCAGGAAGCCTAAACCAAGGAAGAGCAGCAAGCCACCGAGAACAAAGTTGGGGAACAGGGACAGCAGAGAGCCACCGGCCAACAGCACAGCACCGCACACCGCAGACAGGACGACGCCCCCCATGCGGCCCCGGACACCCATCTTGTGAACCAGGGCCGTGTCACTCAGAACATGAAAGCCAACCATTCCACCGCCCAGGCCCGCGACGAGATTAGCAACACCGGCAACCGTGAGCTCACGATTCAAATCCATCTCGTGCCCGGTAACGAGCTCGATCCCGGTTGCATTAAGCAAAAGCGACAGGACGCTGACGAGGACGATGGCCGCCAGACTGCCAACCTGCCCCCGCAGGACCGACCAATTCACCCGTCCAAGGTCAGACAGAGTCGGCGGCTGCCAAAGCCCACCTTCAGGAAGCGAGCCTAACAACCAACCCTGAGCAGTTGCCTCGGCGGCGGTGATGTGGGCCAACCACAAGACCACGAAGAAAATCACGCTGGCCGCCAGCAGCATCCCCGGCATGATCAGGAAATGCCCGGAGCGGCGCGACACCACCAACAAGAGGACGGCGAAGGCCAGCCCAGGGAGCCATTTTGCCAGCAAGTCTGGCCGGGTCAAGGAGGGACCAAGGGGCGCATCGGTCATCACGAGAACTGCGCCCTGGACAAGCAGCAGGCCGGTGCCCGCCAGGAACCCCCCAACTACCGGGTAAGGGATGTAGCGTATCAAGTCCCCCAGTTTGAAGTATCCCAGGATCAAGAAAGCCACTCCGGTTAACAGCGATGCGAGGGCGACGGCGGCGACAACGGTGGCGAATGTCTCCTGAGGCGTTGCAGAAGCCGGCATGCCCTGGACAATCGCGGCTGACACAAGCGCCAGGATAGCCACCGCGCTGTCCTGAAGTCCGGCGACCAGGCCGGGGAAGGAGCTGAACAGGCCCATCAACGTGGCGATGACGACGGCGGCAAAGAGCATATAACCAACGCCAACAGGGACATAATCAGAAAGGTCTCCCGAAAAGACGAGCACGGCAAAGGCGGTTGCCACCGTGATCTGGATGATGGCTGTAACGAGACCGGCAGCCAGGCCGGGGAGCAAGCGCCCAGGAGAAAGCTCACGAATCACTTGAGACATGACTGCCTTTCACATTGATGAACCATACCCGACCCTCGCCACTCAGTATAGCCAATTCCGAGCAGGCGAAAAGGCGATCAGAGAAGCCGGGGGCAGGTCACTCACCGGCGGCATTACGTCGTATCAACCCCGTGCTGGCGGCATTTTACACACGTTTTACATCCTTGAGGATGTCTGTTTACACGTGTGTGCCAGGATAAGGGTGAGTTGAGCAAAAGCCAATCAGGAGGTTTATCTAAGATGAAGGGCAGAAGTGTTCTGGTAGCAATGCTGGTGATCGGCCTCGGCGCGCTGGTCAGCGCGTGCAGCATCGACGTGGAGCGCAACCCCGACGGCTCGCTGACCGCCACGTCGGTGATGACCGAGGAGAGCATCCAGCAGGAGCTTGAGCTGGCCCTCAGCGAGAACGACACGCAGGTTCAGAGCGTGAGCGCCGACCTGAAGGACGGCTACATCGACGTGGCGATGGAGCGCGAGCGGCCTGAAGGCGGGCAGATCGACGAGATCACCTTCCGCGTGGAACTGGGCGTCAAGGACGAGGGCCTGACCGCCACCATCTCCGACGTGAAGGTCAACGGCGAACCGGCCGACGACGAGCGCGTCGAGAAGTGGAGCGAGCGCATCGCCCAGCGGCTGGAGAAGGCCGGTAAGCGCCGCCCAAACCGCAAGCTGCAATCGGTGAGCGTGACCGAGACCACCCTGACGATGGTGTGGCGCATCGAGACGGCCCGCAGCCAATAGCAAGAGTGGTTAACCCCCTCTTTGCAGCAGGGCCACAGCGCCCCCAGCAGTGCCACCGCAGCGACCCGGTCTGAGCCGGGTCGTTTGCCGTTTGGGGCCGCCCCGACTTTACGCCTGCCGCGAGAGTGTGCTGTACTACTAAACACACCAGGACAAAATAGATACACAGGAAGCGCACTACCGGCAAGATCTGGACGCGATGCCCCCCACAGGCGCACGCTAAATGCGCAGCTCCACCACGTCACCATCATGAAGGACGTGATCGCGGCCCACCATCTGCCCGTCGTGCACGCCACTGCCCCAGACGCGAGCCGACTTCAGGTTTTCGACGAAGTCCTTGTGCACCTTGCCCGCGAACTCCTCCACATTGCCGCCCTTCCTCATGACAAACGGGGAGCTGAAATCCGGCTCCTTGCCGGGGGGCTTGGAGTAAACGCGGACGATCCCCAGGTGATCGAACACAAGCTGCTTCAGGCGGTCGAGGTTGCGACCGGTCGCGGCGGAGACGGGCACCAGCGGCCAATCACCGCCGATCAACTCGCACAGCGCCTCAAAATCCTCGTCGGAGCCTGCGTCATCGTTCTTGTTGACCAGCACCAGCAGCGGGATGAAGGTCAGGCGGCGCTGATCCCCGGCGTAACGCTCTCTCAGGTGGCCTGGGACGATGCGTCGCTCCTCCAGCGCGGCAACCGTGTCCTCAAGCTGCTCGATGGGGTAGGTCTGGAGGTCCACGACCAACAGGATGAGATCCGCCTGCCGGATCAGATTGAACACCTGCGGCTCGACAAACTCCCCGCCCACAGGGGGCGTATCGATCAACTGGACCCTGATATTATCAACCGGCATCATGCCTGGAATGGGCAACTGCGTGGTGTACGGATAATCGGCCACCTCAGGGGTGGCATTGGTCAGCGCAGCCACCAACGAGGACTTCCCCACGTTGGGCGGCCCGACGACGACCGCCTGCCCGGCGCCCTCTCTGTCGATGCGATAGGCCGATTCCCGCCGACCGGTCTTTTTTTGGGTCTGGGCGGCAGCTTTTAACTTGGAGAGCTTGCGGCGCAGGTCGGCCCGCAGTTTATCGGTGCCTTTGTGCTTGGGGATAGTGCTGAGCATTTCCTCAAGGTGCTCGGCCTTCTCCTCCGGCGTTCTGGCCTCCCGATAGAGCTTCTCAACATCATAATACTCCGGGGGAAGGTTGGTTGGCATGGCTACCCGCTCACTTTCCTGCTGAGTACGCTGCTGACGAGCTTGCTCATCTTCTGGTGCACGACCTTTCCCAAAACAGACAACATGCCTGCGTGGTACACCTCCAATTGTATAGAGCAACCCGGCATCAGGTCAATGCCATACCACGCCACCCCCCTGTGAGCCTGACGGCTCATCCGTCCCCCATACTGCCCTCCCCCATCTCGGACGGCAGACCGTCCTCAATTCGCCCTCTCCCCGATGCACCTTGAGTATTTAATCCGGCCATGATGGAAATGTGACTCGTCTGGCTGCCTGGCTGCCTGGCTGCCTGGCTGCTTGACTGCCCCCTCCCCCCAGCGCCGTCAGGCGCGAAATGTGGGGGAGGGGACGAGGGTGGGGGGCAAACGATGACCGGAGCGCAGCGACGACGAGGGGGAATTAGAAAGCTTAACAGGGCACTCAGAAACACAACCCAGAAACGCTCTCGGATTCGCACCCGACATGTTGTATGATGTAAGTGAGATCAGGGGCAGGTCGCAAACCGCCCCTGTGCGACCTGGCGAACAACCCAGTTACACAGAGAGGTAAATAGCGTCAATGCTGGAACGCTTCTTCTGCGGGCTGCCGCTGCCCATCAACATCCTGCTCATCCTCGGCGCACTGTACGTCGTGACCCGCGCCTCGCACTACCTGGTGGACGGCGCCGTCCACATGGCTCACGCATTGAACATCAGCCCACTGGTGATCGGGGCGACGGTGGTCGCGATGGGCACCTCGTCGGCTGAGCTGGCGGTCAACCTGGTCGTCGTGCTGGGCAGCGGCGACACGTCGGCGGTGGCGGGCAACATCCTGGGGTCGAACCTGGTCAACTTCGGCATCGAGCTGGGCGTATCGGCACTGATCGCCGGCCTGATCGCGGTGCCGCGCGCCGCACTGGAGAAGGACGTCCCGCTGTACGTGGCGGCGACCGGCCTGATGACGGCACTGGTCATCGACGGGCGGATCGGACACCTTGAGGCGGCGCTGATGCTGGCTGTGTTCGTGGCAGCGGTGTACCTGATCATCCAGTACGCCAGGAGCACCCACGAGAGAAGCGTGCTGCTGGTCGAGATGACCGAGATCGAGGCCATCTCGCACCCGACGGCGCTGCACCTCACGCGCGGGCAGGCACTGCTGGCGCTGTTCGGGGGGCTGGTGGTGCTGGTGCTGGCCTCGCGGGTGCTGATCCTCAACACGACGGCGCTGGCAATGGTGCTGAACGTGCCGGAGTTCATCATAGGGCTGGCGATCATCGGGCCGGGCACCTCACTGCCGGAGATCGCATCGTCGATCCAGGCGGCGCGGCGCGGGCACGCCGACCTGGTGCTGGGCACGGCCTTCGGCAGCAACCTGTTCAACCTGCTGTTCGGGCTGGGACTTCCGGCGCTGATCCGCCCGCTGGACATCGGGGAGACGGCCATCCTGAGCTTCATCTTCATGAACGCGATCAACCTGACGCTGGTGGCCCTGCTGCTGCTGGACGCGCAATGGCTGGGCAGGGCGCGCACGATCAACCGCGTGGTTGGCGCGTACCTGCTGATGACGTACCTGGGCTTCCTCGCCTACCAGGTGGTCATCGCAGCCGGGGGGACGCTGCTCGATTGGCTGGCAGTGTGCGGGGTGATCATCGCAGTGGGAGGGCTGGGGCTGGCGGGCCGCAAGTGGATCGGCGACCTGATCGCCGCCAGGATCGGCGAGCAGGAAAGGGGCCGGGGCAAGATCCTGTGCGCGACGCGGGGCGGGCAAACCAGCCAATCAACCCACGAGCAGGCCATCGCGCTGGCGCGGGCGGAGGACGCCGAACTGCTCTTTTTGTATGTGTTCGACCAGCGCCTTCTGGAGCGGGTGGCGACGCCGATTGTGATCAACGTCAAGGCCCAGGTCGAGCACATGCTGGCCTTCCTGCAAACGACGGCGCAAGAGCAGGCCCGTCAGGCAGGCGTGCGGGCGCGGGTGATCGTCAGGACGGGCACCCTGCGCGAGCAGCTTCAGGCCGTGGCCCACGAGGAGGAGGTCAGCCTGGTGGTGCTGGGCAGCCCGGAGAGGGACAGCAGCCTGTTCCAGCGCGAGGCGCTGCAGGCGCTGGCGGACGAGATCGAGGCGGCGATCGGCATCAAGGTGCTGACGCTTGAAGACCGTCACGAGGAGACGTGAGGGGAGAGTTCAGTCCGCAAATTTCGCGGATTTCGCGGATGGATGGATCGGCTGCCGCTACGTCCCCCTTGTTTTTGACACGCCTCGCAGGGGGAGTTATACTCCGTCCATCTTACGAAAGGAGGCAGGCGACACATGTTCATTACACCTGGGCCAGCACGTATGACGGCACATACAGCCCTCGATGCTGCTGCTTACCCGGGCCGTAGTGCGCCTGCTGATGGTTGAGATACGTATCCTGATTCGATACCAACCCGTGGGCCGCTGCGAAGCCGCCCACGGTTTTTATTTTGGCCGGTCGTATTTCTTGCAGGCCGTGGGTGCCGGGTCCGGGGTAACACACGGCCTGTGTGTTTTATGGCGATCGAAGGCAAGGGAACGCGACCGGCTCAGGGATTTAACTCACACGTAAAAAGAAGGGGACAGATGAAAGACACAGCGGCGATTTACACCGAGGACGTGCGCCGGACCTACAAACTGCGCGGCCCAAAGCGCAAAGACGACCCGCAGGAGGTGATCGCGCTGGACGGGGTCGACGTGACGGTCGAGCGAGGGGAGCTGTTCGGGCTGCTGGGGCCAAACGGGGCGGGCAAGACCACGCTGATCAAGATCCTGGCGACACTGCTTCTGCCGACCGGCGGGCGGGCCTACGTCGAGGGGCTGGACGTGACGCGGGACGTGAAGGAGATCCGGCGGCTGATCAGCATGGTCAGCGGCGGGGAGACGAGCGGCTACGGCCTGCTGACGGTCGAGGAGAACTTGTGGATGTTCGCGCGCTTCTACGGGCTGGACAGCAAGACCGCCCGCCGGCGCATCGACGCGCTGCTGGACGTGGTCGAGCTGGCCGACCGCAAGCGCACCAAGATCTCAGACCTCTCGACCGGGCTGCGCCAGAAGATGAACTTCGTCCGGGGCTTCGTGTGCGATCCGGGCGTGATCTTCCTCGACGAGCCGACGCTGGGCCTGGACGTGGCGGCAGCGCGCGACGTGCGGGGGTTCGTCCGGCAGTGGATGGTCGAGCATCCCGACCGGACGATCCTGCTGACGACGCACTACATGGCCGAGGCCGACGAGCTGTGCGACCGGCTGGCGATCATCGACCGGGGCAAGGTGCTGGCGTGCGACACTCCGGCCAACCTCAAGCGGCGGCTGCAACGCGAGGCGATCTTTCACCTCAAGGTGGGACTGCTGGGGCCGCGTCCCAGCGGCGACGCGATGATCGAGGCAGTGCCGGGCGTGCGGCAGGTGGGCGTATCCGACCAGAACGGCTACACCAACCTGAGCCTGATCCTGGAGCAGGAGGAGGTGCTGTCGGACGTGCTGGCGCACCTGACACAGCGCGGCTCAAACCTGATCTCGCTGGAGAAGCGCGAGCCGACGCTGGAGGACGTGTTCATCGACCTGGTGGGGCGCAGCCTGAGCGTGGACACGTCGCAGCGCCACGCCGGGGAAAGCGGCGATCAGCAGCAGGAGAGGGCATGATGAGCCAACCGGGCGCAGGGCAGGTTGAGAAGACACGCGGCTGGCGGCTGTTCGTGGCGACGGTGTGGGCACGGGCCTACCCCCGCATTGTCGGCTCGGTGCGCGAGCCAAGCTGGATATTCTTCGAGACGCTGCTGCCACTGATGGGGACGGCGTCGTACGTGTTCGTCTACCGGGCCGTCGGCGCGCCGGGGGAGTACATCGGCTTCGTGGTGGTGGGCGGGGCGATGACGGCCTTCTGGCTGAACATGCTGTGGGGCATGGCGAGCCAGCTTTACTGGGACAAGGACGGCGGCAACCTGGAGCTGTACGTCGTCAGCCCCGGCCCGATGATGGCCGTGCTGCTGGGCATGGCAGTCGGCGGGTTGATCATGACGGGCACGCGGGCGGCGATCATCCTGGTGGTGGGGTCGATCATCTTCGGCGTGCCGTACCAGGTGGGCAGCGTGGCGCTGCTGCTGGTAGTGTTCGCGCTGACGATGGCGGCACTGTACGGCATGGGGATGATGTTCGCATCGGTGTTCCTGGCGAGCGGGCGCGAGGCGTGGCATCTGGCTAACCTGCTCCAGGAGCCGATCTACCTGGCATCGGGGTTTTTCTTCCCGGTCAAGGCATTAGGCCCCTGGGCGGCCACCTTCACCTCGATCATCCCCCTCACGGTGGGGCTGGACGCGATGCGGCAGCTGCTCTTCAGCAGCGACCCGACGCTGGGCTTCCTCCCGGTGCCGCTTGAGATCGCAATCCTGGCCGCGCTGTCGGTGTCCTTCATCGCCGGGGCGTGGTGGATGCTGGGCAGGCTGGAGGAGATCGGGCGGCGCGAGGGTCGGCTGATCGAGCGCCGCCGCTAGGAGGGCAGGAATATGATCATCGCAGAGCGGATTCTCAACATACCCCTGGTGCGCAAGAACGACGCGCTGCGCACCTTCACGGTCGCGGCGTGGCTGGGATGGCAAATCGAGTCAAACTGGGCCGACCCGTTCCTGTTCGCGATCTACTCATTCGCGCGTCCGGTCGCCAGCGTGCTGATCCTGGTGGTGATGTACAACGTGATCACCGGCGGCGCGACGGGCGAGCCGATCTTCGCCTACATCTACCTGGGCAACGCGCTTTACATCCTGGTCTCGCAGGTGATCACGGGGATAAGCTGGACGGTGATCGACGACCGCGAGCACTACCGCACGGCCAGGCAGCTGCACACCACGCCGATGAGCGGCTACTTCTACCTGATGGGGCGCGGGGTGGCGCAGTTGATCATCGGCACGATCTCGGTGCTGATCACGATTGGCTTCGGGATGGTCGTCTTCAAGCTGCCGATCAGCGCGGCGACGATCAACTGGCCGCTGCTGCTGGGCAGCACGGCGCTGGGCGTGATCGCGCTGGCGTGCATCGGGCTGATGATGGGCAGCGCCACGATGATGATGGCCCGTCACTTCTGGTCAATCGGCACGGCGGTGGCAGGAGGGCTGTACCTGTTCACAGGGGCAATCTTCCCGCTGGACGTGCTGCCGGTGTGGCTGAGGCCGGTCGGGTTCGCCCTCCCGGTGACGTACTGGCTGGAGGTGGCGCGGCGGGCGATGCTCGGCCCGCAGGCGGCAGCCTTCCCGACGCTGGCCCGCTTCTCCAACGCAGCGCTGATGGGGATTCTGCTGGGGTTCTGCGTGGTGCTGGGGGTCGTGTCGGTGTTCTTCTACCGGTGGGCGCTGCGCCGGGCGAAGCAGAAGGGGCTGATCGACATGGAGACGAGCTACTAGTGCTCCGTTAAGTTGGTTTTCACAAGTTGTTGCTCAAGCCCTCACCCGCCTTCGCCCGACCTGCGGTCGCGACCTCCGGTCGCGCTCAGTCTGCCCTCTCCCGGTGGGAGAGGGCGAATCGAGGACGGCCAGGCCGTCCGAGATGGGTGAGGGCAGGGCCACAATTCGCACGATCCAGGTTGACAGAGCACCCATGTTGTTACCGCATTAAATGGTTAAGGTGCATCGGGGGACTTTGCGGCGGGCGCACCGGCCCACACGTCCCTTACAATAGCTTTCCCCCTTGCCTGAGGGGGCAAGGGGGAAGGCGGAAGTGGGGGTGACCGTCGCTGCACTTAATGCGCCCGCATTCTAGCGGCTGTCGCTTAAATCCCTATTAACCTTATGTTAAGAGTCCTTTAAGAAAGGGGTGGATTCGCGCGTCCACCGGTGGCCCCCCGCCCGCGCCTGCCCGCCGCTTTCGACTCATTACCTTCCACCTGATTCTCGCTGCTCCGGCGGCCCCCTCTTGTGCTATACTGGCTGTGAGCCGAGTCGGCACCTGCCCGGATAACCAGGGGGACAGCCCGCCATGCTCTCGCTTGTCGTTTACCTGATCCCATACGTGCTGGGGGTTGTGCTGCTGGTGGCTCTCATCGCGGCCTACTCCAACTTCCGACAATCACGCACAAGCCCCTACTTTCGGTTCCGGCGGCGGGCCGCCCGCCAGGCCTGGCGCTGGGTGCTGATCATCGTCGTCTCGCTGGCCGTCCTCGGCGCGGCAATCCGCGCCCGCACCATCGTCCCCCCACCGGGGCGAATATCGCCCTTCTCCAGGCCGCCGACGCCCCTGCCCACCCTTGCCCAGGAGATCGCCCCACCCCGCACGGCCACCTCCGGCCCAATGCCGGGCGAGGCCACCGGCGTGCCGCCAACCATCACGCCCACCCAGGCGACGCCTCTCCCATCGCCCACCTCCCTGATCGCCACGATCGAGTCCGACGTCAGGCCGCCCGCCGACGCCAGCCTGACCATCACCGCTATCTCCAGCGGAATCTCCCCCCAATTGACGCCCGTCAACCCCAACACCACCTTCCCCGCCGGGACGCAGCGCATTTACTTCTGGCTGGAATTCACCGGCATGGTCAACGGGGCATCATGGTCACAGGTGCTTCTGCTGAACGGCAACGTGGTTCGCAGCGAGAGCGAGGCGTGGGATCACGATAGCGAGGGGGTTGCCTATTACTGGTTCGAGGCTCAGGGCGGCTGGCCCGCCGGGAGCTACGAGATCCGCTTCTACGTCGGCGACGACCTGGCCGCCTCGGAGGACTTCTCCATCGTCGATTGAGCCGGATTGACCCCACCCCCGGCAAAAGAAAAACCTCCCCCGCCGCACGCGGCGTCCGGGGAGGTGTGCGCTCGAAAAACCGGTTCTCCGCTTTCAAGGCTCCTTGCGGTCGTTCGGCCTCTCGATCAGCTTGATCGTGAAGCTGCGGCTGCCCAGTGTGACGGTGTCGTTGTGGGCCAGCGCCCGCGCGAGGCCCGGCCCCAGCGGGATGGCGTTGACTTTGGTGCTGTTGGTGCTGTCCAGGTCGATGATGTACAGGTTGCGCGCCGTCGGGCGCAGCAGCGCGTGACGCCGTGACACGCCCAGATCGAGGGCCTTGTACTCCTCCAGGTCGAGGTCGGGGACGTGCTTGCCGGTGCTGCCGCGCCCCAGCACCGTGTCCCCCACGATGTCCAGCCCCACCGGCGCGGCGCCAGGGGCCAACCCGTGCAGCTCGATGCGCCAGCGCGGTGTACCGTCCGGCAGTTTGGTGCCTGCCATGTGCCCCGGCAAAACGACGTAATGGGTCGCGCCGTCTCCCAGCACGCCGAATGCCAGCCCGGGTGTATACGGGATCGCCGCCTGCGCTTCTTGCGGCAGGCGCTCGGTCGGCCCGGACAACTGGGCACGTCTGGCCGCTGCCGCCCTGTTCAGCCGTTCGGCTTCGGACTCCAGTGCGCTCAGCCCACTGTCCCGTTTGGGGTGTTCCAGACGAGCAGTAGTCTTCGGCAGAGGTGACTTTTGCTTCTCCTCCAACTCCTTTTCCTGCTTCTTCTCCGATTCTTCACCGGTCATAGCGACTTTCTCCTGGCGCGACCCACACCTTCGTGTCACAGCAGCGCCCTCTGAGTCTGCTATCCCCGCCCCCATAGGGTTATTTTAGCATGAAACGCCCGGCCCGGCACCCGCCTGAGCGCCCCCCGGTAAGGAAATTCAAACCGCCGGGACGGGGTCCAGGCCCCCACGTGCGCCGGGAGCGTGTTAAAATGGGGACGCCGTATCGATAGACAACAGTACACCGGAGGCAAAACAGATGCCTAAGCGATCATCCGTCTTCAGAGCTTCGAGCGGCTTGGTCAAGACCGGGGCCACCGCCGTCGCGTCGTATCTGCTCCTGGTCCGGCCCTGGCACCTCAGGTGGGGCGCTGCCGACGACGAGGTCAGCCGCTCGCTGCCGGGCGACGAGATCGTGCCCCACCCGCTGGTGCAAACCACCCGCGCCATCACCGTTCGCGCCCCCGCCGCCGACATCTGGCCCTGGCTGGTGCAGATCGGGTATAACCGTGCCGGGTGGTACAGCTACGACCGCCTGGAGGATGCCCTGGGGGCCGGTGACTTCGTCGACGGCGAATCTGCCGACCGCATCATCCCGGAATTGCAGCACCTGGAGGTCGGCGACCCGGTGCCCGCCGCCCCCGACGTGGGATGGTTCGTCGTCGCCGCCATCGAGCCGGGGCGCTCACTCGTGCTGCGCGCCACGCTGAACCCCCTCACCGGGCAGGCCGTTGCGACTGACGACACAGGCCCCCGCTTCGACGGAACGTGGGCCTTCCTGCTCAACGAGTTGGACAACGGGACAACGCGCCTGATCGCGCGCCTGCGGGCCATCTACGAGCCTCGGCTGCCGCTTGCGCCGCTCGTGTACGCCGTCCTGGAACCGGCCCACTTCATCATGGAGCGTAAGATGCTGCTGGGCATCAAGGAGCGGGCGGAGGGCACTGCCGGGGGTGTCTCACCTCCCGGCGGCGGTATGTAACCTGTGTGAGCCGGTCTATGCACTGAGCATTTAATCCGGCCACGATGGAAATACCGGTTCGTCTGACTTCTCCCCTCCCCCCGGCGCCGTCAGGCGCGGAATGTGGGGGAGGGGCCGGGGGTGGGGGGCAAACGATGCCCGGATTAAATAGTTAAATTTCATGAGCCGGTGGAGACTCATGCGCATCTCGCATCTCTCGCTGACCAATTTCAGGAATTACGCCCGGCTGGAGCTGGACCTGCCGCCGGGGATGATCGTCCTGCACGGCGATAACGCCCAGGGCAAGACCAGCCTGCTTGAGTCGATCTACTACCTGACGACCTCGCGCTCGCCGCACACCACCTCCGACCGCCAGTTGATCAACTGGCTGGCCGACGACGAGCCGATCCCGTTCGCGCGGCTGGTGGCCGAAGTGCAGACCCGCGAGGGCCTCAAGCGCGTCGAGGTGGGGATGATGCTTGAGCGCACGGGGCGAGAGGTGCGCTTCAAGAAGCAGATCCGCGTCAACGGGCTGCCCCGGCGCGTCATGGATCTGCTGGGCCAGATCCGGGTGGTGATGTTCCTGCCGCAGGATATGGACCTGGTCGAAGGCTCACCGAGCACCCGCCGCCGCTACCTGAACATCACCCTGTGCCAGGTCGACCCGGCCTACTGCCGCGCGCTCAGCGAGTACGACAAAGTCCTCTCGCAGCGCAACGCCCTGCTGAGGCAGCTTCAGGAGCGGGGCGGGCGCGGCGACGCCTCGCAGATGGCCTTCTGGGATGAGCGGCTGGCCGGTAACGGCGCGGTCATCGTCGCCGGGCGCTACCGGCTGGTGCGCGACCTGGAGCGCGGGGCCCGCCAGATCCACCGCGACCTCTCCGGCGAGGGCGAGAACCTCCGCCTGCGCTACCTGCCCGGCTTCGACCCGGCCCCCACGCCGGAGGGCCAGTTGAGCTTTGACGCAGGCGACCTGGGCGTCGAGGCACTGCCGCAGTTGCCACCCTCACAGATCGCGGAGCGCTTCAAAGCGGCCTTACATGCCCACCGCCGCGACGACCTCGTGCGCGGCATGACGACCATCGGGCCGCAGCGCGACGAGATGCGCTTCCTCGTCAACGGGCGCGACCTGGGGCTGTACGGCTCGCGCGGGCAGAACCGGACGGCGGTGCTGGCGCTCAAGCTGGCCGAGCTGGCCTGGATGCGCGAGCGCACCGGTGAGTGGCCGTTGCTGCTGCTCGACGAGGTCACCGCCGAGTTCGACGAGCACCGCCGCGCCTACCTGATGGAGCAAATCAACGGCGCAGATCAGGTGCTGCTGACGACGACCGAGCCGGGCCTGCTGCCGGACGAGGTTCTGCGCCAGGCGACGCGCTGGCACGTGGTCGAGGGACACATCACGACGGAGGGTTGAGGGCCTCCCGGCCCGCCCCTTGCGCGCGCGCCTTACCGGTTCGCGATTCGCCCTCCTTGCCTTTTGCCGCCGATTCGGTTAATCTCTGGCCGGTGCGCGAACCGCATCACGCCCAACCATATCATCCGACACGACAGGCGAAGCAACCAGACGGCTAGGTGGGGCGGAAGACCTGCTTGTGACCGGTTTTCCGCCGTGTGGTCGTGCGAGCGCCGCAAAGCGAGCACACCCGCGCCTGCTGCTCATAGGAGACATGACAACGAAGACCAAGCAGACCACACTCAGCAATCGACGGGCGCTCGTCGGGACACTCGTGCTGGCGGCTGCGCTCGCACTGGCAGCCTGCGACGGCGGCAAGACCCTGACCGCCGCCGCGACCAGGGTCACCGAGGAGCCGACCACGCCCCCCACGACCGCCCCCGCCGCGACGCCTGAGCCAAAAGATACCATCACCATCTGCATGAGCCAGGAGCCGGACAGCCTGTACGCGGTGACCAGCACCATGGCCGCCACCGTGCAGATCCTGCACGCCGCCGACGGCAAAGGCTGGATCTACGACAGCGACTACTTCTACGCGACGCAGATGCTCGCGGACGACGCATTCCCCGGCTTCGAGGACGGCAGCGCCACGCTGCAGGGAGAAGGCCCCAACGCCGTGCTGAGCGTCACCTTTCGCTTCAAGGACGATATCACCTGGTCGGACGGCGAGCCGTTCACGGTGGACGACATCATCTTCACCCGCCAGGTGGTCATCGACCCCGGCTCCGGGGCGACCTCGCGCGGCATCCTGGAGCGGCAGACTTTCGAGAAGATCGACGACCACACGCTGCGCGTGACCTACCCGCCCGGCGTCCTCGACCCGACGTACTTTCTGCCGCCGCTGGCAGGCCCGGCGGCGCTCTCGACCATCCTGCCTGAGCACGTTCTGGGCGGCATGACCCCCGCCGAGATCGAGCGCAGCGAGTACGCCCGCCTGCCCAACCCCGTGCTCGGCCCCTACGAGTTCGTCGAGTGGGCGGCAGGAGAGCACGTCACCATGCGGGCCGTCACGAGCTGGTGGGGCGGCGAGGTCAAAACCCCCAATCTGGTTTACCGCTTCATCCCCGACACCAAACAGATGCTGTCATCGCTGCTGGCGGACGAGTGCGACTACGCGACCGGCGACGGCCTCCCATTGACCCAGCTGCCCACCATCCGCGAGGCAGCAGACGAGGGCCTGATCGAATACAGCGCCGTCCCCTCGACGACCTGGGAGCACATCGACTTCAACCACTGGCCCCCGCCCGACGCCGAGAGCGGAGGGTGGGCCTTCTTCGCCGACCTGCGCGTGCGCCAGGCGGTCGCCTACGGCACCAACCGCCGCGAGATGGCCGATCAGGTCCTCTACGGCGAGGTCGAGCCGCTCGACAGCTTCCTGCCACCCGATCACTGGGCCTTCAACCCGGAGATCGAGGGCCAGTATCCCTACGACCCCGACCACGCACGCGCCCTGCTCGAAGAGGCGGGCTGGCTGGACATCGACGGCGACGGCGTCCGCGAGGCACGCGAGGATCTGAGCGGCGAGTACGGCTGCGAGCGCGGCACCTGGACCATCCCGGCGGGCACGCCATTTGAGGTCACCTTCCACACCACCACCGGCGACGCGATGCGCGAGCAGTTGAGCACGCTGTTCCAGGCCAACATGGCCGACATCGGCATCAAGGTCAACCTGGATCTCCTGCTGCCCTCGGTGTGGTTCGACCCGGAGGGGCTGCTCTTCGGGCGCACCTACCAGATCGGCCAATCTGCCTGGACCTCTGGCCCCAACCCCGACAAGCTCGGCCTCTTCGCCGGGCAAAACATCTACCGCACGCCCGACGGCAAGTTTCTGGTCGCCGGACAAATTCTGGCCGATCATCCCGACCTGCTCGGCCAGATCGTCGTCCCCTACGAGATGACTGCTCTGTATCCCAGCCCGCGCGAGTGGTTCCTGTTCGGGAGACCAACGGCGGAGAATCTGCCGGAGAGCTACGTGCTGCACTACCCGGAGCAGGTCCCGGAGACGCGCGACGGCCTGGAAGGCAAAAACTACCTCGCCTGGTGCAGTGCCGCGATGACCCAGGCTTTATTCGACGGGCAGAACGCCCTCGCCCCCTCCGAGCGGCGGCCCTTCTACCTGGAGGCGCAGCGCATCTTCAACGCGGAGCTGCCGCAGCTTCCGCTGTTCCAGCGGGTTGAGGTCGAGGCGCACGCCCCCGGCCTGTGCGGCCCGCAGAAAGGCCCCATCAACTACGCCTCCTGGAACGTCGAGGACTGGTACTTCGCCCCGCCCGGCGAGCCGTGCGAGTAGGATGCCCCTCCAGGCACGCAGCCGCAAAGTCCCTTATACACCTTGAGCCTAATCCGGCCATGACGGAGATGTGGCTCGTCTGGCTGCTCTGGGCGGGGGTGGGGGGCAAACGGTGCCCGGACTAAACGGTTAAAGCTCATCGAGCGCCGGGAGGAAAAAGAACTTGCCTGCACCACGAGCGCGGTCTTTTGATTCCCGGCGGGTCTTGCTATACTTGCGGCAGTTATCACCACCCACATCGAAGGAGTAACGCATGCTGTCCGTATCGATCACCTACTGCGCGGCTTGACACTACCTCCCCTACGCCGTCAGTATGACGGAAAACATCCTCCAGGAGTTCGAGTCCTACATCGACGAGTGGACGCTCATCCCCGGCGGGGGAGGCGCTTTCGAGGTGGAGATCAACGGCGATCTGGTCTACAGTAAGCTGCGGACGGGTCGTCACGCCGAGGTTGGCGAGATCCGTAAAGCATTCAAGAAGGCCATCAGAGGGTAAGCCGGGACGGCGAGCCGCCCGGCCCGAACCCGGTGTCGTATTATTTTTAGTGAGGCGAAGCAGCGATGCGTAAAGCCCTTGCAGTGCTAATCCTGCTGATGTTACCGGCGTGCAGCATCCTGGAGATGCCGGGAGCCGCGCCCAACGCGCCGCCCGGCGAACCGGTTTCTGCGGCGACGGCCACCCCACCCGAAGTCGAGACCGAGGTCGAGCCGATGGAGGCCCCGCCGCCCACGCCGACGGCCGACCTGGTGACGCTCACCCCGACCCCGCCGCCCACCGAGCCACCCCTGATGACGGCCTGGCCGCTGGCCGCCGACCTGTTCTACCTGAACGACGCCGGGCAGGTGTGGTGGCAGCCGCTGGCCGGGGACGAGCACGCAGCCGCTTCCGTGACGCGCCTCGACCTGGTGGTGCGTGACTTCGACGTGGCACCGGGCGGGGACTGGCTGCTCTACCGCACCGACGAGTTCCTGGCCGTCGCCTCGCTGACGGGGACCGGCGGCCAGATGCTCGACAACGGCATCGGCACGCCGCCGGAAGACGCGCGCGGGCAGACGGTATGCTGGTCGCCGGACGCCAGCAAGATAGCCTACTCCACCGGCACCGGCTTCCGGCTGTACATCCCCGGCGCGGGCGTGGACTTCGGGCCGCTGGTCTTCGACGCGCCTGAGGAGCCGCTGGTTGACCTGGGCTGGTCAGCCGATTCGGGGTGGCTGCTGGCGTGGCGTGCGGACGGCGTCGCCACGCTGTACCGCTCCGACCCGCTGCTGGCGCTGTGGGTCGAGCTGGGCGCGATCAACGGCTACACCTGGCTGGCCGACGGGCGGCTGGCCTTCGCCCCGGCTGAGGGCGGGCTGGCGTTGGTCCACCCAGAAGACCTCGACTCGCGGGCCTTCATGGTGCGCCAGGACCGGCAGGTCTCACTGCCGGGCCAGCAGCCCGACGGGACGCTGGTCTTCTTCGTGCACGACGAGGGCATCGAGGGGCCGGGTTTTCTGTACCTGGGCGACCCGGAAGACCTGAGCTTCCACCAGGAGGGCAACCTGCCCGTGCAGACGGCGGACTTCATCTGGAACCCGACCGCCACCCGCCTGATAGGCCGCGACCCCGACGGCCCGACGACCATCCTGCTGCTCGACGCGCTGACGGGGGCACAGGCGACGTTTGAGGCAGCGGGGTCACCGGTCGGCTTCGGCTGGGGCGATCCCCCACCACAGAGCGTGACCAGCCTGCCGCTGCCCGCCGACCTGTACTTCCTCGCCCCAAAGAACGACGTGGTGCAGGTGTGGCGGCTCCCATCCAACGGCCAGCCACCGGAGGTGATCACCGACGCCATCTCCGATGTCACCGCCTACGACGTCGCCCCGGACGGGACGGAGATCGTCTACACCAGCGAGGGCGTGATCTACCGGGCGGCGGTCGATACGCTGTCCGTCTCACAGGTGATCGCGCTGCCGGAACCGGTCGGGGGGACACTGGGCTTCTCGCCGGACGCCAAGCAGGTTGCCTACGCCAACAACGGCCTGTGGGTCATCGACCTGGAGACGGGCGAGCAGCGCCGTCTGGTGGCCGATACCCTCCCGCGAGACGGCGAGGAAAAGCTGATCAGGATTTACAGCCACCCCCAGTGGTCACCCGACGGCGCGTGGCTGCTGGCGCAGGTCAACTTCTACGAGGGCTACGACTTCGCCCTGCTCTCGACGGGCACGCGGCCCAACCCGACCACGCTGGGCCTCTTCCAGTCTCAGGCCAAGTGGACGGACGAGGGGCTGGTCATGGTCTACAACGAGGGCGGCCACTACGGCGAGCCAACGCTCAAGCTGGTCGAGCCGGGGACGCCGACGACGATTATTGACCTGCTCGACCTGCCCATCGCCGACGTGGTGGTGCGCCCCGACGGAAGCCTGGCCCTGCTGAGACGCCTCAGCCCGGCCTACACCACCGGCCCGACCAGCGTGCAGATTTACGGCGCGCTGCTGGAGAAAGCTTCCTCGGTCCCAATTGTCGATCTCCAGCCGGAGACGGGCGCGATTGTGCTGGAGCAGCCGGTCCTCTCACCGGACGGGGTGCTGATCGCCGGGCTGGCCGAAGGGCGCATAGACGAGTTCGGCACGCTCGCCGGGCAGTTGATGATCGTCAACCCGGCCACCGGCGAGATGTTCGTGATCGAGGGCCTGTCGGGCGTGTACGACATTCGCTGGGCACCATAGCCCACCAGGAGGAAGCACGATGAGTGAGCGCGCACATACGGCCAGAGCGGCGGGGTTGATTGCGATCATTCTACTGGCGGTCGCGGCCCTGGCCCTGGTCTTCTTCGCGGTTGATTACGCGCTGGGCACGGCGCTGCTGGCGGGCATCGTGATCGCCTGGCTCGCGTGGCGGCTGGTGGTCGGCATCGCCAGGCGGCGCAGGGCGCGCAAGGAGGCGGGCGTCCGCAAACGCCGGTGGTGGGTGTGGCTGGTGGCACTGGGCGCGGTGGGGATGCTGTGCCTGGTCGTCGTAGGCGGCGGTGCCCTGCTCCTGGCACCCATGGCTGGCCCTCGGGAGGAGACCATCGAAGAGATGGAGGCCGAAGCCCAGGAAGCCGTGCCGTGCCCGGACGCCATCGTGACCGGCGTCGAGATCGTCGTGCTGGGCGAGAACATACGCACGGGGACGCTCGAAGTCGGGGGGAGCGTCACCGCCTTCGCGCCCGGCCTGGACGACGGCTACTGGGGCGTGTGCGCGCGGGAGGTGCGCAGCGCCCCCTTCTCCGTGCCACTGCCGACGATTTCCGTGACGGGCGAGAAGCGCGGCCTGCTGCTGAAAGAGATCACCTTTGGCGAGGGCGACCTGGTCGAGCAGGCTCTCCGCGCGGAAGGGCTGAACCGGTTCGAGCGGGATTACGACACCCTCAGCGTGGAGCTGCAGGACTTCCCGCGCGGCTCCTTCTTCGACGCCCGACTTGCCAGAAGCCTGGAGACGCATCCCTACCTGCGCAGCGAGACCGTCACCTGGGTCCAGCGTGCCCGCGTCCCGGTGACCTTCAGCTACGTGCCACCCGCCTGGCGGTTCCTCAAACCGGTGCTGACGTTCTCCTACCGGGTCGGGTCGGTCGGCGAGATGGCAGTCGCGCTGGGGGGCATGGTGGGGTCATTCGTGGTGTCGGCGGTCTTCGAGTCGCTGATCGGCGACTTTGCCAAAGGCCGGTTGTCGAAGCTGGCGAAGAGGACACGCCGCAAATCTTAACCCGCCAACCCCGGCGACACATGTGCGGCACACCCGCCGCAGGGGAACCTGGGGCGGGGTTTTTTCGTCTTGATCGGTGAGGACGTGTTGTGAGCAGTTACGCGTGAGGAAGGAGAGCGGCCCGTGAGTAAAGACCTGACCCCGCAAGAGAAGGATCGGCGCGCGACCGAGGCGGCAGAAGGCCGCCTGCCACGCGTCGAGGAGACCGCGCCCGCGACCTCGTCCAATACGGCGACCTGGATATGGATTCTGGTGGCAGTGATCGTGTTGGTCGCGCTGGCTTCGGGCAGCATCATGGGTTTCCTGGGCGGTCGTCTGTTCGGCCCTCGGGTCGAGTACGTCGACCTGCTGGGCGCGATCATCGAGGACCGGGGGAACAAAGTGGTGCTCGACCCGGTGCAGGCGGGCGGCCCGGCGAATCTGGCCGGTCTGCAAACCGGCGACCAACTGCTGTCCATCGACGGCAAGAACATCACCGGCGCGGCGCAGGCCCGCAGCATCATCGAGCGCCACAAGACGGGCGACGAGATCATGGTCGTGATCCGCCGTCCACCCGGCATGATCCACGAATACACCGTCGTGCTGGGCGTGTTTGGAGCGGCGGTCACCCCCATCCCGCCCCTGCCGACGCCCACCATACACTACGTGCCGCCGCCGCCCGACCAGGATCAGTCCCCCAGCGAGGCACGGCTGGGCGTCAAATACCGCATGGTGGTGCCCGGCGATCCCTTCGACGTGAGCGACGGGGCACAGATCATCGTCCTGCACGGCGGCAGCCCTGCCGAGGCAGCCGGTCTGGCTACCGGCGACATCATCCTGTCGATTGACGGGCGCGATCTGACCGAGGACTACACGTTGAACGACGCGCTGGAGCGCTACGAAGAGGGCGAGTCGGTGCGCCTGCGCGTGTGGCGGCAGGGCCGCACTTTCACCGTGGTCGTGAAGCTGGGCGGCAGCGGCGGTACCGGCGCGGGCTACTGAGGGATGGAATATTCACAAAGTCCCTTTGCGAACTTAAACGAGACGTGGACGCAAATCAGGCGGTCGCCTGATCGGCTCGCTTCGTCCACCTGTGCGCCGCACCGCCCCCGCCCGCCGGCCGCCGGTCTGCCTCCCCCCCCCCCCCCCGCGCGGCCGGGGGGGTATGGGGGGGGGGGGGCGGGGGGGGGGGGGCAAACGGTGACCGGATAAAACGGTCAAAGTTCATCAATGGGGAAAGGCGGCGCGCAGCCCTATCCGGTGGGGGCCGTGTCCATCCCCCCGATGGCGACCAGCGCCAACGCGTATGTCCCCGCGCCCACCCACAGCACCACCGAGAACCCCCAGCTCAGCGCAGCCATGACCGCCAACACCCCACTGATGACCGACGCACTGCCATTGATCGCCCACGCCCAGGGCGTCAGGCCGGGCGCGGCCTCCTCAACGAGGGCCATCCCTCGCGCGAAGGGCACGCCCATCAGCACGCCCATCGGGGCCAGGCTGAGGATCGCGACGGCAACGCGCCCCGCGAGCGGCCACCCCAGCGCCAGCGCGAACACGCCGCGCAGCACGAGCGGCGTCAGCAGCACGGCAATCACCAACGCACCCAACGCGACCCGGATCGACCAGCGCGGCGCACTCAGACTGCCCACCCCCGAAAAAAGCAGAATCGCGAACAGCACCACCGACAGCGCCGTCACCGGCTGGCCCAGGAACAGGATGAAGCGCTGCGCGAGCGGGATCTCGACGAACAGGAAGGCCAACCCCAGGGCGAAGAAGTAAGCCAGCGCCCGGACGCGCACTCCCCGCCGGTGAGGGCGAGGCCCCGGCGCGGGGACTCTCCCGGCCACCAGCGGCCCGAAAATCGCCAGCGCGGCCAGGATCGTCACCAGGACGAGCAGCGCCACCAGCACAAAGTAACCGCTCCCACCGAAGGGCTGCCAGGTGTGGCCCAACTCGGCCAACACGCGCGGCGTCTGCCGCCAACGGAAGTAGTGGAAGAAGAAAGGCCGGTCGTCTGTGGGCGGGCGGATGTCAAACTCGTGGCCGCGCACGAAGCCCACCGGGTCATCGAGCAGCGCAGCGAAGGCCAGGTAATAAGCCGGTTCAGGCAGGCGACTGCGGAGATTGACCTCATCGGGTGAGATGCCCGGCAACCAGACCAGGTCATAACCGCGCGAGGCGGCAAAGGCGCGGATTGCCCCCCGGTCGGCAGCGCCGAGCGGCTGCTCACCTACGACGAAGGTCATGGTGCGCATGCCACGCAGCGCAGCAATGTGATCGGCAGGGCGCTCCACGTCACGGGCACGGAGCGCAGCCTCAACCGTCCCCAGCGCGCGCAGCGACTCTGTGGGCGGGGTTTGTAACCAGCGCATCATGACCAGCACCCCCCCCGGCGCAAGGTGATCCAGCGCATCACCGACCGCCTCGACGGTGTAGCGATAATCCTCACTCAGGCTGTAAGCTCCCGATGTGACCGGGTGAAACGAATCACTCAACGAGAGGACGATCACGTCAAAGCGCCGCTCGGTGCGACGAACGTAAGTGCGCCCCTCGGCCACGACGACCATCACGCGCGGGTCATCGTACAGGCGGCGTGTGAAATCGGCATAATCGTCCCGCAGGACGCTCACGACGAGCGGACTGCGCTCGACGACCATCACCGACTCCGCACCGCCCGCCAGCGCCAACAGCACGTCCCATCCACCACCCGGCTCCAGAATCAAGACCGACGCCGGGGCAGGGCGCAGCGCGGTCACCACCGCCTGGGGGACGTTGGCAGCCAGCGCGCGGGCTAATTCATCTTCAGGCGCAAGCGCGGTGATCGGCATCAGATTGTCCCCATCGAGCGTCAGCCCGGCCTGTCGCGGCGGGTAAGCGATCAGCGCATTCTGGCTGAGGCCGGGCATGATGTGGATCGAGTCACTCTCAACCACGTCCACGCGCGCCACGATCCCCCACTCCGATACGGTGTGATCGGCAGTGGGGGCGAGCAGCGCCTGATGCAGCCCCTTGTAAGGCGAGAGCCGGATGGCCGCCCACTCCGGGCGTGCGACCGCCAGGACGAGCAGGGCGACGATGCCAGCCCCGACCCCAACCAGTTCCCCGATCCTCCGCCCCCCATCGGCACGCCCGATGCCGAACAACGCGGCCCCCACCAGCCCCAACGCAGCCCCGGCGAACAACGCACCCTCACCACCCAACCAACCGAGCAGCGGCAGCACGACGACACAGCCCAACGCCGACCCGGCCAAATTGGCGGCATAGACGCGATGCAGGCCACGCACGTCTGCGGCCAGCAGCCCACCGACTACCAACCCACCGAACACGAAGGGCAGCGCCGCCCCGGCGAAGGTCAGCACCAGGTAAAGCGCCTGACGGCGGTCCCATGCAATGGCATACGAGTCAAAGGGGATCAGGTTGAGGATGGCATAACTTACCAACGTCGCCAGCGCAAGGCCCACCGCCCACCGGGCGGGGTGTTCACCCAGGCTCGGCCACACGCTCAACAGCGAGCCTGCCGCACCCAGGCCCAGCAGCGCCAGGCTGATCACCATGAAAGCAAAGTGGTAGAACTGCGCGACGGCGAACAGGCGCGTCAGCGTCAGCTCAAAGGACAGCATCGCCGCCGAGAGCAGCCCGACGGCCAGCAACGTGGTGACCGGGAGCCGGGGGTGGGACGTTGCATTGCGGGCGCTCACGGGGAGTCTACACCTTGACCGGCCCCTCCAGCAGCGCGACCAGCAGTTTGACCGCATTCTGCACGTCATTGATGTCCACCGTCTCACTGGTGGTGTGGACGTAACGGCAGGGGACGCTCAGGCAGCCCGCACGGACGCCCGCCCGCACAAGCTGCATCGCGGCAGCGTCGGTCCCACCACTGAGCAGCACCTCTCGCTGGCAGGGGACTCTGGCCTTCCGGGCGGCCTTCTCCAGCAGGTCAACCACCTCCGGCGCGGCCAGCATGCGCCCATCCTTGATCTTGATGGCCGGACCTTTGCCCAACACCACGTCCATCGTCCGGTCTTTGGGCGTGTCACCGGTGCGGGTCACGTCAACCGCGATGCCAACGTCAGGGTCTATGGCATAGGCAGCAGTCTGCGCACCACGCGATCCAACCTCCTCCTGCACGGTGAAGACGAAGGCCACGTCATTGGGGGAGTCCTTGAGGCCGCGCAGCACCTCAATCAGGACAGCGCACCCCGCGCGGTCATCCAGGCTCTTGGCGGTTAACCTGTCACCTCGCACCACCAGATCACGCACGAAGCCCGCCGCATCGCCGACCTTGACGGCATGTTTGCCACTGCCATCGCTCACGTCGATGTAAAGCTGGCTCAGCGCGGGGACGCTGCCAGTGTTGTCACGCCTCTCGACGTAGATCGCGCCGACGGTGCCATCGGCGAAGCGCACCCGGTTGCCAACCAACGAGACGGCCAGCACCCCACCAATGTGGGTGAAGCGCAAGAAGCCATCCTCATCGATGTGGGTGACCATCACGCCGATCTCGTCCATGTGGGCCGAGAGCATGACCATCGGCGCGTCTGTCTTGCCGCCGCGCCTCCAGGCGATGACGTTGCCCATCGCATCGACGGTCGGCTTTTCATCGACCAGGCCGGTGATCTCGTCGAGGATCAAGGCACGGATCTGGTCTTCGTGTCCGCTGGGGCCGTAGGCCGCTGCCAGTTTGCGAATGGTTTCGATCACGGTGTCACTCCGGTGAGCTACCCAGGCTTGGTCGGTGATAAAGTCAGTACTGTTCGAGTGTAAAAACCTTGTAAAGCTGCACTGCTGCCGGGCCAACTGTAACGATCCAGAGGGAGGGGAATATAACGTACACTTGAAGCAGCATAATTAGAAGTGCCAGCCACCCTCCCCGCACGTACCTTTTGCAGGCACCGAGCCATGAGGAAACAGATCCCAGACTTAGAAGCACGAGCAGCAGCGCGAGAATCGGCCACCCGCAGGGGATAGATAACCCTGGCATGTATGCGCCAACTGGTGGGCCGAGAAAAAGCTTACTCGCGTAATCGGGATTGCTCAAAAGCAGGAGGCCCATAAGCCCCAATGGCACGAGCCACAACTCGGCGATCACTCCCCAGCCGATCAGAGAATAGACCACCTTTGGCTCCTCTTCGCCCTTCTTCAGGTGATCGGGGGCGAAGCCGACGACGGCGAAGAAAGCGGCCCAGTAGATAACCGGCCAGAAAGCGATAAAGCTGAACAGTGCTCCGCGCTGCATCCCGATTCTGCTGGCAAATATGAAGACCAGGGCGACTCTGGCGAGTGCTGCGGCGATCAAGATGACACTTAGGATCACATTGATTGCGGCCCCGGCGGCCCATATGAACGTCCCAACTAACAGAGCACCCACGAGGCATATCAACGCAAAGAACAAAATGACGAACCCGCAACGCTCCCGGTTGAGGTCGCCCAACGAGCTTATCGTCGGCTTCACGCCTTCCGTGATCTCGGACATTCCCCCGCTCCATTTTTCCCCACCGGTTCCACTGGCTCCGGGTGTGTCACCAATACCGCTCGCGTTCCGGCCTGAGCAGCCTGACCACCCCCATCAACGCCAGCCCGGCCACGAACCCACCCACGTGAGCGAAGAAGGCCACCCCGCCGCCGGTCGGCACGCCCAGCGACAAAAGCCCATTAAACAACTGGAGCACGAACCAGAAACCCAGCACGACCAGGGCCGGCAGCGAGATGATACGGATGAAGTAGCCCAGAAAAACCAGCGTATCAACCCGCGCGCGCGGGTACGTGATCAGGTACGCGCCCAGCACCCCGGCAATGGCCCCACTCGCGCCCAGCGTGGGGACGGGGCTGCGCGGCTCTATCAGGATGTGGGCCACATCGGCAGCAACACCGCAGGCCAGGTAAAACACCACAAAGCCCAGGCTGCCGAGTATGTCCTCGATGTTGTCACCGAAAATCCACAAATAAAGCATGTTGCCGATCAAGTGCATCCAACCACCGTGCATAAACATCGAGGTGAGGAAGGTCAGCGCGGTGGCCGGGGTGAGCGCCGCCGTAACGCTGGCCGGGATCAGCGCAGCCTGGTAATAGAACTGGTCAAGCTGGCCGGTCGAGGACAGCAGCAGCTCGTACAGGAAAACCAACGTGTTGGCGACGATCAAAATCACCGTCACGATGGGAAAGCGCCCGCTTGGGTTGTGGTCACGGAACGGGATCATGATTTCCCTCTCCTAATGCACTCACTCGGCACGGTCGACCAGATTGATGATCGCCATCAGCAGCGCGCCCACCACGAACCCGCCAATGTGGGCGAAGTAAGCCACCCCGCCGCCTGTCTGCGCTCCCAACGACCCGACGCCCCTGAAAAGCTGGAGGACGAACCACAGGCCCAGCACGACGAAGGCGGGCAGCGTGATGAGGCGGATCAGGCCAATGAACAGCACCGCCCGGATTCTGGCTTTGGGGTAGGTGACAATGTACGCACCCAGCACCCCGGCGATGGCCCCACTCGCGCCCAGGTGGGGAACCGGGCTGGTCGGGTCGATGGCGATCTGGGCCATGCTGGCCGCGACGCCGCAGGCCAGGTAGAAGATCAAGTAGGGCAACTGGCCCAGCGTGCCCTCGACGTTGTTGCCGAAGATCGAGAGGTAAAGCATATTGCCGATCAGGTGCATCCAACCACCGTGCATGAACATCGAGGTGAGGAAGGTCAGCGCGGTGTGGGCATTCAAGTGGTGGGTGACGTTGTAGGGGATCATCGCCGCCAGGACGAAAAACACCCGCAACTGCCCCTCGGCCATCAGGTAAAGCTCGTACACGAACACCAGCACGTTGGCGGTGATGATCAGCACCGTCATGATAGGGAAGATGTTCATCGGGTCGCGGTCGCGGAACGGGATCAGCATCCTTCAATCTCACGTGTCCTCTACCACCTCAGCACGCGCCTGTCCAACCGCTCCAACGCGCCCTCCATCAACCGGATCGTGTGGCGATAATCGCGCTTGTTGAGCATCGCCGCCGGGCTGTGAATGTAGCGGCAGGGCACCGAAACCGCCGCCGCCGGGACGCCCGCGCGCGTGGTGACGATCGAGCCGCCATCCGTGCCACCGATGCCCGGCTGCTTGAACTGCACCAGGATGCCAAGCTCTTCGGCGGTGCGAACCAGGAAGTCATTGAGGCGGCGGTCATAAATCACGCTGCGATCCATCAGGCTCAGCGCCGGGCCTTTGCCTAACTCGGTCGTGGGCGAGACATCGTCCTCTTTGGGCAGGTCATCGGCAATGGTGCCCTCCAGCACGAAGGCCACGTCCGGCTCGACGGCATGGGCGGCGATCTTCGCGCCGCGCAGCCCAACCTCCTCCTGCACGGTGAACGCGCCCACCAGGTCGAAGGGGCGGCGCTCACCCCGCAGCAGGTGCACCAGCACGGCGCATCCGGCGCGATCATCGAACGCTTTGCCGCGCGCCACCGCTCCCAGGTTCATGAACTCCGTATCAAAGCCAACGCGCGTTCCCAACGGGGCCTTGCGTTTGGCGGCCTCCTTGTCCTTCGCGCCAATGTCAACCGCCATCGCGTCCAGCTTGACCACCTTCATGCTGTCCACCAGGTGGATGGGCTTGGCCCCGATCACGCCGGGGATCTTCCTGGAGCCGACCAGCACGCGCGTGCCGGGCAAGATGCGGTCGTCCAGCCCACCGATGGCGACGACCTTGAGCATCCCCTTGCTATCATGACCGGTGACCATCATGCCGACCTCATCCATGTGAGCATCAAGCATGACCTTCATGCGGTCTCGCCCGGCCCCCTTTTTGTAGGCCAGCACGTTGCCCATGCTGTCGGTCTTGATCTCATCGACGTGCGGCACGATCAGGTCGAGGATCACGCCGCGCACCTCACCTTCCGCGCCACTGACGCCCATCGCCTCAGAGAGCTGCCGCAGGATTCTCATGGCTGGCTCACGCGGGGGCGTCCGGGTGCTGCGGGCTGTTCGGGAAGCCGTGATAAGCAATCTTGCATGATCTCTCCTGAAAAGCGCGTGTTGTTCTACGGGCCTGCGGGACGACAGGGATCAATCACCGGCATCCAGCGCGAGCTTGTCAAGTGTGCCATCGTCCAACCCGGCGACGAACTCGACGACGATGCGCGTCGTGCGCTCAATGTCCTTGAGGGCGACGATCTCGACGGGGGTGTGCATGTTACGGATGGGGATGCCGAGCACGGCAGTCGGGATGCCATCACGGCTGACCTGGATCGCCCACGCGTCGGTGCCACTGCTGCGCGGCGCCGGTTCCGGCGTGACGGTGATCTCCAGCTTTTTGGCCGTCTCGCGCACCAGATCAAACAACTTCGGGTGCGCATTGGGGCCAACGATCAGCGACGGGCCACCGTCCAGCTTGAAGCCCTTATCCTCACCGACGCCGATGCCGGTCGCCCACGTGGTATCGACCACGACGGCGATGTCAGGCCGCAGGTGCCAGGCAACCGTCTCCGCACCGCCCATCGTGGCCTCCTCCTGCACCGTCGCCACGACCAGCACGTCCCAACGATGGCTGCGCGACTGGAGCATATCCAGCAGCAGCGTCATCGCCGCGACCGAGGCGCGGTTGTCCAACGCCTTGCCACTGACCAGACCATTTCCCAGCACGACGGCGCGCCGGTCGAACGAGACGGGCGTGCCGACCTTCACCAGGCGTCTGAGCCGGCTGGCGCTCAGTCCGGTATCGACCACCAGATCCTCCCAGGCCGGGTACTTGCTGCGCTCACCGGACGGCAGGACGTGCGGCGGACGGCTGCCGATCAGGCCGGGCAGCGGCTGCTCACCATGCACGATCACCGGCTGGCCGAGCAGCACGCGCCGGTCTACGCCACCGACGTGGGTGACGCGCAGGAAGCTCCCCTCGACGCGCGTGACCATCAGGCCGATCTCGTCCATGTGAGCCGCGACGAGGATCTTGTTGCGCGGCTGCGGGTCACTGCCATGACGGGTGGCGATCAGGTTGCCCAACGCGTCGACCTGGATCTCATCGCTCAAGCCGCTCCACACCTTGCGCACCGCCTCCCGGATCGGCGCTTCGTGGCCGGAGAGGCCGGGCGTCTCGGAGAGTTCGATCAGGTGCTTCTTGAGGTCCATGCTGCAATCCGTTGACCGGTGCCTAGGGGCCAGGCTCCTCGGTGACTTCCTCGGTTGGCTCCTCGGTGACTTCCTCGGTCGGCTCTTCGGTGACTTCCTCAGTTGGCTCCTCGGTCGGCTCTTCGGTGGGTTCTTCGGTCGGCTCTTCGGTCGGCTCTTCGGTGGGTTCCTCGGTTGGCTCCTCGGTGGCCTCGGCAGTGGCGGTCAGGTCTGCGGCGGCCTGGGTCAGCAGGTACTCGATGGTGGCCGTCGCATCGAGGTCAGGCGTGACATCCTCGGTGGGGGTGTCGCTGGGGCCGGGCGTACTGGTCGGCGGGAAGTACTGCGTCGGCGTGGCGGGCAGCACGACGGTGAGCGTCGGGCCACCGGGCGTATACGAGGGGGTGGCAGTAGGCTCTTCGCTGGGCGTCCCACGAGCGGTGAGGGTGAGCGCCCCGGCGGTCATGGTGGCAGCGATGTCCTCCTCGGTGGCCTGTCCACCCATGGTCACGAGCAGGATGATGGCGCAAAAGTAGCAGGGCAGGGTAGCGAGGATAACCGCGATCAGAAGGCGGTGCGTGCGGCGGCGCCGCTCCTGTATGGCGAACTGCTGTCGATTCATTCGTGGGTAGCCCCCTGTTATGGATGACGCCGTTCCGGCATGCTGGGGGCCAGTCTAGCATGGGGTGGGGCAAGTGTCAACGGGAACGGGGCACAGGGCGTGTTCGGGTTTCGGGGGGGAAAAGCGCAGGCACGAAACGACGCCGATTTTGAATTATGTCCACCCCTCATTTAATCCGACCACGATGGAGATGCGGTTCGTCTGGCTTCTCTAGACAGGGGGCTTTCAGGGGTAGGTTTTTTAAGCAAGGGCATGGGATAACGCTGCATGAGTAGCAGGCAACGCGTCGCAAGGATGCAGCCCCCTGCTTAACAGAGCGCAAGCCGCGCAAGCCGCACTAAGCCTGCCCCGACCCGGAGGTCGGCGGGGGTGAGGGCCGCTGAGCAGGCAGCGCCTCACAGTGACACAAATTCTGTTTAACACCGGTGCTGGACACGAGCCAAAAACCTACCCCTGAAAGGGGACGGGGGTGGGGGGCAAACGATGCCCGGATTAAACTGTCAATGTTCATCATGGGGGGACGGATGAGCCGTTGGGCTTCACAGGAGGAAAATCTCCCTTCGCGGCCCGGGAATCCAGTAACCGATTCAAGCCAACAACCGTATAGTGCTTAGTAGTCAACGCACCGTGTGGGGGTACTGTCACTGGAATGCGAGTCTCAAAAAAACTAACGGCAACGATCTTCATCATCGCTGCCCCGCTGCTGATCCTGGCTTTCTACGGCGCAGTGGCCTACACCGATCGCTACTGCTCGCTGATGATTCACGGCGAGAGTGGGTTCATCGAGAACGCGTCGGTCGTCTTTCTGAGCGTGGGGGGTATGTTCGCCGTGGGGAGCGCCGTCCGCTGGCAGCGAAGGGAAGGGCACCGGCACTGGTTCTTCCTCGGACTGGGCTGGCTGCTGGCCCTCGCCGCGCTGGAGGAGCTGAGCTGGGGACAGCACCTGTTCGGCTTCGAGACACCCGCCCCAATCCTGGAGCGCAACGCGCAGGAAGAGATGAACCTGCACAACTTCCTGGGCATCCGTTACCTCTACCTGATCTACATCCCGGCCCTGATCTACGGCCTGCTGCCGCTGGCCGCCGAGCGCGAGCCTATCGCATCACTGCGCGCGCGCGGCCTGCTCGCGGTGCCACCGTTGGCACTGACCCCCCTGCTGATCGTCAGCAGCCTGATCTCTCTGCGTCTGCTCATCGACTCGGATAACATCGTGACGTTCACCTACTCCGAAGTGGGCGAGATGACGTACGCGCTCGGCCTGGCGATGAGCATGTTGATCCACTGGCGGGCGCTCTATCAAGGCCCGCCGCGTGCCGGGCGCGCCGAGGCTGCCGCCTGGACGGCGGTGGCCGTGCTCTTCGTGGCGGTGATGGCCGCCGGGATGGTCGGCTCGGTGACGCACCGCTGCCGCTACCCCGAAAACCGGGCGCTGGCGCGGCTGATCGACGAGCAGATCGGCCCGGAGGACGCCATCATCTTCGTCGGCGAGGCGCAGGACGCCCGCATCGTCCTGAAAGCCAGCACCCGCCGGAGCGAGCACTTCTACGCCCTGCCCGGCGCGCGTGTACCGGAGGCCGCCGGGGACATCCTGGAGACCTGCGAGGAGGTGTTGGTCATTTACTTCCAGGCCCCGCCTGAGGCCATCAGCGTGATCGAGGAGACCTTCGCCCGGCGCGCCTATCCGCTTGATCGCTCCTGGCACGACGACATCCGGCTCGACCGCTATCTGGCCGGGGAGCCGGACGACAGGCTCCGGTGGACGCCATCCGACGCCCACTTCGGCGATCACATCACCCTGTCCGGCTTCGCGCGCGAGCCGGAAGGCGGTGTCGCGCCCGGCGATGCGTTTGGCGTGGCACTGCTGTGGCAGACCGGCGCTGTGCTGGAGACATCGTACAAGGTGTTCGTGCACATCTACGACGCAGGGGGCGCGCTGGTCGCCCAGCACGACGGCTTCCGCACCGCCGACCTGATCCCAACCACCACCTGGCTGCCGGGCGAGTCTGTCATCGACCGGCACGGGATCGTGCTCCCGACCGGTGTTCCCCCCGGCAGGTACGAGGTTGCCGTCGGCCTGTACGATCCGGCGTCGGGGAAGCGGCTGCCGGTCACGCTGGCGGGCGGCAACACCGGCGATAAGGTTTACCTGCCGCCGTTTGAAGTGCGGTGAAGGCCCGTCCGGCTCAGCGGCTGTCGATCCACAGCCTGTGCTCGCGCATGGCCGTCTCTTCCTCTGATGAGCGGGATAGCAAGGGGGCGGCTCGCCTATGGAAATGTGGCTTGTCCGGCTTCTCCCCTCCCCCCAGCGCCGGCAGGCGCGAAATGTGGGGGAGGGGCCGGGGGGGGGGGGAAACGGGTGACCGGATTAAATAATTACTGAGCCTTGCATATATTGCTAAACTGCTCCTCGTTCGTGTCGATTGCGAAACTACCCTCACCCATCTCAGACGGCCTGGCCATCCTCGATTCGCCCTCTCCCGGCGGGAGAGGGCAGACTGAGCGCGACCGTAGGTCGGGCGAAGGCGGGTGAGGGTCTGGGCAACAATGTACCCAAAACCAACTTAACACAGCCCCGCTGAGTTTAGTTTTCCATGTATGTCTCAGCAAAGTTCATCATGGGGGGACGGATGATCCGCTGGGATTCACAGAGGGGTGAAAAAGCAATGCATCGCCGTGATGCAGAATTCTGCTTAACGCTGGCGTTGAACATGAGCCAAAAACTTACCCCTGAAAGGGGCTAGGGGTGGGGGGCAAACGCGGAACGCTACCGATTCCGAATTATGACCACCCCTCATTTACTCCGGCCACGATGGAAATGCCGGGTTGTGTGGACCTGGCCGAGTCTAGAGCCTGGCCGTCGCACGTTACGGCCCGGCGGACGCGGGCTGCCACACCCCGTCGTACTCGTCAAACGGTGACTCGGTCACTTGGCGCACTAAGTCCCCATTGAGATCCAGCACCCACAGATCGAGGTTGTTGAAGCGGTTGGAGGCCACCAGAATCAGGCTGCCGTCAGGCGAGAAGCGCGGCGTGTAGTAGTTGTACAGATCGTCGGTCAGGCGCACCGCGTTGCACTCGTGAATGAACTCGCAGTTGGTGTCGGCCAGGAACAACTGCCGCCGACTGTCGTATAGCCCGATGTAGGCCACCTTCGAGCGGTCGGGGGAGAAGCTCACGAAGTCGATCAGCCCCACCTTCGAGGTGATCGGCGTCCGCTGCCCGTTCGCCAGGTCAACGCTCAGGATCTCCAGCTCCCGATCCGCGTCGCGACCATAGGCGGTCAGGATGCGGTTGTTGGGTGACCAGTCCAGAGGCCTGATCTCTATCGGCAGTTGCAGCAGGTCGCGCTCGTTGCCGTCCAGCGTGATGCTGCGCACGTAGAAGCGCCCGCCCTCGGTTGAGAAGAAAACGATGGCCTTCCCGTCGGACGACCACAGCGGGTACCGGTCCACCCGGATGCCGTCCGTCAGCTCGCGCCGGTTCTGTCCCTGGTTGTCCACCACGAAGATGTGCCGCCCCTGGAGCGTGTCCAGCGAATCGTAGGCCAGCCACTCCCCATCGGGCGACCAGGACGGGGAGCTGTCCTCTTTCCCGTTGTCTGTCACCCTGGTCAACTGGTCCGTATCCAGGTCGAGCAGGTAGATCTCCGGATCGCCGTCCCGGTTTGAGACCAGTGCGATGCGCCCCAGGCTCCCGCCGAAGGGCGTCGGCGTGGGGGTGAGGGTGGGCGTCGGCGTCTCGGTCGGGGTGGGCGTGTCGGTCGGGGCCTGAGCGGTAGCCGTGTCCGCGGAGAGGATCACCGCCTGCGTCTGAGTGGCGAAGTTCTGCGCCACCAGCGTCTCCACGCCGTACTGCGTCTCCGTCACCGCCACCCGGGTCTGCTCGCCGTGAATGGCGACCAGCGTGACGGCGTTAGCCTGGCGGCGCACCTCGAAGCCGATCACCGTCCCGACCACAAACCATACGATCAGCAGCAGGACAATCGACAGCATAACGGTGTACCACGGCGTCCCGATGCCGAGCACCTTCTTGCGCACGCGCTCGCGCTCCTTCTGCCGCCGCTGCCGCTCCCTGGGACTCCACCGGTCTGTCTCCGGCTCGCCCTCAAGCTCCGGCACGGGCGGGGGTGCAATCTCTTGCTCGATCTCGGCGTCTTCCGCGCCAACGTCGGCGATCTCCAGTTCCAGCGTCGGGACCTCCGGCCCGTCCTCGTCGCCGATCACCTCGACGTCCTCGATCCCATCCGGCGCAAGCACCGGGACTGCCTGCCCGATCCCACTAGCGAGCAACTGCTCGGTCACGTCCAACTGGCGTGTCGCGTCGGTCGTGACGCCGGTCGCCCTGGCCAGTTCGCGCGCCACATCGCCGGCCGTCTCGAGGCGCTCTTCAGGCTTCTTGCCCAGCGTCCGCAGGACCACGATCTCAACATCCTGCGTCAGGTTGGGGTCGAAGCGCTGGAGAGACGGAACCGGCGCAGTGAGGTGCATCTGGGCCTGCTCGTCGGGTGTGTCGGCCTGGAAGGGCACCGACCCGGTCAGCATGTGGAAGAGCGTGACGCCCAGCGAGTAAATGTCCGCCGAGGGCAGCAGAATGGCCTCCGGGTCGAGCATCTCCGGGGCGACGTAGGCGGCCATCCCCGGCACGGTGCTGCCCGTCATCTCGGCCTGCGCGGCGCGCACGCTGGCGATGCTGAAGTCGGATAGGAAGGCGTCACCCGACTCGTCAAACAGGATGTTGTGCGGTTTGACATCGCGGTGGATCAACCCGCGCTGGTGGATGTGATCCAGCGCCGCCGCCACCTGCTGGATGATCGGCACGCAGTCCTTGGGCGCGATCTTCGTCTCGCGCACCAGGCGTTGCAACAGCGTGCCACCCGGCATGTAACGCATCACGATGTAGGGCATGCCACTCACCAGGCCGACATCGTAGATCGGCAGGATGTGGTAGTGCTGGAGCCGGGCGATCACCCGCACCTCGCGGGCAAAGTTGGTGGTGAAGTCCTCATCCTGCTGGGTGAACTCGCGCGGCAGCACCTTGATGGCTACCACGCGGTCGGCGTCCAACTGGCGGGCGCGGTACACGCTCGCGACGCGGCCCCAGCCTGCCACCTCCAGGATTTCGTATTGACCGAACTGTTTGCCTACAAGATCGTCCGCCACAAATGCCTCCACCAGGCTGTTAGCTCGTCACGGGTTTGGCTGCCAGGCCGGAGTAACGTCATCCGCTGGGTCAAACGTCAACTGCTGTAGCGTCCCGCCGGCTATGTCGAGCACGTATAGATCAAACCACTGGTCGCCGTCGCGGTCCGAGTCGAAGGCGATCCGCCCCCCATCCGGCGACCACACCGGATCGTCGTCGTGAACGGGATCAACGGTGAGCTGCACGACCAGGTTGCTCACCAGATCGAACCCGAAGACCGCTCGCTGGTTGCCCACCAGCCCCTCACCCGACGAATAGGCCACCATCCGGCCATCCGGTGACCAGTCTATCCACTCGTCGCGCACCTCGTTGCCCGTAAGCTGGTACGGCGCGCCGCCGGTGGCATCGACGATGTAGATCTCGCTGGTATCTCTATTATTGCCTACCCTGGCGTGGTAGCCAATACGCGTTCCGTCAGGCGACCAACGCGGCGTCAGGTCATTCAGCTCGCTGTTGAAGGTCAGTTGCTCCACGTCCGAGCCATCGACGCGCATCACGTAGATGTCGAAGTCACCATCCCGGTCCGACGTGAACGCGATCCACTCCCCATCGGGCGACCAGTCCGGGTCGGCGTCGTCCTCGTCGTTGTCGGTCACCGGGCGCGCGTTGGAGCCGTCGGCGTTCATCACCATGATCTCCGTGTCCTGGTCGGGGCCGGGGCGGGCCGTGTATGCGATCTGCCGCCCGTCGGGTGACCAGACCGGATCGAAGTCCTGGCCATCGTTGTCGGTCAACTGGCGCAGGTTGCCCCCGTCGATGTCGATCAGGTAGATCTCGAAGTCGCCGTCCCGGTTCGAGGCGAAGGTCAGCCGATCCCCGCCGCCCGGCGGCGGCAGCACGACCGGCGCTTCGGTCGGGGTGGGCACGTCGAGAGGCGTGGGCGAAGCCACGTCTGCCGGGGTGGCGGTTGCGGTGGGCCGCAGGCTGCGCGTCGGGATGGGTGTCAGGAGCGCCAGCAGACTGGCCGGGTCGCCGTCGGTCAGCACGTAGGCGGCCAGCATCACGCCGCCCACCATGGCCACGATCACGCTCAGCACCATCGCCCACGCGCCAAGCCCACCACGCCGGGCGCGCTCTCCCCCGGCGACCCCGTCTTCCTCCACGCGCGGGGCCTCCTCCACGATGACCGGCGGGTGCGTCCCCGACGGCGGTGTGTCGCCGGTCGGCGCGAGGGTCGGCGCGGGCGGGGGGGTATGCACAGGCGCGGGAGCCGGGGCCGGCTCCGGCCTGCGGGGAGCGGGCTGATCCTTCTGACCGGTCCGCACCGCTTCGGCCAGCGCCGCAGCAAACGCGCCCGCTGTGCTGTGGCGCTCGTGCGGCGTCTTGGCCAGGCAGCGCTGCAGGACGCGGTCAACCTCCGGCGGGATGTCGGGGTCGACATCGCGGGCCGAGGGCACCGGGTCGAGCACGTGGGCGACCAGCACCGCCATCGGGTCGTCGTCCAGATAGGGCGGCTCGCCGGTCAGCAGCTCGTAGGTGATCACCCCCAGCGCGTAGATGTCGACGCTGAAGGTGACCGGCTCGCCCTTACGCACGATCTCCGGGGCGACGTAGGGCGGCGTGCCGATGATGCGCGAGCCGGTCAGGTCGCTCCGGCGCTGCGCCACGCGTGCGATGCCGAAGTCGGCCAGGTAGGCGTTGCGATCCTTGTCCAGCAGGATGTTGGACGGCTTGAGGTCGCGGTGAATGACGCCGCGCTCGTGCGCGTGGTCGAGCGCGCTGGCCGTCTGCTCGACCAGCCGGACAGCGGTCGATATATCGGGCAGGCCGGTCTGGATCAACTGCGAGAGCGTGCCGCCGGTCAGGTAGCGCATCACGATGTAGGGGATGCCCTGATCCTCGCCCACGTCGTAGACCGGCAGGATGTGCAGGTGCTCCAGCTTGGCGTGCTGCGCCGCCTCATCCTGGAAGCGGATCAGGAAGGTGTCGTCGTGTAGGAACTCGCGTGGCAGGACTTTAATCGCCACGATGCGATCCATCGAGCGCTGGTATGCCCGGTAGACGGTCGACATCCCGCCCTTGCCCAGCAGGGCCTGGATCTCATACTGCCCCAGGGTCTGGCCGATCAGGTCGTCGGACATAGCCATCCTTGCGGTGGGTAGACAACTGACTGGTCAGATTATAGATCGGATAGCGAGGGATTAAAAACGCGTTGGGGGGGATGATAACAGTTTGCAAGGTGGCTTTTGTCCGGCGGCGCGGCGCTCTTCAGGCGTGTTCAGTCTGATACCGGAGGGCTTACGTCGACTTGCACCGCCTTCAAAATCACCTATACTGAAAGCGGCAAACTTCGGTAAAGGGCCCCCGCAGCAAGCTGCGGAGCATTCGCCTCCCAAAGAGGGTTGCCCGGCATCATGACCTTTATCTGACTGTAGTTCCCGATCACCTCAACTGTCACTTCCTCTCCCGCACTGCGGACTGACCAGGCTGCGCTTCATTGTCCGGCCCCATTGCCCTTCGGTATCTTCTTCCGATACCGGGGTGTCCATACAAAGCAGTCTTCAAAGCGGTCTTTACTCGCTCGCTGGATGGGACTCACATCCCCATCTTAGACCCTTGCGCTTCTGGCGCAGGTTGACCGCA